>CAYUOX010000041.1:0-54913 GCA_964446575.1 uncultured Anaerolineaceae bacterium | reverse complement strand
TTATGGATTTTTCAACATCAAGACTCTCTTACTTCTCTTGATCCTGATAAACAAAGAGAGGCCCTTCTCTTGTTGATAGGTAGCGCTCTTCGCCGCAATGCTACTTTATATTGGTGGCTGTATCACACTGAATACTCCTATGATGTCAAGGATATACTTAACGAAGTGCGAAGAACCCTGCATATGAGCGATCGAGATAAATCTGATGCTGCAAGGAATATTATCCAGGTTGTGTCTATTTATGCTGATGACGAATTTCTTACTCAGGTAGTTTCCCATTTTCGCCAAAGTCGTTATAAACATTTTCGTCGGAGTGCTGAATCTTTTACTACTCGTGAAGATGTTTTGAATAGACTTTGTATCAGAATCAAAAAGGCGAAGTATGATGGTACTCTATTGTTAGAACTAGATTCTAAGAGGTTAAAAGATCTGGCTTTTATATTAAGTTCAGATATGTTAAAGCATGATAGAATAAAACCGCAGTTTTCTAAATCCTTGGGAGATGTAACTAGAGTCTTCTGGTATAAAAATAGCAAGCAAGCGCGCGCAAAACTTGGTAATTGTCAATAACATTAATCATCTAGTTGCCACTTTCTCTATCTTTACGCCAAATACGCGATGGTGACGCCCGTGTCGCCCTCTCGGGGGCTGGCGAGTTCGAAGCGCTGCACATGGGGGTAGTGACGCAAGAAATCGTGCACCGCGCGGCGCAGGGTGCCCGTGCCTTTGCCATGCACAATGCGCACAAAGGGCAGCCCGGCCAAATAGGCCTGCTCCAAATAGCGCTCCAGCCGTTCCAGCGCGTCGTCCACCGTCAGGCCTCGCAGGTGCACCTCGGGCCCCGGCGAGGCCGCGCGCGGGGTGCGCACATCCACCACCGGGCCGTGGGTGCGGGCCCGGGCTTCCTTACGGCCCACCACCCGCAACTCATCCACGGGCACGCGCATGTGTGCGGGCCCCACTTGCACCTCGGCCTCGTCGCCGTGCAGGGCCAGCACCGTGCCCACTTGGCCGCGCAAGCGGGCCACGGCCACCCGCGCGCCTACCTCCAGCCGCGGGCGGTCTTCGGCGGTTTGGGGGACGGGCTCCGCGGACGGCTGCGCGGCATCGCGGTCGGCCTGCGCGGCCGCGCGTAGCCTGGCTTCGGCTTCTTGGGCCCAGGCCTCGGCTTGCTGCCGCGCTTCACGGACCGCGTCGGTCGCGTGGCCGCTCAAGGCCAGGCGGCGCTCCAGCGCGCGCAGGCGCCTGCGCCATTCCTCCAGTTCGGCCTGCATGGCGGCCCGGGCTTGGGCCAGGCGTTCGGCCTGCTCCGCGTCCCAGGTCTCGAGGCGGCGTTGGAGTTCCGCGCGCAGGGCTTCGACCTCGCGATGCCGGGCCTCCCAGGCCGCGCGAGCGCGCGCCGCGGCTTGCTGCTGGCGTTGGATGTCGGCCAGCAGGTCGTCCGCGCGCAGGTCGTCCGGATGCACTTGCGCGCGGGCCCGTTCGACAATGTCCGCCGGCAGCCCCAGCCGTTGGGCCACGATGAGCGCGTTGGAGCGCCCCGGCACGCCGATGAGCAAGCGGTAGGTGGGGCGCAGGGTGTCGGGGTCGAACTCCATGCTCGCGTTGCGCACGCCCGGCGTGCGATGGGCATAGACCTTGAGCGCGGGGTAGTGGGTGGCCACCAACGTGGTTACTCCGCGGCGCACCAGCGCGTCCAAGATGGCTTGGGCCAGCGCGGCGCCTTCTTGGGGGTCGGTGCCCGCGCCCAATTCGTCCAGCAGCACCAGCGCGCGCGGCCCCGCGGCGTGCAAAATGCGAATGATGTTGCGCATGTGCGCGGAAAAGGTGGAGAGGGATTGCTCGATGGACTGCTCGTCACCGATGTCGGCGAACGCCTGCTCGAAGACGGTCAGTTGCGACCCGGCCGCGGCTGGGATGGGCAAGCCGCTCTGGGCCATGAGGGCCAGCAGGCCCACGGTCTTGAGGGTGACGGTCTTGCCGCCGGTGTTGGGCCCGGTGATGACCAGCGCGTAGGTGTCGTCGTCGAGCACCACATCGATGGGGACGGCCCGGTCGGCGGGCAGCAAGGGGTGGCGGGCCTGATACAGTCGGACGACACTGCCCGGGTGGGGCGGGGGCGCGTCCTGCCGAAAAGGCAGCAGATCCGGCTCGACCGCGTCCAGCGCGTCCGCGTAGCGGGCCTTGGCGAGGATGAGATCCAATTCGGCCAGCCCCTGGGTGAGGGCGTGCAGCGCGTCGGCATCTGCGGCCACCAGCCTGGACAGGCGGGCCAAGATGCGCTGCACTTCGCGGGCTTCGTCCTTCTCCAGCCCGCGCAGCCGGTTGTTGAGGTCCACCACGGCCAGGGGTTCGACGAAGAGGGTCGCGCCCGTGCCCGACTGGTCGTGAACGATGCCGGGCACTTTGCTGCGGTGCTCGGCCTTGACGGGCAGCACATAGCGCCCATGGCGGCGGGTGATGATGGGCTCTTGCAGCCATGGGCGCACTTCGGCCGAGCGCACCATGCGCTCTAAGGTTTGCAGCAGGGCTTGGTGGGTGCGCCGCAGCCCTTGGCGGATGGCCTCCAATTCGGGCGTGGCCCGGTCGCGCACGCGCGCGTCTGTCGTGAACACCCGCTCCAGTTCGCCGAGCAAGCCGGGCAGTTGGGGCAGGCGTCGGGCCAAGCGGGCCAAGCGTCGCGGGGGGTGGCGTTGCTCGCGCGCGGCGCGGGTGAGCACCCGGCGTATCCGTTCGGCCGCGCGCAGGGTGCTGCGGATCGCCACGAGTTCGTCGGGCGTGAGTACCTTGCCTCGGGTGGCCGCGGTGGCCCAGTCCCGCACGTCGTGCGCGTCGTCCAGACTGAGGCCTGCGGTGTGGCGGGCCAGCAGCGCGCGCGCCTCGCGCGTTTGGGCCTGCCAGCGCCGGGCCGTGTCCAGGTCGGTGGTGGGGCGCAGGGCCAAGGCGGCCGCGCGGCCGGCCTCAAATGTGGTGAAATCGGCCAGCCGGGCCAAGATTTTGGGATATTCCAGCGTCTCCAGGTCTTTGGAGTCCATCATGCCGGCAATTGTACCCCAGTTAAACCACAGCGCGGGCCGTGCTGCCCGCGCTGTTCCCTTGTGAAAGGTGGTTGCCCCGCCTGTGTTCGGGAATTACCACCAGAGTCCCCATTTTTTGAGCAGTTCGCCGTCTTCGACCATGGACATATCCCAAACTTCGGTGCCCATCTCGATGGCCGTTGGTACGCCCAAGATTTGTTCGGCTTTTTGACGCGCCATCTCGAGCAATGCGGGGCCATAGGGGCAGAAGGGGGTGGTCAGAATCATGGTGACCAAGGCCTCATTTTTGTCCGGGTCCAAGCGCACATTGCGCACCAGACCCAAGGTGATGATGTCCAACCCAATTTCCGGATCCACCACGGTGCGGAGCCCCTTGACGAGTTCTTCGACCTTGTCGGGGTGGGAATCTTCGATGTCCCAGCGGGGGCGGTTGCTGCCTGGCTGGGGCGGGGTGGTTTGGTCTTGGGGCGTGGCCGTGGTCTGAGGTTCGTTGGGGCGGTCGCTCATGACGCTTGCTCCTCGGTTAAGTTTGAGGCCTGCATTTGGGCCGGGATGACATACGTGCACACGTGATCACCGTCTAAGATGCATTGCACCCGCGCCGCGGGGATGTCGAGCAAGGCCGCGATGAGGGTTTCGTCGACGGCGCACACTTCGGGGTGGTTTTGGCCGATGTGCAAGTAAGGGCACGAGATTTCGCGCAAGACATAGTGATCTCCCTGACGCTCCCACTCGACGGTGAAGCCTTCTTGTTGCAAGAGGTGCGAGATGAAATCCAGGCGTTGCTCCAAGGTCAGGTCTTCGACTTGCGGCGCGTATTCCTCGGCCATTTGACGGGCCATTTGGGTGAATAGTTGGCCCACCATTTGGGGCGGCAGGGTCTGCTTGAGTTGTTGCAGCAGCCGCACGGTGAATTGCACATAGCGCGAGGGGAACTTTTCCAGGCCCAGGGGGGTGAGGAAGTACACCCGTCGGGGCCGCCCCACACCGTGGCGCTCTTCTTCGGACGCGATCAGCCCTTCGGCCTCCAGCCGCGTCAAATGATGCCGTACCGAGATAGGGTTGATGCCCAACTCGGCGGCCAACTCCTTGACCGTGCGCCGTGGCTTGGTCAAGAGCAGGCGTAACAGTCGGTCGCGCGTTTTACCCATGTCCCTTCCTCGTGGTGGGCCATAGTATACCCCAAGTCTCCGGGGGTGTCAAGATTTTTTAGATTTTTCTCTTCCAAATATTGACGTCGGGGGCCAGGGCTCGTATAATAGCGAAGCAAGCCGCAGGGCAAGCCGATGGCGTCACCTGGCGGCTGGTTCGGATGGGCCGCGTGGCAGAGGCCGATAGCCGGCCATGGCAGAAGTCTCTCGCCCCCCATGCTTCCCTCGTCGGGGAAGGGACGGTACAGCAAGGGGGCGGGCAGCAGAAAACACGCCAAGGCATTCATCATCCATTCCCAACAAGGAGAGAGCGTCCTATGTCGGACACCCTGGAGATTCGCAACTTGCACGCCCGCACCGCGGAGCGTGAGATTTTGAAGGGCCTCAATCTTACGCTGCGCAAGGGTGAGGTGCACGCGCTGATGGGGCCCAACGGCGCGGGCAAGAGCACCCTGGCGTATGTGCTCATGGGGCATCCCGCCTACGAAGTGACCGAAGGCGAAGTGTGGTTCAAAGGCCAAAACATTCTGGAATTGGACCCCGAAGAGCGGGCCCACTTGGGCTTGTTCTTGGCCTTTCAATATCCCGTGGCTGTGCCGGGGGTGACCGTGGCCAACTTTCTGCGGGCCGCGCTCAACGCCAAGCGCCAGGCCCTCAACCCCGACGACCCCGGCATTTCGGTGTTGGAGTTCCGCAAGTTGCTCATGGACAAAATGCGCTTGCTCGGTCTGGACCCTGACTTCGCGGGCCGTTACTTGAACGACGGCTTTAGCGGCGGCGAGAAGAAGAAGACCGAGGTGCTGCAGATGGCCGTGTTGGATCCGGAGTTCGCCATTCTGGACGAAACCGACAGCGGCCTGGACATTGACGCGCTGCGCGCGGTCGCCCACGGCATCAACGCGCTGCGCGGGCCCGAGCGGGGCTTCCTCATTATCACCCACTACAAGCGCATTCTGGATCACGTCCGCCCCGATTATGTGCACATTTTGGTGGATGGGCGCATCGTGGCCTCGGGCGGCCCCGAATTGGCCGACCAATTGGAGGCCGAGGGCTACAAGCAGTGGGTCAACGGCTCCGAGCCCGTGGCTTCCGCGGCTTGACCCGGCCGGCAGCCCTTCCCCCTGGAGGTAACCATGACGACGCAAGACGTGGCCTTGCTGCGCGACCTGGAAGAATATCGCTATGGCTGGAAGTCGCCCGAGACGTATGTCTACAAGGCGCCCAAAGGCCTGAGCGAAGAGGTGGTGCGCAAGATCTCGGAACTCAAAGGCGAGCCCGAATGGATGTTGGACTTTCGGCTGCGCGCGCTGCGGCACTTTCTGCAGCGCCCCATGCCCAACTGGGGCCCTGATTTGTCGGGCTTGAACTTCGATGATATCGTGTATTATGTCAAGCCAGCCGAGCGCGCGGGGCGCTCGTGGGACGAGGTGCCCGAGGACATCAAACGCACTTTCGAGCGCCTGGGCATCCCTGAGGCCGAGCAGAAGTTCCTGGCTGGTGTGGGCGCGCAATACGAATCTGAGATGGTGTATCACCGGGTCAAGGAGGAGTTGGAAAGCAAGGGCGTGATCTTCAAGAGCATTGAGGACGGTCTGCGCGAGCATCCGGAACTCTTTCGGCAGTATTTTGGCAAAGTGGTGCCCATCGAGGACAACAAATTTGCGGCCTTGAACTCCGCGGTGTGGTCGGGGGGCTCGTTCGTCTATGTGCCGCCGGGCGTCAAGGTGGAACAGCCTTTGCAGGCCTACTTTCGCTTGAATGTGGCCAACATTGGTCAATTCGAGCGCACCCTTATCATCATCGACGAAGGCGCGGAAGCCCACTACGTGGAAGGTTGCACCGCGCCCCTCTACAGCACCGACTCGCTGCATACCGGCGTGATCGAGATTGTGGTCAAACGGGGCGCGCGCTTTCGCTATACCACGATTCAGAACTGGTCGACCAACGTGTACAACCTGGTCACCCAACGCGCCTTGGTCTATGGCAACGCGACCATGGAATGGGTGGACGCGAACATCGGCTCCAAGGTGACCATGAAGTATCCGTCGTGCTATTTGCTGGAGCCGGGCGCGCACGGCGAGATCCTCTCCATGGCCTTTGCCAAGGACGGGCAGGTCATCGACAACGGTGGCAAGGTCATCCACATCGCGCCCGATACCACCAGCAAGATCGTGTCCAAGTCGGTGAGCAAGGGCACGGGCCGAGCGTCCTATCGCGGCCTGGTGCGGGTGCAGCGAGGCGCCAAGCGGGTGCGCTCCAACGTGGTGTGCGACGCGCTGCTCATTGACGAGCACTCTCGCTCTGATACTTACCCCTACATGGAAATCGAAGAGCCCGATGTCACCATTGGTCACGAGGCTTCGGTTTCCAAGGTGGGTGAGGAGCAATTGTTCTACCTACGCAGCCGGGGTTTGAGCGAAGAAGAGGCCACCACCATGGTCGTGGCCGGTTTCATCGAGCCCTTGGTGCGCGAGTTGCCCATGGAATACGCGGTGGAACTCAACCGTTTGGTGCAGTTGGAGATGGAAGGCTCCATCGGCTAAACGCTGCTTTTTCTCGGACTGTGAAGTTGCGATTCGGAGGTTTCTATGCCTACCCAAGTTGTCGTTCGTCGCGGCGCCCGTCGTCGCTCGGGGCCGATGCTGCCTTTTGGCCCCGAGGCCATCGCCAGCACCCATCCCGCGGTGCGCGCGTGGCGGGCCGAAGCGTGGGAGATCTTCACCTCGTTGCCTTGGCCCACGACCCAAGACGAGCCTTGGCGGCGCACCGATATTCGCCGCATGCCCCAGCCCGCGACGCTGGCCCGTGGGGACGAGCCCCCCGAGCCCACCCCTGACTTGCTGCAGGCCTTGGCCGACGAGGCCCCCGCGGGCGAGTTGGTGCTCCACGGCCCCCGGTTGCATCTGCGCCGGGCAGACGCGGATCTCGACGCCCAGGGCGTGATCTTCTTGGACCTGCGCACCGCGGAGGATCTGCACGGCGACCTTTTGGCCCCCCTCTTCGGTCGGGTCGTAGCCCCAGCCGAGGGCAAGTTCGCCGCACTGGCCCACGCGTTGGCCCAAAACGGCGTGGTCGTGTACGTGCCCGCAGGGGTGCGGCTGACCAAGCCATTGCACGCGCTGTTGTGGGGCCCGGGCGAGGGTGTGGCCCATTTCGACCACGTCCTCATTTGGCTGGAGGAAGGGGCCGAGGCCACGGTCATTGTGGAGTGGGCTTCGCCCACCCAAGACCAGCCCAGCCTGCACGTGGGCGTGATGGAGGTGCACGTCGGCCCGGCCGCGAAGTTGCGTCTGGTGGAACTCCAATCTTGGGGCGAACAGGTGTGGCACTTCAGCCATGAACGGGTCAAAGTCCACCGCCAAGCCCAAGCCAACTGGATCTTCGGCTCGGTGGGCAGCCGTTTGCTCAAGTCATTCATGGAAATCGATCTGGTGGCTGAAGGCGCGGAAGGGTACATGTCGGGCTTCTACTTTGCCGATGACCACCAGCATATGGACCACGATACCCAGCAAAACCATCTCGCCCCGCACACCACCAGCGACCTGCTCTTCAAGGGTGCGCTCAAAGATCAGGCCCGCTCGGTGTGGCAGGGCATGATTTATGTCGCGCCCGAAGCCCAGCACACCGACGGCTATCAAGCCAATCGCAACCTCATCTTGAGCGAAGGCGCGCGGGCCGACTCCATCCCCGGGTTGGAGATCATGGCCAACGAAGTGCGCTGCACCCATGGCGCCACCCTGGGCCGGGTGGATGACGAGCAGGTCTTCTACCTGCGCACTCGGGGCTTGCCCGAAGCCGAAGCCAAGCGCCTCATCGTCGAGGGCTTTTTCGACGAAGTGCTGCAGCGTATCCCCTTCGAGGGGGTGCGCGAGCGATTCCGCGCGGTGGTGCATGAGAAGATGGCCGACGGCGTATAGCCGTGGGTTCGCCGGCGTTCGCTTTGCCCGCACCCGCCTCCTCCCACGTCGTCCCCGGTCGGTTGCCCTCCCCGGCCGGGGACGGTGCTTTTGTGGGCAGGCCCGCTGGGGACGCGCGGCCCAACCAGCCCCCGCTCACCGCACACGGAGACACGGGGAACACAGGGGGAGGATGTGTTCGCCTGGGGCGCGGCAGCCGCCGGGCGAGGCAGCCGCCGGGCGAGGCAGCCACCGGGCGAGGCAGGGCCTTGCCCTTGGGCACGCGGCCGGGTGTCCCTACCTGCGCCCGCCCTCGGGCGACCCGCCGGATCGCCCCTACCTGCGCCCCGCTCCCTGTTCCCCGTCAACTTCCATCTTCCAACCGCCAACTTCCAACGCGTTGACCCCATCCCCCCTTGGTCCCCCTTCCCCTCGTAGGGGAAGGGGGGAGAATGCTCGCGTGAGGCGCGTGTCGGGCCTGCATAGCCCCTCCCTCTTTACGAAGGGGGAGGGGTTGGGGAGGGGGATTCAACCGCCTGGCCGGGCCACGCCGCGCGGCCGCTGGGCATACGGCCACGGCTGCCGGGCACGCGGCCGCGTGCTCCTACCCGCGCCTGCCCTCGGACGACCCGCCGGGTCGCCCCTACATGCGCCTTGCTCCCTGCTTTTAAAAGCCACCATCGCCTCCCTCCCAGCGGCGGAGGAAGGCGATGGCGCGCGGGGTCGATTGCTCCGCGGGCAGCGGCTGACCTCGCGGCGCGCGGTTACGACGGCACGCCGGAGGGTTCGGGGCTCACGGGTTGTTCGCCCGCGGCTTCGGCTTGTGAGCCGGCCCCAGGGCTCACGGGCGCCTCGGTTTCGGGGCTGGCTTCTTCCTCGGCCGGCGCGGGCGCTTCCAGCCCCAGCACGTCGGCAAACCGCCGCGGATCGAAGCCCGTGCCCGCAGGAATCAGTTTGCCGATGATGACGTTCTCTTTCAAGCCCAACAGCCGGTCCTTCTTGGCCGCGATGGTGGCTTCGGCCAGCACGCGAATGGTGTGCTGGAAGGACGCGGCGGACAGCCACGACTCGGTGGCCAGCGCGACTTTGGAGATGCCCAGCAGCACGTCGCGATATTTGGCCGGGCGCTTGCCTTCGGCAATGAGTTTTTCGTTCAGGCGGCGCACTTTGAGCCGATCCACGATGTCGCCGGGCAGATACTCGCTGTCGCCAGGATTGATGATGTGCACTTTGGAGGTCATCTTGCGGATGACCACCTCGAAGTGTTTGTCGTGGATTTTCTGGCCCTGGGTGCGGTACACCTTTTGGACTTCTGCGAGCAAGTACAGTTGCGCGGCTTCGCGGCCGCGAATTTGCAGCACCCGCCGCGGGTTGAGCGAGCCCTCGGTCAGGGGTTGGCCGGCTTCTACCCGATCGCCGGTTTGCACCAACAAGGGCAGGTTGCCAGGGATCTCGTACTCGCGCACTTCTTTGCGCTCATACGCGACAATGAGTTTGTCACCTTCCAAGCGCGCGCGGCCCGCGTGGGTCGCGGTGACTTCGTGGCCCTCAGGGTCGACGAAGAGCACTTGCCCGGCCGCGACTTCGCTGCCGTCCTCCACTTGCACCACTGCACCTTCGGGCAAGGGATATTCGTCTTGGGCCATGTAGGTGTGCAGCACCCGCACGATGCGCAAGTCGGGGTATTTGTCCGACTGGGTGACTTGCACCACGCCCGCGATCTCAGTGATGACCGCTTCGCCCTTGGGTTCTTTGCGGGCCTCCAAGGCTTCTTCCACCCGGGGCAGACCGGTGGTGATGTCACGCTCAGAAGCCACGCCGCCCGTGTGGAATGTCCGCAGCGTCAGTTGGGTGCCGGGTTCGCCAATGGACTGCGCGGCCACGATGCCCACCGCGGTGCCCACTTCCACCATTTTGCCGGTGCCCAGGTCGAGGCCATAGCACTTGGCGCACAAGCCAAAGGGTGCCTCGCAGGTGAGCGGTGAGCGCACTTTGACCGAGGCGATGCTCGAGGCCTCGATGCGGCGCACATGGCGCTTTTCGATGAGTTCGCCAGCCCGGACGATAATCTCGCCGGTCTCGGGGTCGACGACATTCTCGGCCGCGACCCGGCCCCACAGCCGTTCGCCGATCTTTTGACCGCCGACATCGTCGTCTCGGCGGATCTCCCAGAATTGTTCAGTGCCGCAGTCTTCAATGGTGACGATGACGTCTTGCACCACGTCCACCAGGCGGCGGGTCAGGTAGCCCGCGTCCGCGGTGCGCAGCGCGGTGTCGGCCAAGCCTTTGCGCGAGCCGTGGGTGGAGATGAAGTACTCCAGGTTGCTCAGGCCCTCGCGGAAGTTGGAGCGAATGGGCAAGGGGATGATGCGGCCCGACGGGTCGGCCATCATGCCCCGCATGCCCGCCAATTGGGCGATGGTGCCGTAACCGCCTTTGGTCGCGCCAGAGATGGCCATCACGGCCAAGTCGTTGGTGGGATCCAACACTCGTTTGACGGCTTCACGCACTTGTTCGGTGGCTTGTTGCCAAATTTCGATGACCCGCTCGTTCATTTCTTGCTCAGTGAGCAAGCCCCGGCGGAAGGCCCGCTCGACCTTGTCCACCTCTTCGTGGGCCCGGCGGATAATGTCCCACTTTTCTTCGGGCACGGTGATGTCCGCGATGGCCACGGTCACGCCCGAGCGCGTTGCGTATTTGAAGCCAATGTCTTTGATGGGGTCGGCCACAGCCACCGTGGCCTCGTCGCCGCCCAACTCGTAGATTTGGGACATGAGGTCGCGCACGCCGCCCTTGTCCAGCACTCGGTTGTAGAAGCGCATGAACTCGGGCAGCACTTGATTGAAGATGACCCGCCCCACCGTGGTGTGGATGAGCCGCTCTTCGGGCCGCTCCAGGCGGTTGCCGTCGTCGTCAAACCAGGTCATGGTGCGGAACTGGATGCGGGTGTGCACTTCCACTTGGCCCAACGCGTAAGCCAGTTCCACATCTTCGTAGCGGCTGAAGGCCAAGCCATCGCCTTTGTGCGGCCGCGGGTCTTCCATGGTCAAGTAGTAGATGCCCAGCACCATGTCTTTGGACGGGGTGATGATGGGCTCGCCGTCCGCGGGCTTGAGCAGGTTCTTAGACGAGAGCATGAGTTCCCGGGCCTCTCGGATGGCCTGGGGCGTGAGGGGCAGGTGCACGGCCATCTGGTCGCCGTCAAAGTCCGCGTTGAACGCGGTGCACACCAGGGGGTGCAACTGAATGGCACTGCCCTCGATGAGCACCGGCTCGAAGGCCTGAATGCCCAAGCGGTGCAGGGTGGGCGCGCGGTTGAGCAGCACGGGGCGCTCTTTGATGACCTCTTCCAGGACCTCCCACACTTCGGGCCGGCCCCGTTCGACGAAACGCTTGGCCCCGCGGATGTTGTTCACATATTCTTTTTCCACCAGGCGGGCCAGCACGAAGGGCCGATACAGTTCCAAGGCCATGCTCTTGGGCAGGCCGCACTGGTGCAACTTGAGTTTGGGGCCTACGACAATGACCGAGCGGCCCGAGTAGTCCACCCGCTTGCCCAGCAAGTTGCGGCGGAAGCGCCCCTTCTTGCCTTTGAGCATGTCGCTCAGGGATTTGAGTTCCCGGCGGCCGCGGCGCAGCAGGGCTTTGCCCCGATACGAGTTGTCAATGAGCGAGTCCACGGCCTCTTGCAGCATGCGCTTTTCGTTGCGGATGATGACGTCGGGCGCGCCCAGTTCGATGAGCCGCTTGAGGCGGTTGTTGCGGTTGATGACCCGGCGGTACAGGTCGTTGAGGTCGCTGGTGGCAAAGCGGCCGCCGTCCAACTGCACCATGGGCCGCAAGTCGGGTGGCAGCACAGGCAGCACAGTGAGGATCATCCACTCGGGGCGGTTGCCCGAGCGCCGAAAGGCTTCCACGATTTTCAGGCGCTTGATGGCCTTCTTGCGCTTTTGTTTGCTCTTGGTGGTGCGCACCTCGTGCCACAGGTCCTCGGCCAGCGCGTCCAGGTCCAGGCGGCTCAAGATCTCGTGGAACGCCTCCGCGCCCATGTCCGCGCGGAACACATTGCCCCAGCGGGACTTCAGTTCCCGGTAGCGGGGCTCGCTGAGGAAGGTCAGCGGTCGCAATTCGGCCAATTCGTCGCGCCAGCGCAGGCGTTCGTCTTGGGCCTGCGAAGCCTGCTTTTCCAGTTCTTCGCGCAGCAAATCCATGCGCCGTTCAGCCTCGGCCCGCACACGTTCGCGTTCGGCCTCAATCGCGGCCAGTCGGGCCTCTTTTTCTTGCGCCAGTTGGGTTTCGATGGCCGCCAGATGTTCTTGGACGATGCGTTGCACCCGGCTCAGGTGCTCCGCGGTGATGGTTTCGCCACTTTTGGCGATGAGGGTATCGGTCGCGCCGAACCGCAAAGGTTCGGTGAGGACTTGGCCCATGCGGCGTTGCAATTCTTGCTCTAAGCGTTGGCCTTCGCGGATGATGGGCTCGAGTTTCGCGGCCACGGCCTCGCTGTATTCGGCCTCGATGGCCTGGCGTTGGGCTTCCAGTCGGGCCAGGCGCTTGTCGCGTTGGGCCTTGATCTCCGCAATGCGGGCGTTGATGCGCTCGGCCAGTTCCCGCTCGCTTTGGCCGATCTCTTCGCTCAGCCGTTGCAGCGCGCGTTGCCGCGCCTCTTCGTCCACATAGGTGACCACATATTGGGCGAAATAGAGCACCCGCTCCAGGTTGCGGCGGTTGATGTCCAGCAGCAACCCCAAATACGAGGGCACCCGGCGGGTGTACCAAATATGGGCCACAGGCGCGGCCAATCGGATGTGGCCCATCCGCTCCCGGCGCACCGACGAGCGGGTGACTTCAACGCCGCACCGCTCGCACACGATGCCCTTGTACCGCTTGTTCTTGTATTTGCCGCAATAGCACTGCCAATCGCGCGTCGGCCCGAAAATGACCTCGCAGAACAAACCGTCTTTTTCGGGCCGCAGGCGGCGGTAGTTGATGGTTTCGGGCTTGGTGACCTCACCATACGACCATTCCAAGATGGTCTCGGGCGAGGCCAGGCGAATGCGCAGGGAGAGAATGTCTTTGGTCTCCACAAGCAACCTCCTGGGGAGCGTGCCCTGGCGTGGGGTGGTGGGGATCGGCTCCGCGTGGGCCCGCGACGCGTTTAAATAAAAGCGCCGCCACAGGGCCTAAGCGCCTGTCGCGAAAAACGTTGGTCGAGCGTCACTCCCAAGTTGACCACCCTTGCGTGTCGGGCGAACCCCACAAATTCATGGAACAGACAAAAAAAGCCAGCGCGCAGGCGCGTCGCGCGCCACCACGCTCGCTACGATAGGGTGAGAGACCTGCGGGTTTTCATGCGGGCCGCATTATACCCCGATCGGCCGCCCGCGTCAAGGCCCAACGGGGGCGATTCGAAAATTTCATCCGGTGACACGGAGAGCCTGGAGGGAAGGAGAGCCAAAGGGGGATTTTCGGATGCCCTCCAGGGTATGGAAGGCCGTTGAAAAAGCAAACCGGCGTGGCTCGGCCGCTTTCTCTATTCGCGAGCGATTGCGGAGGCCGTTCCGCTTCGCGTTGCGGATGGGCTCAGGAGGGCATGGGGCCAAACTACATCTCATGGCGATCCGGCGATTTTTCGAACGCCCCCACGCCACGCTTGCCCTCCCCCCAGGGATTTGGTATAATGCCAGCGGCTTGCCCGCCAGAGGGCGGGGCCCGCGTTGCGGTGTCCGTTCCCCCGCGCTCTGAGCGGAGACTTGGGTTGAAGGAGTATCCCATGGCCATCGACAAGGAGATCAAGGCTTACCTCATCCGGGAATTCCAGCGCGACCCCAACGACACGGGGTCGCCTGAGGTGCAGATCGCGCTGCTCACTTATCGCATCAACCGCCTCACCGAGCACCTCAAGCAGCACAAGCACGACGAGCACTCTCGCCGTGGCCTGCTGAAGATGGTGGGTAAGCGCCGCCGGCTGCTGCGGTACCTGCGCCAAAAGGACTACAACCGCTATGTGCAGGTGACCGACAAACTGGGCATTCGGCGGAAGATGTAGGCCAGCACCGGCTGGGGGACGGAGGCGCGCCTTCGACACGCTCAACGACCAACGGGCCCAGGGGCATCCTGTATTGCCCAGCCGACGCGCGCGCGTCGGCTTTTGGTCGTTGGCCGCTCCCGGCGCCCCGCGCTGCTGTGGTTTGCCCGCCGCGGTTGGGCATTGGTTTTTGCCGAGCACCCCGCGCTCGGTAGAAACCAGTACCTGACCGGGCGGGCCGTTCGCTGTTTCCATTCCCCTTTTTAGGAGGACCTTATGACATTCGACGGCAAGCCCCAAGGGTATCGCTATGAAACACAAATCGGCGCCGATACCATCGTCATCGAAACCGGCAAACTGGCCTTTCAGGCCAACGCCGCGGTGACGGTGCGCATGGGCGACACCATGGTCTTCGCGGCGGTAACCATGAGCGACGAGCCCCGGGAAGACCTGGACTTCTTCCCCCTGCGGGTGGACTATGAAGAGCGCTTGTACGCCGGGGGGCGCATCCCTGGTTCGTTCTTCCGCCGCGAGGGCCGGCCTTCCGAAGAGGCCATCCTCACCGCTCGCTTGGTCGACCGCCCCATTCGCCCCCTCTTCCCCAAGGATTTGCGCAACGATGTGCAGGTCATCATCTATTCGCTCTCAGTCGACGACGAACACCCCTTGGACATTCTGGCCGTCAACGCGGCTTCCGCGGCGCTGATGCTCTCGGACATCCCCTGGAACGGGCCCATTGCCGCCGTGCGGGTGGGTCGCATCCAGGGCGAATTTGTGGTCAACCCCACGTTCAGCCAACTCAAGCAGTCGGATCTGGATCTGCGCATCGCGGGCACTCGCGACGCCATCATCATGGTCGAAGCCGGCGCGGATCAGGTGCCCGAAGAGGTCATGGTGGACGCGCTCACTTTCGGCCATCAGGCGTTGCAGCCGCTGCTGGATCTGCAAGAACGCATGGCCGCGGAGATCGGCAAGCCCAAGGCCGAATACACGCCCTTTGTTGTGCCCGAAGCCTTGGTCGAGGCCATCCGTGAGCGCATCGCGGACCGCATCGTGAGCGAAGTGCTGAACCCCGCGTTGCGCAAACGGGAGCGCAATCGGGCCATCAACCGGCTGCGGCAAGAAATGCTCGACGCGTTCGGCGCCTTGACCGACGCGGACGGCGCGGCGTTGTATACCCCCGCGCAGATCAAAGCCGCGTTCGAAGACGTTCTCAAGCACGTGATGCGCCGCCGCATCCTCGAGACCGGCGTGCGGGCCGACGGCCGCCGCACCGACCAAGTACGCCCCATTTGGGCCGAGGTCGACATCAGCCCGCGGGCCCATGGTTCGGGCCTGTTCACCCGCGGCGAGACCCAAGTGCTCACTTTGTGCACCCTGGGCACCCCGCGCGAAGCCCAAGAGTTGGACAACCTCACCCCCACCGAATCCAAGCGCTACATGCATCACTACAATTTCCCGCCTTTCTCGACGGGCGAGGTCAAGCCCATTCGCGGCGCATCCCGCCGCGAGATCGGTCACGGCGCGCTGGCCGAGCGGGCCTTGCTGCCCGTCATCCCGCCCGAAGAGGAGTTCCCCTACACCCTGCGCCTGGTGTCAGAGGTGCTCTCGTCCAACGGGTCCACCTCCATGGCCTCTGTGTGCGGTTCCACCTTGGCCCTCATGGACACAGGCGTGCCCATCAAAGCGCCGGTGGCCGGCATTGCCATGGGGCTGATCAAAGAAGGCGACCAATATGTGGTGCTGACCGACATCTTGGGCCTGGAGGATATGCTGGGCGACATGGACTTCAAAGTCGCGGGCACCGAGCAGGGCATTACCGCGCTGCAAATGGACATCAAAATCTCGGGCCTGACCCGCGAGATCATGGCGCAGGCTTTGGCGCAAGCCCGGGCCGCGCGGCTGCATGTGTTGAGCAAGATGCTGGAGACCATCGCCGCACCGCGGCCAGAACTTAAGCCCCACGTGCCGCGCATGATCACTTTATTCATCCCAGTGGACCGCATTGGCGCGGTCATTGGCCCGGGTGGGCGGGTGATTCGGGCCTTGCAAGACGAAACCGGCACCAAGATCGATATCATGGAAGACGGCCGCGTCTTCATCGCCGCGGTCGACCAGGCCGGCGCGCAAGAAGCCCGGCGCCGCATCGAGGCCCTGACCGAAGTTCCCGAAGAGGGGCGCATCTACACCGGTCGGGTCGTGCGCATCACCGACTTTGGCGCGATCGTCGAGATTCTGCCCAACACCAGCGGCATGGTGCACATCTCCCAGTTGGCGCCAGGACGGGTCGAGAAGGTCGAAGACGTGGTCAAAGTGGGCGACGAGATCCAGGTCATGGTGACCAAGATCGACCCGACCTCGGGCAAGATTCGCCTCTCGCGGCAGGCCGTGCTTGAGGGCTGGTCGCTGGAAGAGGCGCAGGCCAACGATCGCGGCATCAGCGGGGGGCGCGGTGGGGGACGCCCCTCCGGTCGCGGCAGCGGTCGAGGGGGGGACCGACGAGGGAGCGCACCCCGCCGAAGCGGCCCGCGGCGCGATGGCGAGCGCCGCGGCGGACGCCCACCACGGCGCGAAGGTGGCTCGCGGCACGAGTAACCCATCCCCCTGGCCCTGACGCTCACGGCGCGCCGCCCCCGGCGCGCCGTTTTTGTTTGTGCCCCCAGCCCTCCGACCGGCCGCCCTGACGCCTTCCTGACGGCGCTACGGCAAAGTAAAGGCACACCATTCAGGCGCGGTGCTCGCGCCGGGCAGGAGTAGGCCGATGGGCAGATGGTTGTTTGCAAGGACCTCGCGGCGAGGGATTTGGTGGGGCCTTGGGCTGGCTGCCTTGCTGTTGGCGTGTCGTGTGCAGGTGGTGGGGCCTATGACCCCAGACGGCGCCATGTCCGACGCGGCCGACAGCACCCCGCCGACGATCGCGCGGGTGACCAGCCCCGCGGAAGTGTATTTTGGCAACGCGTGCGGCGCGCCTGTGCTCACTGTGCAAGTGTGGGCCCAAGACGACGCCGGCACCCCCGCGCAAGTGTGGTTGGAATACGCGTACGCGGGCGCGAGCCAAGCGCGGCGTTTACCCTTGAGCGCCACAGGTAACGATGGGTATGTGGGCCAGATCCCCGTTGGGCAGGAAGCCCCCCAGGCATTGCCCCAAGGGGGCGCGCTGTACTATCGCGTCTGGGCCACCGACGCCGCGGGCAATCAAACGGTCGCGCCCGGGCCAGACGCGTGGTTCACCGTGGCCGTGATCGCGTGTGCCAATGGCCCAGGGGGAGCCGCGGGCGCGGCCGTGCCGCCGTTTGCACCCCCCGCGCCGGGTGGTTCCAACCCCGGCGGTTCGGGGAGCAATCCGCCGCCGGGCGCACCACCACCTTCGTCGCCCCCGGGCGGCGCGAGCCCGCCCGGAGGTTCGTCCCCCAACAACCCGCCTGGTTCGCAACCCCCGGCGGCCCCGCCCCCCGGCGGAAACCCCGGCGCGAACCCTGGTGGCGGCGATGACGACTTGCCGGTCATTTGCTACCCCAATTGTGGCGACGGTGGCGATGATGGCATCGTGATGCTGCCGCCCGAGTATCAGCCCTATCCGCCTGAGGGGATTGTGATCGACCCCGGCGATATTGGCGGCAATGATCCCGGCGGCAACGACCCCGGCGGGCAGCCTGGCGGCAACGACCCCGGTGGCAACGACCCCGGCGGGCAGCCCGGTGGCAATGACCCGGGCCAGCCCGCGCCCCAGCCGCCCGCGCAGCCGGGCACGTTGGTGGTGGTGAACCAATCGTCGTTCCCAGTGGTCAGTTTGCAGTTTATGTACGACGACCCCGCGACCGGCCAGCGCAAGCAAGAGGATGTCATCCTCGGTATGCACCAGGTCATCCCTTCCAACGGGGGCAGCCTAACGGTGAATGATTTGGAGCCCGGGGTGGTGTATTCGGTCATGCCTGGCATCGGCTTCTGGGATGCCAGCGGCCGCACCATTACGGGCTATTTGGCACCGCAAATCGTGCAGGTGCAGCCGGGCGAGACGGCTTCCATTACCATTGCCAACCCCTCGGTGCAGGAATTGGTGACCCAATTCGGCACGGTGACGCGCTACAAAGGCTTTGTCATGGGCGGTTCGCCGTTGGCATCCCATTGCGTGTATTTGGATCTGAACGGCTCGAACTACACCCTCACCATCGTGCACGAAAGCGGCCAAACCGTGCTCGACGATACGGGCTCGTTCTACGATACCTACTTCAGCGAGAACCTGGGCTTCGTCACGCTGCAGTTCAGCGGTGGGCAGACTTCCTTCGAGGCCAATTATCACTACAAAGGTCCGCAGATCGGATCGCTGAACCTGATGGACGTGAACGTGCCGGGCTATACCGTCTTCCCCTTCATTGAAATGCGCAGCAACAGCAGTTTGTGTCCGTAGGAGGTGCTGTGATGCGTCGTCGTCTTTGGCTTTGGCTTGGGTTGGCCGTCGCATTGCTGGCTTGCGAGTTCAACTTCCAGATGGGTTCGACCACGGCCGCGAACCCGGTCACGCCCATGCCGCCCACCAACACGCCCGCCATCGAAGCCGTAGGCCCTCCCACCGTGGCGTTGGTGCCCACAGGCCGCACGGTGACCTTCGGCCAGTCCAGCGTCACCATTCCGGCGGGGTGGCAAAGTTTGAACTTGCAAGGCTTTCAGGCCCAGTTTGGCTACGCGTTAGACGCGCTGATGGGGGGCAATCTCACCACCATTGCCATTACCCGCTTCGCGACCTCACCCCAAGACGAGTTCTGCGAATGGGGGTGCGTGGACATCATCCCCGTCGCGCAAGCCCAGCAGGTCTTGGGGCGGTTCCTCTTCCCGCCCGAGGAACAGGGCGCGACCGTGCTGTTCCAGGCGCGCCGCCGGAACCTTTCGTTCCAGAACGGTTCGGGCGAGCGGACGTTGGAAATGCACGGCCAGGGCCCGATGCCCGTCCATAACGGGCAATTGCGCTACATTTTCCGCGGGTATTCGGCCAACAACCAATACGCGGTCTTCGTGACCTTCCCCATTCAGGCCGCGATTTTGCCCTCCAGCATGGACCCGGCGGCTAACACCAACCCTCAGGCCTTCGCGCCCCCGCCGCCGCTGGATGATGTAAGCGCGATCGAGGCCTTCAACCAACAAGCCGCGTCGTTGTTGGACACGCTGAGCCCCAGCGACTTCACGCCTGATTTGGATTGGTTAGACGCGTTGGTGCAGAGCATTTACGCTGGCCCGTGAGGCCATTCTCGCATCAAGTTGGGCCCACCGCCCGTGGCACGGGCGTGGCAGCCTCCCAAAACCAAGCGGAGCCGCACGCGCGGCTCCGCTTGGCATAAGTGGTGGGTTGAGGAAGAACGCCAGGTTACCGGGAGGGAGGCCTCAACCCTCACTTTGATACCAGCGTACCAGTACGGCGCGCACCACCAAGCGATAACGGTAGGCTTGATCCGCGTCATCCCATTGGGCGCACGTGATCAGGGTCAGCCACGCATGGCTGTCATTGGCGTCGCGCAAAGCCCAGAGATCTTCAGGGTCGGTATAGCGCACTTGGGTGACCGCGAATTCGTATACCGTGCCGTAGGCGTGCACGCGAATGCGGTCGCCGTAGCGCAATTGATGCAAGGCCGCGAACGGGCCTGGCAGGCCGTTGGCCAGATAATTGTGCGCGGTGAGCACGCTGTTGCCAGGATGCCCAGGGAACGCGCTGCTCCACAGCCACCCTACATCGGTGAGCCAGGCCAAATCGTCGTGGGAAGGCACGCCCCAAAGGCGCTCTTGCACCTGCAGACGGGGGATTTCGATCCACACGGAGCCCAAGTCGGCTTCGGTTGCAGGCTGCAGCCCGCGTGGCGCGTCACGACGCGGCGGGAACCCCGTTTCGGGCAGCGCGGGCTGGCGCGCCAGCGTGGGGTCTTGTAAGCCGGGCTGGGCTGGGTCGTCGGTGCGTACGGGTGTGTCGTGCTGCACGTTGGGATCCAAGTTGGTGACTTGGCCGTCGTTGTTCTCATCCCAATAAGCCAAGCCTTGGCCCAACAGTTGAGTGACGCCGGCTTGGGCGCGGGTCTGATAGCGAATGGTGAGGGGGTGGGCCAGCGCGGCTTGCACCCGGGGCAGGGGACTTGGCAGGTGCGGGGCCCTGCTCACGGTGGTGTCGAGCGCGGCGGACATGGGCATCCACGCGGTCAGGGGGAACGGTTTGGGCGGCCATGCGGCGAACGTGCCGCCGAAGTCTGCGGCTAAGGTGGCTTCAACCTCGATTTGGTTGCGGGCCGCGTTGTAGGCGCAGCGAGTGACGACCGTGCTGCCACCCGCGATGCAGTTCAGACTGCCCGCCACGTAGGTGCTATTGGCCGGGATAGGATGCACCAAGGTGACGGCCAAGTTGACGGTGTTTTGGATGTTCGCCCAAACCGCGTTCCATGTGACCAGCGGCCAAGCGCCCGAGTCCGCGGTCATTTGGCCGCGCGGGGGCGCGCCCACGGCCGGCGTAGGGGTGCGAGTGGGCGTAGGACTGACCGTGGGCGTAGGGGTACGGGTGGGCGTAGGACTGACCGTTGGCGTGGGGGTGGCCGCAGCACTGGCCTCGTAGGAGCCGATGTCGCACACGGCTGTGCCGTCGCCATCGCCGTCTTGCGGTCGGGTCACACCGTTTTGCGACTCGTTGTTCACGACCGCGCCGGCGCAGGTTGCGGCATCGCCTTGGTCCAACGCGGGGCTTCCGGCCAGCAAGGGGTAATAGGCCGGCGCACCGGTCAGCGCGCCCAAGCGCGCGTTGGTATTGTTGCGTGAGGTGGGGGCGGTGAAGTTGCACGTGCCGTCGCTGGAGAGATTGTGACCTCCGTCGGTCACGCCGTTGGCGTCACAATTGCCCCCCGTGTTGTCTTGGAGAATCGTGTTGACCAGGCGGGCGGCTGCAGCGGTTGGGGTGTCGATACCTTTGTCGTTGTGCGCGATGGTGGTGTTGAGCACTTCCAATTGGCCACCCGCACGGAGACCAAGCGCGAAGTCGGAGTTCTCGGCGAAAGTGCTGTTGGCCACGATGGAAGTGTAACTCCCATAGGTCCCCGTAGTACCACTTTGTTTCCACCCGCCGGCAACCCCGGCCTGGTTACCGCGCCACGTGCTGTGGGCAAAGGTCGCCTCAACACCCCCATAAAGATTTACCCCGCCGCCAAGTGTAGCCGTATTAGAGAGAAAACGGATGTATTTTCCGCGCAATTCCGATGGCGGGGAATAAGACGAGTGATCAGAGTACGCCAGTCCGCCACCTACCCAGGCTTGGTTGCGTTGGAAAGTTACGCGTTCCATAGAGAGATCAGTGTCGATCGCCCTGATGCCACCGCCATAACCGTCATTTCCGTCGGCTCGGTTGTTTTGTAGGACCGTATCGCGCATGGTGGCTTGGTGCGCTTCCCAATGAATCGCGCCGCCGTTTTTGGCTTGGTTGCCGTCAAACGTGGCGTTGGCGATGTCTGTGCGGCCTTCATTTGCGTAGATCGCACCGCCATCGCCTTGGTTGTCGCCTACGACTTCACACTTGTTGTTTTCAAAGCGGGTGTCGGCAATGGTGCTCTGCATATTGGTCAGATAGACGGCGCCGCCATGGCCTGTGAATTCGTCCATGGGTTCGGCGACGTTGTTTTGGAACACGCAGTTACGGGCCTCGAACGACGTGTCGCCGTTTCCGCGAAGGTTGATAGCCCCGCCATTGCCGCCCCCGGCGCGATGGTTTTGGACTGTACAGTTCAGGAGGGTCAAGTTCGCGTTGCTGCCAGAGACGGCTGCGCCATCGCCGGCCATTGTGTAGCCGTGGGTCAACACCATGCGCTGCAAGGTGAGGGAACTGTTGGCCGCCAGTTGGAACAGCCGCACATCGCCGTCGCCGTCGTTGTCGCTGTCACCGCTGATGGTGATGTTGTTGCCACCGTCAATGGTCAGCGCGCCGGCGGCAGCGATGTCGGGCAGGGTGGATTGCAAGTGGATGGTGCCGCTGACATTAAAGGTAATGGTGTCATCGTTGGGGCTGCCAGGCCCACAGTCGTCGTTGAGCGGGGCGTTGTTGGCTGCGGCGATGGCCTCGCGCAGGCTGCATTGACCGTCGTCGATCGCGTTGTCGTCCAAAGTGGTCACGGTGTAGGTTGCGGCCCTGGCGATAGATGTGCTCCAAAAGCCGACGATAAGTGCGAACAACAAGGCCACAAAGGGCCATGACCAGCGGGGCGGTCGAGCGCGTAAGCGGGGCTGCAATTTCATATTCGCCTCCTAACCACCATAAGTTGACCGGTCGGTCAAGGCAATTATACGCGACAAGCCTTTATTTGTCCAGAGCCGCCAGGGGGTGTTCGAAAATTTCACCCGGGAACACGGAGAGCGCGGAAGGAAGGCGAGCCAAAGGGGGGATTTTCGGATGCCCTCCCGGGTGTGGAGGGCCGTTTGAAAAGCAAGCCAGCGTGAATCTGCGCTTTCTCTTTTTGCGCGTAACTCCGGGGGCCGTTCCGCTCGGTGCTGGGGATGGGCCCAGGAAGGGCATGGGGCAAAACCACGGCTCATGGCTATCGTCGCTTTTTCGAACAGCCCCAGAATTGCCCTGGGTTCCGACGGGGCGCGTTCGGCCCAGGCCTGCGGGCGCGCGCCGGCGTGGTGCTTCATCCCAGCCCGCGCCGCGTGTCGCTGCGTGCCGCGAGCCGGGGGCGGGGGCGGCCCGCCCCCCCAAAGCGCGCCCCGGGGCTTCGCGGGGACGCCGACGACGCGGCCCGGGCCCAGAATAATGGAACGGCGCGGGTTGGCCGTGCTTGGCGCGCGCTTGCGGTTGGGGGCATCAGGATGGCGGCTTGGCCGAAAGTCCCGGCTGCGGTGTGCTGGGCGCGGGCCGTCCAGCGGGGCCATGCCTGGGCTCGCTCGCCTCGCGGCGATGCACACCGCGCGCCGGTCAGGCCGGGGGTTGAAAGGGGCGCGGACGGCCTCGAACGGGCGTCCCTTATTCAGGGGAACGACACGGCCGGCCAGGCTGACCTCGCGAGTGTGGTCGTGCTCGTGAAGCCTTGGTCAGGGGCAGGGGGACAAAGGCACGTCCAGCGCGTTGCGAAAAACCAACACCCACGGCCGGCCCGAAGTGCAGCCCACGCGTCCTCCGCGCTGGCGCACCGTCTCCAGGGCCGCGCGGCGGGCGGCGTGATCCAACCAAGGGCGTCCGTAAGGCAAAAGCACCACGTCGGTCGGCAAGAGGAGCAGTTTTTCGGGCGTTCCCGGCGCATCGTGGGTGCGCTGGACCGTCGCGGGAAGGTAGACTTCCAGGTTTTCTTCCCAAAAGTTGGGATCGATCGCCACGGTCAATGGCGCGCGTTGTTGCGCCGCGGCGCGCAACGCGTGAATGGCCTCGCGCGTGTCGGTGGTTCGACATAGCCATTGGGTGTGTCGGGGCAGCGGTTTTCCGGCCAGGCGGGGGGCTTGGTCGGGGCACGGGAAGCGCGCAGTGACGGGTGGCGTGAGCGCGACCAGCGCCAGGGCCAACACCAGGCCCAGCCACGCGTGCAGGCTTCCGTCGTGCGAGGCTTGGGGGGCTCGCGCGCGCCAGATCGCGCGCACTTGCGCGGCCCACAGCAGCCAGGCCATGAGGGCCACGCCCAACAAATAATGGCGCCGCGGATAGATGACCAGCGCGCTGACCAACCCCGGCAGCACCAAAAGCGCCGCCGCCCAAAGCAATCGGCGCTGGGTTTGGAGCAGGGCCCGAGGCCGGCGCCACAGGGCCGCGGCGCCGATGAGCGCCCAGCCCACCATGGCCAGCCCCCCTTCGTGCCAGACGGTGCCGCTGATGGGCACATGGAAGAACAGCAGCATTGCGGTTTTGGGGCCGGCTTCGGCCAGGTTGACGGCCAAGTGGTGTCCGAAGGCCCGTGGATTGCCCGCGACCAAACGAAGCAACGAGCCGTCGGTGCCGAAGATCTGCTGACCGGTTTCGCGCCAGCGCGACCACGTGCCCCCCGGCATGCCGTAGCGCGCGTTCCAGCGGTAGGCGAAGTGCTGGAGGAAGGCTGCTTGCAGGCGTTCGCCTTCGCGCAGAGGGGAGCCCATGGCCACGACGGTCAGCAAGGCCAACGCGGCCAGTCCACCGGCCAGGCGCACACGCCGGGCGCGCGGCAAGCGGTTCCGATGGACGAACCACAACATTTCGCCCCCGGCCAAGGCCACGGCCAGCAGCATTTCCGGCCGGATGAACGCGCTCAGCCACAGTGCGCTCAGCATGGCCGCTCGGGCCGTTCCCCCATCGGCCAGGCGCAAGTAAAGCCCCAAGCCGAGCAGCACGATCAACCAGGCCAAGGTCGAGGCGCGCGGCCAGGGCAACAAATTGGCGTCGCTGAGCAAGACGAACCAAGCCACCCCAAAGGCCGCGGGCCGTGACCATTTCAGCGTCCGTAGCAAGCCATACAGCAGCAGCGGCAGGGCCAGGGCTTGGACGCGCACATTGAGGTCATAAAGCGCCACGGGATCCGGCTGCCACTGCGCCAGGAACGCATACCAAACCGCATAGAGGGGGGCGCGATATAAGCGCGGCAACTCGGCCCATTGGAGATGCAGGCCGCGCATCAGATAGCGGGTTTCGTCGAAGAGGCCGATGTCGAAGACTTGTTCCAATGGCGCCAGCAGGCGCACTCCCGCCCACAGCAGGAGCGCCGCGTAAGCGGCTTCCAACAGTACGTGTGGGGCCCGCGTGACCGTGCGGGGCGCGCGCGGGCGAAGATGATGCCGATGGGGGCGGTCCAACCAGAGTTCGCGATAACGGCGATGCCAATCTTGCGCGAAGCGCACCCCTAACACCGGGCCGATGGCCCAGGCCAGGGCGCGCGCGTCCGCGGGCAAGGGCAGGGCGGAGAACAGTGCCCCCGCGGTGAGCGCGGCGACCAAGGTGCCGCGCGCGGCGTGGTGCCATACCAGCACCCACAGCACCAGCCACCCCAGCGCCACCAACGCGGCCAAAGGCGACGCGGCCAGCAGGGCCCCCAGCGTGGTGGCGTTGCCCATACCGCCGCGGAAGCGAGCCCACAAGGGCCAGTTGTGACCGGCCACGGCCGCGGCGCCGGTCAACCCCACCACCGCGGGCGGTGCGCCACCATGACGCGCCCAGGCCACGGCCGCGAAGCCCTTTCCCACATCCAACAGCAATACGGCCAAGGCCCACCAGGGACCCAGGCGTCGATACACATTGGTGGTGCCCGCGTGGCCTGAGCCGAAGGCGCGAATATCCTCCCCGGTGCGCCAACGCACCAGCCACACGGCCCACGGCAGTGAGCCCAGCAAGTAGCCAATTAGGGGGAAGAGCAACCAGGCGGCCGGGCTCATGGCGCGGCGTTGGGGTGCTCGGCGCTCAAGGCTTCCAGCAGGCGCACGGCCTGGCGCATGCGTTCCAGCACCCGCTCACGGCCCAAGATTTCCATGCTCTCGAACAGGGGCGGGCTCACCCGTTGCCCGGTGACCGCGACCCGAATCAGGCCAAAGACTTGGCGCGCGTGCAGGCCCAACTTGTCGACCAGCGCGCGCAAAGGCGGTTCGGTGGTGGTGGCGCGCATGTCGGGCAGGGCTTCCAGCACGGCCAGGGCCTGGCGGGCGACCTCCAAGGCTTGGGCTGGGGTGAGGCCTTTGGGCACCAACTCGGCCGGGTCGGGTTCGATGGTCTCACGGAAGAAGAAACCGGCCAAGCGCGGTCCGTCGTCCAGAGTGGTGATGCGCGTTTGGATGAGGGGGATGATGGGCTCGAGGTCAGCCGCGGTCACCTGCGTATAGCCAGCGCGGTGAAAGAAGGGGACCAGACGTTGGGCCAACGCTTGCCGCGACAGGGCGCGCACATGCAAGCCTTGGAAATGATCGAGTTTCTTGAAGTTGACCGCGGCCGGCGAGGGCTTGAGCCGTTCCAAGCGGAATTTGGCGATCAAATCGTCTAAGGTGAAGAACTCGGTGCGGTCGTCGTAACTCCACCCCATGAGCGCGATCCAGTTGTTGACCGCCTCGGGCAGGTAGCCGAATTCGCGCAGGTCTTTGACCAGCACAGATTTATGGTCCTTGCGGAAGATGTCCGCATCCCGCTTGCTGATTTTGCCCTTGCCGCTGGGTTTGAGGAAGGTGGACAAGTGGACCCACACGGGCTCAGGCCAGCCAAAGGCCCGATACAGATGACCGTGCAGCGGGAAAGTGCCCAGCCATTCCGCGCCCCGCAGCACGTGGGTGATGTGCATGAGGTGGTCGTCCACCACCACGGCCAGGTGATAGGTTGGCAAGCCGTCGGACTTGAGCAAGATGAAGTCGTCGATGTCTTTGTTGGCCACGGTGATGTCGCCCCGGATGAGATCGTGCACGGTGATGGTGCCCTCGCGCGGGGCCTTGAAGCGAATCACGTGGGGTTCGCCTGCGGCCACCCGTTGCCGGGCCTCCTCGAGGGGGATGTGGCGACAATGGCCGTCGTAGCGGGGGGGCAATTTTTTGCGTCGCTGCTCTTCGCGCAGTTTGGCCAGGCGTTCAGGCGTGCAGAAGCAGTAGTACGCGTGCCCGCGCGCCACCAATTCCTCCGCGTATTGGCGATAGAGGTGCGCGCGCTCGGTTTGGCGATAAGGTCCATAGGGGCCGCCTTTGTCGGGGCCTTCGTCCCATTCCAGGCCCAGCCAGCGCAAATTGTCCATGAAATCGCGCTCGGCCTCGGGCACGAAGCGCTTGCGGTCCGTGTCTTCGATGCGCAAGATGAACTGGCCGCCGGTTTGGCGGGCCAGGAGGAAGTTGTACAACGCGGCCCGCGCGCCGCCGATGTGCAAATAGCCCGTGGGTGAGGGCGCGAAGCGCACCCGCGCCGGCCGGGAAGGCTGCTGGGTCATAGGTTCCTCCTGGGTGTAGGGTGCTGGGGCGCCCTGCGGTCGCGCGTTGGACCTGCCCCGCGGGCGGGATTATACCAACACCTCAGGGCTGGGCTCAGGGCCTGGCACGACAAAGCGGCCCCGCGAGCGCGGGGCCGCAGCGCGCGTGGTCACGATGGTGGTTGCGCGCGGTTAAATCCAGCCGCGCACTTCCATGGTTTCGACCACCCGTTGGACGGCCACGATGTACGCGGCATCCCGGGGGTAAAGGCCCTCACCTTGGGCCAGCGCAAACACTTGGTGGAACGCATGGGTGATTTTCTTGTCCAGCCGCTCCAACACCTCGTCGCGCGTCCAATAGTAGTTCATGTCGCTCTGGACCCCTTCGAAGTACGAGACCATCACGCCCCCCGCGTTGCACAGGAAATCGGGGATGACCAGAATCTCGCGACGCGCCAGCACTTGATCGGCCTCGGGCGTGGTCGGACCGTTGGCCCCTTCGGCCAGAATGCGCACCCGATCACTGATGCGGTCCACATTGTCGGCGCGAATTTGGGCTTCCAAGGCCGCTGGGATGAGCACGTCGACATCTTTGCTCAGCCACGCGTCGCCATCCTCGACCGCGTAGCCTGCCGCGCGAGCCTGGTCTTTGTCAATGCTGCCGAAGATGTCGGTGATGGACATGAGGTATTCGATGTCCAACCCCTGAGGGTGGGAGATGGTATAAGGGGTGCGGTCGCGGATGTCATAGTAGGCGACGCTGACGACCTTGCCGCCCAAGAATTTGGTGAAGCCCAGGGCCGCGTGTTGGCCCACATTGCCGAAGCCCTGCACCGAGGCCGTGCTTTTCTCGGGATCCATGCCCAGCAATTTCATGGCCTCGCGCACCTGATAGATGACGCCGAAGCCGGTGGCTTCCTTGCGGCCTGGCGAGCCACCCACGGGCAGGGGCTTGCCCGTAATCACGCCAGGCGTATATTGCCCCACGCGCTTGCTGTATTCATCCATCATCCAACCCATCATCTGGGGCGTTGTGCCCACATCGGGCGCGGGAACGTCGATGCGCGGGCCGATGTTGCGCCAGATCTGGTCGATCCATCCGCGGACCAGGGCCTCCCGCTCTCGGCGGCTAAGGCTCGCGGGGTTGACCGCGACGCCGCCTTTGCCGCCGCCCAAGGGGATGTCCACCACCGCGGTCTTCCAAGTCATCCACATGGCCAGGGCCCGCACCGTGTCCAACGTTTCGTTGGGGTGAAAGCGAATGCCCCCTTTGGCCGGCCCCCGTGCGTCGTTGTGTTGCACCCGATACCCGAAGAAAACTTTGAGGCTGCCGTCGTCCATGCGCACGGGGATTTGAAACTTGAACTCTCGCATGGGCCAGCGCAAGATCTGCCGCGCGTCGGCGCTCAGGCCCATCATGTCCGCGATGTGGTCGAATTGGGCTTGCGCCATATGAAAAGGATTGACCGCCTCGGTGGCGGTCTTGGGGGTTGCGGTTGCGGTCTTGGACATGCCGAACTTCCTCCTGCTTTTCACCACGAGGGTGGTTTAAAAGAAAAGAACCCGGACGGGCCGGGCTAAACCCGCATGAAGGGCCAAACAACGGGAACGGCAACGAGCGCTGCCACACATGATCGGGCTCCTTTGCCTAAGGCGAACTCCATTATACCGCGCTTGGGCTGTGATTTCCATCATCGCTCTCGCCTTCTCCGCACGCGGCGCGTGGTGCCCGGGTCTGCGGGCCGGCTCGCGCGTTTTGGCTCGCGACTTTGGCGCCTGCACGTGGTTCCAACATCATAGGCCCCCGCGGCCGCGTGGTCAGTGCATCCGCTCTTGCTGATATGCAGATATGCCCCTTCGGGATAAATGTCACTTGTGCTTGCGGGGGCGCAGGGTTATAATCTTCCCACCTTAATCGGCCGTTCATTCCCCTACTCGAAGGAGGGCAGCCATGAAGCGTGGCAAAGGTACGCTGTGGTTTGTGCTCGCGCTGCTGTTGGTGCTGACCTTGGCCCTGGCCGCCTGCGGTGGCAAGGGCGAGACGACAGGCCAGCAGGCCGAGGGTGGTCAGGAAGTTGTGCTGACCATCGGCTATACCGAATCGCAGACGGGCAAATACAACGTGTCGTCCGGGCGTCAAGTCAAGGGCCTCCAGTTGTGGGTGAAGCAAATCAACGCCGCCGGAGGCATTAAGTTGAGCGACGGCACAGTGGTGAAGTTCCAGACCGTTTCGTACGACGACGAGTCGAGCAAAGATCGGGTGCAGGAACTGTACACCCGGCTGGCCACCGAAGACAACGCGGACTTCCTCATCAGCCCTTACTCCAGTGGCTTGACCGCGGCCGCGGCGGTGATCGCGGAGCAATATGGCAAGGTGATGATCACCACCGGCGCGGCCAGCGATTCGATCTACAAGCAGGGCTACACCCAAGTGTTCCAAATCTACACGCCGGCCAGCCGCTATCTGACCGGCGCGGTGGACATCTTGGCCAAGGCCGACCCTGATCTGAAGAAGATCGCCTTCGTATACGAAGACAGCAAGTTCGCCACCTCGGTGGTGACCGCGGCCAAGGAATACGCGGAGAGCAAAGGTTACGAAGTGGTGTTGTTCGAGGGGTATGCGCCTGACACCACCGACTTCGGGCCGTTCATCAACAAGATCGTCGGCAGCGGTGCGGAAGCCATCTTGGGCGGTGGCCACTTCCAGGATGGCTCGACGTTCGCCCGCCAACTGCACGAGGAGGGCGTGCCCGTGAAGTTTGTGGCCTTGCTGGTCGCGCCCCCCGAGCCGGACTTCGCGGAGTTGGGCGATGCCGCGGTGGGCATCGTGGGCCCCAGCCAGTGGGAGCCGCAGGCCCAATACACCCCCGAGGCCGCCAATGAGTTGGGCATCGAGTGGTTCGGGCCCACCAGCCAAGAATTTGTCGAGGCCTACACCGCCGAATATGGCGAAGAGCCGTCGTATCACTCCGCGGGCGGCTATGCCGCGGGCTTGATCCTCGAAAAGGCCATTCGCGCGGCCGACTCGACCGATCCGGCCAAGGTCAAGGAAGCCCTGGACGCGATGGATGTGCTCATCTTCTTTGGCCGCATCAAGTTCGAAACCGCGGCCGAAGCCCATGGCTTGCAGATCGGCCATGAGATGGTCTATGTCCAATGGCAGAAAGACGAGCAGGGCAACCTGAAGAAGGAAGTGGTCTGGCCTGAGGCCGGCGCGACGGCTGAACTGCTCTATCCGAAACCGTAACGCCCGTATGGATGGGGGCCCGCGCGCCGCGCGGGCCCCTTTTGTCCCCCTGCTCTCGCTCGGCAATCGCCGTGCATATCCCGACCCAAGGAGCGCCCCCATGGCGTTGGATTGGACGACTGTCTTATCGTTTCTCATCGATGGCCTGATGTTGGGGTTCGTGTTCGGGGTGGCCGCCATGGGCCTGACCCTGATTTGGGGCGTCATGGATGTGATCAACCTGGCCCACGGCCCCCTCATCGCGCTGGCTATGTTTGGCGTGTATTTGCTCATGGGCTTGCTGGGCCTGAGCAGCCCTTACCCCGCGCTGCTGTTGGTGACTTTGCTGGCCTTGCCGGTGGGCATGGGCATCTATTATCTGGCCGTGAATCGGGTCATCAACGCGCCCCATCTCTCTTCGTTGCTGGCGACTTACTCGGTCAACATGATGCTCATGGGCGTGATGAACGCGGTGTTCGGTGGGGCCCCGCGCAACATCGATTTTTCGCTGGGCAGCATCACCTTGTTCGGCGATATTGTGATTCCGGCGGCTCGTCTGGTCGCGGCCTTGGCGGCTGTGCTTATCGCCGCGGCCCTCTACTTCTTCCTGTATCGCACCCGTTTGGGGCGCTATATTCGGGCCGTGACCGACAACCGCGACGCGGCCGAATTGGTGGGCGTCCCTTCCACCACCATTTTGGCCCTCAGTTTTGGCCTGGGCGTGCTGTTGGCCGCGTTCGCGGGCGGGCTCATCGCGACCATCTTCCCCTTCACCATCTTCGACGGGGGACGCTATGAACTCAAGAGTTTCGTCATCGGCGTGCTGGGCGGTTTGGGCAATCCGATTGGTTCGCTGTTTGGCGGCCTGATTCTGGGCGTCATCGAGGGGTTGGTGCCCATGTTCCTGGAAACCTCTTGGACGCCGGTTATCGAGTTCGTGCTGTTCGTGGTCATCTTGCTGGTACGGCCCACCGGTCTCTTTGGCGGAAAGTCGTGATGGGGCCGTGGATCATCTCATCGTGGGAGCGAAGACCATGAGTCAACGAAAACCCCCTCTGCCCCCGGCGTTCCGCCTGGCCGACTTCTGGCCCGCCTTGCCGGGACGCCATTGGGCCAACTGGGCGTTGCCTTTGTTGCTGGTGCTGGGCCTGGGGTTCTTCCCCCTGCTCACGGGCAAAGACGTGCACCGGGAGACCATGTTCACGTTGCTGCGGGCCGTGGTGATGGCCGTGAGCCTGAACATCATTTTGGGCTACACGGGCTATGTGAGTTTCGGCCATGTGGTGTTCTTCGGCCTGGGCGGTTACATTGGCTTTTATTTGGTGGCCGAACGTGGGCAAAGTTTGTGGGTCGCGTTGCTGGCTGGTGGCCTGGCCGCGGGGTTGCTGGCGTGGCTTATTGGCATCGGCATTTTACGCCTGCGCGGCGCGTATTTCGCGCTGGTCACCATCGGCGTCAACGAGGCGGTTAAGGCCTTCATCCAGAACTTCGACCCCTTTGGCGGCCCCTTGGGCATGACCATGAACTTTGCGGTCTATCAGGCCTATGGTGGGCCGCGGACCATGTTGCAGATGACTTATTACATTCTGGTGGCGCTGGCCGTGGCCGCGGTGTTGTTGGCCTACGCGGTGCGCACCAGCAAATTCGGCTTGGGTTTGCTTTCCATCCGTGAGGACGAAGACGCGGCCGAAGTGATGGGCGTGGTCACGCCTATGGCCAAGACGTGGGCGTTCGTGCTGTCGGCCATCCTGCCTGGCATGGTCGGGGCGCTGTTCTTCTTCCGCAACGGTTCTGTCGAGCCCCACGAGGCCTTCCCCCTGCACCTGTCGATCGAGGCCATCGTCATGGTGATGTTGGGCGGGCAGGGCACGGTGCTGGGGCCCGTGTTGGGCGCGGCGGGCTATCAGGCCATGCGGGCCTTCTTGCTGACCAACCGCCACTTGAAGAACATCCAACTCACCGTGTCGGGCGCGCTGTTGCTGCTCATTGTGCTGTTCATCCCCGCGGGGTTGATCGGCTGGTTGCGGCGGCGCTTCCCCGCCAGCCGGAGGGTGCTGCTATGACCGTGTTGCTGCGCGTGGAGCATGTCACCAAACGTTTTGGCGGCTTGGTGGCCGTCAAAGATGTCTCCTTTGACCTGCACGAAGGCGAGATTTTGGGCCTGATCGGCCCCAATGGCGCGGGCAAGACCACCCTGTTCAACTGCATCAACGGCGTGTATACCCCCGAAGAGGGGCAGATCTTCTTCCAAGGGCAAGACATCACCGGCTGGAAGCCCTACGATGTGGCCCGCTTTGGCATGGCTCGCACCCATCAAATTGTGCGCCCCTTGGCCGACTTGACGGTGCGCGAAAACGTCATGGTCGGCGCGGCTTTTGGCGCACAGAATATGGACCTGGTTCGGGCCGCGGCCGTGGCTGATGAGGTCCTCGCGTTTTTGGGGCTGGCCGACCGGGCCGACATGTTGGCCGGCAGTTTGAACGTGGCCCAAAAGAAGCGCCTGGAACTGGCGCGCGCCTTGGCCGCCCAGCCCAAGTTGCTCCTGTTGGACGAAGTGCTGGCCGGCCTCAATCCCGCGGAGGTCGCGGAAATGGTCGAAACGGTCAAGGCCATCCGCAGCCGCGGCATCACCATCATCATGATCGAGCACGTCATGCATGCCATCATGAACGTGTCAGACCGCATCATCGTGCTGGACTTTGGGCAACTCATCGCGGAGGGAACGCCCCAGCAAATCGCCAACCATCCCAAGGTGATCGAGGCGTACTTGGGCGATCCCAAACTGGCGGAGCGCCTGATGAGCGGCGAGTAGCCGCGCGGCCATCCTGTGCATTGAGGGAGAATCATGGCCATTTTGGAAGTTCACAACCTCGAATCTGGCTACGGCGAGGTGCAAATTCTGTGGGGCGTGGACATGGCCCTGGAGCCGGGCAAACTGACCGCCCTGGTGGGCGCCAACGGCGCGGGCAAGACCACCTTGTTGCGCACCATCATGGGCCTCATTCGGCCTTGGAAAGGCCGTGTGCTGTTCGAAGGGCAAGATGTCAGCCACCTGCCGCCGCACAAGAAAGCCGATATGGGCCTGGTGTTGGTGCCCGAGGGCCGGCAGTTGTTCACCAGCATGACGGTTATGGAAAATCTGGAGATGGGCGCAACCCCGCCCCGTGCTCGCGCCCACTTCCAACGCAATTTGGAACTGGTCTTCGAGATGTTCCCGCGGCTGAAGGAGCGGCAACACCAGAAAGCCGGCACCATGAGCGGCGGCGAACGGCAGATGCTGGCCGTGGCCCGCGGGTTGATGGCTGCGCCGAAAGTGCTCATGATCGACGAAATGTCTTTGGGCCTCGCGCCCGTGTTGGTGCTGCAACTCTTCGAGAGCCTGAGCAAGTTGCGCGAGGTGGGCATCACCACCCTGCTGGTCGAGCAGAACGTCCATATGGCTTTGGCCGTGACCGACTACGCCTATGTGCTGGCCCATGGTAAAGTCGAACTGCAGGGCCCCTCGCGCGAATTGGCCAAAGACCCACACGTGCAAAAGGCCTACTTGGGCATCTGACCCGCTCTCGCCCCTTCGAAGCCGCCCGGCCGGGCGGCTTTTTCGCGCCCCAGGCGCGCCCATCCCCGATGCCCAAATGCGCGGCCAGGCCCAGGCTTGTCTCCCTCGCGGGCCAACCTCACGCGCGAAAGCACGCCCCCGCGCCGGCACTTTGTAGTACAATCAGAAGCGTTCTGGCCATATCGCCCTGTAAATTGCCGCGGATGACCCATCGTTTTCCCCTATTTCTGCGGCCAAATCGCCGGAGGTCCGTCATGAATCCCTTGGATCTGCTCTCGCCTGTCTGGACCCATCTCACCACCGTGCAACCCGTACGCGGGGAGGGCATTTACCTTTATGATGCCCAAGGTCGTGCCTACATGGATTTCACCTCAGGCATTGGCGTGACCAACACCGGCCACGCGCACCCTAAGGTCGTGGCCGCGGTACAAGCGCAGGCCGCGCGGCTGCTCTTCGGCCAAATCAACATCGTCATCACCCCCGCGGTCTTGGAATTGGCTCAGGCCTTGAACGCGATCACGCCCCCCGAGTTAGACACCTTTTTCTTTTCCAACTCGGGCGCCGAGGCCGTCGAAGCCGCGGTCAAACTGGCCCGGCAGGCCACCGGTCGCCGCAACATTATCGTCTTCCAAGGCAGTTTTCACGGCCGCACCGCGCAAGCCATGGCCATGACCACGTCGAAGTACATCTACCGTTACAACTACCAGCCCTTGCCCGCGGGGGTGTTCGTCGCGCCCTTCCCCTACGCGTACTACTACGGCTGGGATGAGGCCCGCACGGTGGATTTCGCGTTGCAGCAGTTGGACTACCTGCTCCACGGCCAGACCAAGCCCGACGAGGTCGCGGCCATGGTCATCGAGCCGGTCTTGGGCGAAGGCGGCTATGTGCCGGCCCCGCCGCGCTTTTTGCAGGCCTTGCGCGCGCTCACCCGTGAGCACGGCATCCTCTTGGTGCTGGACGAAGTGCAAACCGGCTTCGGCCGCACCGGACGCATGTTCGCCTTGGAGCACGCGGGCGTCGTGCCCGACATTTTGGTCATGGCCAAAGGTTTGGGAAGCGGACTGCCCATTTCGGGCATTGCCGCGCCGCGCGCGCTGATGGAACGCTGGACGCCTGGCTCCCATGGCGGCACCTACGGGGGTGGCAGCGCGGTGGCCTTGGCCGCGGCGCGGGCCACTATTCAGGTCTTGCAAGAGGAAGGTTTGGTCGACAACGCGGCGCGCATGGGCGAACGGCTCTTGGCGGGCCTGCGGGCTTTGCAGACCCGTTACCCCATTCTGGGCGACGTGCGCGGCCTGGGCCTGATGGTGGCGACCGAGTTCACTCACCCCGACGGTCGGCCGGCCAAAGATGTCGCGGTCGCGGTGCAGCGCGCGGTCGTCGACCGGGGGCTGCTGTTGCTCACCTGCGGCACGTACGGCAATGTCATCCGTTGGATTCCGCCTCTGGTGGTCACCGCGGAGGAAATCGAGCGCGCGGTGGACATTTTTGCCGCGGCGCTGGACGAGGTGGTCGGGGCGTGAGCGCGCAGCAGGGCAACCGTGGCGGGATGCATCACCCTTCCCTGGGGCTCAGGGTGGTGATAGAATGACCCTCGGCAACCCGCGCGCGAGGGCTGGCCGGCGGTTGGGCGACAAAGCCCAGCCCAACGTGCCAAATTGGGCGCCCTCGCCGCCAAAACTCGCCTTCTTGACGAAGAAAGGCGCGAGAAAGGACGATTGACCGTGACCCGAATCTTGGCTTTGGAATCGTCGTGCGATGAGACTGCCGCCGCGATCGTGCAAGATGGGCAACGCATCCTGAGCCACGTGGTAGCGTCGCAGGCCGATTTGCACGCCCAGTTCGGTGGGGTGTTTCCCGAAGTCGCGTCCCGGCAGCACATTCGCGTGTTTTACCCTGTGGTGGAGCAAGCGCTCAAGCAGGCGAAACTGCGTTTGGTTGAGGTGGACGCGCTGGCCGTGACTCGAGGCCCCGGCTTGCCGGGATCGCTGCTGGTGGGCGTCAACTTTGCCAAAGGCTTGGCGCTGGCAACGGGGTTGCCGTTGCTGGGCATCCACCACCTGGAAGCCCACATCTACGCCGCGTGGCTGCACTTTGCGGGCGAGCAGCCCCGGCCCGAGCCCGAGTTCCCCCTGGTGGCGCTCATTGTGTCGGGCGGGCACACCGAGTTGGTGCTCATGGAGGGGCACCTGCGCTACCGGCGCCTGGGGGGCACCCGTGACGACGCCGCGGGCGAAGCCTTCGACAAAGTGGCCCGGCTGTTGGGCCTGGGCTATCCTGGCGGACCCGCGATTCAGCGGGTGGCCGGGCAAGGCGATCCGCGCGCGTTTGCCTTCCCCCGGCCGCGGTTGCGTGGCTCGTGGGATTTTTCCTTCAGTGGCCTCAAAACCGCGGTGTTGCGCGAGGTGCGCCGCTTGGAAGAATCTGGTCGCGCGCTGCCCGTGGCCGATCTGGCGGCCTCGTTTCAGGCCGCCGTGGTTGAGGTGCTGGTGGAAAAAACCTTGGCGGCCGTGCGGGAGTTCGGCGCACGCGCGCTGTTGGTCACCGGTGGCGTGTCGGCCAATACTCTGCTGCGCACCCGGATGCTCCAGGAATCTCCCGTGCCGGTGCACATCCCGCCATTGACCTTGTGCACCGACAACGCGGCCATGGTCGCAGCCGCAGCCCAGCGGCGTTTGGACGCGGGCTTTGTCGACGATTTGACCTTTGACGTCATGCCGTCGTGGTCCTTGTGGGAGTTGCCCCGGCCCGAAGAGCCGATCCCCCAACCTCAAGATTAGCCCCCCAGCAGGAGTGACGACCATGCGAATCGTAGTTTTAGGTGGCGCGGGCAAGATGGGCAGCATCGCGGTGCAGACCCTGGCCCAAGACGGCCGGGTGGATGAAGTGGTGCTGGCCGACTACAACTTGGAGAACGCCCGCGCGGTAGCCGAGGTCATCGGCAGCCCCAAAGTGCAGGTGACTTTTGTCGATGTGACCGATGCGGAAGGGCTGCGGGCGGTGCTCCGTGGCGCGGACGCGTGCGTCAACGCGGTGGTGTATTACTTCAACCTGGCCGTGATGGAGGCTTGTCTGGCCGAAAAAGTGCCTTACGTTGACATGGGCGGCCTGTTCCACGGCACGCGCAAGCAATGGCAATGGCACGACCGTTATGCCGAGGCGGGCGTGGCCGCGGTGCTGGGCATGGGCTCCGCGCCCGGCATTCCCAACGTGCAGGCTCGCTATGCGGCCGACCGGCTGGACACGGTGGAGTACATCCGCATTTACGACGGCATTTTGCCACCGCCTGACGACGAGGTGCGTTTCACCTACGCGGTGCCCACGATTTTGGATGAAATGACCCTCGCGCCGATGGTGTATCGGGACGGCAAGTTCGTGGAGATGCCGCCCTTGAGCGAGTTCGAGGATTATTGCTTCGTCGAGCCGTTGGGTGTGTTGCCCATGCACTTGTCGCTGCATTCCGAAGTGGCTACGTTGCCGGTGTCGTTTCAGCACAAAGGGGTGCGCGAGGTCTTCTTCAAGATCAACTTTTGGGGGCTGAGCCGGGCCGCGGTGGAAAAACTGAGCGTGCTGGCCGAGTTTGGCTTGCACAAGAAAGAGCCGGTGCGCACCAAGCGAGGGGTGGAGGTCAGCCCGCGCGAGGTGTTGGAAGCCGTGCTGGAGCCCTATGTACCGCCGGTGACCGCGTTTTTGGCTCCGCCAACCCGCAAGCCGCCGCAATGGGTCAAGGAGATCGTGACCGAGGTCAAAGGCACCAAGGACGGCGAGACGGTGGTCTATCGCTTGGGTACGGCCACGGTCAAGGGCGCGTTGCCCACGGGCGCGGCGCCTGCGCTAACGGCCATCTGGCTGGCGCAAGGCCGGGTGCCCGCGGGGGTGTATCCGCCCGAGCAGGTCATCGACCCCGAGCCGTTCTTCGCGGAATTGGCCGCGCTGGATATTGTGACCACGGTGGGCGTTACCCGGCCGTTGTCGCACCCGGTTTGACGCGTGACCGCGCGGCCGCACGCCGCGCGCGGACGGCCTTTGGGCGGGGCAAAGACGCCCCGGCGAGGCAGTGCAGGCCCCGCCGGGGCGTTTGTTTGGTCGGTTCGACGCCAGTTTCAGGGCATCACCGCGGGATGGATTGAGGGCACCCCTTGGGGTTGGGGCACCGGAGGCGGCGCGCCTACGAGCGCTTGCTCTGATCCACGGCCTTCAAGATCTTGATGTTCAGGATGATGAACCGCAGCAGTTGATACAACTTGCAGTTCATCCAAAACTTGTCGCGCTCGGTGATGACCAGGGTGGGTTGCTCTTGGGCTTGGGTGCTCATGCTTGCCCTCCTATTCAGGGATGATGCGCCAGCCGGGCAGGCCTTTGAACTTGTACATGAACGTGTGGTGGATGAGGAACTTCATCCACGCGCCGCTCAGGCCCATTTCCATGTGGGTGACGAAGAGGTCGCGGCCGCCTTCGTTGGGGTAGCGGCGGAAGTCGGGCACCACCGGGTGCACCACGATAACGACTGCCGAGCCGTCCCACAACGAATCGCCCACCGAGGCCACGCACGCGGCGAACATCTCGGTCATGCGCTCGCTATGGGTCATGCGCCCCTTCTTGACCAGGTCGATCACATTGAGGGCCACGATGCGGCCGATGATACCCGAGATCATGCCCGTGCGCGGGGGCGCGGGCGCGATCTTGGTGCCGTTGGGCGTGGTGTGGGGCACCGAGATGGGGCCGGGCGGCGCGAACGCAATCCCCGCGGCAAAGATGTTGGGATACCACGGGTTTTGGTACACGGCCGGCCACGCGTCAGGGTTGCGCTCCAGGCGCTCATACGGCAGGCCATAGATGCCGTCCACGATCACAAAGCCGCTGGCGTTGAAGATTTTGTCGTGCAGATCTTCGCCATTGGGGCCTTTGACCGCGATGTGAATGCCGTGGCCCTTGAATTGAGGCACCAGCATGGCAAAGTCGAAGGTGGTCTCGCCGTAGTTGCCGTCCATGTCTTCCCAGTAAATGCGGCCCGGCTCGACCTTGAGCGCCGCGCGGCCGATCTCCCAGCGAATGTCAAAATCGCGAAACACGGCTTCGACGAACTCCGCGCTGGTGATCAGTTGCCCTTTGTAGCGCGCGGTCACCCCCCGGATGCCGAAGTCGCCCAGCGCAGGCTCGTTGGAGAAGAACACCAACTCGGCTCGATCCCGCAGCCCGCGCCGCACCAGATCTTTGTGGATGTTGGAGATGTATTCGAAAGCCGCGCCTTGGCAAGTGGCGGTGCCGTGGCCGGTGCCGATGACAATTTTGGCCCGCTCGCCTTTTTCCAGCCGTTGGACCAACTCCAGGTACGCATCGCGGGTTTGGATGGCGTGGTCCAGGGTGCAAATCGAATATGTGTTGCCCGTGTGCGGCCCCAGCCCCGGCGTTGCGGCAAAGTTCAGATACGGCCCAGTGGCGATGATGAGATAGTCATAGTCCACCTGGGTCGTGCCTGAGCCGTCGGCCTTGTCCACCACAATGAATTGTTCTTCAGATTCGGGGTGAATCTCGGTCAGCGCGCCGTGGATGAACCGCACATGCATGCGCTCATATACGGGCGCCAGGGGAATGATGGTCTTTTGCGGATCCATCCGCCCGGTGCCGACCCACACCCATGAGGGCACGAAGCCGAAGTAATCGTACTTGTTGACCATGATGACTTCGTGCTTCTTGCCCAAGTGGTGCCCCAGATAGAGCGCCGCGGTGTGCCCCGCGAACCCCGCGCCGACAACAACGATACGCGCCATGGGTGACATCCCTCCTTGTTTTTGGATAGCAGAAGGACTGATAAATGAAAGGTCCCGCGCCCATTATACGACTGTCCCCACGATTGGGCAAGCGTCCTCGCCCTTTTCGCGCGGAATTTTTGCATTTTGGACGCGGCGGACCTCTCTGGTACAATGAAGGCGCACTTCGTGTCGGAGGCCTGTATGCAGCCGCCCATTGTCATCCTCACCGACTTTGGCACTTTGGACCCCTACGTGGGCATCATGAAAGGCGTGCTTTTGCAGCGCGGCTTTCAAGGGCCTATGGTTGATTTGTCCCACCACATCCCGCCTGGCGACATCGCGCGGGCAGCGTTTGTGCTGTGGCAGAGTGTAGACGCCTTCCCGCCGGGCACGGTGTTCTTGGTGGTGGTGGACCCTGGCGTGGGCACCGCCCGCCGGGGGATGCTCCTGGAGGTTCGCGACCGGCGTTTCGTTGGCCCGGACAACGGCGTGTTTTCGTATGTGTGGTCGCGGCAGGCCGCCGCGTGGGCGTTGACCCAGCCGGCCTATCGCCTGCCCGAGCCCAGCACGACCTTTCACGGCCGCGACATCTTCGCGCCGGCCGCGGCGCACGCGGCGCTGGGCGCGGCCGGGCCCACGTTTGGCCCACCCATCTTGGACCCAGTGCTCTTGCCCACCCCGCGATGCACGTTCCGCGCCCCTGACCGGGTGGAAGGGCAGATCTTGCACGCGGATCATTTTGGCAACCTGATCACCAGCCTGGGCCGACTGCGCGCGATCAACCCCCCACGCTGGCGCTTAGAGCCGTGGTTGGGCCAAGATGCGGCCCGCACGGTGGTGGTGCGCGGGGTGGAACTGCCCGATGGCCGGGTGGTGCCGTTGGTGCGCACGTTTGCGGAGGTGCCAGCGGGTCAGGTGGCGGCGTTGGTGGGCAGCACGGGCTTGATCGAGATTGTGGCCAACCGGGCCTCGGCCGCTGAATGGACGGGGTGGCGGGGTGGTGAGCCGGTGGCGCTGCGTGTAGCCATCGATCAGGACGGCTCGGACAGCGCGGACGAGGCCGGTGAGAGCGACAAAACGCACGACGCGTCCCACGAGCGCGGCGCCGCGCGACCCGGCCCAGACGCGACGCCCGCGTAAGGGAGCGCCGCGCGGGCATGGCGTGCAAGCCCGCGACGCAAGAACCGCGCGCGGCGCCCAACGAGACCACGGCCGGGCCCGCGGCTCGGCCTTTCGCACTCAGGGCAACGATGGACGACGAACGATGGGTTTCGTTGCTTGATGATTTCTTCAGCCCGCCCGTGTGGTCGGTGCGGGAGTTGACCGCGTATATTCAAGACCTGCTGCGCGAAGCCAACGACCTGCAAGACCTGTGGGTGCGGGGCGAGGTGACCCAGGTCTCGCAGCCGCGCTCGGGCCATTTGTATTTTACCCTCAAAGAGGGCGACGCGGTGTTGCGGTGCGTTATGTGGCGGCCGCGCGCGCAGCGGCAGGCCCGTCGCTTTTTGCCCCAAGAGGGGCAGGTCGTCGAAGCCCATGGTTATGTGGACGTCTACCCCGGGGGCGGCACGTATCAGTTTTACGCGGATGTGTTGCGCGCGGTGGACGCGGCCGGTGAGGCCCACTTGGCTTTTCTGCGGCTCAAGGCCCGCTTGGAGGCCGAAGGCCTGTTCGCGGCCGAACGTAAGCGCCCGTTGCCGCCGTATCCCCGGCGCATTGGCGTGGTCACTTCCGCCACGGGCGCGGCCTTGCGCGATATCCTCAACACGTTGCGCCGGCGTTATCCCTTGGCCGAAGTGGTGCTCGCGGCCAGCCCGGTGCAGGGCGCGGACGCGCCCCAGGCCTTGGCCCAGGCCTTGGCCCGGCTCAATCAGGTGGCCCGGCCAGATGTCATCATTCTGGCCCGCGGCGGTGGCTCGGCCGAAGACTTGGCCGCGTTCAACACCGAAGAAGTGGTGCGGGCCGTGGCCGCGTCGCCCGCGCCCGTGGTTACCGGCGTGGGGCATGAGACCGACACCACGTTGGTCGATTTCGCGGCGGATCGGCGCGCGCCCACGCCCACCGCGGCCGCGGAATTGGTCTCGCCTGATCAGACCGAGTTGCGGGTGCACTTGGAGCAATTGGCGGCCCGTTTGCAGCGCCGCATGGAGCATTTGCTGGCCAACGCGGGGTTGCGCTTGGCCCAGGCCGAGCGTGGCCTGCTGCAACACGACCCGCGAAGTCGGTTGCAAGCCTCGGCCGAGCGCTTGACCCGCGCGCGCCTTGCCCTGCCGCGCGCGCTGCAGCGTCGCGTGGCACTGGCCAGGCTGCGGCTGCAGACTTTGGAGCACCGCCTGAACCAGGCCATCCGCCGGCCGTTGGCCGTGCGCCGCGCGCGGCTGGACGGCTTGGCCGCGCGATTGCAAGCGGTGCATCCCTACGCGCCGTTGCAACGCGGTTACGCGCTGCTCACCAACGACGCAGGGCAAGTGGTGCGCGACGCGGCACAAGTGCAGCCCGGCCAGCGCATCCACGCCCGCTTGGCGCGCGGCGGCTTGACCGCGCGGGTGGAGCGCGGGTGGCTCCACGACCCGGCCGGCCCGCGCGGAGCCTTATCCCCCCAACCCCACCCCGATGAAGGAGCCAACCCGCCATGACCGAGCCCGACGCCATCGACCAACTGACCTTCGAGCAAGCCTTGGCTGAACTGGAGAACATCGTGCAGGCCTTGGAGCAAGACGAACGCCCGTTGGAGGAATCTTTGCGGTTGTTCGCTCGCGGGCAGGCCCTGTTGGCCCACTGCACGCGGCTGCTGGAGCAGGCCGAACTGCAGGTGCGGCAACTGGTCGGCGACGACTTGCAGCCTTGGCCGGGCAACGATGGGTGAGGTGTTGCGCATTACATCCCGCCGCAACCCCAAAGTGCAATGGGTGCGGCGGCTGCAGCGTCAGGCCAAAGCCCGCCGAGAAGCCCAGGCCTGGGTCGCCGAGGGGGTGCGCTTGGGGGAAGAGGCCTGGCGGGCCCGCGCGGCGGTTCAGGCCGTCTTTTTTGAGCCCTCCTTGCCCGCGCGTGGCCGCGCGCTGGTGCAATCTTGGGCCGACCAGGGCGTGCCGGTGTATCAGGTGACCGCCGCGGTGATGGAAGCCTTAAGCGCGACGGCCTCGCCGCCGGGTTTGTTGGTGGTGTTGGCCCAACGACCCCGGCCTTGGCCCGCGCACCCCACTTTCGTGTTCATCGTCGACAGCGTGCGTGACCCCGGGAACCTGGGCACACTGCTGCGCACCGCGTGGGCTGCAGGCGTGCACGCGGTCGCGGTCGTGGGTTCGCCCGTGGATCCCTGGTCGCCCAAGGTGGTGCGGGCGGGCATGGGCGCGCATTTCCATGTGCCCCTGTGGGTTGGCGATTGGGCGGGCCTCGCGCCGCGGCTGCGCGGTTTGACCGTGTACCTGGCCGCGATGCAAGGCGAGGTCGCCTATCCCGACGCGGATTTTCGCGCGCCCGTGGCCTTGGTGGTGGGGGGCGAGGCTCACGGGCCTTCCGAAGAGGCGCGCCAGCACGCGCAGCGCACAGTGTACATTCCCATGCCCGGCCGCGCGGAGTCGTTGAACGCGGCCGTGGCCGGGGGCATTTTGCTCTTCGAGGTGGCCCGACAGCGGCATTGGCGACCTTGAAATTCCGTCGCCATGGGTCGGCCGCGCTTCGCGCTTCGTCAGCGGCGCCCTTTGGTAAAATAAGAACGTGCCTTAGCCGCAATCTCTCAACTCTCCAAGGAGGAGAATCATGAGCAAAGGCAGTTGGCGCTGGATGCTCGCCTTGCTGGCGTTGGCCACGCTGATTTTGGGCTTGGCCGCGTGCGGCGGGCAGGCCGAAGAAGCCACCGAGGCTCCCCAGCCCGAAGCGGCCACGGAGGCACCCCAGCCGGAGGCCGCTACCGAAGAAGCCCAGCCGGAGACCGCCACCGAAGAGGCCCCTGTGACCGGCCCCGGCGGTGTCACGGCCGAAGACCTGCAGGGCGTCACGGTGGAATTCTGGCATGTGTGGAGCCGCAGCGTCGGCGACGAGTTGCAGCGCCTGGTGGATGAGTTCAACGCCACCAACGAATGGGGCATTACGGTGGAAGCCATCAACCAGGGTGGCTATGGCGAGATGTTCGACAAGATGAACGCGGCCATCAACAGCGGTGAACTGCCCGACATCGTGGTCGGCTATCAGAACCAAATGATGGCCTGGGACTTGGCCGGGGACATCATCGTCGACATGAACGAATATGTCAACGACCCGGTCTTTGGCTTGAGCGAAGAGGAGCAGGCCGATTTCTACCCCGTCTTCTGGGAGCAAGACGTGGTGGACGGCAAGCGCTTGGGGATGCCCGTGCAGCGCTCAGGCCAATACATGTTCTACAATGTGACCTGGGCCAAGGAGTTGGGCTTCGACAGCCCGCCCACCACGCCCGAAGAGTTCTATGAACAAGCGTGCGCGGCCTATCAGGCCAACCTCAACGACGACAACCCCGACAACGACGGGACCGGTGGTTGGGTGGTCAACTCGGGCGCGTCGGCCATCGTGGGATGGATTTGGGCCTTTGGCGGCGATGTGGTGGATGAAAACGGCATGTACAAGTTCAACACCCCCGAAGCCGAAGAGGCCCTGCGCTATCTCAAGAAACTGTACGACGACGGCTGCGCGTGGATCAGCGAGAGCCGCTACCCCAACCCCGAGTTCGCCACCCGGCAGGCCCTGTTCACCACCAGCAGCCAGGCCGGCATCCCCTACCAACTCAAGGCCTTCGAAGATTCGGGCGTGACGGACGAATGGACGTTGATCCCCTTCCCCGCGACCACGGGCAAGCCGGTCATCAACGTCTATGGCCCCTCCTTCGCGATGGTGCGCTCGACCCCCGAAGAACAATTGGCCGCCTGGCTGTTCATCAAGTGGTTCGTCTCGCCTGAGAACCAGGCCAAGTGGATCGAGGTCAGCGGCTACTTCCCGACGCGGCAATCCACCGAGCCGCTGCTGGAAGACTACAAGGCCAGCAACCCGCAATGGGCCGCGGCCGTGAATTGGTTCCAGAGCGACGAAACCATGAAGAAGTTCGAGCCGCGTGATGCATCGTGGAGCGCGGTGCGCAGCGCGGTGGGCGAGCACGCGTCGCGCATCTTCCAGCCCGACTTCAACGCCGACGACATCCCCGCGTTGCTGGAAGAACTCCAGAGCGTCGCGGAAGAACTGTACGCCGAGTACCACTAACCCCGCATCGCGGCCAGGCCTTGAAGGCTTTGCCAGGCACAGCCGCCGGTCCCCATGGGCCGGCGGCTGTCGTTTTGCCCCTGTGCTCTCACGGTCGATCTACGGCCACGGAAAGGCTGGCCGGGGCGGCGGCTCGATGGTCCAGGTCAGGCTGTAGGCCACGCACGCGCCCTGAAAGCGGGGCTGGGTGCAGCCGCGCAAGTCCAGCCGGACCTGCTTGTCGGTCAGGTCTTGCCGAGTGAACGCGGCCACGGCCACGGTTTCGCCCGGCGGGATCTGGGTGCGCACCTTGCCGCACGTGGGAATACCCTCAGCGACGCGGGTAGGATAAACCGCGCCCGTGTCCAGCACGGTGAGGATGATTTCAAAAGAGCGAATGGGCTCAGGCCCCAAATTTTTGACCTGAAATTGCAGCGCCGGGCTGAAGAACGCGGGGCAGAAAGGCACCATGAGGGGCCACTGGTGCCGAATGGGTTTGAACGCCGCGGGCGGTGGCGGGGGCGGTGTGACTTGGGGCAGATAGGGGGCGAGGTCATCGGTCACGTCGTACACCCATTTGCGATGCGCCCAGCACGTGGTCCCGTCCTCAAGCCGCACGTACCACCAGTCGTAAAAGATCTTGTTGGCACCGGCCAACTCCACTTGCTCGCCGGGCTGTAGCACCCTCACCGCGGGGTAATAGATGCCTGGTCCGGTTCGGCAATACAAGTGGCCGCCGATGGAGGCTGTGGGCACCAGGTCAACCAGATGCTCGCGAGGCGTAGGCCGGGCTGTGGGGGTCCTGGTGGGCGTCGAAACCGCCGTCGCGGTGGGTGTGACCGCCGCGGTGGGGGTGGGGGACGGCTCCGCGAACGGCCGAGGTGTGGGTTGCGTGGCCCGCGCGGGCATCGACACCGTCGGCACCCCTCGCGTGGGCGTCGCCGTGGCCCCAGCGCGCGCGCATCCGGCCAGCCCCATGGTCAGCAGCACCCCGAACAGCCTAAGGCCCAGTCGCGCCCGCCTCACCCCGCGACGCGGCCGGCGGTTGTGTCCGTGTTCCGCCCTATTCATAGCGCAGCGCCTCCACAGGCTCCAAGTTCGCGGCCCGATTGGCCGGGTAGAAGCCGAAGAAAATGCCCACCCCCGCGGAGAACAGCGTGGCCAGCAGCACGGCCTGGACGTCGACCACCGCGGGCAACGTTGTGTCAAAGCGCGCGGCCACCCGCTCCACAGCGATGGCCAAACCCCAGCCCAGGGCAATGCCGATGAGGCCGCCCGCGAGACTGAGCAGCGTGGCCTCGGTCAAAAACTGAATGAGGATATCACGCTTGCGCGCGCCCAACGCTTTGCGCAGTCCAATCTCGCGCGTGCGCTCGGTGACCGACACCAACATGATGTTCATGATGCCGATGCCGCCCACCAGCAACGAAATCGCGGCAATGCCGCCCAAGAAGATGGTCAGCACGCCGGTGATGACGCCGAAGACTTGCAAAAATTCCTGCTGGGTGAAAATGGTGAAGTCGTCCTCTTGCTCGGGGCGCAATCGGTGCCGCACGCGCAAGATTTGGCGGATCTCCTCTTTGGCCGTCTCGATGGCCTCGGGGCTGACGGCCGACACCATGATGCCATCGACCTTGCCCTGCATGTCGGGAAACAGACGCGCATACATGGCCGTAATGGGCAGGATAATGCGGTCGTCTTGGTCAGGGCCAAAGCCACCGCCGCCCTTGGCTTCCAGCACGCCGATCACCCGAAAAGGGTGGCCGTTGATGTGCACGGTTTCACCCACCAGGCCCGTCGTGCGGTCGAAAAGGGTTTCCGCGACCTTGGGGCCCAGCAACACCACGGGCGCCCGGCTGAGCACATGGGTCTGGGTGAAAAACGCGCCTTCGCTGACGCCGTAGTTGCGCACGATTTGATACTCAGGCGTGGTGCCGAAAGCCAACGTGTTGTGATGCCGATCCCCTTTGCTGACCCGCACCCCCCGCTGCAGCAAGGGCACGGCCCAGCGCACCGAAGGCGCGGCCACAGGATCTTGCAACGCGTACACGTCTTGCAACCGCATGGGTCGCGCGCTGCGGGCGGCCGCGGGGTCTTGGCTGTTGCCTGGCGCGACGAAGATGAGGTTCGTGCCCAGCCCCTCGATCGAGCCGGTGATGGCCACTTGCGCGCCGCGGCCAATCGCCAACAACGCAATCACCGCCGCGACACCGATCACAATGCCCAGTACCGTCAAAAACGAGCGCATTTTGTTGGCCACCAGGCTGCGGACGGCCTCGGTCAGAGCCAGATATAGGGTGCTAAGCATGGGGACGCCCTCCGGGAGCGGCCGGCCGCGCGGCCAGGATCTCGTCGTGCGAGAGTTGACCGTCGCGCAGGTGCAAAATACGCTGCATTTGCCCCGCAACCTCGGGGTCGTGGGTCACCACGATGAGCGTAGTGCCTTGTTCGCGGTTGAGCCGCAACAGCAAATCCATGATATCTTGGCCCGAGCGGGTGTCTAAGTTGCCGGTGGGCTCGTCGGCCAAGATAATGGCCGGATTGTTGACCAACGCGCGCGCAATGGCCACTCGCTGCTGCTGCCCGCCCGAGAGTTCGTTGGGCTTGTGGTGCAAGCGATCGCCCAGGCCCACGGCCTCCAGCGCGGCGCGCGCCCGTTCGGCGGCCCCGCGTAACACCCCCGCGTAGCGCAGCGGCAGCATCACGTTCTCCAGCGCGGTCACCCGGGGCAACAAATTGAACGACTGGAAGACGAACCCCACTTTGCGGTTGCGGATCACGGCCAGTTGGTCGTCGTTCAGCGTGGCCACAGGCTGCCCATCGAGCAGATATTCGCCTCGGGTGGGCTTGTCGAGACAGCCCAAGATGTTCATTAGGGTGGATTTCCCCGACCCCGAGGGGCCCATGATGGCCAAGGCTTCACCCCGGCGCACAGTGAACGACACCCCGCGCAGGGCGTGCACCTCCACATCCCGCCCCAGGCGGTAGACCTTGTGCAAATCGCGGGCTTGGATCACGATCTCCGCGCTCATGGCATGCTCCTATGGGCCGAACAAGCCGCTCTGGGTGGGCGGGTTGAGCACGATGAGGTCGCCGGCCTCCAAGTCGCCTTCCAGCAACACGCTGTATTCGCCCGAACTCGCGCCCAAGCGCACGGCCACAGGCTCGGGCTGGGCCCCGCGCAGCACGTACACCGTGGGCTGCCCTTCCACCACCCGCACCGCTCGGTTGGGGATGAGCAGCACGTCGGCATAGGTTTGGGTGAAAATGGTTACCGCGGCGGTCATGCCGGGCTTGAGCCGCGCGTCCGCGTCGGTGAGGCGAATGCGCACCGCGAAGTTCATGGCCCCCGATGCTGGGTCGGGCGTGCCCACGGCCGCGACTTCATCCACCACGCCGTGGAAGGTCTCGTAGGGCAGGCCGTCGAAGACGACCTCGACGTTTTGACCCACATCCACGCTGGGGATGTCGAATTCGGTGATGTCCGCGCGCACCCACAACGTGCTCAAGTCGTCGATGCGCAGCGCCAAAGTGCCGGGCTGCACGGGCGTGCCTTCGGGCGTGTGCACCTCGGTGACCGTGCCGTCAAAAGGCGCGGTCAGGCGCGCGGTTTCCAACGCGCCTTCCAGGGCCGCGATTTGGGCCGCTAATGTGGCCAGTTCGGGCGGGTTGCCTTCTTGCCATTGCTGATAGATGCGCTCCGCGTACGCTCGTTGGGCGGTGGCCAGGGCTTTGGCGCTCTCGTAGCGTTCCAGTGTGATGTCGCTGATGGCCTCGCCTTCCGCGATTTGGTCATACAAACTTTGCAGATTTTGTTCGGCGCGATCCTCTTGATAGCGGGCTTCCGCGTATTGATTCCACGCTTGCGCCAAGCCGATTTGCTGCAAGCGCTCGTATTGTTGTCGCAGGTCGAGCAATTGGGCCTCGGCTTGGAGCAGATTTTGCGGCCACGACGCGCGGTCGAGTTCCATGAGCGTTTGCCCTGCAGTGACCGTGGCCCCGACCTGGGGGGCCGTGGCCACGCGGCCCGTGGCCTGCCAGAACAAGCGGGCCGAACGGTGCGCCTCCACCTCGCCTGTGGCGCCTACGGTGGCGCGCAGATCGCCGCGCGTGAGCCGTTGCGTTTGCCATTGGGGCGCGGTTGCCGCACTGGAACCGCGCGAACGTTGCCAAGCCCACAGCCCGGCGACGACAAGGGCCAGGGCGAACAGCCAGAAGAAGGCTTTGCGCATGGGTCCGTCTCCCACATTGGTTTAGGTCGCTAAACAGTTAATGACGATGAAATGGTAGTCGGGCCGTGCGATTTTGTCAAGGGGACAAGGGGGCACGGCGCCGCCAATGGTATAATCGCAAGTACCCCGCCACAAGGAGCGTACCATGTCCAAGCGCGTCATTCACACCGATGCGGCCCCCGCGGCCATTGGCCCTTATTCGCAGGCTGTACGCGCCGGAGACTTTGTGTTTACTGCGGGGCAAATCGGCCTCGACCCTGACACGGGGCAGATGGTGCCCGGCGGCATTGAGGCCCAAACCCGTCAGGCCCTGCGCAATTTGCAGGCCGTGTTGGAGGCCGCGGGCGCGTCGTTGAGCCAAGTGGTCAAGACCACGGTGTTCTTGCAGGACATGAACGACTTCGCGGCTATGAACGCGGTCTACGCGACTTTCTTCCCGTCAGAGCCGCCGGCCCGGTCCGCGGTGCAGGCCGCCGCGCTGCCCAAGGGCGCGTTGGTGGAAATTGAGGCAGTCGCCTATAGCCCGCGGTCGTAATCGCTTTGCACCTCGCGCGCTATGAACGCCGCGCCCGTTTCCCCTCGTCGGTCCCGCCGCTGGATCCCTCGCCCCGCGGAGCGGCGGATTTTGCTGTTCTTGGGCGATCTGATCGCGGCTTGGCTGGCCTGGCTGGCCGCGTTGCTCACTTGGTATTGGAGCGCATGGCCCTATGCCGCCCAGGTGGGCTTGGGCGGCTTTGCCGCGTCTCGGCCGACCTGGTTCTATGTGCTCCCCCTCTTTTGGTTGCTGTTGCTCGTCGACCTTTACGACGACGCACGGGCCCTGAGCCGGCGGCGCACGCTCCAAGGCGTGTTCGCAGCCGCGTTCATCGGCTTGCTGCTGTATTTGCTCTTCTACTTCGTGCTCAATGTGGACCGGCAAGTGTTGCCCCGGCTGAGTGTCGCGTTCTTCTTGTTGTACGCGGTGCTCACCACCCTGGCTTGGCGGGCGTTATATCGCCGCATTGCTACCCGCTGGGTGCGTCGCCTGTTGATCGTGGGGGCCGGCCGCCACGGGCGGGAGTTCCTCGGCTATTTGCGCAGCCCCGAAGGGCGAGTGCAGCACCCCGCCGTGGTGGTGGGGTTTGTCGACGACGACCCGGCCAAACAAGGACTGCGTATCGGCGAGGTGCCTGTGCTGGGGCGAGGTGACGACTTGCGCGACTTGGTGCGCCAGTATGCCATCACCGACGTGGTGGTGACCATCGTGGGCGAGATTCGCGGCGGCCTGTTTCAGGCCTTGCTCGACGCCCAGGCCGCGGGCGCGGAAGTCAGTCACCTCCACGCCCTCTACGAAGAGGCCTTTCAGCGGGTCCCCATTCGCCACCTGGCCGCCACCTGGCTCATTCAATCGTTCATGGACCAGGCCCGCAAGAGCATGTACTATCGGGTGGCGAAGCGCGTGCTGGACCTCATCGGCGCGGCCCTGGGCCTGGGGCTGCTGGCCCTCATTGGCCCGGTGATCGCCCTCATCATCTTCCTCGAGAGCGGTTGGCCTGTTCTGTTCGCCCAAAAGCGGGTCGGGCGGCACGGGCGCGTGTTCACCGTGTACAAGTTTCGCACCATGCGGCCCGTGGCCGAGACCACCACCAACCGCTGGGCCACCGAGGACGAACTCAAGCGGGTGACCCGCTTTGGCAGATTCCTGCGCAAATCTCACCTGGATGAGTTCCCCCAGTTCATCAATGTGCTGTTGGGGCAGATGAGCGTGGTCGGGCCGCGGCCCGAGCAGCCCAAACTGGTCGAAAGCCTGCAAGCGCAAATCCCGTTTTATCGGGCTCGGTTGCTGGTCAAGCCCGGCATTACCGGCTGGGCGCAGATCAATCACGGTTATGTGGCCGACTTAGAGGGCACCGTGCGCAAATTGGAATATGATTTGTATTACATCAAGCACCGTAGTATCCCCCTGGACTTGCTCATCATTCTGCGCACGGTGGCCGCGGTGCTGGGTTTTCGGGGGCATTGATGCGGCGCGCATTGGTCACCGGTGGCGCGGGGTTTATTGGATCGCACTTGGTCGAGGCCTTGCTGGCCCGGGGCGTGCAGGTCGTCGTGTTGGACGATTTCTCGACTGGCCGGGCCGAGAATTTGGCCGCGTGGCGTTCGCACCCTGGCCTCACCGTGGTGCAGGGCGACATCCGTGACCCCGGCGTGTTGGCGCGCCTGACCGCGGGGGTGGACCTCGTCTTTCACCTGGCCGCGTTTGTTTCTGTGCCGGCCTCCATCGCTCACCCGCTGGTCTGCCTGGACATCAACGCCCAAGGCACCGCCCAGGTGCTCGAAGTCGCGCGGCAGGCAGGGGTGCAGCGGGTCGTGTTGGCCTCCAGCGCGGCCGTGTACGGCCAGCACACGACGCTGCCCTTGCACGAAGACCTGCCCCCGCGCGCGCAGTCGCCTTACGCGGCCAGCAAGATCGCCAACGAAGCGTTGGCCCAAGCCTATACCCAGATGGGGTTGCCCACGGTGGCCTTGCGCTTCTTCAATGTATATGGCCCGCGGCAACGGGCCGACAGCCCTTACGCAGCCGCGATTCCGCGTTTTGTGGAACGGCTCCGCTCAGGCCGGCCGCCGGTGATCTATGGCGACGGTCATCAAACGCGCGATTTCGTGTTCGTGCGCGACGTGGTCGATGCGCTCTTGGCCGCGGCCCAAGCGCCTCAAGCGCCCGGCCGGGTGTACAACGTGTGCTCCGGCCAAGGGGTCCGTGTGCTCGACTTGCTGGCCGAACTGTACCGGTTCTTCCCCAAGGCGCCCGAGCCGCAGTTCGCACCGCCTCGGCCCGGCGACATTCGCCATTCGGTGGGGGACCCCCGCCGCGCGGCCGAGGAACTCGGCTTTCGCGCGCGCGTGTCTTTGGCACAAGGGCTGCGCGCTACTCTTCAGGCCGCGAGCGCTGCCTCATGACCCGGTCCGCGTCTTCGCCTCGCCTGCCCTACATGCCCGGTTTGGACGGCTTGCGCGCGCTGGCCGTGCTGGCCGTATTCGTGTACCATTTGGGGTATCCCTGGGCCGCGGGGGGCTTCTTAGGGGTTGAGACGTTCTTTGTGCTTTCGGGCTATTTGATCACCGCGCTGCTGCTGCGAGAATACGCGGCCACCGCGCGCTTGGATCTCAAGCGCTTTTGGCTGCGCCGCGCGCGGCGGTTGTGGCCCGCGTTGTGGCTGCTGCTCGCGGTGGTGCCTTTGTTGGCCGCGCGGTGGGCGCCCGATGCTTGGCCGCGATTGCGCGAAGATTGGCCGGCCGCGGCCGTGTATGTGACCAACATCCTCTACATTGTGCGTCAAGTGCCTTATTTCGAGCGCTTCGGCCGCCCGCCCATGCTGCAGCATCTCTGGTCTTTGGGCGTCGAAGAGCAGTTTTACCTGGCTTGGCCCTTGCTGTTGTGGGCGTGGCTGCGGCTTTTGCGGGTGCAAAAACCCGCGCGCCAAAAGCGTTTGCTGCTGCCGTTGACCGGCCTGGCCTTGGCTTCGACGTGGTGGATGGCCCATCTGTACGATCCGCTGGCCGACCCCGCACGCGTGTATTACGCGCCCGACACCCGCGCGGCAGGGTTTGCCATTGGCGCGTGGTTGGCCGTGGTCTGGCCGCCGGGCGCGTGGCCGCGCGCGGCCCGCTGGGCTGATTTTTGGGCTTGGCCGGCCCTGGGCGGCCTGCTGTACGCGTATCACGCGTTGGACGAATTTCGTCCATTGCTCTATCGCGGGGGCTTCGCCCTCACCGCGGTGCTCACGGCCGCAGTGCTTAGCGGCGCTACCGTGCGCACGACCCTTTTGGGCCGGGTGTTTGGTTGGCGTCCGTTGGTGTGGCTGGGCACCCGCAGTTATGCGTTCTATTTGTGGCATTGGCCTTTCATCGTGCTCTGGCGGCCAGGGCAGGAATGCCCGTGGTCGGGCCTCGCGTGCGCGGGTGCGCATTTTCTGGCCACGGCCGCAGTCGCGGAGATCAGTTATCGCTGGGTGGAACACCCCATTCGGACTCGCGGGGTGCGCGCCTGGTGGCGGACTTGGACCGCGACGCGCGGGCGCCGTGCCTTGACCGCGGGGATCGTGGCTGTTTGGGCCGCGTCTTTGGTCGTTGCTGTGCCGCGGCTGGAAGCCCAGCGCAGCCAAGTGCAAGCCCAAGCCCGCGCCGCGGTGTATGGGACCCCCGGTCCCACCGCGACCGCGGCGCCTCAGCCAACCCCAACGCGGCAGGCCACCGCGGCGCGGCTCGTGCAGCCAGTCGCGACCGCAACGCCCGCGGGCCCGCGCGGAGCCTCGTCCCCCAACGCCACCCCGGCTGCCCCTACGCCAACACCGCTTCCCCAAGGGTTGTGGCTCACCCTGCTGGGCGATTCGATTATGGCAGGCACGCGCCAGGCGTGGGAGGAGGTGCTGCCCGCGGAGCGGTTCTATATGCTGGCCGAAGAGAATCTCCGGCTGGTGCACTTCTTGCCAGTGCTGCCCGATTTGGCCGCGGAAGGGCATCTGGCGCCGGTGGTGGTGATTCACACAGGCACCAACGGACCCTTTGCCCCCGAAACCTTCGACCAAGTGATGCAGACATTGCTGGATTTGGGCGTGGAACGGGTATACTTCGTTAACGTGCGCAGCCCTATTCGGTGGGCGCCCTTGTCGAATGAGCGCCTTGCCGAAGGGGTCGCGCGTTGGCCGCAGGCCACTTTGCTGGATTGGAACGCGTATGCCACGCCCCATTTGGACGAATGGTTTTATTACGACGCCGCGCATCTCAACCCCGAGGGCGCGCGCGCCTATGTGACCTTTATCTTGCAAGGGGTGGGTTTGCCCATCCCAACGCCCACGGAAACGGAGCCGAGCCATGACCTCAGCCCAACGCCTCACCCGTAGGGATTTCCTCAAACTCGTGGGCCTGGGCGCGCTGGGGTGGCTGTTCCCGTCTCCATGGCCGACGCGGCGCCGCTGGACCGGCGCCTGGGCCGTCGAGGCGATCGATCCGCGCTTTGGCGTGTTGGTGACCACCGACGATGGCTATTCCAGCACGTTCGCGGACATGGCGCGGGCCATCATTCGGCGCCAGGTGCCCATTGCTTTTTTCGCGGTGGGGCGGGCGTTGCCCAGCCTGGCCAACGCTGATGGCGAGAACTTGCTGGAAGGCCTGGTCGAGGTGGGCGGCATCATCTGCAATCACTCCGCCACGCATCCGTATTTCACGCATTTGAGCGAAAAGGAGATTGAAGAACAACTGCTGGGCTTTGAGGAAATGTTGGCCCAGCATTTGGGGCGCGACTATGTGCGCTGGATGAAGGCCGAGTTCCCCTATTTTCGCATCCCCTTTGGCGCGGGCGACAACCTGGCACGCGTGATCAAGGTGTCGCGCGATTTGGGCTATCATCATGTGTGGTGGACTTGGGACGACATGGGCGTTGTCGCGCCGCATCTGCCCAAGGGGGATGCGGCCGCGGGCCTGCGCGAGCCTTTGTATAGCGTCATTTTGGACGATTTGCGGCGGCACATTCCTCTCATCCAGCCGGGGGACATCGTGTTGGTGCATTCCAATTCGTGGTCTTTGGCGGTTCTGGATGAACTGTTGGACCACATTCAACAGGTGGGGGTGGCGGATCCGATTCGCAGTTTGGCCGTGGCCGCGTCGTTGACTCCGCCGGTGCCGCCGCTGCCGCGGCATTGGGGGGCGCCCTGGGGCGGGCGTTTGTGAGGACTCGACCGTGGGCAAATGCGCGCGCTGAGGGCCGAATTTGTGGTATAAAGAAAGTGCCCTGCTGTGTTCGTGATGCGCGGGAACCGGATTTGGCCCAACTTATCCAAGAGGGAGCCGGGTATCCCGAGTGGGGACGCGATAGGCGCAAGCCAAGGCCGAACCCTCGGGCAGGCTCCCACCTGCCTGGATAGGCGCAAATCCGGGGTCGCACACGGCACAGCGGGGCGTTGGCGTTTAATGCGGGTGCACGGGGCAGAGCCGCGTTTGGGCAGGTGGCCGC
>CAYUOX010000040.1:0-44324 GCA_964446575.1 uncultured Anaerolineaceae bacterium | reverse complement strand
CGCATTGTGCCCACCGAACAACTGGTGCCGCATGAGCACGCGGATGAGAGCCGCACGCACCCCCTGATCCGGCGCATTCGGCAGGTCGGCGTATTTCGCGATCCGCCCGTGGTGATGCCCTTTCCGCAGGATCCAACGCGCTACATGGTGCTCGACGGCGCGAACCGCACCACCGCGTGCCGTCTCATGGGCCTGCCCCATGTGCTCGTGCAGGTGGTCGAGGCCACTTCGGGCGCGGTGCAGGTGTTCTCGTGGAATCATGTGGTCTGGGGCTTGGAACCGACCGCGTTGCGCGCGGAGATCGAGACCGCGTTGGGCCGCCGCTTGACGCCCATCGCGTACGACGAAGGCGAAGCCCGCTTGGCCGCGCAAGAGGCGTTGTTGTTGCTGGCCCTGCCCGATGGCCAATATCTGTGGGCCCCGCGGCGCAATTTGGACTTGGTCGCCTGGCTGCAAGAACTGACCTGGGTGGTGGACGCGTACCTGCGCCGAGGTCACGCGGACCGCACAGGCCTGCGGCGCGCCACCGACGTGGCGCATTCTTATCCTCGCTGGGCCGGTCTGGTTTTGTTCCCCCGTTTTCAGGTCGAGCAGGTGTTAGAAGTGGCCTGGCAGGGATACAAATTCCCGGCCGGCCTGACTCGCTTCAAAATCACCCCGCGCGCACTGCGGCTACACTATCCGTTGGAAGAACTGGAGGCCGACCGCCCGCTGGACGAAAAGAACCGGCGCTTGCAAGCCTGGCTGGCGGAGCGCCTGCGGGCCAAGGCTGTGCGTTATTACGCGGAACCTACGGTGCTGTTCGACGAATGAACGAACCGACCCCGACCCGCTATCTGGCCGTCGACCCCGGCGAAAAGTATTTGGGCCTGGCCGTGAGCGACCCCACGGGGCGCATCGCGCGGCCCTTACGGGTGTTGCCCCATCGTTCGCAGCGCGCGGACGCCGAGGCCATCGTCCAGGTGGCGCGCGAACTTGGGGTTGGCGCCATCGTTGTGGGCTTGGCCACCGACGTGGAGGGACGCCCCACCACGTTGCAGGCCCGCCGCGCGCGCAATTTGGCCCGCCACTTGCGCCGGCTCAGCGGCTTGCCCGTGGTGCTGTGGGATGAAACCGGCACGACGCAAGCCGCGCGTCGCGTTTGGGCCCGCACGCGGCGCCGGGGCCGGGAGCACGAACGCGTCGACGCCGCGGCCGCGGCCCTGTTGCTGCAGTCGTTTTTGAATGCCCAGCATCCGCCGCCAGAGCCTGATCGCCCCCCGCCCGAGGATGTGCCGTGGCCGTGACGCGTCCCGTACGCCGTGCGCTGGGCTGCGCTTTGGGGCTGGGTTTGCTGAGCGCCTGGGTCGTGGCCACCGTAGTGGTCCCCTTTTGGGCGGTGACCACGTTCGGCCCGCCCGCGGCGCATTGGTCCATGCCCCAAGTGTGGCGTTTGAGCCTGCAATTGGCGTGGTACGCGCCGTCGCTCACCCGCGCGGCCGACCCCAACGGTGCGACGATGGTCTTCGAGGTGCAGCCGGGCGAACCCGTCGACAGTGTCCTGGCTCGTTTGCACGCGGCGGGCCTGGTGCGCAACCCGGCCGCGCTGCGGGCCTATTTGCTCTACACGGGTGGCGATCGGGGCTTGCAAGCAGGCAAGTTCCCCCTAAGCCCGGCCATGACCCCAGTGGAACTCGCGGCCGCGCTGCAAATTCCGCCCGCGACCGAGGCCAAGTTGGGCGTCCTGCCCGGCTGGCGGCGGGAAGAGATCGCGGCCGCGCTGGCCGACGCGGGCCTTACCGCCCTTTCCCCTGCCGATTTTCTGCAAGCCACCGACCGGGCGTTGCCGTACGAGGTGCCCATCCCCGTGCCCCCCGAGGCCAGCCTGGAGGGTTTCCTCTACCCCGGCGTATACACGCTGCCCCGCGACGCCTCCGCGGCCATGGTGGCCGAGCGTTTGGTCGCTGGGTTTCGGGCTCATTGGAACCCGGCCTGGGCCCAGGCCTGGGCAGCGCATGGGCTCACCCCCTACGAGGGCCTGATTTTGGCCTCAATCGTGCAGCGTGAGGCCGTGGTGCCCGAGGAGATGCCCCTCATTGCCGCGGTCTTCCTCAATCGGTTGGCCGCGGGCATGCCGTTGGCCGCGGATCCAACGGTGCAATACGCGCTTGGTTGGACCGGTACGACGTGGTGGAAAGCCCCCTTGACGGCCGAAGATTTGCGCGTGCCGTCGCCATACAACACGTATTTGCAGCCCGGCCTGCCACCGGGGCCCATTTGCAACCCTGAGGTGCGGGCTTTGCAAGCCGTGGCCGAGCCTGCCGCGGTGGATTATTTGTACTTTCGGGCCGCGTGCGATGGTTCGGGGCGCCATCGGTTCGCGCGCACTTATGAGGAGCATTTGCGCAATGCGTGCCCCTAAGGTGGCTCAGGACGGACGCTGGGCCGCGTAGTCCGCGGGCGTGTCCAGGTCCCAGTGGATGGCCGGCGTGGGCACGGGCAAGCGTCGCTGAGGGGCAGAGAGCCGCTGCAGCGCGGCGCGCAAAGGGCGGGTCGGCGGTTGGGCGAGCAGTGCGGGCCAATAGGTGCGCGGTAGCAGCCAAGGATGCCCCCGCCGCCCGCGATGGACGGGATGCCACAAGGCTTGCGGCGCGCGGCGCCAGGCCGCCGTCAGCGCGCGCGGCACCGAGGCCGGAATGAGGGGTTGGTCGCCCAACGCAACCAGGGTGGCCGCCACTTGCGGTTCGGCATCCAGGGCCGCGAGGCCATGCTGCAACGAGCGCAGCATCGCGCCGTCCGCGTGGGCCGCGTTGTACACACAACGCACCGGCCAGTCGCGCAGTGCGGCTTCGACCTCGGCGCGCCAGCCGCCAGTAACGACAACCACTGGCGCGCAGCCGGCCGTGAGCAAGGTCCGCACCACGCGCTCGATCACCGTTTCGGTGCCCCACGGCAAAGTCAGTTTGGAGCACCCCATGCGGGTCGCGCATCCTGCGGCCAACACCACTGCCGCGATGGACTCAGGAGGAGCCGCCATGTCCTCAATCCTACCACAACGGCTGGATCACACGGCCTTGTTGGCCGGTACAGCGGCCGCGTCCATTTGGGGCGCGATGTATGTGGTCAGTAAAGCGGTCATGGGCGTCGTGCCGCCGTTGACTTTGCTGGCCGCGCGGCTGATTTTGGGCATGATCGCGCTGGCGCCGTTCTTGCGGGGGCGGCCCCACCCCCGCCGCGAGGCATGGCCGGCGATTTTGGCCGTGGGCGCGGTGGGTTATGGCCTTTCGCTGAGCCTGCAGTTCGTGGGCACGCATTGGTCCACTGCGGCCAATGGCGCACTGGTGACCACGGCCACCCCCGCGTTCGTGTTCTTGTTCGCCCGTTGGGTACTGCACGAGCACATCCCAGCCCGGCGGTGGGCCGCGCTGGCCTTGGCTACCGCGGGCGTGCTGGTGGTGGTGGACCCGCGGCAAGCCCGGCTGGACGCCACCTTGTTTTGGGGGAATGTGCTGTTGGCCCTGGCCGCGCTGACTTGGGCGCTGTATTCGGTGTTGGTGGGCCGCCTGGCGCGGGAGCACGATTTGTTATGGGTCAGTGTGGGAACGTTCTTGGGCGGCCTTTTGCTGGCTGCGCCTCTGAGCGCGTATGAATTGGCCGTCTATGGCCTGGGAGGGCCGGTGACCCGTGGGGTGGTGGCCGGCGTGCTGTTCGTGGGCTTCGGTTCCACCGCGTTGGCTATGGCGCTGTGGAACTACGCGTTCGCGCGCTTGCCCGCGGGCGTGGCTGGGCTGACGTTCTTTGCGCAGCCCGTGGTCGGCACGTTGCTCAGCGCGTGGTTCTTGCACGAACCCTTGACGCCCGCGTTTTGGGTCGGCGCCGTGCTCATTGGCTTGGGCGTGTTTTGGGCGACGCGGCCGTGATCACGGCCGTGCCGCGCGCGGCCCCAGGGAAGGCGCGCCCCGCGGCGCGCGGCGGTCGCGGGGCGAACCAACGGCGCTCGGCTGGCCATCCCGTCCGCGCGCGACGCGCGAGCCGAGCGCCCCAAAGCAGCGATGTAGCGTGATCGGCGTGTTGCCGCCGGTGGGCGTTAGCGCTTCTTGCGTTTCTTGCGCCGTTTGCGCGGGGTGGAGGTGGGTGGTTCGTTCGGCGGTGATGAGGCCGCCGCGCGACGGTGCCGCAGGTAGAGCGTCCCCAGTGAACCCACCGTGACCGCGGCCATGAGGGTTTGGTTCACGTTCAACCCTACCACGGGCGAAATGTCCAAGCGCAGGAACTCGAGCCAGAAGCGCCCAAAACCGTAAATGGCCAGATAAAGCAAGAACAAATCGCCCGGCAGCAGACGCTTGGCCCAGCGGCGGCCGATGTACAGCAGCACGGCCATGTTCAGCAGGTTCCACAGCATCTCGTACGCGAACAAGGGGTGATAGTAGGCCACGTCTTCATAACCGGGCAGTCGGTGCGCAGGGTCGATGTACAGTTTCCACGGCAGGTCCGTGGGCTTGCCGTAGAGTTCCTGATTGAAATAATTTCCCCAACGGCCGATGGCCTGCCCCAAGGGCAGCGCGGGGGCCACCAGATCGAGCCAAACGCGAAAATCTAACCCGCGGCGGCGGGTGTAGAACCACAGCGCCAAGGCGCCCCCGATCACCACGCCGGGCATGCCCAAGCCGCCTTTCCAGATGGCGATGGCCTCGAGGGGGTGCGTGAGGTAATATTCCGTGGTAATCCCTTGCATGCGCATCGAGGCGGGCGGGGTGAGGATGTGCCACACGCGAGCGCCCACGATGCCGCCCAAGGTCAGCCATGGCAGCGCATCCCACACCAAGTCTGGGTTGAGGCCGCGCCGTCGCGCTTCAGAGGCGGCCAACCAAGCCGCCGCGAACAGGCCCAGCGCGATCATCACGCCGTAGGCTCGAATCACGAAGGGGCCGATTTGCCATTCCACGGGGCACTCTCCTGAAAAAAGGCTCGGCTTTGATGTTGGGGGCGAGGGTTGGGGGATGCTATGCGTCGGGCCGTGTGGCCGCGCGGGCCTTCCGCCGCATGTACGCGATGCGCTGCAGCGCGGTGAAGTGCGCGCCCACCGCGATGATGGTCAACCCGACCTTGGGCCACCCCAAGACCAGCGTGGGTGCCAACACCAAATAGCGCTCAAAGCGCGAAAGCAGGCCGATCTTGATGTCCCATCCCAAAGACGCGGCGCGGGCCCGCACATAAGAGACCAAGACCGAGCCGGCCGCGGCCAGATACGCCAAGGCGACGCCCCACGCGTCGCCTTGCTGGGAAAAGTACCACAGCAGGCCGAACATAATCGCCAGTTCCGAATAGCGGTCGGAGACCGAATCGACGAACGCGCCCCAGGCCGAACTCTCGCCACGGCGTCGGGCCATCGCGCCGTCCAGCGCGTCGAACGCGCCCATAAAGACCACACCCGCGCCGCCCAAGCGCCAGTTCCCTTGTGAGAGAAAGTACGCGGCCACGAAGTTGCCCGCGACGCCTGTAAGGGTCATCATGTTCGGATGCAAGCCCAGCCGCAAAAAGAAATCGGCCCACCAATTCAGCAGGCCGGCGAATACCCGGCGGGCCCGGTCGGTTAGGGTAGGTGAAGTGTCGGGAACCATGAGGCCTTCCTTGCACAAAGCGGAGATGGATGCCCAGCCGCGAACGGCCATGGTCGCGCGGTGGCTAAAATTCCCGGTCGATCACATAACGGGCCAGCGCGGCCAAGGCTTCTTGTTCGGGCCCTGAGGGCAGGTCTTGCAGCGCGTCCAATGCCGCGGCAATGTGTCGTCGCGCGGCTTCGGCCGCGGTTTGCAAAGCGCCGCTTTCGCGGATGCGGCGCACCAGCGCGTCCAGACGCTGGGCGTCATACAGGCCGCCGTTCTGCAACACGGCCTGGAGGTCTGGATCGTGGCCGTGGCGTTCCATGTACACCAGCGCGGGCAGGGTGACCAAGCCGTTGCGCAAGTCGTTTCCTACGGGCTTGCCTACTTGCCGGCTGTCGCCTTGATAATCCAAGATGTCGTCTACGATTTGAAACGCCATGCCGATGTGATAGCCGTAGCGTCGGGCAACCTCGTAAAGAGGGGACTCAGGCTCCGCGCCGGCCAAGGTGGCCGCGGCCGCGGTGGCCAATTCGAACATGGAAGCGGTTTTGGCGTAAATGCGGTGCTCGTATTGGTCGGTTGAAGTGTATGCGCCCCCTTCGAACAGTTGCCGAATCTCGCCGTCCACGATGACGGCCAGGGTCTGGGTGAATAGGCGCATCACATGTAAAGACTGGGTGTTGGTGGCCAGCAGCGCGGCGCGGGCAAAGAGAAAGTCGCCGGTGAGCACTGTCGCCGCGGGCGACCATTGGGCGTTCAGGGTGGGCATACCTCGGCGGAGCAATGCGCCGTCGATCAGGTCATCGTGCACCAAGGTGGCCGTGTGCAGCATTTCCAGCGCGGCAGCCAAGATGATCAGTCGGTCATGGGGTGCGCCCAGCAGCCGCCCCATCAGTAACGCCACAGTGGGGCGAATGCGTTTGCCGCCCGCGGCCAACAAATGGTGCAAAGCGGCCCGCAGGTCAGGATGATACCCGTCGGCCTGCGCGGCCAGCAAGGCTTCGACCTCGGCCAGGGCTTCTTGAACCAGGGTGAGAAAGGGCGCAGTGCTCAAATTGTCTTCTCCCAAACCACGAGGCTCGGGCCATGGGCGACCACGGCTCGGGGAACCATTTTACCGCGAACTGCGGTTTTGGGCGAGGATGCCGTTGTGGAGTTGTGGAAGGTGCGCTCTGGGTCGCGTTGGGGCGCGAGATCGCACCAACGCATGCCCAAGAGCGGATCGCGCGTCCGGGTCGCCCCTTCCCCCGCACGGCCGCCGGGCGAGGCAGGGCCTTGTCCCTGGGCACGCCGCCGCGTGCCCCTACCTGCTTCCAACGCGTCGACCCCATCCCCCCTTGGTCCCCCCTTCCCCTCGTAGGGGAAGGGGGGAGATAGTTCGCGTGAGGCGCGTGTCGGATCCGTATAGCCCCTCCCCCTTTACGAAGGGGGAGGGGTTGGGGAGGGGGATCCCCCCTGGCCGGGCCACGCCGCGCGGCCGCTGGGCATACGGCCACAGGGCGCGGCAATGCCTTGCCCCTGGGCACGCGGCCGGGTGCCCCTACCCGCGCCCGCCCTCGGGCGACCCGCCGGATCGCCCCTACATGCTGCCTGCTGATCTCACACGGAGACACGGAGAACACAGGGGGAGAGCGTGTTCTCCCTTGGGCGCGGCTTCCGCGCGGCCCCTGCCCCCCACGGCCGCCGGGCTGGCCAGCGCTTTGCCGCTACGGCATCCGCGGCTGTTCGTGGTCCTCGGTGGGGGCCCAGCGTGGCGCGCCCCGCAGGTGTTGGCAACCCGGCGTAATTCGGCTATAATGTCTTCCGACCCGGAGCGTTGTCGCCACCGGGAAGGGAGTGATTGGCATGAAACGCGGTGGACATCTCTTCTTGCGCCTCTTGGGCATGTTCCTGCTGGGCTGGTTGGGCGTGGCCCTGGGGCGCACCCTGGCCTTTCTGGGAGCGTACCCCGAGAAGTATGCCATTGTGTTATATGCCCTCTTGGGCGCGTTGGTGGGTTTGGTGTTGACGCCCTACATCGTGTTGCCGCCGTTGAATTACATCCGGCGCCGCATTGTGGAACTCCCCGCCCAGACGGTATGGGCCGGCATTTTGGGCATGACTTTGGGGTTGATGGTGTCGTCGCTGCTCAGCGTGCCGTTGCGGCTCTTGCCCTCGCCGTTGAGCGAAACCGTGACCTTGGCCACGCATCTGATGCTGGCCTACTTGGGCGCGTTCATCTTCGTGGCGCGGCAAAACGACTTGGCCGCCTTCATGGCCGCGTTTCGCCGCCTGGGCCAACCCAGCGCGGCCGCACCGACCCAACAACCATGGGTATACGTGGTGGACACCAGCGCGCTCATCGACGGTCGCATTGTGGACATGGCCCGCTTGGGCTTCTTGCAGGGCACGTTGTTGGTCCCGCGCTTTATTTTGACCGAATTGCAGGGCATTGCCGACGCCCTGGACGGCGACAAACGCCGCCGTGGACGGCGGGGTCTGGATATGCTGCGGGAACTCCAAAGCATTCCCGCGGTGGAGGTGCGCATCACCGACATGGATGTGCCCGACGAGAAAGAGGTCGACCGCAAGGTCATCGCCTTGGCCCAACGCTTGGGCGCGCAGGTGCTCACGACCGACTACAACTTGACCCAGATCGGCCGCTTACACCAGGTGCAAGTGCTGAACATTCACGACTTGGCCAAAATCATGCAACCGCCTGTGTTGCCTGGTGAGCGCCTCACCATTTCCATTACTCAAGTGGGCAAAAGCCCAGATCAGGGCGTGGGCTTTTTGCCCGACGGCACCATGGTGGTGGTCGAAGGCGGCCGCGATTTGATCGGCTCCAAGGCCGATGTGCAAATCACCAAAGTGCTGCAAACCACCGGTGGGCGCATCGTCTTTGCCCGGCCCGCGCAGCCAGGGAGGAAGAGTGCATGAGCCTGCGCATCTACAACACCCTCACCCGCCGCAAAGAACCCTTCCAGACCTTAGAGCCCGGCGTAGTGCGCATGTACGTCTGCGGCCCCACCGTATACGACAAAGCCCATCTGGGGCATGGGGTCTCGCTGCTGGTGTATGACATCATTCGGCGCTACTTGGAGTACAAAGGCTACCAAGTGCGGCACGTGATGAACTACACCGATGTGGACGACAAAATCATCCAGCGGGCCCGCGAACTGGGGGAGGACCCGCAAGCGTTGGCCGAGCGCTACATTCAAGCCTTTGAGCAGAACATGCGCGACCTGGGCGTCTTGTGGCCCACCGTGCAACCCCGGGTCACGCGCGAGATCGATTGGATCCTTCGCATGGTGCAAGGCCTGATCGACAAAGGCTATGCGTATGTGGTGGACGGCAATGTGTACTTCGACGTGACCAAAGACCCCGATTATGGCAAACTCTCGGGCCGCAAATTGGAGGACATGCTGGCCGGCGCGCGCGTCGAGGTGGATGAGCGCAAACGCCATCCCGCGGACTTCGCCTTGTGGAAGGCCTCGAAGCCGGGTGAACCCGCGTGGGATAGCCCCTGGGGGCCGGGGCGCCCCGGCTGGCATATTGAATGCTCTGCCATGAACCTGCATCATTTGGGCGAACAGATTGACATCCACGGCGGTGGCCGCGACCTGATTTTCCCCCATCACGAGAACGAAATCGCCCAAAGCGAGTGCTACACCGGAAAGCAGCCCTTTGTGCGCTATTGGGTGCACAACGGCATGCTCTTGGTGCGCGGGGAGAAGATGTCTAAGTCCTTGGGCAACTTCATCACCGTGGACGATTTCTTGACCCAGCATGAGCCCGATCTGCTGCGTATGCTGTTGTTGCAAGCGCATTACCGCAGCCCGATCAACTATGACACCCCGCGCTTGGAGCAAGCCCAGCGGGCCTTGGAACGGCTGCGGGGGGCCATGCGGCCTGCGTATCCCGAGGCTCGGGGCGCGGCCGAGGCCGTTTTGCAGGCCTTGGAGGCTCAGCGTCAGGCCACGGTGCAAGGCTTTGAAGCCGCCATGGATGACGACTTCAACACTGCGGTCGCGCTGGGCCACTTGTTCGACCTGGTGCGGGCCATCAACCAGGCCCGCGATGCGGGGGCGACCCAGGAGCAATTGGCCGCGGCCCAGGCCACTTTGCGCAGCCTGGCCGAAGAGGTTTTCGGCTTGCACTTGACCCCCACCGACGGGCGGCACGGCGACATCGCACCTTTGGTGGAGTTGTTGCTGGAGGTGCGGTCCGAACTCCGAAAGGCCCGCCAATTCGCGCTCGCGGATCGCATTCGCGACCGTTTGGCTGAGTTGGGCATTCAGGTGGAAGACACCCCGCACGGCAGTGTATGGCGGCGCAAGTCGGCCGCGTGAGTTCCTTCCAAATCGGTGCATGGCGCGTGGCCGGGGCTGGTTGTTCTCGTCGTCGTGCTGGTGAGACACGCCTCGAAACGGGAGGAAACGCGCCATGACCGAATGGCTGTATGGACCGCACGCGGTGTGCGAGGCCCTGCGCGCCGGCCGCCGCCGCGCCAAGCGTTTGTGGGTGCAAATGGGCTCCCGCTCGCCACACCGAGTACGGGCCGAGCGTTTGGCTCGTGCCCGGCGCATTCCCGTCAAAGAAGTGCCCAAAGAAACCTTGCGCTTGGCCGCGCGGGGTGGTCATCATCAAGGCTTGGCGTTGGAAGTTGGGCCGTACCCCTATTCCAGCCTGGGGGCCATCCGTCAGCGCATCGCCGAAGCGCCCGAGCCCGCGCTGGTGCTGATTTTGGATCAAATTCAAGACCCGCGCAACTTCGGGGCCTTGCTGCGCACCGCGGACGCGGTGGGCGTGCATGGGGTGATCATCCCCAAGCGGGGCCGCGTGGGCGTGACGCCCACGGTGGTGCACACCTCCGCGGGCGCGGCCGAGCACCTGCTCATCGCGCCCGAGAACTTGGCCCAAGCCATTGCCGCGCTGAAGGCCATGGGCGTGTGGGTGTATGGCTTGGAGGCCGGCCCAGACGCGGAGCCCATCCACCAGGTCGACTTACGCGGGCCCCTGGCGTGGGTGGTGGGCAGTGAAGGCGCGGGACTGCGGCGTTTGGTGCGTCAGAAGTGCGACGCACGGGTGTATGTGCCCATGCGGGGCCGGGTGACATCTCTCAACGCGTCGGTGGCGGGCGGCGTGGCCCTGTATTTCACTTGGCAAGCGCGCGGCTGGCCGGGCGCGGGGCTACCCTTGGGGGAGGTATAAACCCACCACCCGCTTTTGCGGCCGCCAGTAGGTCTGCGCGATGCGCTGCACGTCCTCCGGCGTGACCTCGGCCAGCCGGGCGAGGTAGGAACGGGCCCATTCGGCGTCGGCCAGCATCTCGCTGTAGCCCAGCCAAAAGGCCTGGCCGGTGATGCTTTCGCTGTTGTACGCGAACAAAGCGCGGGCCTGCTTGAGCGCGCGCGCCAAGTCTGCCGCGTCGACGCGCGCGTCTTGCAGGCGGTGGATTTCGTCTTCGACGGCTTGCAGCACTTGTTCGGGGGTGTGGTCGGGGTGCACCACGATGGTGAGCCAGTAGAGATAAGGGTCCAGCGTGGCTTGAATGCTTCCTGAGACCGACACGGCCAAGCCGGTTTCGACCAAGGCCCGGTAGAGCCGAGAGGTGTGATTCGAGAGGCCACCGCCGAAAAAGTTGAGGTTCGAAGGCCCTGTCAGCAGGCTATCGGCCAAAAGATAGGGCCAAAAGTCCGGGTCCGCGGCGCGCGGGGCGCGAAACGCGATTTGCAAATACGTGGTTTCGCCTGGTCCTTCGACCACGACGCGGCGTTCGCCCGTTTGGAGCGGCTCAGGGCGTCGCAGGCGCGGCGGTTCAGGGCCGGGCTCCAGGGGGCCATAATAGCGCTCGATGCGCCGCAACATGTCTTGGGTATCGAAGTCGCCGGCCAAGGCCAGCACCGCGTTGTTGGGGATGTAATACGTGCGATAATGGCGATAGAGGTCGTCGCGGGTCATGGTACGCAGGTCGGCCATGTCGCCGATGATTTCGTGATGATACGCGTGCACGCGAAAGGCCGCGGCCTGCACTTCTTCCCCCAAACGAAAGAGGGGCTCGTTCTCATCGCCTTGCCGCTCTGAGATGATCACCGTGCGCTCCGATTCCACCTCCTCGGGGTCGAAGCGGGCATGGACCATGCGGTCGGCTTCCAGGTCAAGGGCCAGGTCGATTTCCTGAGCGGGCAACGTCTCGAAGAAGGTGGTCCAGTCCAGATATGTGAACGCGTTCCACGAACCGCCCACGCGCGAAATGGCCTTGTCCAACACGCCGGCGGGGTAGCGCGGCGTGCCTTTGAACAGCATGTGCTCCACCCAGTGGGAAATGCCCGTGCGGCCGGGCACCTCGTCGCGCGAGCCCACGCGATACCAAATCCAATGGCTGATGACGGGCGCGGTGTGGATCTCTTTGAGCACCACCAACAACCCGTTGGCCAGGCGACCTCGGTAAGACAACGCCTCCATGCGGCTCCTCTCGTTGGGCATGAGAATGACAAGCCGCGTGATTATACCAGTGGCTTTGAGCAGGCAGGAGGGGAATGCGGCCTCGCGCGGCAAGGCCCGCTCGTTGTGGCGTTTCATCTGCAGCGGGCGCGTGTTCCGGTGGAATTCGGCCGGATGGCGCCAAAAAGGGGTATAATGGACGGTACCATTTTCGTCGGGGTTGTGGAAGGAGGCACCGCTGAGCCAACCGCGTTCGTCTTCGTCGTCTTCGTCTGCGGCGTCGGCCGCGCAGCGGCCGATTCTCTCGGCCGGTACTCGCCTGCTCGGTCGCTATGAGATTCGTCGGGTGCTGGGCTCAGGTGGCATGAGCACCGTATACTTGGCGCGCGACCTGCACTTCCCGCGCATTGAGCGGCTGGTCGCGGTCAAGGAAATGACCATCACCAACCCCCGGCTCAAGGACCACGTGTTGCGCGCGTTCGAGCGCGAGGCCCATTTGTTGGCCCAGTTGGCCCATCCCGCCATTCCCGCGGTGTATGACTACTTCTCCGCGGGCGACCGAGCCTATTTGGTGTTGGAATACATTCGCGGCCATACATTGGACCAATTGGTGCGCAGCACGCCGGGCTTTTTGCCGGTGGACAAGGTCGTGCGCTGGGCCATTGCATTGGCGGATGTGCTGCACTATTTGCACACCCACGCGACGCGCCCCATCATTTTCCGCGATGTCAAGCCCTCCAACGTGATGATCACACCGCAGGAGCAGGTCAAACTCATCGACTTTGGCATCGCGCGCATTTTCATGCCCGAACAAAAGGGCACGATGATCGGCACCGAGGGGTACGCGCCGCCTGAGCAGTATCGCGGTGTGCTTTCCCCGTTAATTGACATTTATGCCTTGGGGGCGACGTTGCACCATGTGCTGACCAAGAAAGACCCGCGCAAAGAACCGCCGTTTTCGTTCCACGAGCGCCCCATTCGCCAATACAACCCTGAAGTGCCGCCCGCGCTGGAGCGCATCATCTACAAAGCCTTGGCTTACAAGCCCGAAGATCGATATCAGAGCGCGGCTGAGATGAAAGCCGCGCTGGAGGCGTTCCTGCAACATGGCCACGCGGGCAGCGGTGTCGCCGACGCCCTCCCGCCAGAGACCCAAGCCATGCCGCCCGCCGACGCGGCGAACGAGGCCACCGCGGCATGGGACGCCACCATGGCCGTCGAGCCCACGTTCGCGGGGGAACCCACCCAGGTCATGGACGCGAGCGGTGACGCGGACGCGACCGCGGCCATGCCGTGGACGCCTGACGCGACCCAATCGATGCCGCCCGATGCGGACGCGACCGCAGCCATGCCCGAGGGCACGCGCCTGATGGGGCGCGACGCCCCCCGCGCGCGGCGGCCGGCCGCGCGTCCCGCGGCGCAAGAGGTGCGCCCCGCGTGGATCTTCGAGACCGAAGATGAAATCCGCAGCAGCGCGCGGGTGGTGGGCGACACAGTGCTGATCGGATCCTATGACTATAACCTTTATGCGCTGGACGCGCGCGACGGCGAATTGCGTTGGAAGTTCCCCACGCGGGGGGGCGTGGTGAGCCAGCCGGCCACAGATGGGCGCTTGGTCTTCTTTGGCTCTGAAGACCAGCACATCTACGCGCTGCGGCTGCGCGATGCCACGTTGGTGTGGAAGATTCCCACGGGCGGCGCGGTGTATTCATCGCCTTGGTATGCCGAGCGCATCTTGTTCGTGGGCTCGGACGATGGCTATCTGTACGCCATCCACACCCAGCGGGGGCAAGTGCTGTGGCGCTTCGCGGCCGGCGCGCCGGTGCGCTCTTCGCCCATCGTGGTTGGGCATTTGGTGCTGTTCGGGTCTGAAGACGGTGATTTCTTCGCGGTCACGCCCGATGGCCGCGAAAAGTGGCGGGTGCGGGCGCGGCGGGGCATCCATTGCCGCCCCGCGGTGGCCGACGGGGTGGTCTATTTCACCTCGGTTGATGGCCATCTCTACGCGGTGGATTTGGAGACCGGTTGGGTGCTGGTGAAACATCGCTTTGGTCGCCCTTCGATTTCGTGGCCCGTGGTGACCGAAGGGGTCGTCTATGTAGGCGCGGCCAACGGGGTGTTCTACGCGCTCAACACCCGGCGCCTCAAGGTTCAGTGGGAATTCCAAACGGGGCATCAAGTCAACGGCGGTGCGTTAGTGCACGGCGAGGCCGTGTATTTCGGCGCCACAGACCAATTCGTGTACAGCCTGCACCGACGCAGTGGCCAACTGCGCTGGAAGTTCCGCACTCGCGGGGCCATCACCGGCACGCCGGTGCGCAACGAGCGTGGCTCGTTGTTGTATATCGGCGCGTTCGATGGCCGGTTGTACGCTTTGCCGTTGACATAACGCTCCCTTTTGAGGTATAAAGGAGACCTTATGGCGGATCTCATCAGCAAGGCGCAGCAAGCCTTGGAGCGGCTCCTGAAAAAACATGCCGACGAGGCCGAGGCCGAAGGCGAGGAAAGCGGAACATCTTCGCCCGAGGCGCGGCCTAAAATCGCCCCGCGGCCGGGCGCGGGCTCGGGGCCGATGAATTGGCCGGCCGAAGCGCTGGGCTTTCCGCCGCAGTTTTGGATTGGCACCGCGCAGCATGTGGGGTTGCAGCGGGACCACAACGAAGATGCCCTGTACGCCGCGCACACCATCCTGGCCGCGGGCACTTACCAAAGCCGTTCGGTAGGGCTGTTCGTCATCGCGGATGGCATGGGCGGCCACTTACACGGCGAGATCGCCAGCCAAGCGGCCATTGCCGCGTTCACGCGGCATGTGTGGAACCATCTGCTCGCCCACATGCATTGGGGCCTGCGCAGCACCCCGCCCACCGAGATTTACCCGGTGTTGCATTACGCGGTGGCGCAGGCCCAAGACAAGGTCTTGGAGGAAGCCCCGGGCGGTGGCACCACCCTGACCGCGGTGCTGGCGTTGGACCAGCGCTTGTTTGTCACTCACATCGGCGACAGTCGGGCCTATCTCTACAACCCGCTGACGCAGGAGTTGCGCTTGTTGACCCAAGACCACACTTGGGTCCACCGCTTGGAAGAATTGGGCGAATTGACGCCCGAGGAGGCTTCGCGGCATCCGCACCGCAATGTGCTGTACAAGTCGTTGGGCCAGGGCAGCGACGCCTCGGCCGAGGCCGACATCTCGCTGGAGCGCTGGGCGCCGGGCATGATGTTGCTGTTGTGCAGCGATGGCTTGTGGGATGTCGTGCCCGACGACGCCATCCAAGAAGTGCTGGCTTGGGCCTCCAGCCCCTCGGCCGCGGCCCAGCGTTTGGTGCGCATGGCCAACGACGCGGGCGGGCCCGACAACATTTCCGTCATTGTGGTCGCCTATCGCCCGACCAAGCGGGCTACACGAAGTTGATGCGCATCAGGGGAGTGAGCGGTGGCACGGTCTGAAGTCCCTCTGGGCTCGGTCAACTACTATGAAATCTTGGGTGTGCCCCGGCATGCCACCCCCGAGGAAATCCGGGCGGCCTATCGTGAGGCCGTGCGCCGCTGGCATCCGGATATCAATCCGTCGCCCGAAGCCCACGAGTTCTTCTTGCTGGTGCGCCAGGCCTACGAGGTGCTGTCCAACCCCAAAAAGCGGCAGGCCTACGATCAAGCGTTGGAGCAGACCTCAGAGACGCAAGAGATGGGAGGCACCGCGCCGGTGGGGGCGGCCCGCTCGCCGCGTTTGCGGGTGCGGGTAAGCCATTCGTTGGTGCACCCCTTGGCCGAGCCCCAACTCTGGTACGCGTTTTGGATCATTGGCGCGCCCTGGGCCCCGCCCCGACAGCCCCGCCCTTTGGAAATGTGGTTGGTGCTTGATCGTTCCTCGTCGATGCGGCATCAGGGCAAATTGTCCCTGCTCAAAGAAGTCGTGGCAGAAGTGCTGCGGCATTTGCGACCGACGGACCGCTTGGGACTGGTGGCGTTCGATGATCGGGCCGAGTTGTTGCTGCGCCCCACGCCGGTGCGCAAGCGGGCCATCTTCTTGCACGCGCTGAACGCGCTGCGGCTGCAAGGCGCTACTGAGATCGCGCACGCGCTGCGGGTGGTGGACGGGTCGTTGGGCCGAGGCCGCGGCCCCAGCGTGGTGTGGATCTTCACCGATGGCCGCACCTATGGCGACGAGGCCACCGCACTGCGCATCGCGCGCCAATGGGCTCGCCGCGGCGTCATTTGCGACGCCTTTGGCTTGGGCGACGATTGGAACGAGGCCTTTTTGGACCGCCTGACCGGTTTGACCGGCGGCGCGACCCATTATCTGGAAAGCCTGGCTGCGGCCAAGCCCGTGGTCCAAGACCACTTGCGCCGCTATCATTACGCCCGTGTGCGGCAGTTGAACGTTCATTTCCAATTGAGCCGGGGCGTCAAGATCCACGCCCTGTATCGCATGGGCCCCGAAGTCGCGCACCTGGATGTGCAATCGCCAGTGGCCATGGGCACGGTGGGGCCAAACGAGCGTTGGTTGACCTTGGCCGAGTTCGAACTCCCGCCTTTGCATGGGGTGGCGCCCGACACCCGTTGGACCGTGCTGGAAGGCCATCTGGAGTTCGTGCCCTTCCGTGGCACGCCCCACACCGAGCCCTTCCGGCTCGAAGTGTTGGTGGGCGAAGGGCCGCGCAATGCACCGCCTAAGGTGGTGCGCCACGCGGTGGAGCGCTTGACCTGGTACCGGCTGCAAATGGCCGGCCGAGAAGCCTGGCGCGACGGCCGCGTCGAAGAGGCCCAGCAATTGCTCTCGTATCTGGCCCAGGGCCTCTCCCGCCGTGGGATGACCCGCATGGCCCGGGAAGTGCAACTCAAAGCCATGGAATTGGACCGCGACCAGCGTTTGGATCCGGAAATCGAGAAGGCCTTAGAGTTTGGCACCCGTATGTTGATGCTGCCCGCCAATGTGTATGAGGCGCGGCGCAAATACACGGCACGGAATGAGCGTTCGTAGGGAGTGGGCCGGATGGAATGCCCGTATTGCCACTATCATGAAATGGCTGGCGCGCTGTTCTGTCGCCGTTGCGGGTATCCCCTGTGGGAGGAGGTGGCCCGGGTTGAAGGCGAAGCCCTGGGCCGCGAAACCGCCACCCGCGCGGCGCGCGAACCCCGCCGAACCGCGCGCGACCGCGTGCGCCTGCGGCTGCCCGACGGCCACGTCATCGCCCTGGAAGGCTCAGGCCCCTGGATCGTGGGGCGTGCGACCACCAACTTTGAGCCTGATTTGGACGCTCAGTCGTTGGGCGCGCGCCACGTTTCGCGCAAACACGCCCGCTTAGAATGGCGGCATGGCGGGCTCTACTTGATCGACCTGGATTCAACCAACGGCACTTGGGTCAATGGCAAGCGTTTGTATCCCCACGAGCCCAAACGCCTGCGCGATGGCGATTGGGTGCGGTGGGCCGATTTGGAGGTCCAAGTGCTGTTGCCTACCCCGGGCCGTGAGCCCGAAGCCACGGCGCAGGAGGATAGCGTCTCATGAGCCCCGTCACTGTGCTGATCCACATCCCTAACGAAGAATCCATCATGGGCGAAGTGGAGCAACTCCCAGGGCCCCAAGATACCATCATCGTGGTGGAAAACCCGCGACGCAAATCGGGCAAAGACATTCATTATCTGGAGGCCGATGTCAACAAGGTCATCATCCCCTTGGCGCGAGTGACCATTATCGAAGTGCTGCCCAGCGAAGAAGAAGAACTCATCGGCTTTATTCGGGATTGAGGCACCCCGCGCGGCCGGCGCGCGGGTCCGGAGACGGCGATCATGACGCATGAGAACCGCAAAAAGCGCTACAAGATCTTGGTGGTCGATGATGAAAAGCGCATCGTGCACTTCATCCGTTTGAATCTGGAGCATGACGGCTTCGAGGTGTTGGCCGCGTACGACGGTACCGAAGCGCTCAAACGGGTGCGCGAAGACTTGCCCGACTTGGTGCTGTTGGATGTCATGCTGCCCGACATGGATGGCTTCGAGGTGCTGCGGTTGATTCGGGAAGTGAGCGACGTGCCCGTCATCATGGTCACGGCCAAAGGGGAAGAGGAGGACATTGTGCGCGGCCTGGAGTTGGGGGCCGATGACTACATCACCAAGCCTTTTAGCCCGCGCGAACTGGTCAGCCGCATTCGGGCGGTGCTGCGTCGTTATGAGGCCGTGCGTGGGGGCATGGGCGATGTGGTCGTGGTCGACGACCGCCTCAAGATCGACTTCGCCCGTCGTCAGGTTTGGGTCGACGGCAAACCCGTCAAACTGCGGCCCACCGAGTATCGTCTGCTCTATCACTTGGTGAAGAACGCGGGATGGGTGCTGACTTACGAACAGTTGCTGCGCAAAGTTTGGGGCTATGAATACCGCGACGAGCATCACTACGTGCGCTTGTATATCAACTATCTGCGTCAGAAGATCGAAGAAGACCCCTCGCACCCCAAGTACATCCTGACCGAACACGGGGTGGGCTATCGTTTCGTGGACTTTCGACAGCAGCAGGAAGCCAAAAAGGAGGATGGGGCCGCGCCACCTTCCGATTCCCCCGCCTCATGAGGGGAACGATGAGCACGGCCCAAGCCGTGCTTTTTCGTCCCTTCGCGCTTGCCTTGTGCCCATTTCTTTTGCCTTGGAGGTCACCCAATGACTTCGTTTCAAGTCGGCCCCTGGTCGCTGCACGATCTGTTCCCTTCAGACGAAGCCTGGGAGGCCGCGCTGGCCGAACTCGATGCCAAAGTGGCCGCGTTCGAGGCCCATCGCGATGCGTTGCGTGAAGACATCGCGGCCGATGTTTTCGTCGCGTGGCTGCAGGAGTTGGAAGATATCCACCATTTAGCCGCGCGCATCGGTTCGTACGCGCATCTGCGCTTTAGCGAAGACACCCAAAACCCCCAGGCCCAAGCCATGCTGGGCAAAATGCGCCAAATTATGGCGCAAATCGGCAACCGTTTGCTGTTCTTCGAACTGTGGTGGCGCAACTTGGATGAGGAGGCCGCCCGGCGCTTGATGGACGCGGCCGGCGAGCGCTACCGCTACTTCTTAGAAAAACAACGGCTCTATCGGCCGTACACCCGCAGCGAGGCCGAAGAAAAGATCATCAACCTGAAGGATGTGTCGGGCATTCGGGCCTTGCTGACCACATACAGCACCCTGACCAATCGCTATGTCTTTCGCTTGGAGGTCGATGGCGAGGTCAAGGAACTCACCCGGGGCGAACTGATGACCTACGCCCGTAGCCCCCGAGCCGAGTTGCGCGAGCGCGCCTATCGGGTGTTGTATGACGTCTATCTGAACGACAAAGGCCTCATCGCGCCTATCTACCAGGCCGTCACGCAAGATTGGTACAACGAGAAAGTCCTCATCCGCGGGCATCCGCGGCCCATTTCGGCCCGCAACCTGAGCAACCACTTGCCCGACGAAGCCGTGGACACCCTCTTGGAAGTCAGCCGCCGCAACGCGGGGGTCTTTCAGCGTTTCTTCCGCCTCAAGGCCCGCCTGCTGGGGATGGAAAAACTGCGCCGCTACGACATCTACGCGCCAGTGGTCCAGGACGAGCGACATTATGACTTTGCCACGGCCGTGAATCTGGTGCTGGATGCGTTTGCCAAATTCGACCCCCGCTTTGCAGACCTGGCTCGGCAAGTGTTCGAGCGCCAGCATGTGCACAGCGAGGTCAAGCCAGGCAAGACCGGTGGCGCGTTTTGCGCCACGCCCTACCCCGGCGCGACGCCGTGGGTGCTGCTCAACTACCAAGGCCGGTTGGCCGATGTGGCCACGATGGCCCACGAGTTGGGTCACGCCATTCACGGCTTGCTGGCCGGGCATCACAGCGTCTTCACGTTCCACGCGCCGTTGCCGTTGGCCGAGACCGCGTCCACTTTCGCGGAAATGCTCTTGCTGGATGATTTGCTGGCCCGCGAAGATGACCCGAACGTGCGCCGTGACATCCTGTTCAAGCGCTTGGACGACAACTATGCCACCATCATGCGCCAGGCTTACTTCGCGCTCTTCGAAGTGCAGGCCCACGAGCGCTTCCCCCAAGGCGCCAGCGCGGAAGACATCGCCCAGACCTACCGCGAACTCCTGGCCGAGCAGTTCGGCGATGCCGTTGAGGTCAGCGACGAGTTCGCGTGGGAATGGCTGATGATTCCCCATTTCTACCGCGTGCCTTTCTATGTTTACGCGTACGCGTTTGGTCAGTTGCTGGTGCTGGCCTTGTATCAGCGGTATCGTGAAGAGGGGCCCGCGTTCAAGCCGGTGTACTTCCGCCTGCTTGAGGCGGGTGGCAGCCGCGCGCCCATGGACCTTTTGGCCGAGGCCGGCGTCGACCCGCGTGACGCGGCCTTTTGGCAGCGCGGGTATGACCTGCTGGCCCAGTGGGTGGACGCGCTGGAGGCCGACCTCGCGTAATGGCGCGCCGGCTGACCGGGCCGGCCGCGGCCGTGGCTGCGGATGGTGAAAAGTTGCGGTAAAATGAACGCAACACTTTCTGGCCGGAGGGCTGTCATGAAAATCCACCGGGCATTCGTTTGGTTTGTCCTGGCGGTCGCGTTGGCCGCGTGCGGTGGCCAAGCCGCCCCCGCCAGCAGCACGCAGGCGCCGACCTTTCGCGCGCCAGAAAGCGAGGCCAGCGCGCCCCCCGCAGCCGCCACGGCGGACACCGCGGCCCCAACCACCCCTGAAAGCGCGCCGCCCATGGCCTCGCCAACGGCCTTCTTGATTTCGCCCACCTTCAGCCCCAGCCTGGTGCCCGAGACATCGACTGCCACCGTCACCCCAGTGCTGCCGCCCACCGAGACCCCCGTCCTCGCGACGGCCATTACGCCAACCCTGCCGCCGACGGCCTCCCCCACGGCAACCCTGCCGCCGACGGTCACCCCCACGGCTTCGCCCACATGGGTCACCATCCTCACCGCGACGCCATCGCCTACCCCGACGGCGGCTTTGGCCTCCACCCCCTACGAATTGGGGGACCCGGACATGCTGGACCCCATGGATGTGCCCGGCCGTAGTTGGTACTTATGGGGCAACCCCTATGTGGTGCCAGTGATGGATCGACCAGGCTTCTTGGGCTTGACGGTCCCCAAGACCAGCGACGTCACCTATTGGATTCGCTCGGCCTACCCGTCGTTGCAGGACGCGTATGTGCAGGCCGTGTTCAAGACCGGTGACGTGTGCAACCACAAAGACCGCTACGGCCTACTTGTGCGGTCGCCTTCCGAGTATGACGAAGGCATCTTCTTCGTCATTTCATGCGACGGCATGTACAAAATCTTTCGCTGGAACGGCGGCTTGAAGATTTTGCACGACTGGGATCGCACCCCCGCGATTCACACCGGCCGCCGCCAGACCAACCGCGTGGGCGTGTGGATGGAAGGCACCACCTTGCGCCTGTTCGTCAACGGCGCCCAAGTGGCCGAAGTCCAAGAAGATCACTTCTTGGAAGGCACGTTTGGCATTGCCGTGGGCGCGGATGCCACACCGGGCTTCACGGTGTATGTCGACGAAGTCGCCTATTGGAAACTGCCCCAACCGGCTCGGAAGTGACCCCTTGCCCGACCTGCTGCGCGTGCGGCCAATCGGAGCACCCCGATTGGCCGTTCGTTTTTGGGTGGAAGGCTTCGGCAGGCCGGGCTTTCTGGTATAGTAATAACCGCGTTTCCGGATCTGCCCCCGGCCTCCGCGCCGGGGCTTTGGTGGAGTGAATAGCCCCTATGGAATTGCGTGGAACCCGTTGGACTTTGCGCAAGCCGCCCAAACGTCGCAGCCGCCTGGATCGGGTGTTGCTGTTGGTATCGCTCATCGCGGTGGTGGCGTACATTCAGTATTTTCTGCTGCCCGACATGGCGTTGCCTTTGGCGCCGACGCCCACGCCGACCCCCAACCCCGAAGCCGTGGTCGACGAAGCACGGGCCTTGTTCGAAGAGGGCAAACTGCAAGCCGCGATGGAAGCCTATCAGCGGGCGATCGTGCTGCAGCCCGACAACCCGGCTTGGCATTTCGAATTGGCGCGCATCCAGGCCTTGGCGGGTCAATACGAAGCCGCGCTAACCGCGGTCGAAAACGCGCTGTTGCTCAACCCCAACTACGCAGACGCCCACGCCTTGCGAGGTTGGTTGCTGCACCAATTAGGCAACACGTTGGAAGGCCTGGCCTCGCTCAAGCGTGCCCTGGAATTGGACCCCAACAACGCGCTGGCTTGGGCCCTGGAAGCCGAGGTCTTCGCGGACCAGGGCCTCTATGAGCAGGCCGCGGCGGCATCGCGCAAGGCCATCGCGTTGAACCCGGGTTTGCTGGAAGCCCGCCGGGCGCGCGGCTATGTGCTATACGCCACAGGCAACTACGAAGAAGCCTTGGCCGAATACAAAGCCGCGCTGGCCATCAACCGCCACATCCCCGATTTGCACCTCATGCTGGGCGTGATCTATCGCGTGCTGGGGGACCCCGGTCAAGCCGTGCAAGCCTTCTTGGACGCCAACGCGTTGGACCCTACCAATCCGTATCCCGACTTGTACATCTCTCGTACCTACGCCGGCCAGGGTGAATTCGGCCGCGCGCTGCAATACGCGCTCAAAGCCGCCCAAGAGGCCCCAGCCGACCCCTTCATGCACGGCAATTTGGGCGTGATGTACTACAAGAACCAACGGCTGAACGAAGCCGTCAAAGAACTCGCGTTGGTGGTGCATGGCGGCACCACCGAAGACGGGGTCCGCGTCGAGCCCTTGCCCATCGACTATGGCCGGGTCGCGGAGTATTACTTCGTGTATGGCTTGGCCTTGGCCAAACTGGGCCGCTGCGATGAGGCCGTGCCCGTGTTTCGCACCATCTTGGAAAATGTGCCCGGCGATGAAATCGCGGTGTATAATGCCGAGGAAGGCTTACGCTTGTGCGGCGCGGGCGGACGCCCTACGGCTACGCCCGTGGTGACGCCCACCGAAAACGCCGCGCCGTAACCCGTGCATCCCCACCTGCCCGCAGGAGGCCCGCGATGCAAGTGCTGCGCATCGACCTCACCACTCGCTCGGCCGCGGCGGAGCCCGTCCCCCCGACCTGGGAGCCTTTGGGCGGCCGTGGCTTGGTGGCTCGCGTCTTGCTCGACCGTATGCCCCCCACAGCGGATCCGCTGGGCCCGCGCAATGTGCTGGTCTTCGCGCCCGGCTTGTTGGTCGGCCATCGCCTGTCCAGCACCGACCGCATTTCCATCGGCGGCAAAAGCCCCCTCACCGGTGGGGTCAAAGAGGCCAACGCGGGTGGACGCACGGGGTGGGCCATCGCGCATCTGGGCTACAAGGCTGTGCTGCTCGAAGGCCGCGCGCCTGCGGGCACGTGGTGGGTGGTGCACGTTTCCGCGCAGGGTGTGCGCTTCGACCCCGCGGATGACTTGGTCGGTCTGGGCACGTACACGGCCGCGCAGCGCCTGCGGGCGCGCTATGGCGACGACCCGCGCATTGCCATCGCGCTCATCGGCCCCGCGGGGGAGCGCCGGCTGCGGGCCGCAGGCATTGCCAATATCGATCAAGATGGCGCGCCCTCGCGGCTGGCCGCGCGCGGCGGCCTGGGCGCGGTTATGGGCAGCAAGGGCGTCAAGGCCGTGGTCTTCGACCCGCGCGGCGGGCATGAGCCGCCCATCGTCGACCCCGCGGGGTTCAAAGAAGCCCGCAAGGCTTATATCAAGGCCCTGTTGGCGCACCCGCAAACCAAAACATATGAGACCTTCGGCACCGCGGCCATGGTCAACATGTGCAACGCGTTCGGTGGGCTGCCAACCCGCAACTTTTCTCAAGGCCAATTCGAGGCCGCGGAGCGCATCAGCGGCGAGGCCTTGCGTGACCTCATCGTACGCCGTAACGGCCAGGGTGCTCCCGCGCACGCGTGCATGGCCGGCTGCAGCATCAAATGCTCCAACATCGTGCCTGACCCCGACGGTCGGGCCGTGGTCTCGCCTTTGGAGTATGAGACCATCGCGCTCATGGGCTCGAATTTGGGGTTGGACGATTTGGATATCATCGCGCGCTTGAATTATTACGCCAACGACTTGGGGCTCGACACCATTGATTTGGGTGCGGCCTTGGGTGTGGCCGCGGAGGCGGGGCTGTGGTCCTTCGGCATCGGGAGTCAGGCTTTGGCCTTGGTGCAGCAGATTTACGACGACACCGCGCTGGGCCGGCTGTTGGGCAGCGGCGCGGCCCTCACCGGCTACGCCTTGGGTGTGGAGCGGGTGCCTGTGGTCAAGGGCCAAGCCATTTCGGCTTATGACCCGCGGGCCATCAAAGGCACAGGCGTCACATATGCCACCAGCCCCCAAGGCGCGGACCATACCGCGGGGCTGACCATCCGAGCCAAAGTGGACCATCTGGACCCCACGGTCCAGGTGCCTGTTTCGCGCACCGCGCAACTCAAGATGGCCGGTTACGACACGTTGGGCGCGTGCATTTTCGCGGGCTATGGCTATGGGGCTGCGCCCGAGACCGTGCCCGCGCTGCTGCGCGCCCGCTATGGCTGGCCCGTAGGTGACGATGTGCTGCTCCAGTTAGGCCGGGAGACCATCCGCCTGGAACGGGCCTTCAACCGGGCCGCGGGCTTTACCCCCGCGCACGATCGCCTGCCCGAGTGGTTCTCCCGCGAGCCCTTGCCGCCGCACCAGGCGGTGTTCGATGTGAGCGATGCCGATTTGGACCGTGTATGGGCTGACCTGGCATGAACGCGTCGCACCCTACCCCCTCGCCCCGCGAGGCCACCGTGCCCCCCGAGTTGGCCCGGTGGGGCATCACGCCCGAACAGTTGGCCGCATGGCGGGCCAAGGCCTTGGCCGTGCACCAGCGCCTGCTGGCGCACTATGGCGAACCGCGCGTTCGGCCGCGCCCACCGTTGGACGAACTCATCCTCACCATTCTGTCGCAGAACACCAACGACCGCAACCGGGATCGAGCCTATGCCGCGCTGCGCCAGCGTTTTCCTACTTGGGAAGCGGTGCGCGACGCCCCACCTGAGGCGGTCATTGATGCCATTCGCGTGGCCGGTTTGGCCAACCAGAAAGGTCCCCGCTTGCAGGCGGTGTTGCAAGCCATCACCCGCGAACGGGGCACGCTGGACCTGGACTTTTTGGCCGACCTACCTGTCGAGCAAGCCCGTGAGTGGCTGCTGCGCTTCAAAGGGGTGGGGCCCAAGACCGCGGCCATTGTGTTGCTCTTCGCGCTGGGCAAACCCGCGTTTCCCGTCGATACGCACATTTATCGGGTCACAGGCCGCTTGGGTTTGCGGCCGCCCAAGTTGAGCGTCGAGCAAACCCATGTGCTCATGGAACATCTCTTTCCGGCCGACGCGTATTTTGCCGCGCACCTCAACCTCATCTACCTGGGCCGCGAATATTGCCGCCCCCGCCGGCCGCGCTGTGACGCGTGCCCGGTGCGAGATTTGTGCGATTTCGCGGCCACCCATGCCGCACCGGAGGCTTCCTCATGAGCCCAGTTCCTGAATTGTTCGATTTGTTGGGCCTGCCCTGGGCCGAGTTCGACGCGCGCAAGCGCCTGGTCGCGCGGCATCCGGATTTTCCGCCGTTGTCGGAGTTGCCGAGTTTGTCGCCCTGGCTGCAAGAGGGCACCGCGGCCTTGGTGCCGCCGGGAGGTGTGGTTGTGGCCGGGCCCCGAGGGCAAGATGTGGCGCTCTGGCCCCGGGAAGGGGGCGGTTTTTGGGCTGTGCTGTACCCGCGGCCCCAAGTGCGGCGTCTGTCGGAGGCTTGGATCGAGCAAAAGCCTTTTTTGAACATGTTGGTGCATGAACTGCGCTTGCCCGTAACTGTTATCAAAGGCTATACTTCGCTGATGCGCAAAGGTCTGGCCGGGCCGGTGACGGACAAACAGCAGGAATTTTTGGACACTATGGCCGCGAATGTGCGCCGTTTGGAGCGTTTGCTGGAGTTGGTCGGGCTGCTCAGCAAGATTGCGCATCGCCGTTTGCCGTATGAGTTCCAAGATGTGACTTTGGGCGCGTTGGTCGAGGAACCGTTGACCCGTTGGGCCGAGCGCTGGCCTGAAAAGCGGCTCTCCTTCCAGCCTTTGCCGGCGCCGCAAGCCGCGTGGCGAGTGCGTACTGACCCCCAATATGCGCGTTGGATTTTGCATCACTTGTTGGAAAACGCGTGGGCCTACACCCCCGAGGGCGGCTCGGTGCGCTTGCAAGCCCGCCAAACCGACGAGGGCATTGCGTTGGAAGTGCACGACACGGGTGTAGGGGTGGCCGAAGACGAACAGGCGCGGCTGTTTACCCCCTTTTTCCGGTCGCCGTCTGAGCAGGTGCGAGAATATCCGGGCTGGGGTTTGGCGTTGCACGTCGCGCGCGCGTTGGCCCACGATTTAGGCGGCGAGGTGGGCTATCGTCCAGCCGCGAGCGGGGGTAGCGTGTTCTATCTGCGCTTGCCCGCCGCGCCCGCGGCGTGACCCTGCCCGCTCTCTGCTACCAGCGGCCTGCTCACCGCACACAGTGACACGGCGAACACGGGGAGGATGTTTTCGCCCCTGCCCCCACAGCCGCCGGGCGAGGCAGGGCCTTGTCCAGGGCACGCGGCCGCGTGCCCCTACTCGCGCTCGCCCTCGGGCGACCGCCGGGTCGCCCCTACCTGCTTCCTGCTGCCTGCCGCGAGGGTTTGCTGCACCAACGTGGTCAACGCGGCCAAGCCGCGTGGCAGAGGCGCGGTTTCGATGAACTCTTCCAGGGTATGGGCTCCACCGCCCCGGGTCAGCCCTACCACAACGGCCGGATACCCCCGGCTCAGAGGCACATTCGCGTCGGTCGAGCCAATGCCCAAGTGGGGTTCCACACCGTGGGCCTGATACGCAGCCAAAGCCCTTTGCACCAGGGGGTGCTCGGCGGGGATGCTGCCGCCCGGCCGAAAGCCGATCTCTTCCACCGCAATTTCAACCCCAGGACGGGCCCGGCTGCGGGCCAAGGCCACGAACCGTTGGCTCCAGCGCTCCAGCGCGGCGCGCGCTTCTGAGCGCCAATCGACCTCCGCACTGGCTTCCGCGGCGATGGTATTCACCGAGGTCCCGCCGTGCAAGACGCCCACGTTGAAAGTCGTGCGCGGGCGGCGGGGCAAACGCCAGCGCGCGGCCTCGGCGACAATAGCGGCCAACTCGTGCACCGCGGACGGAGCACCATAATCGGCCCACGAGTGGCCGCCTCGCGTGCGCACCGTGACCCGATAGCGTCGAATCCACAGCCCCCGGTGGTAAATGCGCTCGAGGGCCAGGCCTTCGAGCACGATGTATGCGATCGGTTGCGCGGCAAAACGCGCCACCACCGCGTGCATCCCACGCAGGTTGCCCAGCCCTTCTTCTCCCACATTGCCGACCAAATAAACATCGCCCGGTAGCGGCCTCGGCCCAGAGCGCTGCAGCGCCCAGGCCAACCCCAGCAGCCCCGCGACGCCAATGGTGTTGTCGCCGATGCCGGGGCCGTACACCCGACCCTCCGCCTGCCGCGGGGTCAAACGCGTGCCCACGGGGAAGACCGTATCCAGATGCGCGCTGACCACCACCGGCCGTGCCGCGCCAGTGCCCGGCAGCCGGGCGTAGACATTGCCCACCTCGTCACGCGTCGGCTCCAGACCCATCTCCCGCCAGCGCGCGGCCAACCAGGCCGCGCGGCGCGCCTCGTCAAAAGTCGGGCCGGGGATGGTCTGCAACTCCAAGGCCCAAGCCAGGGTGCGTTGGGCCACATCCTGCCACAGCATGGGTGCTCTCCGGGGGAAGGGCTCCGCGCGGGCCGGCTTGCACCCCCGCGGGCAACGGGATTATACCCCCCGCTCCCTGCCCCCCGCTTTTTCTTTAGTACAATACCTCCGCGACATCTTCTCGCTGGCAAACGCTCCATGTTCACCTATTTGGCCCATGCCTCGCCGTTGCATCGGCTCAATCCAACGGTCAAATTGGCCACCATGGCGTTGGTCGGTTTGGCCGCGACGTTCGTGTATTCGCCCTGGGTGCCGGGCTTTTTGGCCGTGGGGCTGTGGTTCACTGTGTGGGTGGTGGGACGAGTACCTTTGGGCCGGCTGCTCCGGTGGAGCGGCTACATGCTGCTCTTGCCCTGGCCCTTGATGCTGTTCACCGCGCTGTATACTGACTTGAGCCGTTATCCGGACCCGCGCATCCTGTGGCAATGGGGGCCGTGGACCGTGGCCGTGGAGAGTTTGGTGATGGCCTTGGCGTTGGGGTTGCGGGTGCTGGTGTTCGTTACCGCGTCCCTGTTGTTCATCGCCACCACCGATCCCACCGATTTCGCGGTCAGCCTGGCCCAGAACGCGCGGGTGCCCTACCGCTTCGCGTATGGTGTGCTGGTCGCGCACCGCTTTTTGCCCTTGCTGCGTCGCGAGTTCGACATCATTCGCTTGGCGCATCGGGTGCGGGGTGTGGGCGAGGGCCGGGGCTTGCGGGGGCAGGTGGAGCGCCTGCGGCGTTACGCGGTGCCCTTGCTCGCGGCCGCACTGCGTAAGTCGGAGCGCACCGCGCTGGCCATGGATGCCAAAGCCTTTGGCGCGGGCCCTGACCGCACCTACTTTCGGCAAATGCCCGTTCGACACCGCGATATCGCGTTTTTGCTGGCCTGGATGGTGTACATCGCGGGGGTGTACGCGTTGGCCGCGCGCTTGGGGCCGTTGAACTGGATGTGGATTCCAGAGACTTGAGCGGGCCGGCGCCGCCGCCTATGGCCTGGTTATGCGCGCATCTTGCGCGTTTGAGCCCGCGATTAGGCCGAAAATTTTTCCTCTTTCGTCCTCTTGACGAATTTTTGCCCTTGTGCTACCTTGGAGAGTGTAAATTCACTCGCCACGATTCGGCAGGAGGTCGCGATTATGTCCGTGCGTACGTTGCCTAACTACATCGGCGGGCGCTGGGTCAAATCCCAGGCGCGGGAGTTCAAAGAGGTCATCAACCCAGCCACGGGAGAATTGCTGGCCCGCACGCCTTTTTCCACCCCCGAAGAAGTGGATGCCGCAGTGCAAGCCGCGGCCCAGGCGTTTCCCGCGTGGCGGGAGACGCCCGCGGTCGCACGGGTGCAGTATTTGTTCCAAATGAAGCAGGTGCTGGAGCGGGAATTCGAGACCATCTCGCGGCAGATCGTGATGGAGCACGGCAAGACCCTGAAAGAGGCCCGGGGTGAGTTGCGGCGGGCCATCGAGAACATCGATGTGGCTACCGGCATTCCGACCTTGATGCAGGGGTACTTTTCTGAAGACATCGCCCGGGGCATTGATGAGATCATGATTCGCCAGCCCGTGGGCGTAGCCGCGATCATCACGCCGTTCAACTTCCCGGCCATGATTCCTTTTTGGTTCATGCCCTACGCCATTGCTACGGGCAACACGGTGGTCATCAAGGTGTCGGAACGTACGCCGATGACCATGACTTTGATTATGGAACTCATTCATGACGAAGTGGGGCTTCCGCCTGGGGTGGTGAATTTGGTGCACGGCGCGGGCGAAGTGGCCGTGGGGTTGATCGACCATCCGCAGGTGGCCGCGGTGAGTTTCGTCGGCTCGACGCCCGTGGCTCGCAAAGTCTACAGCCGGGCCGCGGCCAATGGCAAACGAGTACAAGCCCAAGGCGGCGCGAAGAATCCCCTGGTCATTATGCCCGACGCGGATCCAGAGACCACCGTACGCGTGGTGACCGACAGCGTATACGGCAACGCGGGGCAGCGTTGTTTGGCCGCGTCGTTGGTCATCACCGTGGGGGAGGCCCGCGAGAAGTTCGTCCCCTTGCTGGCCGAGGCCGCGCGCGAGCGGGTGGTGGGCTATGGCCTGGAGGAAGGCGTGCAAATGGGGCCCATTGTCTCGGCCGAGAGCAAAGCCCGCATCGAGGGCCTCATCGAGCAGGGCGTCCAAGAGGGCGCGTCGTTGCTGGTCGACGGCCGCGGGGCTACGGTCAAGGGCTACGAAAAGGGCTTTTGGCTGCGTCCTACGATTTTGGACCGCGTGCCCGAGGGGGGCATCATCTTCAATACCGAGATCTTCGGCCCGGTCATGGGGTTGATGCACGCGGAGACTCTGGACGAGGCCATCCGCTTGGCCAATCGCATCCAATATGGCAACATGGCTTGCATTTTCACGTCCAACGGCTCCGCGGCCCGGGAGTTCCGCTACCGCGTGCAGGCGGGCAACATTGGCGTGAACATTGGCGTCGCCGCACCGATGGCTTTCTTCCCCTTCAGCGGGTGGAAGCAAAGTTTCTTCGGCGACCTGCACGCGCAAAATCGCCACGCGGTGGAGTTCTACACCCAAACCAAGGTGGTGGTCGAGCGGTGGTTCAAGGAGTGGACGCGCGAGTTTTAGGCTTGCGTCCGGGGTCTTCCCGACCTCTGCCGCGGCGGCCTCGCGTGGGGGCCGCCGCGTTCGCGTGGCTCGTGGGCGTGTGGCTGGCAGGCTGGTGGGCGCTGGCCGGATGCACGCGCCCCATGCCCAAGGCCCCGCGGGCCCGCGCGGAGCCGTCCCCCAGCCCCACGGTCGCACCGCCGCGGGCATGGCATCGAGGGGCATATGCCACCGGACGCTCGGCCCCCGACGCGGACGAGGTGGCCTGGCTCGGCCGTTTCGACGTGGTGCACGCGGGTGGCTTGGACGACCCCCTGCCTGCTGACACGCGACGCGCGCTGCGCGCCGCTGGCGTGAAGACGCTGTTGGCCTACGATTGGCTGCCGGCCCTTTATCACTATACCGACGGTAGCCCTGACCCACCCTTGGCCGCGTGGTTGTACGCGCGGCGTTCATGGGCCAGCCTGAACCCGCATGGGCCCTACCCCCACTGTCGTCGCGAAGGGTATACCTGGTGCCAAGACTTGTATTATGACTTGGGCGACCCGCGAGTGCGTGCCCACCGGGTGGCGTGGCTCGCCCAGTGGACGCGCGAGCATGGCTACGACGGCCTGTTCTTCGATTGGGGGAACGACCGCTTTCTTGACGAGCCCGACTATGCCCGGTTGCGCGCTGTTTACGCGGCTCGGCATTCCGGCCAGCCCTATGCTCAGGCCACGGCCGCCCTGTATCGCGCCCTGCGCGCGCGAGGCCTGACGGTGCAGTCCAACCAGGGCTTTCGCACGGCCGAGGTCCTCTTGCCCGTGGTGGACCTGGACATGACGGAGAGTTACGCGCTTTCCGATAGGCCTTGCCCGCAGCCGGTGCGCCTGGAGGGCCGTGGCCTCACCGAAGTGCCGTGCACCGATTACTACCCTGTGAGCGACGACCCCGCTCACGGCCGTTTGGCCGACACGCTGGCCCACTTGGACGCGCTGCGGGCGTTGGTGGATCAGTACGCGGGGCCGCATTTTCGCGGGCTGGTGTATTTGAACTACGCCGCGCCCGCGTGGGTGCCGGTGAACCCCACCGCGCCGGCCGCGGCTCGCGAGTATCGTGCCGCGGTGCCGCGCGCGGCCATCTACTACGGCTATGCGTTGGCCGCCCTGGCCGCGTTCCCTGCCTACACCGAAGTGCCCTGGGACCATCGCCTGGAGCGGGTGCCGGTCTATTTCTACGACCTGGGGGAACCGGTGGAACCGCACTATCGGGCCGTGGCCGCACACGGATACGCGCGCTTTTACACCCACGGCGTCGTGTTGGTGGGCGATTGGCGTGCACCCACACGGGTCACATTGGCGCATCCCACCGTGCCCGCGGGGCCGGTGTATGACGCGTATCGGCGCGTTTGGCGCCTGGCCCAGCAGGGCGTCCTTTCGGTGACCGTGCGGCCCGAGCGGGACGCGTTGACCGGGCAGGTGATACCCACGGGGCGGGTGTATGTGTATGGCGAGCCGTGAACCTCACACCGGCTCGAAGCGCGCGGTGAAATGGCGCAACAGTTCGGGCGCGTAGGTAATGCGATAGCCCCGAATGCGTTCCCGGCGGGAAACGACTTGGGCCGCGGTTTCGGCCACAAAGTCCAAATGGCTTTGGGTGTACATGCGCCGCGGAATGGCCAGGCGCACCAACTCCAGCGGGGGGTACACCATTTCGCCGGTGTCAGGGTCGGGGTGCGCGAACATCACCGAGCCGATTTCCACCCCCCGCACCGCGCCGGCCCGATACATTTCCACCGTCAAGGCCTGGGCCGGGAATTGGGATTGGGGAATGTGAGGCAGCAGGGCCTTGGCGTCCAAATAGACCGCGTGCCCGCCGGGTTGGGCGAGCACGGGCATGCCGACCTCTTTGAGGCGGTCGTTGAGATATTGGGCCTGGCCCAGACGGTAGGCCAAGTAGGCCGGATCCAGCGCTTCGTACAGCCCCACCGCGATGGCCTCCAGGTCCCGGCCGGCCAAGCCGCCGTAGGTCGGGAAGCCTTCCCACAGCACGCCTTGGGCCGCGGCTCGGCGGTAGAGCGCTTCGTCGCGCAAGGCCAAAAAGCCGCCGATGTTGACCAGCGCGTCTTTCTTGGCGCTCATGGTCACGCCGTCCGCGTACGCGAACATCTCCCGAGCGATCTCCAAGGGCGATTTGTCCGCGTAGCCTGGCTCGCGCAATTTGATGAAATACGCGTTCTCCGCGAAACGGCACGCGTCGATGATGAACGGGATGCCATATTCGTGATACACAGCCGCGGTCTCGCGAATGTTTTGCATCGACACCGGCTGACCGCCCACGCTGTTGTTGGTCACCGTGAGCATGCCAAAGGGAATCTGTTCGGGCCCCACCTCTTCGATGAAGGCGCGCAGTTTGGCAATGTCCATGTTGCCTTTGAAAGGATGCTGACTGGCTGGGTCGTGGGCTTCGTCAATGACCAAATTGACCGGCCGGCCCCCGCGGTAGCGGATGTTGGCCTCGGTGGTGTCGAAATGGGTGTTCGAGGGGACGTATTGCCCCGGCCGAAGCAAAATGGCAGCCAAAATCTTCTCCGCGGCGCGGCCTTGGTGGGTCGGCAGCACATACGGAAAGCCGAAGATATCGCGCACCGCGGCCTCGAAGCGGGCAAAGGAGCGCGCGCCCGCGTACGATTCGTCCCCGCGCATGAGCGCGGCCCACTGCTCTTGGCTCATCGCGCCGGTGCCCGAGTCGGTGAGCAGGTCGATGAACACTTCGTCGGAGCGCAAGCCGAAGACGTTGTAGTGGGCCCGCCGCAGCGCGGCTTCGCGCTCTTCGGGCGAAGGCAAGCGAATGGGTTCCACCATTTTGATGCGAAAAGGCTCGGGGGGATGTTTCGGCATCGATTTCCTCCGGGAATGAAGGTGAGACGAGCGCAACACTTTTACGATTGTACCATTGGGGTCGCGGTACAATCAGAACGTCCCCAGGAGCGACGCCATGAACGCAGATTTTATCCATGTGCAGGTCTTTCACCCGCGCGCGCGGCGCGGGACTGTGCTGCTGTTGCACGGCCTGGGCTCCGCGGGCGAAACCTGGGTTGGTCAGGCGCCGGTGCTGCGCGCGCTGGATTTGCGGGGTCTGGCCCCCGACCAGCCCGGTTTTGGCCGCACCCCCTGGCCCGGTGGCCCTGTCACGGTGGCGCGCTACGCGGCTTTTGCCCGCGCGGTGCTGGATCGCTATCGGGTCGACGCGGCACATGTGGCGGGCATTTCGTTCGGCGGTACCGTGGCCTTGCAACTGGCGCTGGACGCGCCGGAACGGGTGCGCAGCCTGACCTTGGTCAACACCTTCGCGCACCTGCGTCCGCGCACCCTGCGGCAGTGGCTCTACTTTGCCTGGCGCAGTCTACTCAGCCGCGTGGTCGGCCACGAGCGCCAAGCCGCGCTGGTGGCTCGCCGGGTGTTTCCTAAGGCCGAGCACGCGGAATTTCGCGTCTTTCTCGAACGCACCATTCGCCAGGCCGACCCCCAAGTCTATCGCACCCTGCTGCGCGTGCTGTGGCACTTTGATGTGCGGGCCCGGCTGGCCGAAATCCGCGTCCCCACCCTGGTGGTCACCGGCGCCGAAGACACGACCGTGCCGCCCGAGGTGCAAGCCGACCTGGTGCGCGGCATCCCCACCGCGCGGCAGGTGATCATCCCCGGTGGAGGGCACGCGGTCATCGCCGACCAAGTTGAGGCGTTCAACCGTCATTGGCAGGCCTTTTTGCACTCGCTGACGCGTTCCGCATCATGAGCGCTGGTCTTCAAGCCGCTCGTTTGGGTTTCGAAGCCTATTCCACGCCTTATGGGCAGGCATGGATGCGGGTTGTGTCGCTGCCCCCAGTCGATGCGCCCCCAGCCACGCCGGTGGGCTGGGCGCAAGCCTTGGCATACGCGCATCCGGGGCCGTGGGCATTCTTGGACCTTGAGTCGACTGGCCGGCGACGGACGGCCAGCACGTACGCGTTCTTGGTCGGGCTGGTGGTGTGGCGCGCGGACCAGCCCCCCAGGCTGCATCAGTGGCTCTTGCCGCACCCCGCGGACGAGGCCGCGCTATGGCATCATGTGGTGGAACACTGGCCCTCTTCGGCCGTGCTGTTCACCTACAATGGCGCGCGCTTTGACGTGCCCTTGCTCGACACGCGCGCCCAGGCCGTGGGGCTCTCGCACCGGCCTTGGGCCCAGGCCCGGCACGTAGACTTGTTGCCGTGGGTGCGCCGCTTGTTTCGTGGTGCGTGGCCTGATCAGCGTCTGCGCACCGCGGCGGAACGCCTCTTGGGCCGTCGCGCCTTTCCGCACGACGTGCCCGCGTCTGCCCTGCCCGAGTTGTACCATCACGCGTTGCTCACGGGCGACGTCACCCCTTTGGCCCCGGCCGTGGCCCACAATCAAGCCGATCTGGAAATCTTGCTGGCCCTTTGGCCCGCGCTGGGCCGGGAGTTGGCCCACCTGCCGCGCGGGGCGCGCTATCCGGCCACCACGTGGTTGAGTCGGGCCCGGCTTTATCGACAGCATGGAGACGCCGCGCGCGCCCAAGCCGCGCTGGAGCGGGCCTTTCGACAGGCGCGCACGCCGCAAGAGCGGGCCCAAGCCGGCTTGGCTTTGGCCGACGCGTACCGGCGGGCGCAGCAACAGGATGCCGCGCTGGCCGTGTGGGAAGCCTTGGCGGCCGAAGGGGTGTGGGAGGCGTATGAACAGCGCATCCGCGCCGCGCTGCGCTGGGCGCGCGATCCTGAGCAAGCCCGCGCCTGGCTGCGCCGCGCCCAAGCCCACTTGGCCGCGGCTTCGACTTCCCCGTTGGATCGCGCGCTGTGGGGCCCGCGCTTTGCCAAGTGGGCCGAGCGTTTGGGCGATGCCCCGCCGCGCGCGAAGTCTTGAGCGCGCAAGGCCGGCCCGCCTACGCCGCGGTCACCCACGCGTTCAGCCACGCAGCCAAGACGGGGTTCACCTCCGCGGCCCGCTCGTAGTGCACCAAATGCCCAGCCCCGCTCACCAGCCGCGCGTCCAGCGCAGGCACCAACCTGCGCAGTGTGTCCAACTGCCGCGCGGGGACCAATGTGTCGTCGCGGCCCCACAGCGCGGCGACGGGCACGCGGGTGCGGCCCAAGGCGGCGAAGGTGTCGCGGAAGTTGCCCAGCATGCCCGCGCGCACGCTCGCGGCCAACGCGCGCGCGAAGCCAGGATCGTGCCACTGGGCCATGTAGCGCTGCACATACGCTTCGTCGGCTGGGCCGTGAAAGTCCGCGCGCACGCCCTGCTCCATACGCGCGCGGGCCACGGTGCGCATGAGCCAGGGCCCGATGCCGGGCAAGGCCAGCGCGTACAGCGCCCAGCCCGCGCGCACCCCTGTGACCACCGGCGCGATGAGGCCCACGCCATACACGCGCGCGGGGCGGGCCACCGCGGCCGCGGCCACGATGGGCCCACCCATGGAGTAGCCCACCAAGGCCACCCGCGTTTGGGCGTGCCACGTGTCGACCAAATCCCACAGTTGCGTCACAAAGCGGCGCAAGTCATAGCGCCCCAAAGGCTTGGCCGACGCGCCGCGACCATACAGGTCGTAACGCAGCACCCGCCACCCTGCCGCAGTCAGTGCCGGCACGGTTCGATCCCACACAAAAGCGGGCACGGAAAAGCCGTGCACCAAGACCACCACCGGGCCATCGGCAGGGCCTGCGTGCTCGTAATAGGTCACCCCCTCGCGGAGGGGAAGCCAGCCGCCGCAGGTTTGGCTCATGGGCTTGCCTCCTGGGGCAGGGTAGGGGCCACGGCCGCCAATTGCGGCTCGGCCCAGAGCAGAAAGGCCATGACACTCAGCCCGGCCGCACCGAAGATCATCCCCATGACCAAGATCTGATAGCGCACCGCGATGAGGGGCGACACCCCCGAGAGGATTTGCCCCGTCATCATGCCTGGCAATGACACCAAGCCCACCGACATGAGCGCGTTGAGGATGGGAATGAGCGCGGCGTGAAAGCCCAGCCGGCGGGCCGAGGCATAAGATTCGCCGCGGCGCAATTCGGCCACGGTGCGGTCCAAGGCCAGGCTGAGCGCGTTCATGCTGTTGGCGAAAATCATGCCTCCCAAGGGAATGAGCACTTGGGGCCGAAACCAGGGTTGGGTGCGCAGCACCCCTTGGGTGACCAGGGCCAAGGTGAACGCGCCGACCCCTGTGAGCACCACAAAGGCCCGCGGAAGCAGGCGCCAGCGCAGTCGCGGCGCGGTGCGCAGGCCGATCCACGAGGCCGCGGCCAGCATCACGGCCAACACCAGCACGACGATGAGGCCGTTTTGGGCTTCGAAGATGTAGACCAGCCCATAGCCCAACAAGATCAGCCGCAACACCATCATGACCATGGCCCGCAGCGCGGTGCCGGGGCCCAGATTCCACCGATACAACCCGACCAACACGGGCACGATGACGGGCAACAGCCACGCCAAACGCAGCCAAGGGATTTGTTGTGCGTCCATGTTCGCCTCCTTATCCCAAGTATACGACGCGCGGGTGTGCGCTATAATTCTCCCATGCGCAGGGTTTTGGCACTGTCGTTTTTGTTGGCCTGGTTGACCGCGGCCGTGGCGTTGACGTACAGCACCCAACGGCCGCTGCCGTGGACGGTGTTCGCGGCGCTGCTGCGCGCGCTCTGGGCGCTGGCTGTGGCCGGGGGCTTGCTGGCCGTGGCGTGGGCCCTGGGCCGCGCGGTGCGTCGCCCCTGGTTCGGGCTTGGCCCCTCCGCTCGCCCGCTCGCCGCGGTGCTGGACACAGCCGTAGGGTTGGCGGTGCTGGGGTGGGTCACCCTGGCGCTGGGGGTGCTGGGCTGGGCTCGGCCGCTGGTTTTTCGCGTGTTGTTTGGCCTGGGTGGGGCCTGGTTGGGGTGGCAAGGGTGGACGGCGCTCCGCGCGGGCCCGCGGCGTTCCTGGAGGCCGCGCGCTCTCTTGCGCCCCGGCTATGGCTGGTGGGCCTATGCCGGTGTGCTGGCGCTGCTGCTGGCCTTAGCCCCGCCCGAAGGGTTCGACGCGCTGCTCTATCACCTGCGTCAGCCCGAATGGTTGCTCCAACGGGGGCGGTTGGAGCCGCATCCGGTGTACCCCTTCTGGCATCCTGGTTTGGTGCAAGGTGTGTACACGTGGGCATTGGCGTTGAGTGGCCCCCAAGCCGCGCAAGGGGTGGGGTTGGCCTATGCCGCGGGGGCTCTCTATTTAGCCTGGGCGTGGACGCGCGACCTGTTCGGCCCGCGCACCGCGGCTTGGGTGGCGCCTTTAGCCCTGGCCATGCCCTCGGCCTTGCTTCTGGCCACCGGCGCGTATGTCGATTGGGCCTTGGGGTTCTACACCCTGACCGCGTTATACACCGCCTGGCTGGCCGCGCTGGAGCGCGCGCCTTGGGCTGCAGCCGGCCTTTTTGTCGGCCTGGCCATGAGCGTCAAGATCACATCGTTGCCCTTGCCGTTGGCCGTGGGGCTTTACGCGTGGCGTCGCGGCGGGGCGCGCGCGGCCGTGCGCGCTTTGGCCGTGGCTGGTCTGGTCGCTCTGCCTTGGTATGCGCGCAACGCGTACTACATGGGCAACCCCTTTTACCCCTTTGTGTTCGGGGGCTACGGGTGGGATGCCTTCCGCGGCCGCTGGCTGGCTGAGCCCGGCACAGGCATTGGCTTTCAGTGGCGCGAGTGGCTGCTCTTGCCCTGGACGGTTACCCTGGGGCATCGGGATGCCGCGTACTTCCACAGCCGCATTGGCCCTTTGTGGTTGGGGTTGGCGCCTTTGGTGGTGGGCGCTTGGACGCGCCGCGGACGGCGTGGCGCGGCGCGCGTGCGTTATGGGATGCAGATCAGCGCGCTTTTTGTGGGGCTAAGCCTGCTGTTATGGGCGGTGGGCGTATCGCGCTCTCGCGCGCTGTGGCAAGCCCGCTTCTTATGGCCCGCGTTGTTGGCCGCGCTGCCCGTGACCGCGTACGCCGTGCGTTGGGCGCGGGTGTGGAACCTCCCCGGGCGGCTGCGCGTGCACGACGTGATTGCGTGGATGGTGTTGGGGGTCGCGGGGCTAACGCTGCTGGAATGGACCGCGTTCGTCGTCGGGCGGCATCCTACCGCGTACGTGTTGGGCTTGGAGAGCGAGGCGGCGTACTACCGCCGCGCTTTGCCCGATTATCAAGACATGCGCGACCTTCTGGCCCAGCACACACCCCCCACCGCGCGGGTGTTCTTCTTCTTCGAGCCCCGCAGTTACGGCCTGCCGCGCGAAGTGCTGCCCGACGCGAATTTGGACCATTGGGCGTGGCTGTGGCATCACCATCGCCAACCCGCCGCGGTGGCCCAGGCGCTGGCCTGCCAGGGTTGGTCCCACGCGTTGGTGTATCGCTGGGGCGCGGATTTCATGCGTCGGGAGTTCCCCACCAAGTTCACGCCTGACATGGCCATGGCTTGGGATGCTTTCGTGGCATCGTTGGACTTGGTGGCCACACAGGGGCACTATGCGCTCTATCGGCTGCCTGCCGCAAAGACGTACAATTGCCCGCCGGGCGCGGCGCCCAGATAATGCCATCCTGCGCGTGAAGCCGGGTTTTCCCACCAAGGGGCCAGGTTGGCGGGATGGTCGGCCTCAACAATGAGCCCGCGCGCGGCATATCGTTGCGCCACTGCCGTGACCGCGCTTGGGTCGCCGCTGGGCGTGACCAGCGCGGGGTGGCCTGTGACCCACACCCACAGGGGCGGATTGACCACCAGCACGGGCCCGCGCTTGGCCCAAGGCGGCGCGGTCGTTTGCCAGGCGCGCCAGAGCGCGGCGTAGTGGGTTGCGGGCGCGTTCCAACGTTGGAGCCGCGGCGTGGCCACCAGCAGGGTGAGCAACACCAACAGCGCGGTCAGCCCCGTGGCCAAGACCCGCCGCGCTTGAGATGGCCGCCACCCGCGGCGGCGTGCCGCCCAGGCTAAGGCCGCTTCGAAACCTTGCGCGGCCCAAGCCCACAGCAGCGGCTGAAAGCCCGCGCCCGCGTGAAACCATCCCCCGCGCGCGCCCGCAAAGGGGAAGACCGCGGTCATGAGGAAGAAGACGCTCCCGTATAGGGCCACGGCCCAGCGCCGGGCGCCGCGGGTGGCGCGGTAGGCCGCGATGCCCATCAGCGGCCAGAGCACGATCAGCCCGTGCACGGCCACCGTGGTTTGCAGATTGAGCCCTAAGGCCCAGGCCCGATCTCGGAGGATGTCCCCCAGACCTTGCGCCCACCAGCGGGCGGGGGTGAGCCGCGCGGCGGGATAGAGGAAGAGGTCGTTGTATTCGGTGAGCCACAGGGCCCGGCTTTGGCCGGGTGGCCAAGGCGCGCCCCACACGCGCCCATTGCGCAGCCACCACGGCGCCATGAGCAGCGCGTAGCCTGCCAACACGGCCGCCAGGCGGCGACGGCGGGCCTTGGGCGGTGCCGCGAACCCGGCCGCGGCCAGGGTCGCGGCCAGCCATAGCAGACCTTCCGCGCGTGTGAGATGCACGCCCGCGCTCAGCGCGCCTAACGCGAACCAGTGCTTGGTTTTGGCCGTTGCCTCCAGGGCCCCAGGCACCAGGACCCAATAAAGCCCGCCCAACACCATGAGCGGGGCAAAGCCGTCCACCGCGGGCAGATAGGCTAAGTAAAAGCCCGCGCTCGCGGCCCACAACCCGGCCCAGCGCGCGGTGGTTGGGGCCGCACCCCACGCACGCGCGACGCGCGCGGTCAGCCACGGCACGCTCAGGGCCAGCAACACGAAGGGCAGCCGTGGCCAAAAGGCGAACAGGCCGGCCAGCAGCGCGGGCAAAGGTTGCCAATACGCGCCCGCGGGGTGCGGCAGGCCTGCAGGGTCGTCCAAATAGTTCCACAAGAATGGTTCGACCAGCCCTTGGCCCGTGGCCCACGCGCGGCCCACAACCCAGTAGTAAGCCTCATCCATGTAGCCCGGCGTGCGCTGATACGCCGCGATGAGCAGCAGCAGCCCGGCCCACAGCCCGGTTCCCACAAGCCACGCCACGCGCGGCAGGGCAGGGCGCGGGGCGCGGGCAGCGCTCATGCAGCCTCCTCGGCTGAGGGGCGTTGCCGGCGGGGGTACACAACCACATGCCGCTCAGGGCCCTTGCCCTGAGACTTGGTCTCGACATCCGCGCGGTGGTGCAAGGTTACATGGATGACCCGGCGCTCATGCGCGGGCATGGGGGGCAGCGGCACGGGGCGGCCGGTTTCCAGCGCGGTGCGAGCGGCGTCTTCGGCCAAATGACGCAGTTCCTCAGCCCGGCGGGTTTGCTCTACATCCTCGGTGATGAGCAGATTGACCCGCCGCCCTAAGCGGTGGCTGGCCATGAGTTGGACCAGCAAGCGCAAGGCTTCCAAGCGGTTAGTGTGCTCCGACGCGGTGAGGAGTTCCATGTCGGGACCCCACACCAGCACGCGCACTTGGGCGTCGGGGCCCTCTTTGCGGCTTGTGGGAAGCACGCGAAACGAGAGGTCCAAGCGCAGCAGTTGGCGCAACTGGTGCAACAAATCGAGCACGACCCGTTCGGTGCGGGTGAGGCTGGGCGTAGGGGCCGGGCCGCGCCGTGGCTTCGACAGCGCGGCCTTGCGAGCGGCCTCGCGGCCGACATGATGCCGACGCCGACGGCCGCGCCAGGCGTTGTTCTTGGTCATGGGTTCCCCTCCTGCGTGTGGGGAACCCGGCCCAACATGACGGCTCAACGCCGCCAAAACTTCAGGTCATCCCACGACAGTTTGCCCATGAGCGCATATTGGGCGATCATCACCAAATTGCTGGTGAGGAAGTACAGCGCCAGGCCCGCCTGAAAGGTGAGCGCGAAGTAGCCCAGCATCAAGGGCATGTACAGCGTCATCATCTGGTTCATGGTCTGGGCCTGTTGACCGTCGCCAGCCGTGGGCGTGGTCGTCGCCACAGCCTTGGATTGCACATACGACGTCAGGGCCACCAAAATGGCCATCACGGGGATGCCGAAGGGCAGGCCGGGCAGATACAAGCGTTCGGGATATGCCAAATTCATCCACAGGAACTGGCCGTCAATGGGAATCAGTCGCGCCGGGTTGAGGGAAGGATACAACAGGCGGGCCAGTTCCAGCAGTTGGGCCGGGGTGTTCCCCAGGGCTAAGATCACGGCTTGATACAAGCCGAAGATGATGGGAATTTGCACCAGCATGGGCAAGCACGACGCGAAGGGGTTGACGCCTAACTCGGAGTACAGTTTCATTTGCTCCTGCGCCAGGCGTTCGCGGTCGTTCTTGTATTTGCGCTGGATTTCCTTCCATTTGGGGTGCTCTTGCAACTTGCGCATGGCCTCCGCGCTTTGCGTTTGCTTGTGCATGAGGGGGGCCAAGGCCAGGCGCACCAAAATGGTGAACACGATGATGGCCACGCCAAAGTTGCCCACCAGATCGTAGATCCAGAGCAGCAGGTTGAGCATGGGCTGCACAACAAGGGTCGTCCACATAGGGCTCTCGTCCGTTCTACAGGATGTCGCCGCGGTGGGGGAGCGCCTCCGTCGCGGCGGAGTGGCGGGTCATTTCTTCTGGGGCTCGAAGGACCACAGCGGCTGGCCTTCGAAGTCCACGGCGCGCAGCGGATTGGCCGCGTCTGAGGGCGCGAGGAGCAGCCCCCAGTCGGGCACGACGATGGGGCCGGCCTCCAGGCCTGCGTCCTCGTGCACCTGGCGTTGCCAGCGCACCGCGCCGTTGGTCGCGTCCAGGGCGATCAGCAGGCCGGCGCGGGTGGTGACGAAAACGGTCTCGTCGTGCACCGCGGGCGCGCCAATGACGCCACCCTCGACCTGGGTCTGCCACACGATGCCGCCGTCGCTTCGGCGCAGCGCGTACACGTGGCCTTCCATGTCGCCTACCACCAGATGCTCCTCGCCCAACGGCGTGGGGCTGTGCCAGACCCACGCGGCCACGGGGGTTTCCCACAGCACGGTGCCATCTTCGGCTCGCACGGCCGCGACTTGGGTCGCCAGTTCACCCACATAGAGCACGCCGTCGAGCAGGGTCGGCGTGGCCGGTAAGGCACCTTCCAAATTCACCCGCCACTTCTCTTGACCTGTTGCCAGGTCCAGCGCGTACAGGTGATGATCCAGCGAGGCCAAATAGAGGGTCTGGCCGTCGGTGGCGGGGGGCGCCCACAGCGCGGCCTGGGCGGTAAAGGTCCAACGGAGCGTGCCTTGCCGTGTGAGTGCGTACAGGGTGCCGTCGCCGTTGGGCGCGAAGATGCCCTGCTCTGTGACCAGAGCCGCGCCGATATAACGATCACGCGCGTCGGTGAAGCGCCACTGTTCGGCCCCGGTGGCCGGGTCGAGGCCATAGAGCACGTGGTCATAGCCGCCTACGACCAGCGTTTGGCCGTCGGGCGTGCGCTGGGGCGCGGCAAAAAACGTCTGGTCGCGTTCGGGCTGCAGCGGGAACGCCCACCGTGGGGCACCGGTTTCTTTGGCCACCGCGTAGACCTGCTGCTGGTAGGCCACCCAGACCGTATCTTCGCCCACGGTTACGCCGGGCCAACTGCCCGGAGCAATGCGGCTGCACCCGGCTGCCGCCAGGGCCAAGGCCACCAGAAGCCCGATCCATCCACGACGAAAACGCATCATACAAGCCTTCCTGGGCCGGGGCTACGGCACGGGGTCGTAGCCACCGGGGTTGAACGGATTACAACGCAGCACCCGCCAAATCGCCAACAGCCCGCCTTTGAGCGCGCCGTGCTTATACACAGCCTCATAGCCGTAATGCGAGCAAGTCGGGTAGAAACGGCAGGTGTTGGCCGGCATCAAGCGCGAGAAGGTCAACTGATAGGCCCGAATGAGCAACAACAACACCCAGCGCGGCCAATAGCGCGGGGTGCGAGGCAACGCGGAGAGGGGGGATAAGGGCGGGTTTTCGGGGCGAAACCCCCACGGAAATGGCTGTTGCTCCTTGGGCCGCGAGGTTGACGTGCTCATGGGGAACGCTCCGCGTGGGGCGCGAGGTCGTTGGGAGGCGAAGCCAGCATGTGCGCCCGGCGCAACAACTCATCCACCGCGGCCTCCAATTCTGCAAACGAGGCCGTGGCCGCGCGACGCCGCGCGATCCACCACAAGTCGTAGCCCGGACGCAAGCGCGGCAGGCGGGCGCGCGTGATTTCGCGCAAACGACGCTTGACGCGGTTGCGCACCACCGCCTTGCCCACCACACGGCCCGCGGTCACCCCGACCCGAACATGGGGCAGACCGTTGGGCGCCACGCGCAAAACCAACAGCGGGTGCATATACACCCGCCCTGCGCGCTGCAGCCGCCGAAAATCGCGCCCGTGGCGCAAACGATAGGCGCGTTTCACTGGCTTCGCTCACCCGACCGCTCACCAACGTCAACGCGCCTTCCAATTGATACGCTTGACATGCTCGTTCATGCGCACCGTGAGCCGATGGCGGCCCTTGAGACGGCGGCGTTTGAGCACCTTGCGTCCGCCTCGGGTCGCCATGCGGGCCCGAAAACCATGCACCCGCAGACGGCGCCGAATTTTGGGTTGATACGTTCGCTTGGGCATGATGTCTACTCTCCGGCCACGAAGTTTGCGTTCGAGATGCCAAAACGCGCCCCGGCGGTGTGTCGCGGGGGCGCGGGCCCCAAATCTAACCTCACGGATTATACATCAGGCCGGGCCAGCGGTCAAACGCGTGGCGCAAGGCGAGTCTATTTCAGTTTAGTAGGTGCAATCCTGTGGCGTAGGCGGAGGAGGTAGGGGGCGGTAGGAAGGGGCCCCTGCAGGAAAGGCACACGGGCCTGGAGCCAGGCGCCGGGGTCGCGATGGTGTCGGTGACGGGCTCGCCGAGGGGAACGGGCCGATGTTGGACTGGCCGTTTGCTTGTCGGCATGCCGGCCACACCACCGACGCAACTCCTGGTTCCGCACCACCTGCAGCACCTTGCCCATATGCTGCAGGCCTGGCGACGACCCGTGCCGACGTTTCCCCTTCATCCGATGCGCCACCACCG
>CAYUOX010000039.1:0-72935 GCA_964446575.1 uncultured Anaerolineaceae bacterium | reverse complement strand
AAACGGCGTGAACTCCCCCCACCCCTGCAGCGCACAGTACTTCGTGATCGCCGCCGTCAGCGTCGTCTTCCCGTGGTCGATGTGCCCCATCGTCCCCACATTCAAGTGCGGCTTCCGCCGCTCGAATTTTTGCTTGCCCATGATTTGCCTCTCCTTGCGTTAGGATGCGAGGGAAAAAGCCCTCTTACGCGCTACAATTCCCTCTCGGGTGAGGAGAGGGAATTTGGCAACCGAACAGATAGAAGAAAAAAGAGCCCTCAACGGGACTTGAACCCGTGACCTCACCCTTACCAAGGGTGCGCTCTGCCGACTGAGCTATGAGGGCTCATTTTTCAGTGGGCAGGGAGGGATTCGAACCCCCGTAGGGCGAAGCCCAGCGGGTTTACAGCCCGCCCCCTTTGGCCACTTGGGTACCTGCCCGTGTTCGTTGCCGCGATGCTCCAAGCCGACGACGGGACTTGAACCCGTAACCCGCCGCTTACAAGGCGGCTGCTCTGCCGATTGAGCTACGTCGGCCCAGGCCGCTGCCATTATACCAGACATGGCAAGCCGCCACAAGCCCCGTGGGTCGGCCTGTCGCGGCTCTAAGTTTAGCAAATTCGTGAGGCTTCGTCAACGCTGGAAGCAAAATTTCCCCACGCCGCGGCCCGAACTCGCCGCCCCAGGCTCAAAACAGCGCCATCGCGAGTTCGCGGCGATACTGCTTCGTCAAGGGGTGATGCTGCCCCAACACCTCGAAGATGCCCAGCAGAATCTTGCGCGGCATGTCGTCGCGGTAGTGCTTGTCCCGGCGGATGATCTCCAGCAGGCCGTCCATCGCGGCTTCGATATTGCCCCGCCACAACAAATCCAGCGCGCGACGATACATGGCCTCCAGCGGGTCGTCGCTTTCCCCCGCGGGATGCTCACGAGCCCACACCATGGCCTCCGCCAATGGGCGCAGCGTTTGCGCGGCCTGGTACTCCTTGCTGGCCGGGAAATCCTGCAGCAATTGCAACGCCTCGTGGGGGCGCCCCTGCATGAGCAAGGCTTTGGCCAAACCCAAACGCGCGTGCGCCAATTCAGGTCGTTGTTGTAACACTTCCCGATACACCATCTCCGCTCCTCGCCAATCGTTCATGTTCAGCAGGCTGTCGGCCTTTTCAAGGGCCAAGTCGGTCGGAGAAGGCGCGAGTTTGCGCAAAAACGCCCGGATCTGGGCCTCGGGCAAGGCCCCCACAAACTCGCCCACCACCTGGCCGTTGACGAACCCCTTGACCGTGGGAATGCCGCGCACGCCGTAGCGCATGGCCAACGTGGGGTTCTCGTCCACGTTGACCTTGGCCAAACGAAAGGCGCCTTGCGCCTCCACGGCCAGACGCTCTAAGATCGGCCCGATGATGCGGCAAGGCCCGCACCAAGGCGCCCAAAAATCCACCACCACCGGGCGCTGGCGCGAGTATTGCAACACCTCTTGGTCAAAGTCCATCTCCGTCACCGTGATGATGTCCGCTTGCGCCATACCAAACCTCCGCCACACAATACCATCCCCCTCCCTCCCGGCGCCTACGGAGAGGGTGCCTTGCGGTGAATTGCCAATGCAACGATGAGGGGACCCCGCGGCCGGACGGAAGGGAGTTCGCTTTCATTATAGCCGGTTTTGCCCCCAAGGCGGCCACCGTCGGCCTTTTTCTTACAAAATTCTTATACAACAAATTCTCAATCTCGTGGGCTGCCCCAAAGCAACCACACGGCCTCGACCAACACCAAGGCCAAGCCCAAGGCCATCAGCACCCAAGGCGAGGCCAAGCGGTCCAACTGCAACCACGCCCACAGGCCGAAGAAGCCCCCAACCATGAGGCTCTCGCGCCACAAAACCGGCGCCGGCGGCAACTGGCCCCGAAACCGGCGATGCAACACGGCCAAAGGCAGCACACTCAGCCCTGCCGCGCTCATGATCAGGGCCCAAAAGAACGCCAAGCGCGCGGGCAAAGTGGGGTAGTGGTTCCACACCACATACCCCAGCGTGCCTAAGCCCAACAAACTGAGCGTGGCCGCGACCGCGGCCAAATGCCACCAAGCCCGCCTCATGAGGCTGCATCCGTGGTTTGACGCTGGGGCTGGGCGCGCACCAACGGACGAATGCGCGGCCAAGCATGGACGGCGAAGGCCAGCCCGGCCAGCACTTCCAACGCCCGGCCCACGCGGAGCCCGTCCCCCCACCCGCCCAACGAAGCCGCCACCACCAAGGCCACCCCCGCGTTGAGCAGGCCATAGGCCAGCCACACAGGCCCCGTCGGACCGCGGCTCACGCCACCAGGCAGTTTGGGCAGCCACCAAAACAGCACGCCCAAGATGGTCTGCGCGACCCAACCAACCAGCATGGCCTCGATGTGCCAGCCCCGCAGCCGCCACACCCCCGCGCCTATCCCTGGCCAAGCCTTGTAGGTCAACAACAACGCACCCCAGGTACTGGCCAGCATAAAGTGCACCCATGCAGTGCGCAAATACCAACGGCTGACGCGCGGCATGGTTATCGGCTCCTCCCGCGATACCAGCCCCGGATGCGGGGCCAAATGTGCACAGTGAACGCCAGGCCGGCCAACCATTGCAACCACGCGGCCGCGAGCAACAGCCCGGCCGACCACGAACTCCGCGCGACGGCCTGCCACGGCTCGGCCACAGTGCGCAGCACCAAACCCGCGTTGAGCAAAACCCACGCCAAACCCACGGGGCGCTCATCCCCGCGCTTGGTGGGGCCGTGCCCCACAATGGGGAACATCCAATACGCCGCGCCAAAAATCATCTGCGTCACCCACCCTACCAAGAAAAGGTGCCAATACGTCGGCCGCAGCACGCTCCACGGCAGGGGCGCGGGCACGCGCATCAACGCCAAGGCGTCGACGGCCAAAGCCAGCAGCAAATAGACAAACGCGGTTTTGAGATACAAACGGGCATAAGGCGGCATGGGGACTTCATCCTTGAGGCCGGGCCGCGTCGCGATAGACGCGCGTCACGCGGGGCAAAAGCAGGGTTGTGACTTCGTAGTTGATGGTTTCGGCCCAGGTCGCGATTTCCTCCGCGGCGATGTGCTCCTGGCCTTGGCGCCCCAGCAAGACCACCTCGTCTTCCATCTCCACCCCGGGAATGTGGGAGACGTCCACCACGATTTGGTCCATGCTCACCCGGCCCACCACCGCCGCACGCTGGCCGCGCACCAGCACTTGCGCGCGGTTCGACAAGCGCCGCACATAGCCATCGCCGTACCCCACCGGCACCAAGGCCACCGTCGTGGGGCGCGAGGTAATGTACGTGCGCCCATACCCAATGCTGCTGCCCGCGGGCAACGTGCGCACCCGGGCCACCCGGCTCTTCCAGGTCAGCACTGGGCGCAGCGGCACGGGCGTTTTCCATGCCAACGAGGGGCGCAAGCCATAAGTGGCGATGCCGGGCCGCACCGCGTCCAGATGCGCTTCGGGCAGGGCAAACGTCGCCGCGCTGTTGCACGCGTGGCGCAAGCGGGGCATCAAGCCCGCGTCTTGCACCGCGGCCAGCACATCTTGGAACACCCGCCACTGCCGGCGCAGGTAGGTGGTATCGGCCTCGTCCGCGGTGGCGAAATGGGTGTAAAGGCCTTCCACCTCAACGCCGGGAATGTCGCGCACCGCGCGTAAGAAATCCACCACTTCATGCGGCAGCAAGCCGTAGCGCCCCATGCCCGTATCCACATTGATGTGCACCGGATGCGGTTGCTGAGTCGAAGCGTGGGCTGCCAGCGCGCGCACAAATGCCAGGGTGATGACCGTAGGGATGAGCCCATGTTGAACCACCTGGGCCGCGGCCGCCAAAGGCACATAGCCCAGCAGCAGAATCGGCGCGGTCACCCCCGCGGCCCGCAAGGCCAAACCCTCTTCCAGCCGGTGGACCACCAATCGGGTAGCACCGGCTTGCAGCGCGGCCTGGGCCACGGGCACCAAGCCATGGCCGTACGCGTTGGCCTTGACGACCGCGAACACTTGCACCTTCGGGCCGACCCACTGCTGCAAGGCGCGCACGTTGGCCCGATAGGCGTCCAGATCCACTTCGGCCCATGTGATGGCATGTGAAGGCGCGTCGTTCATGGGGACCCACTCCGAGGAGGGCTGAGGGAAGTATACCGCGGCGCGTCACATCCCAGCCAAGAAAGGGTTGAAGCGCCGCTCGTGGCCGACGGTGGTCTCAGGGCCGTGCCCGGGCAGAATGCGGGTCTCATCGGGCAAAGAGAGCACCTGCTCGTGAATGCTGCGCAACAGGGTGTGGAAATCGCCTTGAGGCAAATCCGTACGCCCGATGCCCTCCCGAAAGATCACATCGCCGGCCAAAAGCCAACGCAGGCGGGGCGCGTAGAACATGACGTGCCCCGGCGTGTGCCCGGGTGCGTGCCGCACTTGGAACTCGACCTCGCCGACGCGCAATCGTTGGCCGTGCTGCAAGAACACCGTGGGCTCAGGGCCGGGGTCCAAACGAAAGCCGAACAGCCGCGCGCCGCCTTCTAAGCGCCACAACCACAAATCGTCAGGATGCATCGCGACCAAGGGCCAGGTCGGCAACGCCTCGGCCAGCGCGGCCAAGCCGCCGATGTGGTCAAAATGGGCGTGGGTCAGCCAAACGTGACGAATGGTCCAGCCCCGCTGGCGGGCGACTTCGGCAATGCGTTCGCCCTCCGCGCCTGGGTCGACCACCACCGCGATGCCGCTGGCGCGGTCGGCCAACAAATATGTGTTGGTCTCCAGCGGGCCTACCACCAAGCGCACCAAATCCAGGGGCATGGGGCACCTCCGAGCAGAAAGCCAAAGCAGGGCCGGGATCGGTGAGGGGCCATCGTTACCGATACCCCTCGGCCCACACGGCCACGCGCGCCACCGGCGCCACGTCCAGCGGATACAACCACACCGGCCGCGGGCCCTGGGCCCACACATCCCACGGGGCTTCGGTGTAGCGCAGCGCAATCACCCGCCCCGCGGGATCGTAAGCCGCCACCAGTGCGCCCACGGTGGTCACATCCTCGGCTTGGCCCTGCCCACGAGACACGTGCACGCGCGCGAGCCACGGTGGGCCGGTGGTCTCGTCGAGGGTGACTTGCGCGGGCAAAGGCACAACCGCGGCCTCGGCTTGCGAAGCGGGCAGCGCGGCCAACAACAGCGCGCGTACGGCAGCCTGAGGCCCCAGCGGCCGCGGCAATGTCACGGCCAAAGGCACTTCGCCGCGCGGGGGCACGAACAACACCCACGGTTGGACCACAGCGCGCCAAACCTCGGCCGGCTCCCAGGTGGGGTCCAACACCTCGAACAGCACCTGCACCGCGACCAGCGGCTGATCGCCAGGGTTGCGCACGCGCGCGGTGCAGGTGGCCTGCCAGGTGGTTGAAAAGCACCATGGGCCCTCCACCGGAGCCGGGAAGGGCGTGGGCGTCGCCAACAAGCCCAAGGCCTGGCCGGCCTGCGGTACGATGACCTGCGCGCCGATGGGCAATGCAGCCGGGTTGAGGGCGGGGTTGGCTTTTTGCAACGCCTCGATCGTCACGCCATAGCGCAATGCGATATCCGAGAACGTGTCACCCTCGCGCACCGTATACACAATAGGCGTGGGGGTCGCGGCGGCCGGCGTCGCGGCTGGGAAGGTCACCGTCGGCGGCAAGGGCGTGGCGGTGGGCCATCGATAGGGTCGTGGCGTCGGCCATGGCGTGGGCGTCAGGGTGGGCGCCGCGGGGGTCGCGGGCCCGCCGCGGCAGCCCGTCCCCCACCACACCCACACGGCCATCAGCACCCACATCCATCGACTACGGCTGCGCCTCATGGTGCGTTCGCCACCAAGTGTAGAAGGCCGCGGCCATATCGGGGTCGTGCACAATCAGCACATTTTCGTCGTTGCGCACATCCGCGGCGCGGGTGAAATTGTATGACCCCAAGACCACCGTCTCGCCATCCACAACCAACACCTTGTGATGCAACAGCCCAGGGAACGGATCAGGCTCGACAGCCAGCCCCGCGGCACGCAAGCGCGTGTAATCGTGACCCGGTGCGTCCAGTTGTTCGGCCTCGAACCAGCCGCGCACAACCACCCCGGCCCGAGCCCGCTCCAGCAGCGCATCGGTGAGGGGGTCCGCGGTCCAAATATAGGCCAACACCAACATCTCCTCTTGGGCTTGACGCAGCAAAGGCACCAACCGGGCCTGGGGATGCTCATCGGGCGAAAACCACACTTCGATGGGCACTTGGTTCACCGTGACCTGCGGGTAGGGCGTATCCGCGCGCGAGGCCGGCCCAAAGCGACCTTCGACAAACATCTCGTCGAACTCGCGGGCGTAGTCCGCGGCCAGCCGCCGAGAAGGGATGCGTACCAAATGGTTGGCGTTGCGATACGCGCCGTTGACAGTGAAGTTCATGGACCCGGTCCACACTTCGGCACCGTCGATGACCACGAACTTATGATGCATCAAACCAGGGCCGTCATCGGCCACCACCGGAATGCCCGCGGCGCGCAGCGATTCGACCTCGGGGGTGATGTGGTCCTGGTCTACCACCAGCCGCACTTGCACGCCGCGGGCGTGGGCATCCAGCAGCGCGTTGCGGATGCTCCACAAGTCCAAGTCATAGATGGCCATATCAATGTGCGCTTGGGCTGCGCGCAAGGCCTGGGCCAAATACGCGTCCGGCCCGCCGCGTTTGGTTTGGGCCGCGGGGTGTTCGGGCCGCGTGAAGTACAAATCCCAAGCCCGACCTTGATAATGCCACACAGGCGCGTCCGCGGCGTTGAGAGCCGGCGTGGGGGAGGGGCCAAGGTCCGCGCCCACGGGGGGCGCAGCCGCGGGGGGTGCGGTCAAGCCCCGCCAGCCGAAGAAGACGGCCGCGAACAAGGCCAGCAACGCGGCCAACGAGCGCCAAAGCGAAGTTCCCGCAGCGTTCGTCATGAGGCATCCATGGGGGTCAGAAGCAAGCGGGCCAACAACGCCTCCAACGCGTCGTCCAAAGTGAGTTCATGACGCCGAAAGCGACGTTCCAACTGATAAAGGCTTTCGTACAGATCGCGCCACGTCGCGGTGGTGAAGCGGACCATTTGCTGCCGATAGCGGGGCAAGGCAAAGGAAGGAATGCCCCACGCGCGCGCGACCGCGTTTAACGACGCGCCATGGTCATGCGCGTCGCGTAGCACCAACAACAAGCGAAAATGCCGCAGAAGCATGTTCCACACAAAAGCCGCGTCGTGGGCTTCTCGCAAGCGCATCAGATATTGCCACGCGGCCTGGCTTTGGCCCGCGCCGACCAAATCCAACCAGCGGAACACATCAGGGGCCCATTCGCCTTCCACCAACGCGGCCACATCGTCTGCGGTAATGGGGCGGTCGCCCGCGTACAGGGCGAGTTTGCGCATCTCGTTGAGCCCGCGCAGCGTATCGGGCCCGATGGCCGCGGCCAGGGCTTGGGCGGCTTCGGGGGTCAAGTGCGCGCCAACCTCGTGGGCGGCCTTGTACAGCCAACGCGCCATCTCGGCCACATCCCGGGGGGCAGGCAAAGCCTTGAGGAACACATGCTCTGGCCCCCGTTGCCGCGCCCAGGCCAGCAACCAGTGGGGGGCTTTGCCCCGTCGTCCTTCGTCCAGGCGTTGGCCGATGTCTAAGACCAACGCGGTGCTGGCAGGGACCTCTTCGAGCACGGCCAAGAAGCGCTGCCGTTGGGACGCGTCGCGCGCCCAACCCAAGGGGTCCACCGCGTGAATCAAGCGCCGGCGCACAAACAGCGGCGCGGCGAGCACCGCGGCCCGCAGGTCGTCCAACGTGTGCGTTTCAGGGCTCAAGCGCTGGTAATTCAGTTCGGCCCATGTGGCATCGCTCTGCTCGGCCAATCGCGCCCGCAGCCGCGCGATATAGGCCTCGCGGCTCGCGTGGTCGTCGCCGTAGAAGAGATAGACCCGGGGGATGGGACGGGCCGCGCTCATGCCGTCGTCGACTGCACCCGGCGGGTGGTCACCCGATGGGCGGGCAAACGGCCGCGGCGCGCCGGGCGCACCGCGACAACCTCCAGGTCCGTGACCCGCGGGTCCGTGGTCACGACCCGCTGCAGCCAGAAGCCCAACGGACGCCCCACAATCAAGGCCAACATGCTCAAGAACATCACCAGCGGGAAGCGATCCCAGCGCTCGCGCCAACGCTTCGCACCCGCAAACCCAAACAACCCCGCCAAGGCGGCCAAGCCGCCGGTGGCCAAATAATTGGTGCCACAACCCGGATGCAAAGCCAGGTGGTGTTCGCCCCGTTGCAAGCGGGTCAAGGCCTCGGTCACGGCTTCTTCAACCGCCTCGGTGGGCACCGCGCCCAAAATCCAAAACCCCCGGGCATCGGAATGCCCGGCCAGCGGCTGCTGCGGAAAGCGACGGCTCAAGATGTGCAGTGTCGCGTGCTCCAAAGCGTGGTGTTGGCGGGTGCGGGTCACGAAGGGGAAAGCACGCCACAAGGGCTCTAACAAACTCACGGTTCTGCTCCCAGGATGCGCCGCGCGGGCGCAGAGTCGCGGGAAGAATTATACCCCTTTTCGGCCCCGGCCGCACACGGCCCCGCGCGGAGGCCTGTCCCCAGGTCGGCCGCGTGCGGGTCTGAGCCCAAGCCTTGGCATCTCCGCGGGGCCGCGATACAATGCAAGCGTATGCGTGGCCCACGCTCCCACTCGATGCGACGGGGCCGCGAGGGCGCGAAGGGCATGAGGTGGTGGACTTGGCTACTGCTCGTGCTCGCGGCCGTCCTCGCGCGTCCTACGACCGCCGGCGCGGAACTCACACCCCACGATCGCGCCCAGGCCTTGCTGGCGCGCCTTACGCCCACCGAAAAGGTGGGCCAATTGTTTCTGGTGACCTTCGTCGGCACCGACCCCACCGAAGACGACGCCATCTACCGTTGGATCACCCGCCGCCGCATCGGCGGCGTTGTGCTCCGGCCCGAGTTGGACAACTTCGCCCCTCCGCCCGACACCCTGACCACCCTGCAATCGCTGATCAACCGCCTGCAAGATTGGGCCTATCCCGAGCCCGACGAACGCATTTTGCAGCCGGCCACGGGCGAAAGTGTGGCCCCGAACTTCATCCCTCTGTGGATCGGCTTGCAACAAGAGGGCGATGCCGCGCCCGGCGATGCCCTCCCCGCAGGGCTCACCCCCTTGCCCAGCCCCATGGCCTTGGGCGCCACGTGGGACCCCGCCCTGGCGCGCGAGACCGGCGCGGTGTTGGGGCGGGAACTGAACGCTTTGGGCGTCAACTTGCTCTTTGGCCCGCCGTTGGAGGTCCTGGAGACCGCGACCTTGGGTTCGCCCGGCGACCTGAGCGTGCGCTCCTTTGGGTCGCATCCGTTCTGGGTGGCCCGCATGGCCCAGGCTTATTTGAGCGGCGTGCATGAAGGGTCCCAAGGCCGGGTGGCCTTTGTGGGGCGTTATTTCCCTGGCTATGGCGGCACCCAACGCCCCTTGGCCGAAGAGATTCCCACCGTGCGCAAGCCCTGGGAAGAAATGCGCGAAACCACCATGGCCCCTTTCGTTGCGGTCATGGCCGCGGAGCCAGCCACAGCGCGGGTCGACGCCCTCCTGGTCGGCCACATCCGCTACTTGGCCCTGCAAGGCAACATCCGCCCGACCACGCCGCCCGTGAGCCTGGATGCCAAGGCCCTCCAACAAGTGCTGGAAGACCCCACAGTGCGGGCCTGGCACGAAGACCAGGGCTTGCTCATCAGCGATGATTTGGGCAGCCCCGCGCTGCACCGCTACGCGGAAACCCTGGGGCAGGCATATGACCCGCAACGCTTGGCGCGCGAAGCCTTTCTGGCTGGCAATCATCTGCTCTACTTGGGGCCGGGCTTCGTCGACCCCCGGCCTGAAGAGCCCTCTTACATTCGCACCGTGGACGGGGTGTTGGACTTTTTCGTGCGCAAATATTTGGACGACCCCGCCTTTGCCCAACGGGTGGACGACGCGGTGCTGCGCATTCTCACCCTCAAGTTCAGCCGCTATGGGGAATTCACCTTGAGCGCGGTGCAACGCCCCGCGGCCACGCTGGAGCAGGTGGGCCAGGCCCAAGAGATCACGTTTCGGGTCGCACAGCGAGCGGCCACGTTGCTGGACCCTTCGCTCTTGGACTTGCCCGACGTCTTGCCCGCGCCACCGGGCCGCAACGATCATTTGCTCTTCATCGTTGACACTGCCACGTATCGGCTGTGCAGTGAGTGCCCAGCCCAGACCGCGCCTGACCCTGAGGACTTTCGGCGCACAGTGCTTCAACTCTATGGCCCGCGCGCACAACGGTTGATCCAGCCCGAAAATCTGCAAGTGTTCACCGCGCTGGATTTGGCCCATTGGCTGGCCGCGCCCTATGCCGAACCCAATCGACCGTTGGACGACGCGCTGGCGCAGGCCGATTGGGTCGTTTTGGTGGTGTTGGACCCGTCGGACCGCCGCCCTGGCGGGCAAGCCATCCCGCAATTGTTGGAAGAGGCCCCCGAACGGTTGCGGGACAAAACCGTCGTGGTCTTCGCCATGCAAGCGCCTTATGCCCTGGGCGCGGGGCACTTGGCCAATGTGACCGCGTACTATGGCATGTATGGCAAGACGCCGCCCTTCGTCGAAATGGCCGTGCGTCTGCTCTATCAAGAAGCCCTGCCCCAAGGGGCGTCACCCGTCTCGGTGCCTGAAATCGGCTACGACATTTTGCGGGTGACCCAGCCCGACCCCGAACAGACCTTCAGCCTGACGCTGGAAGTCATTGCCGGCACCGCGGTCACGCCCACGCCACCGCCCGCGGGGGAGCCTTGGCAACTCCCTAAGGGGCAGTTGGTGGCCGTGCACACATCGGTCATCGTGGACCACAACGGCAATCCCGTGCCCGACGGCACGCCGGTGCGCTTTGTGCTCACCTTGGCCGGCAGCGACACAGTGCTGCAGCGCAGCGAGGTGAGCACCCAAAACGGCCGCGCGCGCGGCTCGCTGGTGCTCGACACCGCGGGCCTGGTCGAAATTTGGGCCGAAGCCGGCGAGGCCCGTTCCACGCGGCTGCAAATCGAGGTGCTGGGCGCGCCGCCTACCCCCGTGCTGCTCACCCCCACCGCGACGCGGCCCCCCACATCTACGCCGCCCGCGCCCGCAACGCCCCCAACCACGCCCCCGGCCCCCTCCGTGGGTTGGCGGCTGGCCTTAGCGACCTTGGCGACGCTGGTCAGCCTGGGCTGGGCCACCGCGGCCTTTGCCTGGGCCCGCGGCCGCGGCTTCCCAGGCCCTTGGCCTTGGCGCTACGGCTGGGCCGCGTTCGGAGGCGCTTGGCTGGGCTATTTGCTGGGCTACCTGTTGGCCCGTTGGGACCCCCAGCAGGGCAGCACGGTTTATTTGCAAGCCCTGGCCGCGCTCACCCTCGGCGCGGCCTTGGGTTGGTTGGGGGTTAACCGGCGGCAGCGCCGAGGGTGATGACTTCGCCTCGGAGGTGGAATCCCATGGAGGAACTCAAACAGCGCATTTTGGCCGAAGGCAAGCACTTGGGCGACGGCATCTTGAAAGTCGACAGTTTCCTCAACCATCAAGTGGACCCCGCGCTCATGATGGCCTGCGGTGCGGTGTTCGCAGAGCGCTTTCGCGCGGTGCAGGCCACCAAAGTGCTCACCGCGGAGATCTCAGGCATTGCCCCCGCGCTGGCCACGGCCTACCATTTGGGCGTCCCCTTGGTGTTCGCGCGCAAACACAAGCCCATCACCATGCCTGAAGAGGTGTTCCTCACGTACACCCCCTCGCCCACCAAGGGCCGCATCGTCGAGTTGATGATCTCGCCCGAATACATTCGCGCGGGCGACCGGGTGCTCATCATCGATGACTTCTTGGCCAGCGGTGCCACCATCTTGGGCTTGGCGCGCCTGGCCCAAACCGCAGGCGCACAAGTGGTCGGTGTGGGCGCGCTCATCGAAAAGACCTTCGAGCACGGCCGAGCCCGCTTGGAAGCCGAGTTGGGCGTGCCCATCGAAAGCCTGGCGCGCATCGCCCGCTTTGAGGGCGACCGCATCGTGTTCGCGGATTGAGCACGCCTTGGCCCACCCGGAGGGGTTCCCCATGAGCCAGCCTGACACCATCGTGGTTTTGGACTTCGGCGGCCAATACGCGCAACTCATCGCCCGCCGCGTGCGTGAGCAAGGGGTCTACAGCGAATTGGTGCCCTGGGACGCACCGGCCGAACAAGTGCTTCGCTTGCAGCCCAAGGGCTTCATCTTGTCTGGCGGGCCCGCCTCGGTTTACGCGTCCGCCGCGCCGCAAATTCCCGCGTATGTGCTGACCAGCGGCCGCCCCATCTTGGGCATCTGCTATGGCATGCAGGCCCTGGCCCACGCGCTGGGCGGCACCGTGGCCCCCGCGCCGCGGCGAGAATATGGCCCCGCGCTCTTGGAAGTCGTGCGCCCCAACCCCCTGCTGCCCCCGGGCCGCCATCGGGTGTGGATGTCCCACGGCGATCGCATCGAAACGCTGCCGCCCGGGTTCGAGGTGCTGGGCCGTACTGAAAACAGCCCCATCGCGGCCATGGGCGACCTCACGCGGCATTACTATGGCGTGCAATTCCACCCCGAGGTGCAACACACCCCCATTGGCGGCGAAATTTTGCGCCGCTTCGCGGTCGACATCGCGGCCGCGCAGCCCACATGGACCCCCGAGCACATGATTCGTGACATCGTGGACCGCATTCGGGCGCAGGTGGGCACCGAGCCCGTGTTGGCCGCGGTCAGCGGCGGTGTCGATTCTACCGTGGCGACGGCACTGGTGCATCGGGCCGTGGGCGAGCAACTGCGCGCGGTGTTCGTCGACACCGGCCTGCTGCGCCTGGGCGAACGCGAACAAGTGGAGCAGGCCCTGCGCGAAGCCTTGGGTGTGCACCTCACCGTGGTGGACGCGTCTGAGCGCTTTTTGCGCGCATTGCGCGGGGTAACCGATCCAGAACACAAACGCCGCGTGGTGGGCGAAACGTTCATTCGGGTGTTTGAGGAAGAAGCCCTCCGGCTGGGCCGGCCCCGCTTTTTAGTCCAAGGCACCATTTACCCCGATGTCATCGAATCGCGCGCGGCTGAGCGGCCGCACGCGGCCAAGATCAAGACCCACCACAACGTGGGCGGGCTGCCTGCCAACATGGACTTTCATCTGGTCGAACCCCTCCGCTACCTCTTCAAAGACGAAGTGCGACGCTTGGGCGAAGCCTTGGGCTTGCCCGCGGACTTGGTCTGGAAGCAGCCCTTCCCGGGACCGGGGTTGGCCGTGCGCTGCTTGGGCGAGGTCACCCCCCAACGACTGGACACCTTGCGCCAGGCCGACGCCATCTTCCGCGAAGAACTCCGCCGCGCCGGCTATTTGGGCAAACCGCGCGGCCAGGAGCCCCAGCCCGTGGCCCAGGCCTTCGCGGTGTTGCTGCCGGTCAAGGCCGTGGGCGTTATGGGCGACCAGCGCACCTATCACGAAGTCGTGGCCTTGCGCGCGGTGGTGACCGAAGACTTCATGACCGCGGACTGGGCCCGTTTGCCCGCGGACCTGTTGGCGCGGGTGGCCAACCGCATCGTCAACGAAGTCCCGGGCGTCAATCGGGTCGTCTACGACATCACCTCCAAACCCCCGGGCACCATCGAATGGGAGTGAGGCCCGGATGCTATAATGGGGCCGTGCCGAACCCGGCCTCGAGGCCCGCCATGCACGACTTGCACTTGGTAATCTTTCAGCACTATACGGGCGAAGCGCCCGCGGCCTGGCCCGCGCATTGGGCCGGCAGCGCGCCGCGCGATGCCCACCGCCAGCGCCGCCGCGAAGACCTGCTGGTCGTGGCCGATTTCTTCGGCGCCGCGCGGCCTGACCTGCGCGCGCAAGAACGCTTGTTGCAACGGGCCGTGCGCGCGTACTTCCAGGCCGGCGGCCCGGTCACCGCGGCCCTCAAGGCCTTGGCCCTGGCTTTGCACCACGACCTGCAGCAGGCCAATCAGCGCCGAGCCACGCGCGGCAAGCAAATGCTGGCCCGCTTGGCCGTGTGGGTGTGGCGCGGACCGCAAGTTTACCTGGCCTTGGTAGGCCCCTGGCAAGTGCACGCGCTCGCGCCGACCCACCAGGTCTTCCCGGCCGAGCCCGAAGGATGGGGCGCGCCCCTGGGGCTGAGCACCGAGCCTTGGGTCGACTATCACCTGCTGCCGCGCGAAACCGGCCCTTGGTTGCTGGCCGCGGAACCGCTGCCCCCGGATGTGGCTTGGGAGCATCTGCTGGGGGCAGACCCCAAACCCGCGCTGGCGGCCATGCTCCAACGCAGCCCGCACCCCCTACGGGGCCTATGGCTCGACGCGCAACCAGGCGCAGGCGGCCTGCAACGGGAATATGTGCAACAGTTGTGGCAGGGGGCCCGCCCCGCGCGTCCGGCCCAGGCCGCGACTCGCACCCAGGCCACCACCCCAACCCCGGCCCGCGCGGAGCCCGTCCCCCCCACCCCCACAACGCCCCGCCCCCGGGCCAAAAACCAACCCGCCCGCCATGACCGCGCCCGCGACCCCGCGCCCTGGCTGCGCGCACTGGCCCACGGGGTGCAGCGCCTGAGCCGCATGACCCCGCGCCTGCCGGCCAGTGTGGGGCTGTTCTTGGCGGTGGTCATCCCCTTGGCTGTGGTGGCTGCCAGCCTCGCGGTCTATGTGCGCCGCGGCGCGGAAGTGCGCCAAGCCCGCTGGTTGGCCGTGGCCGAGCAGCACATGGCCGCGGCCCAACAGACCGACGATCCCTTGGTCCAACGCGAATTTTGGGCGCAGGCCTTGGTCGCGGTGGAAGAGGCTGCCCGCTATGGCGATAGCCCCCAAGTGCAGGCCCAACGCGCGGCCGTGCAACAACACCTGGACGCCCTGGATCGCACCCGTCGGCTGGACTTCCGCCCCCTGGTGGTCAGCCACTTGGGCGATGAGGCCCGCCTGACCCGCGTGGCCATCGGCGTGGATGACTTATACGCGCTGGACGAAGCCCAAAATCAAGTCTGGCGCTTTCGCTGGAGCGGCCGCGACACATTTCGCTATGAAAACGACCCTCGCTTTCGTTGTCGGGGCCAGCGCTATGGCACGTTGGATCTGGGCGCGTTGGTGGATGTGGCCGTGCTGCCACCGGCTCGCTTCGATTTTCGGGTTGTCGTGGTCGACGAAAGTGGTGTGTTGCTCACATGCGACCCCGAGGCCGGCGCGCAGGCTCGTCCTCTGCCCCATCCCCCTCAAGGTTGGGGGCGCATCCACCGGGCCCATGTGTGGGAGCAGCGGCTCTATCTGCTGGACACGGAAACCAACGCGTTTTACAGCCTGGATCTGGAGCGGCTGACCACCCCCCAGCCTCTGCTGGATGCGACCCAAGCCGTGCCCGACTTCCAAAACGTGGTGGACTTCGCGCTTCTGGGAGGCGAGGCGTACTTCCTCTTCATCGACACCCAGGTGGTACGCTGTCGCTATTTCGTCGCGGAAGAACCGACGCCATGCCAACCTCTGACCTATCAAGACGAACGGCCCGGCCGGGCCAATGGGCCGGTCTTCCCCGAGGCCCGATTCACCCAAATTTTGGCAGTCTCACGGCCTGAGCCATCGCTCTATTTGTTGGACCCGGAACAGCAGGCCGTGTATCGCTTTTCGTTGGCCTTGCGCATGGTCGAACAATATCGCCCCCGCGAGCCCCTGCCCGCGGTCACAGGCTTTGCCGTGGGGCTGGGCCCTGATGGCGCGGACTACCTCTATTTGGTCGGACCCGATCAGATCTACGCGGCCGCGCTGCCGTAGGCGTCAGCCGTGATGAGGGTGCCGACAGGCTCCCCTTTCAGCGCGCGCGTCAGCGCCTGCGGGGTGCGGCCCGACAGAATGCGCACCTCCAGCCCCGGCACTTGCTGCACTAAGGCCACCATGCGCGCGACTTTGCCCGCCATGCCGCCGGTCACATCCGGGCCAGCGGCACCTTGGGCTGCGTGCGCCGCGGCCTCCCATTGCGCGGGGGTGATATGCGTCCACAACGCTCGCCGCCGGGGCCAATCGCGCCACACGCCCGGCTCCAGGCCCACCAAGAGCACCCGCGCGGGCTGCCAACGCGGGGCCAAAAACGCGAACACGTCTTCGGTCGAGACAATGGCACCGCCGCGCGCGGTGTCGAGCACAACATCGCCATACACCACGGGGACCCAACCTTGGGCCCGCGCCTGGGCCAAGGGGGTCACATCCCAAGCCGACAAGCGCCCCTCACGCGCGACCGCGGCCGCAGACGGCGGGAAGGACCAAGCCGGCAACCCGGCCGCGCGCAAAGCCTCCATGACCTGATGGTGCAACGCGGCCGCGGCTTGGGCGATGGCCGCCAACGCGCGCGGGTCGGCCCGGTCGGGCACGGCCCCGCGCCAGCCATGGGCGCGTGCGGCCCAGTGACCGAACGAGCCGGAGCCATGGCCAATGAGCAGATCCTGCCCCGGATGCTGCGCGTAGAAGGTGGCCAATTCGGCAGCCAGGCGCTGCAACACTTTCCGGCGCACCGTGCGGGGGCGGGCTTTGTAGGTGATCAACGAGCCCCCCAGTTTGACGAAAATCGGGCGAGAGGTCATGGCGCCTCCGTGGCCGGCACCGTGGTCACGATGACGCGCGCGGCACCCGCTGCGCGCAAGGCCGCGGCCACGCGGGCTTGGTCTTCGGCGCGCGTGATGGCCAGCATGTTGCCGCCTCCGCCCGCGCCCGCGAGTTTGGCCCCATACGCGCCGGCGGCCAAGGCCGCGTCGACCAGCGCATCCAGCGCGGGGGTCGAAACGCCCAACGCCTGCAAATGCGCGTGATTGTCGCGCAGGGCCTGGCCCAACGCGGCCAGGTCCCCCGTGGCCAGCGCGGCTTGAGCCGCGGCCACGGCCTGGGCAATGGCATCGAAAAGGGCTTCGACGCGCGCGGGCGCGGCCTGCCACCGCTCACGCACCCCGCGCACCATCGCGCGCGTCGAGGCCGACTGCCCCGTGTCGGCAATGACCAACGGCACCGGCCGCGCCACGAACAGAGGTTGCCACCCCGTGCCTTTGCGATACACGATGGGGCGCGCATAGGTGATGACGGTGTTGTCAATGCCTGAGGGGGTGCCGTGGTAGAGTTTTTCCACCTCGTAAGCCAACGCGTTGACGCGAGCCGCGGGCAACGCCTGCCCCGCCAACGCGGCCAACGCGCGCACCAAGGCCACGGTCACCGCCGCGCCCGAGCCCAAACCCGCGGCCACCGGGATGCTGGAGGTGATGTGCACATGCGCCGGGGGCAACCCTGACACCGCGGCTTGGGTCAACACCACCGCCCGCCGCAAGGGATGCTCCGCGGGCAAGTCGTGCAGCCGCGCGTCCAACTGCACTGCCGGCGCGGTCACCCACCACTGCGCGCCGCGGCGCGTGACCCGCACCCGAGCCTGCACACCAAACACAGGCACGGCCAACGCGGGGCGGCCGTAGACCACCGCGTGCTCGCCTGCCAAGATGATCTTGCCCGGCGCGCGGGCTTCGACAGCAGTGAACGGCGTCGACATGCCACCCCCTAACGGCCTAAAAGAGGTAGAAGATCAGCAGCACCATCAAACCCCACAACCCGACCGTGACCTGCAATGGCCGATCGCGCAGCACGGCTTCTTCGGGCGCGCCCCCATAGCCACGCACATGGATCAAGTACAAGTAGCGAAACAGCCCGTAAACCACCAACGGGATGGTGAACATCATGGCATGGTTGGCCGGCAAATTGGGCGCGGAAAAGGTGTAGAGGCTGTAGGCCATGATGGTGGCCGTGGCCGCGATGTTGATCATTTGATCCAGAAAAGGCAGGGTGTAGCCCTCCAAGACCTTGCGATGGTTGCGCGCGTTGCCGGCCAGCAATTCCAGTTCGGCCCGCCGCTTGCCCAGTCCTAAGAACAAAGCGATGAAAAGGGTGACCATGTACAACCACGGCGAAAACCGTTGGACCTCGATCAGGGTCACGCCGGCTTCGACCCGCAACAAAAAGCCCGTGGCCAACGCGAACACATCCAACAGCGGGATGTGCTTGAGCACGAAGGTGTAAAGCAACATCAGGGTGTAATAGCCCGCGGCCACCCAGCCAAAGCCGGGGCGCAGCCAAAACGCCAGAGGGATGATGACGAGCGGCAGGGCCACGGCCATCCCCACCGCCACCGGCAATGGGAGCCGACCACTGGCGATGGGGCGATGACGCTTGCGCGGATGTTGCCGATCTTGCTCGCGATCGCTGAGGTCGTTGACCAAATAGACCGCGCCCGAGAGCAGGCAGAAAAGCACGAACCCGGCCACGGTCCACAACACCGCGTCCCAGCGGGTGAGTTGGCGGTCGAAGACCAACGCCGCGAAGACAAACCCGTTTTTGATCCACTGTCGAGGGCGAAGGCTTTCCAACGCAGCGCGCAGCATGATGCTCGGATCCTGTCCGAAAGGTGAATCCGCAGGCTAAGGCGGAGCGGGGCGACCCGTGCGGGTCGCCCCGAGATCACACGGCACCGGTCAGAGGGCTTAGAAGGGGATCTCGTCTTCGTCCGCGGGCAAATCGTCCACACTTGACGAGGCCGCGGCCGGCGTGCTGCTGGCGGGAGCGGCCGCGTCCATGTCTTGCCGTGAGGTCAGGAACTTGACCACCTGCGCCCGCAATTCAAACGAAGTCCCCACGGTGCCGTCTTGGCGGGTGAACATGCGCGGGCTGCCCGTGTTGGGGTCGGGCACCAAGCGGCCTTCGATGTACACGCGCATACCGCGCCGCAAATACTGATTGCACGTCTCGGCCAACCGCCCCCACGCCGAGACCCGAAACCAAACCGTCTCTTGCGTCTGCTCACCCGCTGCATTGGTATAGATGCGATTGGTCGCCACCGTGAACGTGGTTACCGGCGTGCCTTGAGGGGTGTAGCGCAATTCGGGGTCGCGACCCAAATTGCCGATGAGAATCACTTTATGGTACATGGCGTCCTCCGACAAGACAACTCCTTGGCCCAGCGGGTAAAGGTGGATGTTGAATTCATTATAAACCAAAACGTCAAGAGCGAAAATGTCGGCCTCTCCGCACCCGCGGGAACGCATCTGCGGCCAGAGCCCCGCTGGAGAAAGATCGGAGACTTCGCGGAGTTCCTTCGGGCCCAAATGGGCTAAGAAAAAAGGGGAGAGGTGGCCAATTCAGAGCAGGGGCCAGGCTCGGTGGCCGGGGCTGGTAGGTTTCAACCGCTCCCAGGAGGATGAGACATGCGCCCCATGCTCCGACTGCGTTGGTGGTGGGGGAGCGTGTGGTTGCTGTGGCTGGTCGCCTGCACAGCCGCGGCCGAATCGCCAACCCCAACCCCGGCCGCGCGGGCCCTCGCGACCGCGCCCCCAGCCGCGACCACACCCACGGCCCCGGCCGTGCCCACCGCGACCCCTGAACCCGAGACCGCGCTCACCCCGCCGCCCGAAAGCCCTTGGCTGGATCTGAACCAGTACGCGTTTCGCTTCACCACCACGGCCGAGCCTCAAGTGGCTGAGGTGTGGGACTTTGTGGCCGGTGACACCTATTACGCGCTGGACCAAGCCCTCTATGTGCCCGGCGGCGACGCGTACGCCATCAATTTGTACGAGCGCCCCTTTACGCCGCTCCAACAAGATGCCTTCTGGCCCGACTTGGACATCCAATACGCCCGGCTGGCCCGCGACGGTCCCTGGATGTACGCGCTCATCGTGCTGTATGGGCTGCATCCAGGCACAGATCCCCTCACCGGCGAATATGGCCTGGAACTGGACTTAAACGTGGACGGTCGGGGGGATTTGCTGCTTTGGGCTCGCGGGCCCTGGTCGCAAACGTGGAGCGTCGCGGGCGTGGAAGTGTACGCCGATAACGATCACGATGTCGGCGACGCACAGGCGTGCACCAGCGATGCGCCGCACCGGCGCAGCAACGGCTATGAAACCCTGCGCTGGCGCGCGGGCGAGGGCGACCTGCCCGGCGCGGCATGGGTGCGCGTGCGTATGCAAGCCGGTCATCCCACGATCGAGTTCGCCTTTCCCGTGGCGTGGGTGGCCGCGGAGCACCCCCGCTTGCTGTGGCGCGCCTGGGCCGACGCGCAAGTGCACGACCCCGCAGCCATGGACTACCACGACGCCTTCACCCTCGAAGAGGCCGGCCAGCCCTACCCAGGCCCCTGGCCTTTGAACGCCGTGGCCCAAGCCGACAACACATGCTACACCACCTTCGGTTTTCACCCCACCGGGCTGGAGCCATGCCTGTGCCGGGTCAACGACCCCTTCCACGGGCTGTGCCCGCAGCCTCCCGGGGCCCCCGATGATCAATGCGCGGATCTGGGCGCAGGCTTTTGGAGTTGCCTCACCGAAGACCAAGAGATGACGATCTGCCATTGGGACCCGGTCTTCTGTCGCTGGGATTGCCGCAGCCTGCTTTTGTGCCCGCCCGTAACCCGCCCCGAAGACCTGCGCGCCTACTTGGAAGACTACTTAGCCGCGCTGGCCGAAAGCGGTAGTGGTGCCGTCGCGGTGAGTTCCGAGACCGGGGAAGTGGCGGTCTGTCGGGTGACCGACGAGGGCGATTTGGATTGTACCCAGGCCTTCGCGGAGGCCTGGTCCCCCGAAGCCGTCACTTGCGTGCCCATGCAAAACACATGGTTTTGCGTCGGCGGCGAGGATGTCGAGACCCTGACCCAAAACCCCTACTTCGACCTGCTCATCTTGTACCACTTGCAGCGAGGCGAGGTGGAAGCGCCTACGGTGCGGCGATGGTCCTGCGCGTGGGAGCCCAACCTGTGCCGCTTTGAGTGCGCAGATGAGCAATGGTGCTTAGACCCCGCCACCACCATGCGGGAATATGTGGATGCGTTTTTGCGGCAAGACCCCGACTGCACCTTTGACGAACAAGCCCGGCAGTTGGTGTGCGACTACGGCCAAGAAGAATTCCGCTGCGACTTCGCGGTCGACTATCAGCAGGCCTTGTGCACGACCCGCTGGTGGGGCCCTGGCGCTGCAGGCGAGATCAGCGAAGCGACCCAGTGGGTATATGACCCCCTGGCGTGCCGTTTCGTGCAGCGTCAACTGTGCGTGCGCCCCGAGTTGGAGGGTGATTGCGAACCCGTCGGCGAAAACGAATGGCTGTGCCGCCTCATCCCCTCGGAAGAAGAGACGCGCATTTGGGGCGCGCCACCCGAAGACTGGGAGCCGCCCCTGACCCGCTGCTCGTGGAACGATGAACTGTGCGCGTGGCGTTGCCACATGTGCGAAGAGCCCGACGACCACTGCCAATGGGACGAGGCCCAAGGTCTCTGGGTGTGCCCCGGCCGCGGCGTGTTCGACGGCTGCGAATGGTCGGTCGACGAGTGCCGTTGGCGCTGCTGGGGCGCGCATCAGCCCGAACAGCCCGAAGAGGAAGAAGAGTGCCAGCCCGAAGATTACTGCGTCGAAATGGTCACCGACGTCTATCGCTGCGGCGATGGCAAGTGGTATTGGCATTGCGTGTACGACGGATGCCGTTGGACCTGTGACCGCGAATATCCGTGATCCAGGCCGTCGTGGCGCCCGGGGCTGCCCTGCGGAGGGGCGGTCCCGGGGCGCCAACCCAAAACGTTGGCGCATGGCACGCCTCGCATGGCGCACAGCCGCGACTGGAAGGGTGAACGCGCGAGGGCCAAGCGTATGTTGCGAACGGGCAGCGGGCGCCTGCCGTTCTACCAGGGCATAACGGGCTGGCTCCCTCGCGCGCCCAACGAGACGGCCGACACGCGAGGAAGCGTGCCGCGCGCGGGGTGGTTCGAAAATTTCACACAGAGACACGGAGAGCACAGAGGGAAGGAGCGCAGAAAGGGGTTTTTAGGGTATGGCGGGCCGTTGGAAAAGCAAACTGGCGTGACTGAGTCTATTTCAGTTTAGTAGGTGCAATCATGTGGCGTAGGCGGAGGAGGTAGGGGGCGGTAGGGATGGGCCCCTGCAGGAAAGGCACACGGGCCTGGAGCCAGGCGCCGGGGTCGCGACGGTGTCGATGACGGGCTCGCCGAGGGGAACGGGCCGATGTTGGGCAGGCCGTTTGCTTGTCGGCATGCCGGCCACACCACCGACACAACTCCTGGTTCCGCACCACCTACAGCACCTTGCCCATATGCTGCAGGCCTGGCGACGACCCGTGCCGACGTTTCCCCTTCATCCGATGCGCCACCACTGCGCCCACCAGGCTTTCGATATGACCTAAGGTTTCCGCCCCGCCAGCCCGCCGGTTTATGCGCCAAAAGCCACCTATCGAGCCACTCCAACCACGTCTGTGCGGCCTATTGCGCCTGGCGGCAGGCCGCCTGGAAGAAATACGGCTCCCATCCCAACAGCGGCGTGTCCGTCTCCCCTTGCAAATGGGTTCGCAGTTGCGGTATGCTTGTGGTACCCATGGGTTGCTCCTCCTTGGCTTGTGGATGGTTCTATTTTGCCAGAGGAGCAACCTTTTTCCTTTCTCCCTTTCCCGTCCCTGCGTGTGCTTGTTTTATGTAAGCCTATCAGATTGAAATAGACTCCCCCTTCGAGGGCGTCCCCGTTGCCCACGGCGGGCCGGTGGGCTATCCTTTAGATGCGTTTGGACGAGGATGTATATTTTTGGGAGGGGAAGGCGAGATCGACGCATAGCCTTTCCCTCCTCTTTTTTTGCCAGGTTGTTTGAGTTTCCCAGGCATCCATATTATCCCCTTCCGGACTGGACCGAAGCCCGGATTTTTCGAACAGCCCCGCTCTTTCCTTGCCGGAAACGGTCGAGAGTGTTAGAATAACAGACAAAACTACACAATGGGGAGGCGATTATGATGCATAAATATTGGCGCATCTTTCTCTTCCTAGCCCCCATGCTTTTTGCTTGCACTGGGGGTTTTCCTTTTCGTCCTACGCCTACGCCCACGCCTACCGTTACTCCCACAACCACGCCAACGGCGACGCCGTCACCCACGCCAACGTTTACCCCTACGTATACACCGCAACCCACGAATACGCCAGTACCAACCGAAACTCCGTTACCGGAAGCATGTTATGTCGTAGACATCTTGGAAGCCCTGAAGGTCCAGGTGCCATGTACTTGGGAGGAATTTGACCCTGAACCCATCTTCCTGGAGGATATTCAAATTGCCAGTTTAGTGGCCGCGCCCAGCCTCGAGGCCTTTGATCTGTTCCAAGGGCCTGGAATCTGGGTCATGGCCTCGCGAGATTTGGCCAAATTGGGAGGCTTTGCCCAGATTCTGGACACCATGCGACGGGCCTTCTATCCCGACTGCACGGTTGACGAAGGCCGGGTGGATTACAATGACGGTTACTATCGCGGCTTGGCCAACTTTTACACTTGCGATCAGATTTATGTTTTTCATCTGGTGGCACGTCCGGATACTCAGGATGATTATCCACCCTTCCTTGTCGTGGTCATCGTCCATCTGACACAGGACATGGAGGACGATCCCTTTACGGTTCTGAGCGACGTCCTCGCCACCTTTGACGTCAATCCTCGATCTCTGCCATAGAAGTTATCGAAGAATACCAGGGGCTGATGCGGCGGCTTCGTCACTGCATCAGCCTCTTTTTTATATTCAGCCCGGGGATGTTGAAGAAGCGGACGGCTGACAGAGACGGCCGACCGCCGACAGCATCTCCCCGGTGGTCCAGGGTCTGGTCAGTCCTATTGCGAGATGTCCTTCCTCTTCACGAAAGACATCCGAAGCGCCAGAACCCTCGGTTTTTTCGAACAGCCCTCCGCGCGCATTGACAAAATCGAGCCATTGAGTACAATAGAGGCGCAGGCCGAAGTGGCGGAATTGGCAGACGCGGGGGACTCAAAATCCCCTGGGGTATCCCCCCGTGTGGGTTCGACTCCCACCTTCGGCACTGCGTACGAGCCGGGGTCACTGCCAGCCCCGGCTTTTTCGTTGTGGTCGCGCGTCGCAAACGCCGGTCTCATCTTCCTCTTTTTCCTCTTTTCCCGCGCGCTTATACTATAATGAAAACATGAAAAGGCCGTGTGGAACATCTCCGTTGTCGCCGTCGTCATGATATCCGCTTCGCGCGGCGCCTTGGTTGACCGGCATCTTCTCGATTCAGGAGGACGGCGATGAGTGACACGCTCAACCCCTTCGCGATGGCGCAAGCGCAATTGGACGAGGCCGCGCGCCATCTCCATTTGGACGCGGCCACGCACGAATACTTGCGCTGGCCCAAGAAGGAAGTCCAAGTCACCTTCTCGGTGCGCATGGACGACGGTTCGGTGCGGGTCTTTCGCGGTTTTCGGGTGCAATACAACGACGCCCGGGGGCCGGCCAAAGGCGGCATCCGCTTCCATCCCGAAGAGACCATCGACACTGTGCGCGCCCTGGCCGCGTGGATGACCTGGAAGACCGCGGTCATGAATCTGCCTTTGGGCGGTGGCAAAGGCGGCGTGATCGTCGACCCGCGAACGCTCTCGCCCTATGAACTGGAACGCTTGTCGCGCGCGTATGTGCGCGCGGTGGGCGCGGAAATGTTCGGCCTGCGCAAAGACGTGCCCGCGCCCGATGTCTATACCAACGCCCAAATCATGGCTTGGATGATGGACGAATACGCCACCATCGTGGGCCAAACCGAGTTCGGCATGATCACCGGCAAGCCCGTGCCCTTGGGTGGCTCGGTGGGGCGTAACGATGCCACCGCGCGCGGGGGCATGTATGTGCTGCGCGAAGCAGCCCGCACCCTGGGTCTGGACCTGAACGGCGCGACCGCGGCCATTCAGGGTTATGGCAACGCGGGCCATTTCGCCCACCAATTGGGCCAACAACTGCTGGGCCTCAAAATCGTGGCCGTGTCTGATTCTAAAGGCGGCATCTACAACCCCGCCGGTCTCGACCCCGAGGCCGTATACCGCCACAAGCGCGAGACCGGTTCGGTGGTGAACTTCCCCGGCGCGGACAACATCACCAACGCGGAATTGCTGACCCTGCCCGTGGATGTGCTCATCCCGGCCGCGCTGGAAGGGGTGCTCACCGAAGACAACGCGGAACAAGTGCAGGCCAAGATCATCTTGGAGTTGGCCAACGGCCCCACGACCCCCGAAGCCGACCGCATCTTCCACGAGCGGGGCGTGTATGTGCTGCCCGACTTCTTGGCCAACGCGGGCGGGGTGACTGTCTCCTATTTCGAAATGGTCCAAAACGCGTATAACTACTATTGGGACGCGGAGACCGTCTACCAACGCCTGGATCGCAAGATGACCGAGGCCTATCGCGCGGTGCACGCGGCCGCGGAAGAGCATGGCGTACACAACCGCTTGGCCGCCTATATCGTGGCCGTGGCGCGCGTCGTTGAGGCGATGAAATTGCGCGGTTGGGTGTGAGGAAGAACCGGGGGCCGCATGGCCCCCGGTTCCCTTTGTCGGCCCTGTCGGCCCGCGCGGCGCGATGTCAGGCCCCACCCCCCACCGGCGGAAAGATGTCGATCTTCAAACCCTCTTGTGTGATGGGTGTGTCAGCCCCTTGGGGGAAGTAGTGGTAATCCCGACCGTTCAGAAAGATGTGGATGCTGGGCTCCAAACTGCCGTCCGCGCGCAGCAACTGCGCGCGCAACTCAGGCCGCTGGGCCACCAACGCGTGCACCAGATCGCGCACCGTCGCGCCCTCGGGCAAGTCGACCTCCAGGGTCTTTTGGCCCAACAGGCTGCGCAACGTCGCGTAAAAGTGGACTTGTATCTTGGGCATGATACCTTCTCCGCGGGCGAAATGCGGGCAGTCGCCCCTCGTGAAGGTCAGCGGCTCGCGGGCTGGCCGGGGCCTCGGTTCAACCGCTCGGGCAACGCCACCGCCGGCGGGGGCCACGGCGCCCAAGTCCAATTTTGGACCCGGGGCAAGACTTCGTACGCGGTCAAATCCAACTGCAGCGGGGTCAGCGAGACATACCCCTCGGCCAGAGCGCCGATGTCGGTGCCCGGTTCAGGCACCCCTGTAGGCGCGTCGCCACCGATCCAATAGTACGGCTTGCCCCGCGGGTCAAGGCGTTTTTCCAGTTTGTCGCGATACACCCGCAACCCTAAGCGGGTCCACTGCAGCCCTTTGATCCGCTCCAGCGGGCCATAGGGGATGTTGACATTGAGCACGATGTCCGCGGGCCAGCCGTGCCGCAACAGGTGTTCCACCACATAGCGGGCGATGGTGGCTGCGGGGCCATAGTCGCGACGGGTGGCGTCTTCGGGCGAGTGCAGCGAGAAGGCCACACCGGGGATATGCGCGATGGCCGCCTCCATTGCCGCGGTGACCGTGCCCGAATAGGTCACATCGTGCCCCAGGTTGGCAAAGGGGTTGATGCCCGACACCACCATGTCGATGGGCTTGTCCAACACGCCCAGCACAGCCAAGGCCACGCAATCGGAGGGCGCGCCATCGCTGGCCAGCGCGGGGGTGCCGTCGGCCAAATACGCGCGCTTGACCCGCAGCGGCCGGTGCAGGGTCTTGACATGGCCCGAGGCCGACCAATTGCGGTCGGGCGCGAGCACGCTCACCTCCACGCCAGGAATGCTACGAATGGCATGGTACAGCGCGGCCAAACCGCGGGCATTGACGCCATCGTCGTTGGTGACTAAAATGTGCATACCTCTTACCTTTGGCGCGACCGGGATTGCCGGTCGCGATGTTGTCCTTCCAAAAAGGATACCACACCATGCGTTTCTTCAACGAGTTTCTGCAGCGAGAAATGGACGTCCCCGAGCCGCCGCGGCGCATCGTCTCGTTGGCCCCCGACATGACCGACATGGTCTTTCGCCTGGGCCTGGGCGACGCGCTGGTGGGCATCAGTTCGTTTTGCCGTCGTCCCCAAGGGCGTTTGGACGGCCGCCCTCGGGTAGGGTCTTACCTCAAAGTGGTGTGGGAACGCCTGGACGCGTTGCAGCCCGACTTGGTGCTGACCACCTTAGGCGCGCAGCGTGAGACCGCCTATCGTCTGCTCGATCAAGGCTACCCGGTCATTGCGCTGCCCGTGCCCCTATCGTTGTGGGAGATTTTGGGCCATTTGCGCCGTCTGGCCGCGGCCGTGGGCCGCGCGGCTCAGGCCGAGGCTGAAAACGCGCGCTTGGCCACGGCACTGCAAGCCGTGCACCAGGCCTTGGCCGGCCGGAGCGTCTATTGGGAAGTGGATTTGGGCGGGCCCATCACCGCGGGCGCGGCCTCGTTCGTCACCGACGCGCTGCACTGGCTGGGCTTGCGCAACATTTACGGCGACCGCTCGGCCAGTTACTTCGTGCCCGACGATGCCGAAACGCGCGCCCGAGCCCCCGATTTGATCCTCTACGAACCCAAGGCCTCGCGTCAGCCCGATGCGGAACGCTGGCGCGCGGCACTGCGCCAGCGTTTGGGCCTGGAGGGAACCCCCATCGTGGTGTTGCCTCATGACAGCCTGTCCCATTATGGGCCAGCCCTCATCGACGAGGTGTTGCCCGCGCTGGTGGCGCAGGTGCGTCAGGAGGCGGGATGAGCCGTTTACGGGATGCGGTCGTCTTGCTCACCGGGGCGTCCAGCGGCATTGGCGCGGCCACCGCGCGCGCGTTGGCCCGGGCGGGCGCGCGCCTCTCGCTGGCCGCGCGTCGCGGCGAGGCCTTAGCCACGCTGGCCGACGAACTGCAACAGACCCATGGCCGCCCGGTGCACTGGGCGACGGTGGATGTCACCGACGCGGACCAAGTGCACGCCTGGGTGCAAGAGGCCCACGCCCATTTCGGCCGCGTTGACATCGCCATCGCCAACGCGGGGCAATATGTGCGTCGGCCCGTGCTGCAGTGGCGCGTGGACGATTTCCGGCGGGCCATGGCCGTCAATTTCTATGGCGCGCTGCACCTGATCTTGGCCGCGCTGCCCATCATGCAGCGCCAACAGCAGGGGCATTTCGTGCTGGTGTCATCGCTGGACGCGAAAAAAGGCCTGCCTTTGGACGGGCCCTATGTCGCGGCCAAGTACGCGTTGAGCGGCATCGGCGGCGTCATGCGGCAAGAACTGGCGCCCCTGGGCATTCGGGTCACTGTCGTCTACCCCGGTCGGGTGGACACGCCCATGATCGCGGACCTGGAAGTGCCCCGCATCTCAGCCAAGTTGCCCCCCGACAAGGTGGCGCGGGCTATCGTGCGGGGCATCCAGCGCAACAAGGCCGAGGTCATTGTGCCATGGACGGGCTACTTGCTGTATCTGGACTTGATCGCGCCCCGCCTGGCCGACTTTTTGGTGCGCAAACTCAACCTATCCGGGCGCACGCGCGAGCCATGACCCGCGCCCCGGCCCGCGCGGAGCCCATCCCCCAACCCTGAGGAGGTTGCCGTGCCTAACCCCTTGCGTGTGGACGCTTGGCCAACGGCCGTGCACCCCTGGCTGCAACCGCTCAAAGTCGGTTTTTGGCCCACGGTGGAACATCCTCTGGTGCGGCGCATGATGGACGGGTTGGCCCGCGCGTTTGCCGACCTGGGCCACACCGTCACCCAGCCGCCTCAGGCCGATACGCAGGTGGTCATCGCGGCCGCGCCCTATGGCGAGGCTGTGAACTGGCGGCGAGCCCCGCTGTTTACCGCGCGACGGCGCTTTGGTATGCCCCGTCAACCCTACATTTGGGTGATCGTGCCCGTCACCCCCGAACGCCTGGAGGCCGACTTGGCCCGCCTGGAAGCCGCCCTGGCCCGCGACCCCATCCGCCCGGAAGATTTCGCGTTTCCGGGGCTGGCCCCAACCGCGGTGGACACGCTGGTGGAGCAGGGCCGCCGCGGGGGCGCGATTTTGGCCTTGCAGCGGGCCTTGCAGAGCCAGGCCAAAGCCATTCGCATGATCTTGGCCGTAGGGCGGGACGCGGAGCCCGAGGCCGCGTACTTGTTCAACTTGGTGGGGGCGTATCCGCGCATCCCGGCCCGGCCGCGGGCCGATTGGTTCTTCCTCAATTTGGCCCTGCGCTTGACCACCGTGGCCAGCACCTACGAGATCACCCAACATCAGGTGGTGGGAGAGCCGATCCCGCGCGCGGTGTGGGACCGTTTGACCACGCCCGCGGCCATGATTCGCGCGGGCCAGGCCTTTGGCAGCCGGGGGTTTTTCACCCGCATGGTGCGGGTGGGCGATTTGGTGCACGTGCCCGTGGTCGAGGCCAGCATTTCCAGCCAATACAGCGAGGGCTGTTTCGCCACGTGGGACCCGGACTTGGGGGCCTTGGTCGCCACCATTACCGGCAGTGCGCGGCCGGTGGACAAGGGCAATTTGACCGAAGACGAGTTGGCGGTGATCGTGGGGGTGCGGCCCGATTATCTGGGCGCGCGCGTCCGTCATGTGGAGGGCAAACGCAACGACCCGCCGTCTTCGGAGGCGGTCGAGATGTATGACATGGACACACCGTTGCCGCGCATTCGCTGGCAAGGCCGGCAGGTGCCGGTCGCGCGGTCCAAGTTGCACAGCCATCGGGGTGTGGCCGCGTACGATCCCCGGGTGGTGGAGTTCGCGCCTTTGGACCCCGCGTACTACTACTTCCCTGTCTCGTGTGCGACCCGAGCCCAAGCCGAGGGCATTCGCGCGGCCTTCGGCCGGGCCGAGAGTCTGCGCCATCCTGACGACCCGCGGCAGATCGTGTTCACCGTACTGCCCGGCCACGGCGTGGTGCTGGCCGAGAAGTGGGTGCCGGGCAAGGCGCCCTTCCAAGTGCTGTGGGAGGCGATGGATTCGGGCGCGTTGGTGATCGACCCGTATGTGCCCCAAGGCCCCTTTGGGTATGAGCCCGGGCCGGACGGGCGCATGGTGATGCGTGAAGGCCCACCGGTGCCCTGGGCCACCGACACCCAGGCGTAGGCCCTTGTTGGGCCGCCGCGGGGCCAAACAGCAGGCCCATGAAAAACGGGGCGCTTTGCACGCCCCGTTTTGGCTTCAGCCAAGGTGTTGGCCCACGGTCACTCGCCTTTGAGGAACGCCTCCAGCGCGGCCCGACTGATGCGATACGCGGAACCGATCTTGCGGGCCTTGAGATCGCCGGCTTGGATGGCCGCGATGACATCTTCGGGGCTGACCCGCAGCACTTGCGCGGCTTCTTCGGGCGTGAGCACCGGGGGCAACGACGCGGCCGCCCCACTGGGCCCCGCGGCGGAGGACTGCGCGGGCGGGTTCATTTGGCCCAGCGTTTGGGCCATCATTTGCCCCAAGCCCATGCCAGCGCCCAAACCCGCGGTCAGCCCCGCGCCGCCCGAGGGGTTCTGCGCGGCCTCGCGCATGGCGTCTGCGGCTTGCAGTTGGGCGTATGTTTGTGGATCCAGCAAGCCGCGGGCCCGCAATTCTTCAGCGCTGGTCTCAGAAGGCGTTAGGCTGGCGATGACGAAGGTCTTGAGGGCCAACCCAATCGCCGCGAACTCCTCGCTGGCCTTGGCCCGCACCGCGGCGCTGAGTTCGTCGAGCAGGCCCAAGATGTCTTGAATGGTGCGATATTGGCCCGCCATCTCGCCCAGGGTGTCGGTCAGGGCGCGCAACAAGCGGCTGCGCAGGTCGTTTTCGATGTCCGCGGTGCGGTAGATGCCCCGCGCGCCCACGATTTGGGTGACGAACTGCTGCGGGTCTTGGACCTGGTACGAATACACGCCAAAGCCCTTGAGCAGCAGCCAGCCCAAACCCACGCCCGGCGTCTGCACGGGAATCGGCTGGGGCGTACCCCACTTGCGATCACGGAACTCACGCAGGGCCACAAAATACACTTCCGCGGTGAAGGGGCTCTTGCCGTCGAACAGCCGGCCCAGTTGTTCGATAAGGAAGGGGATGTTGGCCGTGGTGATGGTATGCCGGCCGGGGCCGAACACATCCAACGCTTTGCCGTCGCGGAAGAACACGGCGGCTTGGGCTTCGCGCACGATGATCTGCGAACCCAGACGAAAGTAGCCCGGCCCAACTTCGGGGACGCGATGCACAATTTCATCGGGTCGAGCATCGGGCCATTCGATAATGTCAAACACGCGCGCCATTCGAAACCTCCTCACAAGTACGGGAAAGGCGTCGTGAGCGGGCCATCTCAAGCCGCGCTCAGCAGCGTCTCTTCACGGCGCTGGAACGCGATCAAGGCTTCGCGGGCCAAACGCATCAAATCCGCCAACGCGGGGCCGAAATCGTCGCGGCCCACCGCGGCCTGCAAGCGGTCAATGGCCGCAGCGAAGCCGTCCACCGCCGCGAGCAGTTGCTGGTCATACGCGTACAGGCGGGCCAGTTGGGGTTCGTCGATCTTGAGCGCGTCGAACACCCCCGCGTAGCCATACGACGCGGTGCGAATCTGGTCGGCCAGGGTCTGCAAACGCACCACCGCGGCTTCGACATCGTCCAGCCAACGCAACCCGCCACTGCGCAACAAAGCCCGTTGTACCTCAGAGAGACGTTGCACTTGCTCCATGATCCGCTGGGCGATGGTGGTGCGCAACAGTTTGTCGGCTTCTCGGCGGGTCTCACGCGCTTTGTAGCCCGCAAAGCCAGGAATGCGCGCGGCCAATCGTTCGACCGCATTGCGCATGTCCTCGATCGAGCCGAGAGGGTCTTGGATTGTCATAGGACCTCCCGCAAGAAACGCGAAAAGATAAGGTATTATTGATTGTACCAGAAAATCGCGCGGGAGACACCCCGCGTTGGGAGGCATTTTGGCGCGTTGCCCCAACCAGGGTTGGGCCGCGGCAAAACGAGGGGAAGGCCTGCCGGTTCGGCCCGGCCCCTGGTATAATAGCCGCCATGCTGACACGAGACGAAGTCCTCCACATTGCGCGGCTGGCCCGGCTGGAGTTGTCCCCCGATGAGATCGAACGCTATCGGGAGCAGTTGTCCGCGGTGCTGGAATATTTTGCGCGCTTGGCCGAGGTCGACACCACGGGCATCCCGCCCACGGCCAGCGTGCTGCCGCCGCGCAGCGTGTTGCGCAGCGACCAGCCACGGCCCGGCTTGAGCCGCGACGCGCTGCTGGCGAACGCGCCCGACGCGGAAGACGGCCAATTCAAAGTCCCGCCGGTGCTGGACTGAGCGCGCCGAGACGAAGCCCATGAGTTGGACGCCCTTTGCTTCGGTTGCCGAAACGTTGCGCGCGCTGGCCCACGGCCAGGTCTCCAGCGAAGAGATCACGCGCGCGTATTTGAACCGCATCGCGGCCCTGGAACGCGAGGTGCATGCGTTTCTGTCGGTGTATCCGGAAGAGGCCTTGGCCGCGGCGCGCGCGGCCGATGAACGCCGCGCGCGGGCACGGCGGCATCCCGACGAAGAGGTGCCGCCGCTGCTGGGGTTGCCCATTGCGGTCAAAGACGTGCTGGCCGTGCAGGGCATGACCCTGACTTGCGGTTCACGCATTCTGGAAGGCTTTGTGCCGCCTTATACCGCCACCGCGGTCCAACGCCTGCTGGACGCGGGGGTCATCATCGTGGGCAAGACCAACACCGACGAATTCGCGATGGGCTCGTCTACCGAGAACTCGGCCTATGGGGCCACCCACAACCCGTGGGACTCGACGCGCGTGCCCGGAGGCTCGTCGGGCGGCAGCGCGGCAGCGGTGGCAGCGCGCATGGTGCCCGTCGCGTTGGGCACCGACACCGGCGGCAGCGTGCGCCAACCCGCGGCTTATACGGGCGTGAGTGGGCTCAAGCCGACCTACGGCCGGGTCTCGCGCTTTGGGCTGGTGGCTTATGGCTCCTCGCTGGACACCATCGGCGCGCTGGCCCCTGCTGTGGCCGATATCCTACCCTTGTTCACCATCATGGCCGGGCACGACCCGCGCGACGCAACCAGTATGGACGTGCCCGTACCACGCATCCATCTGGAGCGCGCGGTTGAGGACCTGCGAGGCCTGCGCGTGGGATTGCCCAAGGAGTACTTCTTGGCCGAAGGGATGCAGCCCGAAGTGGTGCAAGCCGTGCAGGCCGCGGTGCAACACCTGGCCGACCTGGGCGCGCACGTGGTCGAAGTATCGCTGCCCCACACCGAATACGCGCTGCCCGTGTATTACATCATCGCGCCTTCGGAGGCCTCGGCCAACCTGGCCCGCTACGATGGCATTCGCTACGGCCCCCGCGTCGAGGCCGACCGCATGTGGGATGTGTTCTACCGCACCCGCGGCCAATTGTTCGGCCCCGAAGTCAAGCGGCGCATCATGCTGGGCACCTACGCCTTGTCCGCGGGCTATTACGACGCCTACTACGCGCAGGCCCAAAAGGTGCGCACCTTGCTCAAGCAGGACTTCGAGCGCGCGTTCGAACAAGTCGACCTTTTGGCCGCGCCGGTCGCGCCGACCACGGCGTTCAAACTGGGGGAAAAGACGGAAGACCCGCTGGCCATGTATCTGGAGGATGTCTTCACCCTACCGGCCAACTTGGCCGGTGTGCCGGGGCTGGCCTTTCCGGTGGGCTTTGATAACCAGGGGCTGCCCATTGGGATGCAGATCATGGGGCCCCACTTCCGCGAAGATATGCTCTTCCGCGTGGCCCACGCGTATCAGCAGACCACCGACTGGCACACGCGCGTGCCCGCGCTGGCGCGCGCGGTGTAAAGCAGCCTACCCCGTCGCGGCCGCGGGGGCTTGATAGGGCTGGATGCGCTGCAAGACCGCGGCCTCGCGGCGATACGCGTGGTACAGATCCCATGCCTGCTGCAAATTCAGCCAAAACTGGGGCGTGGTGCCAAAAAAGCGCGCCAGCCGTAACGCGGTCGCGGGCGTGATGCCCCGCTTGCCGCGCACAATCTCATTGACCCGCTGGTATGGCATATGCAGCGCGTCGGCCAACGCCCGCTGGGTCAGGCCTAAGGGCTTGAGAAACTCCTCCAACAGCATCTCACCAGGGTGCGTCGGGGGACGGTGCGTTGGCAACCGAATCGTGGTCATAGAAAAAACTCCAATACCTTACGTGATTACCGTTACATGAATATAATTCCGCGAGAAAACAGATCGTCGGTCTAAAGAATCGCGGGCATCAATGATAATCTACAATTTCGACCTGCTCCGGCCCTTGCGAAGTCCACACAAAACAGATGCGATAACGATTGTTGATTCGAATGCTGTATTGTCCTCTCCGATCCCCGACCAAGGCCTCTAAACGGTTTCCTGGAGGTGCTTTCAAGTCGCCCAAGTCCGCGGCTGCGTTTAGGGCGTCCAAACGCCGTTGTGCGATATGCCACAACTCCTTTGGGAGCGTCTTACGGGCCGCTCGGGTGTTTTGGCCGTTGAAGATGTCCTCGGTGCCTTGGTCTTTGAAATTTTGGATCATCGACACCTCCATATTGGGGCTGCGCATAGCATGATAGCACGGATATCATGCTATGTCAAGGCCGTTTTTCCAGCGTAGCCGCGAACCCCGGCGCGCCTCAGCCCCGCGGAGGCTCACCTTCGCGCGCGACCTCTACGTGCCGCCGCAAGCCATGGGCCCGGCGACCGCGGCGGTAGACCGCGATGATCTCCGCCATGATGCTCACGGCAATTTCTTGGGGCGTCTCCGCGCCAATGTCCAGGCCAATGGGCGCGTGCACCCGAGCAATGGCCTCGTCGGATACCCCGCGCTCACGCAAGGCCTGCACCGTGGTCTGCCACCGCCGCCGTGAGCCGATGACGCCAATATACGCGACCGGACTCTCCAACAGCGCGGGCAGCGCGTCTACATCCACCGGGCTGCCGCGCGTGACCAACGCGACGTACGTTTGCGCGGTGAGAGGGAGATGCGCCGGCAGTTCGCGTGCGGGCACGGCCAGGCACACGTCTGCCTCGGGGATAGCCTCAGGAGTGCACAATTCGGCCCGATCATCGCTGACCACCACCCGAAAGCCCAGCCACTTGCCCAAGTGCGCCAACGCGCGGCCCACATGCCCCGCGCCCACGACCACCAACGTGGGCGGTGGCTGAATAGGTTCCACATAGATCTGCATCTCGCCACCACACACGCCAGGATCTCCCCGTTGGGGGTCGACCAAGCGATAAACCAGCAGCCGAGGCCGACCATCACGCAGGGCGTCCAAGGCCTCTTGCACAACTCGGTGCTCGGTCTCGCCCCCGCCCACCGTGCCTACCAAGCGCCCATCCTCGTAGACCAGCATCTTGCTGCCCACCCGCCGAGGGGTCGACCCGCGCGTCGCCACCACCACACACAACGCAACAGCCTCGCCCTGCTGCAACGCCTCGTTCAAAGCCGGGAACACACGCTGCTCTTCCATCGCGTGACCTCCTGCGCGCGTCCATTGTACCCTTGACGCGGGCCGGACGCCCCCATCCATTCATTATAAAATGAGGAAAACATAAAGGCCAAGATTGGCTACCCAAATTGCGAGTTAGAGGTTGCCAAACTGGGGGTTCCTGTTATAATACCCGCACCCCTGGCGGCTTCGGCCGCGAGGATGGGGGTTTCGCCCCAGATTTTCGTATTCGGAGAGTATTAGCGATGATGATGCAAGCCCTTGAGCCCGCTTCCTTGGACCCTGAACCTCAGCCTTTGACCGAGGAAGAGGGGCAGCCTGAGCCTTCCATGGAGGAACTGTTGCAATCTGAGACTTTCTCCAGCGCCCCCATTGTGCGGGGGCGGGTGTACCGCGGGGTCATCACCACCGTGGGAGACCAAGGCATTTGGGTCAACCTCGGTTCCAAAGTGGATGGCCTAATTCCTGCCGAAGAATTGGAAAACTTATCCGAAGAAGAGCGGGCTGGCCTGGTCGAAGGCGCGGAAGTGTCTGTCTTTGTCGAAAAAATGGATGCCAACGGCACGCCACAATTGTCCTATCGGCAGGCGTTGGAACAGGAAGACTGGGAACGGGCCCGCGAATACATGGAAAGCGGCCGAATCTACCGGGCCACCATCGAATCTTACAACAAAGGCGGCGTGGTTGTGCGCTTTGGCCGTTTGCGGGGCTTTGTGCCCGTGTCGCACATCCTGCGCGCGCATCGGGTGATGTGGGGCAGCGTGACCCCTTCGCCCGCGTGGAAGAACGCGGTGGGCGACGAGATTGTGACCAAAATCGTCGAAGTAGAGCCCAACCGCCGGCGTTTGATTCTCTCTGAGCGGGCCGCGGCTCGTGAAGCCCGGGAGATTTTGAAGAACAAGTTGTTAGAGCGGGTCCAAGTGGGGGATGTGATCGAAGGCCGGGTCACGCGCTTGACCAACTTCGGTGCGTTCGTCGATTTGGGCGGCGCGGATGGGTTGGTCCACTTGTCGGAGATCTCGTGGGAGCACATTCGGCACCCGTCGGACGTGCTGGAAGAGGGGCAAAAAGTCACGGTCAAGGTCATCGAGGTCAACCCTGAGCGACGGCGCATTGGCCTGTCGATTCGCCAATTACAAGAGGACCCCTGGAAGGTCAAGGCCGGCAAATTGCGGGTGGGCCAACTGGTGCGTGGCACCATCACCCGCTTGGAGAAGTATGGCGCGTTTGCCCGCCTGGAGAACGGCCTGGAAGGCCTGATCCACATTTCAGAGATCAGCCATCGCCGCATCGAGCACCCCAAAGAGGTGCTGCACGAGGGCGAAGAGATCACTCTGCGCATCATCCGCATCGAACCCGAGCGGCGGCGCATCGGCTTGAGCGTCAAGAAGGTGGATTCGCTGGCGTACGCGGACCTGGATCTGCAGATGGCCCTGGAAGAGGCCGATGCTGAACTGGCTGCCGCGCGGGCCGAAGCCGAGGCCGAGGCCGAGAACGCGCAGCCCGCGGAGAGCGGCGACGCGCCCGAAGCCTGAAGTGGCTCGCGCGAGAAACCGGCCCCCCGCATCGCCCGCGGGGGGCTTTGTCTTTGCCAACGCGGGGGTGGCGAAGTCGCATCCTTTGCCCGCATCGCGGGTTATACCAAGTGCTTCGCTGCATGGCGCATTCGCACTTCAGGAGAGGTGCTCATGGCCCGTTACGCCCACATTACCGGCTGGGGGCACGCGGTGCCCGACCAAGTGCTCACCAACGACGACTTGGCCCAGCGCGTCGACACCAGCGACGAGTGGATCCGCACCCGCACAGGCATTCGGGAGCGCCGCATTGCCGCGCCCGGCGAATACACGTCCACCCTGGCCACGCGCGCCGCAACCGAGGCGTTGCAAATGGCCGGGGTGCACCCGCGCGCCGTGGACCTCATCATCGTGGCCACCAACACGCCCGACTACATCTTCCCCGCGACCGCAGCGTTGGTGCAAGACGCGTTGGGTGCCAGTCAAGCCGGTGCCTTTGACCTGCAAGCCGCGTGCACAGGCTTCGTCTACGCACTGACCATCGCCGCGGACATGATCAAAGCCGGGAGCATTCACACCGCGCTGGTCATCGGCGCGGAAACCCTCTCGCGCATCACCGACTGGGAGGATCGCAACACCTGTGTGCTGTTCGGCGACGCGGCCGGCGCGTTCGTGCTCGAAGCCGCGTCTGAGCCCGGCGGGGTTATCACGTCGGTGTTGCGCGCCGACGGCTCAGGGGCCGAATTGCTCATGCTGCCCACCTGCGGCACGCGCAACCCTGTCTCGCACGAGGCCCTCGACCAGCGCATGCAATATCTGCGTATGAACGGCCGCGAAGTTTTTCGCTTCGCCACCCGGGTCATGAACAGCGCCACGCGCGAGGTGGTCGAAAAAGCCGGCCTGACCTTGGACGACATCCATTGGATCGCACCGCACCAAGCCAACCGCCGCATTATCGAAGCCGCGGCCAAGGCCCTCAAGCGCCCTATGAGCGACTTCTTGCTCAACTTAGACCGCTACGGCAACACCTCTACCGCGTCCATCCCCTTGGCCATCTATGAGGCAGCCCAAAGCGGACGCATTCAGCCGGGCCAATATGGCGTGTTGGTGGCCTTCGGCGCGGGGCTGATTTGGGGCGCGACGCTGGTCCAATGGACGGGCCCGCGCCCCGCGCGCAAGCCCCCGCGCGTGCGCTGGCACCGGCGCATGGCCCACATGGGCTCGTGGCTGCGCCGCTTGCGGCGCCAAGTGGAGGGCTGGCTCGCGCGCTGACGAACCCAGGCCACCGCGCGCGACATGGCCTTTCGGTATAATACTCATGCCGCAGCCCTGCGGGGCAATCTCGCGGCCAGGCGCGAACGGTCCATGTCGCAACCCCAAGCCGTGCTCATCGCCATCAACGGCCCGCTCAAGGCCCGCCGCTGGACGGTGGACCGGCCTTTGCTCATTGGCCGCGACCCGGAACGCTGCGACGTGGTCATCCCCGAGCGGCAGGTCTCGCGCTGCCACGCGCGGCTGACCCCCTACGAGCACGGGGTGCTGCTGGAAGACCTGGGCAGCAAAAACGGCACGTTCGTCAACGGCGAGGCCGTTGAGCAACATTGGTTGCAAGACGGCGATATCATCTCCATCGCACTGGCCCAGCGCTTGGCCTTTTGGCGTTCAGAGGCTACGCTGACCCTGCCGCTGGACGAGGGGCCCACCCCGACCGCCGCGGCTGGCCTGCGCTTGAGCCTCGACCCAGCCACCCGGCAAGTGTGGGTGCGCGGGCGTGAGATCCAGCCCCCCTTGTCGGCCTCGCAATTCCGCCTGCTGGAGGCCTTGTACCGCCGCCTGGGCGAGGTGGTGCCGCGCGAGACGCTGATCGCGGCCGTGTGGGGCCCCCAAGCCTCGCCCGCGGTGTCAAACCAGGCTCTGGACGCACTCATCCATCGCTTGCGCGAGCGTTTGGCCGAAGCCGACCCCGAATTCCAATATCTGCACACGGTGCGCGGGCAGGGGTTGCGCCTGGAAAACGCGCCCTGGCCCCCCGCGGAGCGGTCCACCTAACAATATGACTCACTTTTTGACACCCACGCGGGTTCGTGCTATGGTTTAAGGTGCCGAGCCGCACCGTCAAGCCGAGGGACGCGTATGTTTCACGAACGAATCTCTGACAACGTGTACATGTTCCAGAGCGAGCAATACGCCCAAGTCAACGCGGGGGTGATCGTGGGGCCCGAGTGGGCCGTGGTGGTTGACACATTGGCGTTGCCCGACGAAACCCGTCAAATGCGGGACTTCATCCGCGAACGGCTGCGCGTCGAGGTGCGCTACGTGATCAACACCCACTATCATGCCGACCACTCGTGGGGCAACGCGTTCTTCCCGGAGGCCACGGTCATCGCCCACCGCCTCACCCGCGCGTTACAGCAGGAAAAAGGCGTTCCGGCTCTGGAAGAGGCCCGAGCCTATAACGCGGAGTTCCGCCAAGTGCGCTTGGTGCTGCCCCACATCACGGTGGACCAAGGCGGGTTGGTGCTCAAGTTGGGGCCGCGGCTCACCGTGCGCATGCTGTATTTGCCCGGCCATAGCCCCGACGGCATGGGCGTGTACGTGGACGAAGACAAAGTGCTCTTCACCGGCGACGCGTTCACCAGCCTGCCTGTGCTCATGCCCGACGAAAGCGACTACGACGCACTGGTGCAGTCGCTCAAACGCATTGCCCAAATGCCCGTCGAAGTCCTCATCCCCGGGCATGGCGACATCGTCTTCCGCGGGGAAATGGTTTCGGAAGTCGAGGCCAACCTACACTATCTGCGCGAAATTCGCCGGGCCGTGCGCCAGGCCGCCCGCCGCAAGTATTCCGGCGATGTGCTGGACCGCTACTCGGTGGAAGACTGTGGCAAATCGCGCGTGTTGCTGGACGGCGTTGCCGAACAATTGCACCGCCGCAACTTGGATGTGCTCTTTCGGCTGTGGTACGGCCGCGACCCGTTGCGTTCGGAAGAAGAAGAAATGGCTTGGTGAGTCGCCACAAGGAGGGAACCCATGACTTCTCCGGCCCTGAAACCCCTGTATTGGACCCCTGACCCCAAGGCCGGCTACAAAGTCGAACGCCGCGCCGATGGTGGGTTGACGGTCACCTTTTGGAAGGCCGACGAATACACTTTGCGGCATTGGCGCGATTTCGCGGCCACGCACGAGTTGTATTCCGACCGCCTCAACCGCAATCTGTACGACCTGCGCGCGCTGCAAACCTTGCCCGAATCGGCCATCCAATACGCGCTGGAGATCAACACCGACCCCGCGGCGCGGCGCGTGCGGGTCGCGGTGTTGGTGAGCAGCGAGGCCGTGCGCGCGGCCGTGGAGCGGGTGATCGCACTCACGCCAGGCGGCGGCGCGGAGATCGCGGTGTTCACCGACCCCGATGAAGCCGAGGCCTGGCTGGCGCGACCGCTGGAGGAATTGGCCTGAGGCGATGGACGGTACGGACGTACACCTGCCGCGAGGTCGGTGGCCCCGCCGCGGCTGGTTGGGCCTGGCCCTGGTCGCGGTCTTTTGGCCTGTGAACTGGTGGGCGCCAGGCTTGCGCACCCACTGGGCCTTCTTCCCGCTGTGGCTGGGCTACGCGCTGCTGGTGGACGCCATCGCGTATTATACCCGCGGCACGTCGCTATACGCGCGCAGCCCGCGAGCCTACGCGGCGCTGTTCGTGATCTCCGCGCCTGTGTGGTGGCTGTTCGAGGCCCTGAACGCGCGGCTGGGCAACTGGGAGTACGTGGGGGCGGACGCGTTCTCGCCCTGGGCGTATGGCTTTTGGGCCACCTTGAGTTTCTCCACCGTAATGCCCGCGGTCTTCGGCAGCGCGGAGATGATGACCGGCCTGTTTCGCGGTTTTCCGCGGCTGCGTGCAGGGCCCCGGCTGCGGCTGGGGCCGTGGGGGCTGCGGGCCGCGTTTGTCAGCGGTTGGCTGATGCTGACCGCGCTGTGGGCTTGGCCGCGCGTCTTCTTCCCCCTGTTGTGGGTGAGTCTCTATTTCATCGTCGAGCCCCTGAACGCCTGGCTGGGGCATCGCACGTTGCTGGAATGGCTGCGCCGCGGCGATTGGCGCCCCGTGGCCGCGCTGTGGTCAGGCGTGCTGTTCACGGCCTTTTTCTGGGAGATGTGGAACATCCGGTCCTACCCCAAGTGGATTTACCATGTGCCCTATCTGAACTTTTGGCACGTGTTCGAAATGCCGTTGCCGGGCTATGGCGGTTACCTGCCCTTTGCCCTGGAGTTGTTCGCGCTCTACCATGGGATCGCCGGCCTATTCGGCCGCGGGCGCACCCCTTTTGTGGCCCGCGCGTTGGTGCCCCCTGACGAACCCCTGCCCTGACAACCCGCGAGGCAAGCCATGGCTGCATCCACCGACAAATTCGCCGCGCTGGGCGCGCCTTCGTTCGTCTGGCGCGCGGGGCAAGAACGCCGCTTGCGCATGATTTTGGCCGCGCTTGGCCCCCGTCTGCACGGCGTCGGCCTGGAAAACGGCTGCGGCGTAGGCATGTATTTGGCCCAACTGCGGGCCCGCAGCCGCGGGCGCATTGTGGGCCTGGAGTATGATTTCGCGTGGGCACGGCAAGCCGCGACCCACGGCCCTGTGGTCAATGCCGCGGGAGAAGCGTTGCCTTTCCCGGCCGCGACGTTCGACTTCGTACTCAGCCACGAAGTGCTGGAGCACGTGCAGGACGACCGCGCGGCCGTGCGCGAGATCGTGCGCGTGCTCAAGCCGCACGGCCGCTTAGTGCTGTTTGTGCCCAATCGAGGCTACCCCTTCGAAACCCACGGCATCTATTGGCGCGGGCGCTACCGCTTCGGCAACATCCCCCTTGTGAACTACCTGCCCCGGCCATGGCGGGACCGCTTGGCCCCCCATGTGCGCGTTTACACCCGCCGCGACCTGGAACGCCTGTTCGCGGGCCTGCCCGTGCGCGTGGTACGGCGCACCATCATCTTTGGCGCGTATGACAACATCATCGCCCGTTGGCCGCGGCTGGGCCGCGCGCTGCGCGCCACGCTGCACGCGCTGGAGCGCACGCGGTTGCGCGTGCTGGGCTTGTCACACTTTTGGGTGGTGGAAAAAACGTCTTGAACGGCCCTGCCTGAGCCCCAGGGTTCCATCGATCTCGTGCAAAAGGCGCGCCAGCACCCGCCAACACGGGTGTGAGCGCCAAAAAGCATGCCCACGGGGCTGCAAAACCGAGTATCATAGAAACAAGGCTATCATCATTATCTCATCCTATGGCAGGAGGGAGCCCCATGGATTTCGCGCGCGCTTTCGTCTACATGTTTGAGGACCGGGACTGGATCACCAAGGTCCTCATTGGCTCGCTGGTTGCACTGGCCAGCGTGCTCATCCTGCCCGCGCCCATTTTGGGCGGCTACACGGTCGCCGTGGCCCGCAACGTCATGCGCGGAGACGAGACCCTGCCCGACTGGCGGGACCTACTCCGCTATTGGGTGGACGGCCTGGCCGTGTTGGCAGCCGTCGTGGTGTACACCCTGCCGTTCTGGCTGCTTCCCGTGCTCTTGGTGGTGCCCGCCGCGTTGGCAGGCGGCCTGGGTAGCCAGGAGATCGCGGACGCGCTGGGCATGGCCACCATGGCTGTGTCATGCCTGTTTACCGCGGCCGGGCTGGTGGTGCTCCTGCTGATTTCCCCCATCTTGGTGGTGGAATACGCCCGCTCGGGCGAATTCAGCGCGCTGTTCCGCGTGGGCCACATTCTGCGGCAGGTGCGGGACTGCTTAGGGCCCATCTTCATGGCCCTGCTCGTCTCGGTGTTGGTGGCCATTCTGGTGAGCGTGGTGGGCACGGTGTTGGGTCTCATCCCCTGCGTGGGCTGGCTGCTGAGCCTGCCCCTGGGCTTCTATCCTTCCTTGGTGACGGGGCACATCTACGGCCAAGTCGGCCGGACCTGCCCGGCCACCGCGTGAAGCACACAGCCGCCTGCGGCGGCAACGCGACCCGTCAGGGCCGGAGCCGCGCGGCTCCGGCCCTCGCGCGTCAGGCCACCGACTCCAAGGGCACCTGTTGCCAGCGGGGGTGCTCACACGCCCGCCGGCCCACCTTGGCCATGTCTACCCACGCATCGTGTATGCGCACCCGCACCACATCCGCGGTGAAGTCCGTGAGGGTCGGCCCCGCGTTGCGGAAGAACCACGACCCCACGCCGTAGAAATCCACCGGCACCTGCAAACGCTCGAAGCGGTCGATCTTCTCCGCGCTGAAGCCGCCCGAGACCACAATGCGAACTTGCCGCAAATAGGCCTGGGCCGCGGCCTGAGCCCGCGGGGGCAGATCCCATCGCTGCCAAGCGTGGTCCAGAGCCTGGCGCACGGCCACGACCAAGCGGGGCTGCACGCCAAAATCCAGCGCGGGGTCGCCCAGCATGGGGATGGATTCATCGCGCAGGCTTCCGGCGGTGTCCAAGCGCACGCCAAAGAGGACGAACTTACGGGCCTCGACCTCGTCGCCGGCCTCGAGCAGTTCCCAATAGCGGCGGAACATGACCTCAGCCACCGCGACGCTTTCCTCGGCCGTGCGGTTGTTGAAGTCCACCAGCGCGATGCGTGGCACCTCAGGGGGCAGGTGCGCGGCGAACTGGAGCATGGCCTCGGGTGTATCGCCCAAGAAGCAGGCGATGAGCGCGTGGGCCGTGGTGCCGCCGCCGACGCCGCCCCACCACGCGCCTTGGGCGTCGGTGGAGATGAAGGGCCGCACTTGCGCGGCATAATCGTGGTTATAGCGCTGCACGCCGATCCAATACGCGTAGCCGTCCAAGGCCTGGGTGGCGGGCAGGTCGAAGCGCGCCGGGAAGAAAAGCACAGGCTTGCCCCGACTGGCCTTGAGAATCTCATAGGTGTTGGTCGCGATGCGGCTGCCGCGAGTCAGATAGCCCAAAAGGGTGGTTTCCAGGGCCGCGAAGTCCCGATAACGGCCGCGAATGCGCAGCACGGGCTGCACGTGCAGGGGATCGCCATGGTATTCGACCACCTCGCCGTCCTCAACGGCCCACACCTGCAAACGCTCTGCGGTGGGCACGAACGTCTCGTCCTGCCAATAACCCGTGGCCGCCCGCAGCACGGCCAACGCGGCGTCGAGCCCCGCGACGACCGTGCGCCCTGGCCGACGGGTGAATATTTGCATTTCCACGTGCACATCGCCCACGGCCAGCCCGCGCGGATCCAGGCGCGCGTGCTGCCCCTTGTGGCGATATCCCTCGCGGGCCAAGGTGGCCAGCAGATGGGCGATGTTGACGAAATACTTGTCCGCGTACGTGCCCCGGCGCAGGCCGGCGATGTCCAGCCCCAAGGCGTAGGGATCCCAGCGGCGTTGACCGTCGAACAGGCTCATGATCTCACCTCGCGAGCGCGTCGCCGCGTCCTCGGGCGCGGCGTGAGGTTCGTCCCGTTTGGCATTGTACCACCGCCCGCGTGAGCCGCGACAAAGGCAACCCTTGGTATAATCAACCCACTCTCGCGGGCTGGAACGCAAGCCCCGGCCTGGGCCGGTCGCCGGCCGCGTCGGCCCTGTGATGGGGCGCGAAGGCCGGCCTCGACTTGCGGCGAGCCGAGGGCTCGGCCGCCGTGCCCATCGTCGCCGTGTTCGCCAACTTTGCACCGAGGGAGCGAGAACCATGCTCACCTGGCCGGAAAAAATTTTGTTCGCCCTGGCCGTGCTGGTCACGGGCTGGATCGCGTATCGCGAAACGCAACGCCTCATTCGCATCATCACCAGTGGGCAAGGCAAGCCCGATTGGAGCGTGGCTCGGCGTCGGTTAGTGACCGCGGCCTTGGAATGGTTGACCCTGCGCCGCGTTTTTCGTCTGCGGCTGGGGGCCAGCCTGCTCCACGCGTTCGTGGCCTGGGCCTTTGCTTTCTACTTGCTGGTGAACGTGGGCGATGTGCTCGAGGCCTACATCCCCGGCTTTGCCTTTTTGGGCCACGGCCTGCTCGGCGGAATCTACCGCCTCATCGCGGACATCTTGAGCGTGTTGGCCCTCATTGGCATGGCTTCGCTGCTCATCCGGCGCTTTGTGTTCAAGTCGCCGGTGCTGCAAATCCGCGAGGATGTGTTGGTCCACCCCAAAGCCCGCCGGGGCATTCCGCGCGACTCGCTCATCGTGGGCCTGTTCATTCTGGGCCATGTGGGCGCGCGCTTCTTGGGTGAATCGTTCCAAATCGCCAAAGAAGGACCCGACCCCTGGCAACCCTTGGCCAGCGCGGTGGCCGGGCTGTGGGCCGGCTGGTCGCCAACCGCGCTGACCGTGGCCGAGCATATCGCATTCTGGCTGGCCTTGGGCCTCATTCTGCTGTTCATCCCCTACTTCCCCCGCTCCAAACATATCCACCTCATCTTTGCTTTCTTCAACTTCTTGCTCAAGCCCGAAAAGAAAACGCTGGTCGAACTGGAACCCTTGGACTTCGAAGACGAGAGCATCGAACAATTTGGCGCCAGCACGTTCCGAGATCTGAAGTGGACGCAATTGATGGACCCCTTCGCGTGCATCATGTGCATGCGCTGCCAGCAGGTGTGCCCGGCTTACAACACGGGCAAGGTGCTCTCACCCGCGGCCATCGAGGTGAACAAACGCTACACACTCAACGAAGTCAACGGCGAAGATCCGTTGGACAAACCCCTCTTGGGCACTGTGCTGGACGAGCACGCGCTGTGGGCTTGTACCACCTGCGGCGCGTGCGTGGACATTTGCCCCTTGGGCAACGAGCCTATGCTCGACATCATGGACATCCGCCGCGCGCAGGTGCTCATGGAGGACAACTACCCGCGGCAATGGCAAAACGCGTACCGGGGCATGGAAAGCGCGGCCAACCCGTGGGGCGTGCCCGCGTCGGAGCGTATGAAGTGGGCCGAAGGCCTGAATGTGCCCACCGTGGACGACAACCCCGACTTTGATGTGCTGTGGTGGGTGGGCTGTGCGCCATCGACCGACGCCCGCGCCCAAAAGACCGCGCGCGCGTTGGTGAAGATCCTCGAGGCCGCAGGGGTGAATTACGCGGTGCTGGGCGAGCGGGAGATGTGCACGGGCGACTCGGCCCGCCGCTCGGGCAACGAGTATTTGTTTTACGAACTGGCCAACGCCAACGTCGAGACCCTCAACGAAGTCAAGGCCAAGAAAATCATCACCACCTGCCCTCACTGCTTGCACACGCTGAAGAACGAATACCCCGCGTTTGGCGGCCACTACGAAGTCATCCACCACACCCAGTTCATCGAGGAACTCATCCAACAAGGCCGCCTCAAGGTCAAGCCCGAGGCCTTGGGCCAAGTGACCTACCACGATCCGTGCTATTTGGGCCGGTTCAACCAAGAGTATGAGGCCCCGCGCTTTGTGGTCACCCAAGTCGGCGGCGACCTGGTGGAAATGGCCCGCTCGGGGGCCAAATCCTTCTGTTGTGGCGCGGGTGGGGCCCAGATTTGGAAGGAGGAGGAAGGCACCGCGCGCATCAACTTGACCCGCTTCCAAGAGGCGCAAGCCACGGGCGCGGACACCCTGGCCGTGGCCTGCCCCTTCTGCATGATCATGCTCAACGACGCGGCCAAGGAACTCAAGAGCGACATGGCCGTCAAGGATGTGGCCGAGTTGGTGGCCGAGCATTTGGAATCGTGAGGGGCGGGCCGGGCACACGACCGGCCCACCCCTTCCCCCGCGCTGGGAGACGAACGGGTGCCTGCTCAAAAGACCACCGCATTGGAACGGGGCCTGGTGCTGCGCAAACAGGGCGGCTTCTTCACCGTGCAGCCCCAAGACCCAAGCCAAGCGCCGGTGGTCTGCCGCTTGCGGGGCAAACTTAAACGCCGGCCCCGCACAGGCGATTTGGTCGCGGTGGGCGACTGGGTGCGCTTTCGGCGGTTGCCTGACGGCACCGGCGTCATCGAGGAAATCGAGCCCCGGTCTCGCGCATTGTCGCGCAAAGCCCCCACCGCACGCGGCGAATACGAGCAAATCATCATCGCCAACCCCGACCAGGCCGTCATTGTGTTTGCCGCGGCCCAGCCCGAGCCTCGGCTGCGCATGCTGGATCGCTTCTTGGTCATTGCCGAAAAGCAAGAAATCCCGCCCCTCATCGTGGTGAACAAGGTCGACCTAACCGGCCTGGATGCGGCCCGAGCGACTTTCGACCTCTACGAAGACATCGGCTACCCTGTGCTTTACACATCCGCGATCACCGGTCAGGGGCTCGAAGCCCTCAAAGACGCGCTGCAGGGTAAAATCTCGGTGCTGGTAGGGCCATCGGGCGTGGGCAAGACCAGCCTGCTCAACGCCATCCAGCCGGGCTTGGGCCTGGCCGTGCGCGCGGTCAGCCGCGCGACGGGCGAAGGGCGCCACACGACCACCGTCCGCCACATGGTGCCGTTGGAAGGCGGCGGCTACGTAGCCGACACGCCCGGCCTCAAGGCCTTGGCTTTGTGGGATATCGAACCGGAGGAGTTGGACGGCTACTTCCCGGAAATGCGCGATTTGGTGCCTTATTGCCAATTCAACAACTGCAGTCACATTGACGAGCCGGGTTGCGCGGTTCTCCAAGCCGTGGAAGAGGGGCGCATCCACCCCTCGCGCTACGAGTCGTATGTGCGGCTGCGTTTGGAAAGCGAGCAAGGCTTAGGCCGGGAAGATTGGCTGTAAGCGCGCCGAACCCGCCGCGAACACGCATCCGCCCTCCAGATGGCCACCGGCCGCGCGAAAACCCCCATCGTCGCCGCTCGCGCGGGGCCAGGGTTGGTATAATGATAAAACCATGTCCAACACGACATCGCGCGCTGCCGCGGGATTCCGCGAAATCGAGCACACTGCGGATTGGGCCATCGAGGTTTGGGCGCCCGACTTCGCGGGTTTGTTGGAACAGGCGGCTCGGGGCATGTATGCCCTGCTGCAGGTGCAGTGGGCGCCGCAAGGCCCGGTCGTGCGCCGCGAGGTGCATCTGACCGCAGCCGATGCCGAAACCCTGTTGGTCGACTTTCTCAGCGAATTGCTGTTCGTGTTGGACACCGAAGGGGTGGCGTTTGATTCGTTTGCCTTGCAGGCCACTCCTACGCAAGTGCAGGGCGTCATGCACGGCCGCCCCATTGCAGGGCTGGAGAAGGAAATCAAGGCCGTGACTTATCACAATTTGCGGGTGGAACGCGCGGCCCAAGGCTGGCGGGCCGTGGTGACGTTTGATGTCTAACCCGGCCCGCGCGGAGCCGTTCCCCCATCAAACTTCGGCCGCGCCAGGCCCGCGCCGCGGTCAGCGAAGTTTTGCTTCCAGGAGCGACAGCATGACCAACCTTCGCGTGCAAGATTTGCAACGCATCAGCGAGTATGAGTGGGAGATTCCCAAAAGTTTGCGCGGGGACATGCGCGTGCCGGTACGCGTATTCGCCACCCGCCGCATGCTCGAGGCCATTATGGGCGACAAATCGCTGGTGCAGGCCATGAACGCGGCCACCTTGCCCGGCGTCGTGGGTTGGGTCGCGGTCATGCCCGATGTGCATCAGGGGTATGGCTTTCCCATTGGCGGCGTGGCGGCGACGCGCGTGCGCGACGGTGTGATCTCGCCTGGCGCCATCGGCTACGACATCAACTGCCTGCCCGGCGATACGCCCGTGCTGCACCCCTGGGGCTACACCCGCCCCCTGGCCGAGTTGGCCGAGGCCGCGCAGGTGAGTTGTCTGGATTTGCACACGGGCCACGTGCAGGCCACGCCCGTGGTGCGTTTCTGGGCGCGCGAAGTCAAACCGACAGAAACGGTCTTTCGGCTGCGCACCCTGACCGGCGCGGAAATCTTGGCCACCGACGACCATCCGTTTTGGACGCCGGAGGGCATGGTGCCGGCCGCGCGCTTGGGCATTGGCACGCGGGTGGCCCGCTTCCCCTTCCGCGGGGTGGCCTACGCGCCCGGCCCTGCGAAGGCCATCATCACCGAGGAGGCCATGGCCGCGTTCCTGCGCCGCACGGGCCTGGCACAAGCGCAGATCACGGCCGTGTTGGACCGCATACGCGGCCAAGGCCTGCTGCCTCTGCGCGGCACCTCGGCCGCGCTGCCCCGGCTGGCCCGCTTAGCCGGGTTCGCGTTGGCCGCGCTTTACACCCGCCGCGCCCGAGTGATCGCGCAACGAGCCGAAATCACCGCGCGCGCGGCCGTGCTCGACGGCGTGCAAGCCGACCTGGACGCGTTGGGTTGGGCCTATCGCCGGGTAGATGCGACAACTTTGCACCTCACCGACCGCGTGGCCCTCTACTTGGCCGCCTATTTGGGCGTGGGCTTGGACGATCGCACCCACCTGCCCACCACCGTGCCCTTGTGGGTGCGCCACGCCCCGCGCTGGATCCAACGCCTGTTCTTGGCCGGCTTCTTCGCGCTCACGCTGCCCCAACCCGAGCCCGACGCCGCCCAAGGCATGCGCCAACCGCCCCTGCGCTGGACCGTGCCGTACGCCTGGGCGCACCCGGTGCAAATGATCTTTCACCACCTGGCCGAACTGCTGGCCGGCTTTGGGGTGTCCGCGCACATTCTGCCGCCCCAGTTGGCGCCCAACGGGCAAGAAGGCATCGTGGTGGGGCTGGAATTCGAGGCCGCGGCCGACGCGCTGATTACCCTGTGGCAAACCGTGGGGATGGAATTTGACATGCAGGCCCTGGCCCGCGGGTTGCGGGCCGCCCATTATCTGCAAACTCGGGTCGCGGCCGTTCAGCCTGAGCCGCCCATCCCCCACGAATGGCCCGCGTTCGAAGCCTGGGCCACCGAGGGGCTGGACCCCACGGGCGTGTGGGTGTGGGATGTGGTGGTCGAAAAAACGGCCGTCCCTTACGACCAGCCCGTCTATGACTTGACCGTGGCCCACGACGACCACAACTTCATCGCCAACACGTTCGTGGTTTCCAACTGCGGCGTGCGCCTGCTGACCACGAAATTGCCCTACGCCAAGGCCGAGCCCTATCTGGACGACCTGGCCACGGCACTGGATCACTATTGCCCCAGCGGCGTGGGCAAAGGTGGCCACCTCAAACTCAAAACCCGCGAATTGGACCAAGTCGCGGCCGAGGGGGCGCGGTGGGCCCTCAAGCACGGCTACGCGGACCCCGAAGACCTGCAGCGCACGGAAGAGGGCGGCCGATTGAGCAACGCCAACCCCGACAAGGTGAGCGCGCGCGCCAAAGAGCGCGGCCGCACCCAGTTGGGGACCCTGGGCGCGGGCAATCACTTCCTGGAAGTGGATGTGATCGAGCGCATCTATGACGAAGAGGCCGCGCGCGCCATGGGGCTGGAAGAAGGTATGCTGGCCGTCCAAATTCACTGCGGCTCTCGAGGCTTTGGCCACCAGATCTGCACCGACTACGTGCGCCAATTCCAAAAGGTCGTGCACAAATATGGCATTCGCCTGCCCGACCGAGAGTTGGTGGCCGCGCCTGTTGACTCGCCAGAGGGACAGGCCTATCTGCAGGCCATGAACGCGGCCGCCAACTTCGCGTTCGCCAACCGCCAGATCTTGGCCTATTTTGTGCGCCGGGCCTTTGAGGAAACCTTCGCGGGCAAAGCCCCCCAGCGCGAATGGTACCCGCGGCAAGTGTATGACCTCGCCCACAACATCGGCAAGGTGGAAGTGCACACGGTGGACGGCCGACGGGTCAAGGTCGTGGTGCATCGCAAGGGCGCCACACGCGCGTTCCCGCCCGGCGCGGCTGGCCTGCCCGCGGAGTATAAGGACATCGGCCAGCCGGTCTTGGTGCCGGGCAGCATGGGCACCGCGTCGTGGGTGCTGGTAGGCGCCGAGGGCAGCCTGCGCAAGTCGTTTGGCTCGTCGTGCCACGGTGCGGGGCGGGTGATGAGCCGGGCCAAGGCAAAAAAGTCGGTGCGCGGGGAGGCATTACGCCAGGAACTGGAAGGGGAGGGCATTCGGGTGCGGGCCGGGTCGCTGCGGGGTTTGGCCGAAGAAGCACCTTTTGCCTACAAAGATGTCGACGCCGTGGTGGAAACTGTAGTGGGCGCGGGCCTGGCCCGCAAGGTCGCCCGCTTGCGCCCGGTGGCCGTGGTAAAAGGGTAGCCACGCCCACGCGCTAACCGCGCCCCGCTTCGCCCCACCCGAGGGGAACCCACCCACCCGTAGCAGCGTTGGGAAAGACGAATCCCAACTTCTCCAAGGAGCGAAGCCATGCGCACACCCGCGCTTGTGATGCTGTGGGGCGGCTGGCTCCTCATCGCGTTGGCCGGATGCAGCCGCGCCGGAGTCGAGACCCCCGTGTTGCCCCAAGGGCCCACGCCCTTGGCCGTCGCCACCCATCCGCGCACGACCCCCAGCCCGGCCCCCACGGAGATGATCCCCCCAACCACCCCCGCTCAGCAGCAGGGCCCGGCCCCGGCCACGCCCATGGCCCAGCCCTCGCCCACGCCTGAGGCCGTGTCCCCCACCCTCGCGCCCTCGCCCACCATGACGCCCAGCCTCCAGGAAGGACCAATGGACGGGCAAGAAGTCATCCTCACCCCCCAGCAGGCCGACGCGGAGGGCCTGAGCCCGAACCCGACCAAGTTCTACCTGCGCGGGGTCGAATTGAGCGACCTCACTCTGCGCGTGGAAGGCGACAAGCCCACCCCTTGCCACCGACTGGTGGCCGAGGTGCAACTCACAGGTGAGCAGGTGAGCGTCCATCTGTACACCCGGGCGGCTTTGGGCCTGTGCATGCAGGTCTTGCAGCCCACGGTGGGCACGCTGGACCTGACGCCTTTCTTAGACCGGGCCCCCGCGGGGACCTACACGGTGGTGGTCAACGGGCAAACCGCGGGGCAAATCACCGTGCCGTAGGTCCCCGCTCACGCGGTCTCGTGCAGGTGTTCCCACACGGCCTGGGCGACGCGGCGGGGAATCCCCGGCACGGCCGCGATGTCATCGGCCGAGGCCTGGCGCAGGGCCTCGAGCGAGCCAAAGTGCTGCAAGAGCGCGCGGCGGCGCTTCGGCCCCACGCCGGGGATGCCGTCCAGTGCGGAAGCCAGGCTCTGCTTTTGGCGCCGGCGGCGGTGCCCCTCGAGCGCGAACCGATGCGCTTCGTCGCGCACGCGCTGTAGCAAGTGCAGCGCGGGGTCGTCGCGCTCTAAGCGCAGGGGCGCGGCGCGGCCGGGCACGAAGAGCACTTCTTCGCGCTTGGCCAAGGCCACTACGGGCACGCGGTCGGCCAGGCCGAAACGCTCCAACACCGCCCGCACCCGCTGGAGTTGCCCACGGCCGCCATCGATGAGCATCAGATCAGGCAGACGGCTGAAGGTCGCGTCGGGCTTGTACCCCACCTCGCCGCGCCGCTGTTGCGCGACCTGCCAGCGGGTCAGGCGCCGGGTGAGGGCTTCTTCCAGCGCCGCGTAGTCGTCGGTGCCCACCACGGTGCGGATGTTGAACCGGCGATACAGGCGCTTGGCCGCCACCCCTTGCTCGAAGACCACCAAACTGACGGTGGTGGCCGTGCCGTGCAGGGTAGAAACATCGTAACCCTCGATGCGCTGCGGCGGCGCATCCAGCCCCAACGCGGCTTGCACGCGGGCCAAGGCCTCGGTATGGCGATGACGCTCGGCCTCCCAGCGGGCCCGCAGCGCGGCTAAGGTCTCGGCCGCGTTCTGGGCCACCAACTCCAACAGCGCGCGCTGGTCGTCGCTCTGGGGGATGCGAAACGTGAGGCGCGGGCCGCGGTGTTGCTGCCGCAGCCATTGCTCGATCAGGCGGGCCTCTTCGAACTCGTGAGGCAGCAAGACTTCGCGCGGCCGCGCGTCCGTGCTGGCTTGGCCGTAGAACCGTTTGAGGAACGCGGCCAGCACCTCGGCCTCAGGCTCGTCCGCCGTGTTCTCCAACACAAAGTACTCGCGACCGATAAGTTTGCCCCCGCGAATGAAGAAAATCTGCACCACAGCCTCGTCTTGGTCCCGAGCCAAGGCCAGCACATCCGCATCCGTGAACGTGTCGGACACAATGCGCTGCTTTTCCGTGATGCGCTGCATGGCCCGAATTTGATCCCGCAGCCGGGCAGCCTTCTCGAACTCCAAGCGTTGGGCCGCGGCCCGCATCTCAGACTCCAAGCGCTGCAACACGGGCTCGGTTTCGCCTTCTAAGAAACGCCCCAAATCCGCGATCATGGCCCGGTATTCCTCTTGGCTGACCGCGCCGATGCACGGCCCCGCGCACAGGCCAATGTCGTAATACAGGCACGCGCGCGCGTCGCGGCCCGTGATGGTGCGGTTGCAAGTGAGATAAGGGAAAATCTTGCGCAGCGCGTTCAACGTTTGGTGCACGGCCCACACGCTGGTGTAGGGGCCGTAATAGCGCGAGCCATCTTGCACCACCCGCCGGGTCACGCTCACTTTGGGGAAGGGGTCGGCCCAGTGGATTTTGATATAGGGGTAGCGTTTGTCGTCCTTGAGTTGGATGTTGTAGCGGGGCCGATGCTTTTTGATGAGATTCATCTCGAGGATAAGCGCCTCGAGTTCGCTGCCCACCACGATCCATTCCAAATCGTGCAAGCGCTCTAACAAGCGGCGCACTTTGAGGCTGTGGCGCGCGGCACTGGGCTGGAAGTAGGAGCGCAGGCGATTGCGCAAATGCACGGCTTTGCCCACATAGATGACCTCGCCCGCGGCGTCACGCATGAGATACACGCCGGGCTTTGGCGGGGCTTGCCGTGCACGGGCTTTGAGGGCTTCCAAGCGCGGGTTCATGGCAAGGATATTGTACAGCATCCCCGCCTCGAGCGAAAGGCGCGCGGCCCGCGGGGCGATAGTATAATGGGAGCAGCACGTGCGGGCCCCGCGTCAGAGGCCGCGAGGCTCGCAGCACGCACAGAGCCACGCTACCCGGCCCCCAAAGGAGATATCCCCATGCGCACCCCGATTGTCGCGGGAAATTGGAAGATGCACAAGACCGTCGAAGAGGCCCGCCATCTGATTTGGGCCTTGTTGGAGCCGCTGCAGGCGGTGGACGGGGTGGAGCGGATCGTGTGCCCGCCCTTTACCGCGCTGCTGCCAGTGGCCAATTTGCTCATGGGCACGCAAATTCGAGTGGGCGCGCAGAACATGCACTGGGCCGACGAAGGCGCGTATACGGGCGAAATTTCGCCCCGCATGGTCGCGGAATGGGCCCAGTATGTGATTTTGGGCCACTCTGAGCGTCGCGGCTACTTCGGCGAGACCGACGACATGGTGCGCCGCAAAGTTCGAGCCGCGTTGGCGCACGACCTGACGCCCATCGTGTGCGTGGGCGAGACCCTCGAACAACGCCGGGCAGGGCAAACCGAGGCCGTGGTGCGCGGCCAGTTGCTGGCCGCGCTGGAAGGCTTGACGCCCGAGCAAGCCGCGCGGGTGGTCGTGGCGTATGAACCGGTGTGGGCCATTGGCACGGGCGAAGCGGCCACGCCCGAAGACGCGCAGCGGGTCATTGGCGGCGTGTTGCGCGCGGCGTTGGCCGCCGCGTTTGGGCCCGACGTCGCGCAAGCCGTGCGTATTCTCTATGGCGGCTCGGTCAAGGCGCACAACGCGGCCGGCTTTTTCGCCCAGCCCGACATCGACGGCGCGCTGGTCGGGGGCGCGAGCCTGGACCCGGAGCAATTCCCGGCCATCGTACGGGCCGCCGCGCCGCGCTAACCCCCGCGCGGGCCTTACAGCCAGCGGGCGTCCAGTCGCCACAGGCCCACCTGGCGCGCCATCTCCACGGCCTGCCGATATTCGTCCCCCCGCAGGCGGCGCCGAAGTTCGGGATATTTGTCGGTGGTGACTACCAAATATTCGGGGCGATACTGGGCCATGAGGTTGACATAAGTGTCGGGCGATAGTTCTTCGGCCAGCCAACGCAAAATCGCCGCGGTATCGTCCAGCAAACCCGGCATCACCAGGTGGCGCACCAACACGCCTCGCCGAGCCAGGCCCTGACGGTTGAACTTGAGGGGGCCGACCTGGCGGTGCATTTCCTTGATGGCCCGCCGCGCCACTTCAGGATAGTCAGGCGCCTTGAGATAGCGCCGCGCGGGCTCGCGATGCCACACTTTGAAATCGGGCATGTAGATGTCCACCACGCCATCCAGCCAGTGCAGGCTTTCCAGCGCGTCGTAGGCCGAGGTGTTGTAAACGATGGGCAGGCGCAAGCCTTGCCCCACGGCCAGCAGCAAGGCTTCCAACAATTGGGGGACCACATGTTCGGGCGTCACCCAATTGATGTTGTGCACGCCCATGTCTTGCAATTCCAGCATCAAGTCGGCCAAGGCTTGGGCGCTCACCGCGCGGCCGGCGGCCTGCTGGCTGATGTCCCAGTTTTGGCAGAACACACAGCGCAGGTTGCACCCCGCGAAGAAAATCGTGCCCGAGCCGCGCCAGCCCCGCAAGCAGTCCTCTTCGCCGAAGTGCGGGAACGCGCTGGCCACGCGCGCGGCGCGACCCACCCGGCACACACCCACCTCGTCGGCCAAGCGGTTCACCCGGCAGACGCGCGGACAAGTGCGACACTCGGCCAAAGATTGGCGCGCTTGCTCCACCCGCCGCTCCAGTTCGCCACTGGCATACAGTTTCAGATACGCGGGCTGAAACTCTTCGTCGGGCAGCAGAAAGCGCGGGTCGACTTGTGACGGCACGGTCAAGTGCCCTTCCCACCACATCATGTCGGCTCACCTCATCACGCCAACGCCATCGACCGCCATTCGTCGGGCCACAAGGGGCGTTTTGATTGTACCATGCGCGGCCGAACGGCATCAAGGCGCCTTTTTCCGCGCTTGAAACGCGCTTTTTGCGCTTGTTTAATGCCATTTTGGGCGGCAAACAAGTTGAAGCGCGCGACGCCGTAAATTAAGGTACAATGTTTTATAGAAAACCTCAGGCCTGGGTCGAGGAGGCCGGATGACACTCGGGACCGACCACCCGCCGGGTGGGCTGGTGACCGCGCTCCGGGCTGCGTTGCGCGCCCACGCCCGGCATCACACCGCCGCCTGGCAAGGCCTCACCCGCTTTTTGCCCTTCGTCGCCCAAAGGGCAGGCGGTCAGTGGGAGCCGGTCCTGGCACAAGCCATGGAGCGCCTGCGGGACGAAGCCCCCGACGAGGCTGCGTTATTAGAAGCCCGCTTTTGGCAGGGCCGCACCGTTCAAGCGCTGGCCTATCAGCACCACCTGGCCCCCAGCACATTGTACGCGCGCCAACGCCGAGCCATCACGCGGCTGGCGCAACATTTGTGGAGCCTGGAGCAAGAAGCCCGCGTCCAAGCCCAAGCCGCGCTGGCCCACAAGTGCCGGCACCTTCCCCCCGCCACCTACACCCGCCTGTTTGGCTTAGCCCCCGCGTTGGAACGCCTGCGCAGTTGGCTGCTCAGCCCCGACGGCCCGCGCTGGGTGCTCATCGAGGGCCTGGGTGGGCTGGGCAAAACAACCCTGGCCCACGCGTTCGCCCATCGTCACATAAGCCACTGGGACGACCTGGCCTGGGTCGACGCCCACGCCCACCGTCGCACCTGGGAGAGCGACTCCCGCCCGCTGGACACCGCGGCCTTGATCGAGCGCATGGCCTGGCAGTTGGCCGGCCCCACCCTGGCCGCGCAGCCCCCCCAACACCGGGCCGAGGGGCTGCGCCGCTTGCTGGCCGAGCGCCGCGTGCTGGTAGTGCTCGATGACCTGCTCCCCGACGCGGTCGCGCCCGTGCTGGCCGTGCTCCCCCCGCCCCCAGCCCAAACGCGCTTCCTCATCACCAGCCGCTATCGTTACCCCGAACCCGGCGCTCACTTGCCCATGCGCGAACTCAACCGCGCCGACAGCCTAAACCTGCTGCGGGCCGAGATCCAACACCGCGGCTTGCCCCCGCTGGACGATGACGCGTTGGCCGCGCTGTACGACCGCGTCGGTGGCAACCCCTTGGCCCTCAAACTCACCGTCGGCCACCTGGCCTTCCTGCCCCTGGAGCGGGTGCTCGAAGGGCTGACGCACCTGCCCACCGGCCCTGGCGAGGATTTGTTCGCCTATATCTACGAACCCTTGGTCGCCCACTTGCCCCCTGACGCGCGCCAAGTGCTGAACGCGATGCCGTTCTTCGCCCCCCAGGGGGCCACGTACGAAGAGTTGCAGGCCTTTACCGGCTTGCCCCACGCCCGACTGGACGAAGCCCTCTATCAACTCATGCATCACGCGCTGTTGGATTTGGACCCTCGGGCACCGGCACGATACTTCATCCATCGGTTGACGTATGTCTACCTCACACGCGACCACCGAGCCAAAATCGCGGAACCGTGAGCCCAGCCCGGCCGGCCGCGCGCTCGCGTATTGGGCCACGCGGATACAACGCCTGCCCCCCGCGGCCGAAGACGCGGCGCGCGTGCTGGCGCACGCGCGGCAGGCCTTGCAGTTGGCCGCGCGCCAAGGCGCGGACGCGGCCAGCCTGGCCCGCTTGGCCCAGCACTTACACGGCCCCCTCATGAGCCGCGGTTTGGTGCGCACGTGGGCCCACGACTTGCAAGCCCTGCTCGACCTGCGGCCCGACGTGTTCGAGCACACGCCCGCGCTGGGCGATAGCCTGTTGAGCGCCTGGACTGCAGCAGGCGAATGGCAGCGCGTCCAAGAGGTGCTGTCGACCTTCCAACACGCCGCGGCCGAACGCCGCCCCTTGGCCGCGCAATTGCTGCACCGGCACGGCAGCCTGCTCTGGATGCAAGGTCACTGGTCCGCGGCCCTGCGGCTGGCCCAGCAAGCGTGGCGGTTGACCCCGCCCGAACTGCCCGACCTGCGCATTGCAATCACCGGCCTGCTGCTGCTGGCCACCTGGCGCTTAGGACGCCGCAAGCACGCCCGCCGCTGGGGATTGCGAGGCCTGGCCTTGTGCGCGGCCGACCAACATTTGTGGCGCGGCCGCCTGCACCACTACCTGCTGCTCACCGCGCTGCCGCACGACTTAACCGCGGCCAGCCGCCATCTGCGCTTGGCCGAGGCCCACCTGAGCACCGCCCAAGCCCACTTGCAACTCGCGCACCTGTGGGCCGACGCCACCGACCTCTACTTGGCCCAAGGTCAACCCGACCGCGCGGAAGAAGCCCTGCTGCGCGCCTACACCCTCTGGCGGGAAATCGAAGACCCTGCGGGCCTGGCCGATTACTACCGCCACGCGGCCGTGGTCGCGTTCGCGCTGGGCCGGACGCGCGTCGCGCGCGAATACGCTGCCCACGCGGCCGAACGCTGGCGCGCGCTGGGCGTGACCGCGGAAGTGCGCCGCTGCCAAGCCCTGTTGCACGGCCCCAAAGCCCCTTCCCCTAACGCCCCTTAGAGATTTCATAGAGATTCCCGAGAGTTCCGGGGCTGCCCCTCGCGCTACAACGAAAATGGAAACCACGCGCGACCAAGCCCGGCGGCCGCGCGCCACGCCGCCCACCGCCGGGCCGATAGCGAACCACGCGGAGGGATGCAGCCATGACCCAAAAACAACGCCTGCTGGTGCTCTTGGTCGCGCTGCTCGCCCTGTGTGGCGTGTGCAGTGCGGGAACCTGGTGGCTTCTACGGCCCGCGGAGACCCTCTCCGCACCGCCTCGCGTGCATTTGGAAACCTCCGCGAACGGCCAAACGGTGCCCGTGAACCAACCGGTGGAAGTCCGCGGCGGCGCGTATAGCGCCGCGCCCCAAGGCCAAATTTTGCGCCTCGTCCTGTGGGTGGACGGCCACGTGGCCGGCGAAGCCCCCGGTCCGGCCAACCCTCTGGTCAACGCCTGGCAATGGACGCCCACAACCCCCGGCGACCACACGCTGACCTTGGAAGCCATCGACGCGGCTGGGCGGCGCAACGCCGCGCACCAAATCGTGTCGGTGCAACCCGCCGCGGATGACCCCGACGGCGATGGCGTGCCCAACGCGCGCGATCGCTGCCCCGACCAGCCCGGAACCCCCGCGTTTGGCGGTTGCCCTGAATCTGCACCCGACCGCGACGGCGACAGCGTGCCCGACGGCCAAGACGCCTGCCCTGATCAAGCCGGCCTCGTCGCACACGACGGCTGCCCACAGCCCGCGACCGGCGACGCGGACGGCGATGGACTCCCCGACGACCAAGACGCGTGCCCTCAGGCGCCCGGCCCGGCCCAAGGCCACGGCTGTCCCCTGCCCGCGGATGCCGACGGTGACGGCGTGCCCGATTGGGCCGACGCCTGCCCCCAAGACTTCGGCCCCAACGGCGGCTGTCCCCCAGCCCCGGACGCGGACGGCGACGGCGTGCCCGATGACCAAGACGCTTGCCCCGACCAGCCCGGACCTGGCGAATATCAAGGCTGCCCTGTGGCCGACGCGGACGGCGACGGCGTGCCCGATGACCAAGACGCCTGCCCCGACCAGCCCGGACCCGTCGACAGCCAGGGCTGCCCCAATGCCCAGGCCGATGACGCGGACGGCGACGGCGTGCCCGACGACCAAGACGCCTGCCCCGACCAGCCCGGACCCGCCGACAACCAGGGCTGCCCCCTGGCCGATGCGGACGGCGATGGCATCCCTGACGACCAAGACGCCTGCCCCGACCAGGCCGGCGTGCCCGGCAATCAGGGCTGCCCTCAACCCGACGCGGACGGCGATGGCGTCCCTGACGACCAAGACGCCTGCCCCGACCAGCCCGGACCCGCGGGCAACCAGGGCTGCCCGCTGACCGACAACGACGGCGATGGCATCCCCAACGACGTGGACCAATGCCCTGAAATCGCGGGCGAACCTGCCTACGACGGCTGCCCCGGCTGGCTGCACGACTTGGGCGATTGGGCCGAGGCCTTCCGCCCGCGTGCGTGCGAGATCGCACCCTGGGCCTGCCATCTGACCACCGACGCGGACGGCGACGGTGTGCCCGACGGCCAAGACGCCTGCCCCGACCAACCTGGCCCGGCTTTCTACCAGGGTTGCCCCTGGCAGCCGGGCGTGGGCGGGGCCTTGCCGCCCGAGTTCCCGTGCCCAGGGCTGTTGCCCGCGCCCCTCTGCGACATGGTGCAGCAAGACGTGCAGCGCGACCTGTGGGAAGGCTGGCGCCAAGGCGCGTGGCAGCACCAGCCCCCGCCCGAATGGGGCTTTCGCCAGGCCCAAGTGGCCGTCGATCCACCCGAGGCCGTCGCCCTCAAGGTGAACGAGGTCACCACCAACACGGCTTGGGTGCGCCTGCTTTGCAGGGTCCGCGTCGACGACAGCCCTTGGCGCGGCCCCCGCTGGGAAAGCGCGGATGGCATGCACTGGACCATGGCCGACCCAATGGTGTGGCCGCTGGAAGAGCCGCGCCCCGATGGCATGGACTTGCGCATGGTGTGTTGGGGCTGGCGCCGCATCAACGAAGGCGAGGTCTTCTTGGGCCGGATCCACGTGCCCTATTCCTGGACCGGCCTGCCCAGCCGTGACATGACGTTGACCTCCCAGGAGGGCGACGCCGGCTACAACTTTGTCGTGCATTTCACCGTCTGCGAAGACCCCGACGCCTGTCGCTGATTCCTGGTGGGACCTATGGAGGCGTATCATGCGCGTACGATGGTTCATCTGGATGCTGCTAAGCGGGGCTCTTTTGGCCCTGGCCGGCTGCCGGTTCGAAGGGCTCCAAGGGAGATGGAGCGGCTTTTACATCTCCACCCCTGATGACGGCGCGCACGTGCCTTTGGGGGAAGAGGTGGTCGTGACCGTCAAGGTCGAGACGGACGTGCCGGCCGGCCTGGGCCAACTTTTCATCAAGGGCCCTGATGGTGAGCACACCCTCGATCTTCCCTTTGTCCGCCGGGAAGATGACCTGTATGAGGGCAAGGCCCACTGGGTGCCCACCCAAACCGGGGAATACACCTTGTGGGCCGAGGCCCTGATGGAAGACGGCCAGGAAGAAAAGACCGAGGAAATCAAGGTCGTTGTGGACGAGGCCCGCCCCATCCAGGCGCGGCCCGCGCAAGGGCAACTCAGCCTGGTCTCGCCAACACCGTTGCCGATGACCACACCAACGCCCACGCCCACCCGCGGGCCCACAAAGACCCCGTCCCCCACAGGCACCCCCACGCCCACGCCCCTGCCGTGCTTGCGCGCCAAGTTCGTTGCGGATGTCACCGTGCCTGATGGAACCCGCATGGAGCCCGGCCAGACATTCACCAAGACCTGGCGGCTGCAAAACACGGGCTCGTGCGCCTGGACGCCGCAATTCGCGGTGGTCTTCGACTCTGGCGATCGCATGAACGCGGCCGAAGCCACGCCCATTGGCCAAACGGTCGCCCCTGGCCAGACCGTGGACGTCTCGGTTGAACTGACCGCGCCCCAAAACCCTGGCACGTACCGCGCCAACTTCAAACTGCGCAGCCCCGAAGGCGAGGTCTTTGGTTTGGGTGATCGCCACGCGGCTTTCTATGTGGAAATCAAGGTCGCGGCCTTGCTGCCCGATTTGGCCGTGCGGTCGTTGACCTATTCGCCCGATCCCTATGTCATCGGCCAAGAGGCCTCCCTCACGTTGGTGGTGGTCAACCAGGGCGACGGCCCGGCCGGCCCCTTTGGCGTGAGTTGGCTGAATGTCCACACCGCGCACGCGGCCACGTGCGCGTGGGATGTGAACGGCCTGGCTGCGGGCCAGCAGACCACCTTGCAGTGCACCATCCCGGTTGGCACGTATCGGAATCCGGGCGAATACACCACCATGGTGATTTTGGATGTGGGCAACCGGGTGGCCGAAAGCAACGAAGACAACAACGAATATCGTCAAGCCTACCGCGCGGTGCAGGGCGACACCACGGGGCCGAGCATCAAGGGCAGCCGCTCCAGCAACGAAATCTACTGGCCTTCGGGGTGTGGCCCCAACGAGGTCACCATCCAGGCGTATGTGGGGGACCCGTCCGGCGTGGCTTGGGTGCGGGTGCGGTACCGGGTGATCAATGAAAACAACACGGCCGGCCAATGGGTGACCCGCGACATGGCGTTGGTGGGCACGAACCAATATCAATACGTGCTCACGGGCGCGGACCTGCGGGCCAGTCTGGACCCGCCCTTGCACTACGGCCAAGGCCGGGTGGAGTACACCATCCTCGCGGCGGATCGGGTTGGCAACACCAGCGAACAGCCCCAGCCCAATCTGACGCTGTACTATTGCCTGCGCTAACGCGGTCGAGGCCGGGCCGGGGCCGCCAGCGTGTGTCCCGGCCCGGCCCTTTCTTCATCAGGAGGTGCCTCATGTCACGCGGCTTCAACGCCAAGCGCGCCCTCGCGAAGGGGTTGGTCGGCTTGATGCTGGTGCTCGCATTCGCGTGCCGAATGCCGACTCGCGTCACCATTGAACTGCAGCCGTCCGGGGGGAGTGCCGCGCGCGCCCAGGCCACCCAGCCTACGTCGGTCCCCAAAACCCCCTCGACCGCCGCGCCAACCCGCGCGGCATCACCAACCGCGACCGCGGCGCCCCTTACGGCCACGGCCAGCGCGACCCCCTCCCCATCGCCCACGGTGACGCACACCATGTACCCCGGCGAACCGGTGTATGCGCAACGCCTGTGGGATGCGACATGTGGCCAAATCGACCTCACGCGGCCGCCCATCGTGCCGCCCAGCGGCGACGATTATTTCGTCAACCTGTACGAACGCCCCTTCAACGCGGAAACCCAAGACCAATACTTCCCCGAGTTGGACATCCGCCGCGCGGACATCGGCACCGATGGAACATGGGTCTACGTATCGCTGCAATTGTACAGCCTGCCCGACGCGGGCCAGCCCCAGGATGTGACGTATGGCGTGGAACTGGATTTGGACATCGACGGCCGCGGGGAGTGGCTGATCTTGGCTCAAGCCCCCCTGAGCAGCGACTGGCAAGTCAGCGGTGTGCAGGTGTATTACGACAGCGATGAAGACGTGGGCGAGGCGCGGGCCTGCCGGGCCGATCCGCCCCAGGACGGCACCAGTTACGACACCTTGGTCTTCGACGCGGGGCAAGGTCAAGACCCGGATGCTGCCTGGGCCCGGTGGGTGCTCCGCAGCCGCCCTGAAGTGCAGTTGGCCATCAAGTATGACCTCATCCAACGAGATCCTGCGTTCATGTGGTGGGTGTGGGCGGATCGAGGGGTGCGTCAGGCCGGCTGGATGGACTACCACGATCACTTTCAGCCGGACGAGGCCGGCTCGCCCTTCCCGGCCAACCGTTACTTCCCCGCGCGGCAGGTGGCCTTGGTGGACAACACCTGCCATTGGGTGTTTGGCTTTGAGCCCACGGGTAACGAGCCGTGCATTTGCGAAGGCGACTTCCCTACGCCGACGCCCACCAGCACGCCAACGCCCGAACAAACAACCCCACCCCCGCGCAACACGCGCTTGGTGGGGCGGTTCTTCAAAGACCGCGATGGCGATGGTGCGTATGATCCCAACGAGGCCGTGAGCGGCATTCAGGTGGTGGTATGGCGTGGCGGCTGTGGGAGTCCAGGGCCGGTGGTCGACAGCGCGGTCTCGGGGAGCGATGGCGCGTATACGCTGGAAGTGCCCCCAGGCCAGTGGTGCATTGTCCCTGAGCGCAACAATTTCTGGACGCCCTCGTATTACAGCGTTGAGACGCAAGGACAGGCGCAGATGGGCCCCTTTGATTTTCAATACACCCCATAGCCAGCCATCGACTTGTGGACAAATCGAGGATAGTTGGATTGGGATGTAGGTTAATCGTCGTCGTAGTCTTTGGGGAAATGTGGACAAGGGCGCGCGCGTATTAAAGAAGAGGTCGATGGTTGACCCGGCGCCCGGCCGTGCAGGGGATGTTCCCCGCGTGGGGATAACGGCGGTAGATGCGAGGATAGGTTGTCCCACGTTGTGCGTGGGTTATCCCCAATGTTGTCCACGGGCCCATATATAGGGGAGCGTGTGGGCGCGCGCCCATATTTTGGCGGGCTTAAAGGGAAGTTCTTTTGCGTTATCCACAGTCGTTGGTGGTTGTCCACAGTTTTTCCGCAGTTATCCACAATAAGAAAGCCCCGCCCATGGAGGCGGGGCCGGTTGCGGCAGGGTTGACGCGCTCAACGGCCGTTCTTTTTGCGGAAGAGGTCGACGCCCATTAGGCCGGTGGGCAAGCGCACCGGTTTGGCTGGCGCCTCTTTGCCAAAAGTGATCACCCCGTCGGGGGTTTCGGCTTCTACCGCGATGCCCAGGCTTTGCAGTTCTTTGACCAGCACCTTGAACGATGCGGGCAGGCGCGGGGCTTCGATGGGCTGGCCTTTGACGATGGCTTCGTACGTCTTGAGGCGCCCCTGCACATCGTCAGATTTGATGGTGAGCATCTCTTGCAGCGCGTACGCCGCGCCGTAGGCTTCCAACGCCCACACTTCCATTTCGCCGAAGCGTTGGCCGCCGAATTGGGCTTTGCCGCCCAAAGGTTGCTGGGTGATCAGGCTGTACGGCCCAATGGAGCGCGCGTGGACTTTGTCTTCCACCAAGTGGTGCAGTTTCATCACGCTCATCACGCCCACGGTGACCGGACGGTCATAGGGCTCGCCGGTCATGCCATCGCGCACGATTTGCTTGCCCAGGATGGGCATCGGCCGGCCGGTTTCGAGCATGACCTGGGTGGCCCGTTCTCGCACTTCGTTGGCCGGGATGCGGTCGACGTCGTCGTAGCCCAGGCTCTTCATCCACAAGCGCAGGCCCGCGTCGATGGCGCGACGGTTGTTCTCGTCCCGCTCTTGCGGCGAGAGGTCCATGTCTTCGAAGGCCAGGATCGCGTCGGGGTCATACCCTTGCTCGCGCAGCCACTCGACGAGGACCGCGCGGCGGGCGTAGGTCTCGTCGGAGGCCAGGGCGAAGATGTCGTAGCCCTTTTCGCCCAAATAGTGCTCCAGATAGAGCACCCGCACTTCCGCGTCGTCGCGCAGGTCTTCGGCCGCGAAGCCTTGTTCCGCAGCCCAGGACCAGGCTTGTTCGGTGATCTGCCGCCATGCGTAGTCGATCATCCACGCTCGGGCCAGTTCGGCTTCGACCTCCTCTTCGGAGGGGCTGTCGAACACGGGCACCACCGCGCGGAAGCCCAACTGCTTGGCCGCCCAGCCCAGGTGCACTTCCAGCACCTGGCCGATGTTCATCCGGCCGGGGACGCCCAAGGGGTTGAGGATGATGTCGACGGGGGTGCCGTCTTCCAAGAAGGGCATGTCTTCCACGGGCACGACCTTAGAGACCACGCCCTTGTTGCCGTGGCGGCCGGCCATTTTGTCGCCTGCGGTGATCTTGCGGCGCTGGGCGACCATGACCCGCACCATTTTCTCCACGCCCGCGGGCAGGTCCCGATGTTCGTCGCGGGTGAACACGGTGACATCGACCACGGTCCCCCGTTCGCCGTGGGGCATACGCAGGGAGGTGTCCTTCACGTCGCGCGATTTTTCGCCGAAAATGGCCCGCAGCAGGCGTTCCTCAGGCGTGAGTTCTTTCTCGCCTTTGGGCGTAACTTTGCCGACCAAGATGTCTTTCGGCCCCACCTGTGCGCCAATGCGGATGATGCCGTTTTCGTCCAAGTCGCGCAGTTGGTCTTCGCCCGTGTTAGGGATGTCGCGCGTGATCTCTTCGGGGCCCAGGCGGGTGTCGCGGGCCTCGACTTCATATTTCTCGATGTGAATCGAGGTGTATTTGTCCTCTTGGATGAGGCGCTCGGAGATCAGGATGGCGTCTTCGAAGTTGCCGCCTTCCCAAGAGAGGAACGCGACGACCACGTTTTGGCCCAGCGCCAGGTCGCCTTGGTCGGTGGACGAACTGTCGGCCAGCACATCGCCCTTGCGCACCCGCTGGCCTTTGACCACGATGGGCCGCTGGTCGATGTAGGTGCTTTGGTTGGAGCGCCGATAGCGCTGCAAGGGGTAGACGTGCTCTTCGCCGTCGTCGGTGCGCACCACAATGCGTTCGCCCGTGACCGAGACGACTTCGCCGTCTTCTTGGGCCAGCACCACCTGCCCCGAGTCGTAGGCGGCTTTGCGCTCGATGCCGGTGCCCACCAGGGGGGCGTCGGGCCGCAGCAGGGGCACGGCCTGGTTCTGCATGTTGGAGCCCATGAGCGCGCGGGTGGGGTCGTCGTGCTCCAAGAAGGGGATCAGGCCCGCGCTGATGCCCACGATTTGGTTGGGCGCCACGTCCATGAACGAAATCTGTTCAGGGTCGGTGAATTGGAAGCGCCCCCGATAGCGGGTGAGGATGTCATCGTGGGCGAACTCGTGGAATTCGTTGAGTGGCGCGTTGGCTTGGGCGATGTAGTAGCGGTCTTCTTGGTCCGCGGTCAGGTATTCCACATCGCGCGAGACCCATGGCACGATGGCCAGAGGGCGCTCGCCCAGGCTCTCGGCCAGCAGCGCGGCCGTTTCAGGCGAAATGCGCTCGCCTGCCCGGGCCAACACTTGGCCGTCATCGCTGACCGCGTCTTGGCGCAGGCGGCGGCCTACCAGCCGCGGGTCGTTGGCCGGCAATTCCCGATACACCCGGCGATAGGGGGTTTCGATGAAGCCATAGGGGTTGACCCGCGCGTAGGTGGCCAACCGGCCGATGAGGCCGATGTTGGGGCCTTCGGGGGTTTCGATGGGGCAGATGCGGCCGTAGTGCGAGTGGTGCACGTCCCGCACGTCAAAGCCGGCCCGTTCGCGGCGCAGGCCACCGGGGCCCAGCGCGGACAGGGTCCGCTTGTGGCGCAGTTCCGACAAGGGGTTGGTTTGATCCATGAACTGCGACAATTGGCTGGAGCCGAAGAACTCGCGCAGGGCCGCGGTGATGGGGCGGATGTTGATGATGCTGGCGGGCGTGGCCCGCTCTTGATCCCCGCGGATGGACATGCGCTCTTTGATGACCCGCTCCATGCGGCGCAAGCCCACACGCAGCCGGGTTTGCACCAACTCGCCCACGGTGCGCACCCGGCGATTGGCCAAGTGGTCAATGTCGTCGGGCTCTTCCAGTTCGTTGTTGATGGCGATGAGCCGGCGCACCATGTGCACAATGTCCCACTTGGTCAGGGCCCGGTGCTCCATGGGCACGATGCCGTGCAGGTCGAACTTTTGGTTCATCTTGTAGCGCCCGACCCGGGCCAAGTCATAATAGCGGCCGTCGAAGAGTTGGGTTTGCAAGAACTCGCGGGCGTTTTCCAACGTCGGCGGCTCGCCCGGGCGCAGCCGCTTGTACAATTCCACCAACGCGGCCTCGGCCACCGACAGGCCGTCCACATCCAAGTCGGGCTCTTGTTGGATGCTGGCCGCGATGAAAGGCCGGTCGGGATTTTTGTCCACATCCGCGAAGAGTTCCAGCAGTTCCGCGTCCGAACCGGTTTTGAGGGGCGGGTCGGGCATGCCGTCGTCCACCGCGGCCAAGGCCCGCAAGAACAGGGTCACTGGCACCGACCGCCGCCGGTTGAACTTGAGGATGATGTAGTCGCTCTTGCGGGTTTCCAGTTCGAGCCACACACCCCGGTCGGGAATGAGTTTGGCCGTGGCCATACGGCGGCCGGTGGTGCGGTCCAAGGGGGCTTCGAAATACGCGCCAGGCGAGCGGATGAGTTGCGACACCACCACCCGCTGCGTGCCGTTGATGATGAACGTACCTTGCTCCGTCATCTCGGGGAAGTCGCCCAAGAAGACGTCCTGCTTGATGGGCTCAGGCACGTCCGGGCCGATGAGCAACACCGATGCCCACAAGGGGCGGGCATAGGTCAGCCCGCGCTCCAGGCACTCTTCGATGGAGTGCTTGGGCTCCTTGAACCAGAATTTGAGCCCCCACTCCCGGGCCTCGGGCGTGTTCCCCGGGAAGTAGAGGCGCATGCCTTCGTTGTACGCGACCACAGGGGAAATTTCGTCGAAGATTTCGGCCAGACCTTCTTCTTTGAGCCAGCGATAGGAGTTGAGTTGTACCTCAATCAAGGGGGGCAAATCGAGGACGGCTTCCAAGCGTCCGTAATTTTTGATGCGCGTAGGCGTCGCCATAACTGCAAGACCTCCAACCACCGAGGGTCGCCGAACGAATAGGGCAAGGCGCAAAATTCAATTATAGTGGACTTGCTCCGTTTGGGCAAGGTCGCGGCGCAAAAAGGCAAAACACCACCTCTCGGCCCTGTCTGCATAGGGCCGCCCAGGTGGGTGGGAAGGACCTTCTCCGTTCCATCATGCCGTGTGGGGCGAGCGGGAATCGAACCCGCACGGGCAAAGCCCGGGGGATTTTAAGTCCCCTGCGTCTGCCTGTTCCGCCATCGCCCCGCGCCCTTCATTGTACCGCGGCCCCAAAGCGCGGGTCAAGACCCCGCGGCCTTGGCCCCGCGCCCAAAAGCAACGCGGGCCCGCGCCCGCGCGCGGACCCGCGAACAGGGCCCTTTCGTGCACCCGCGGCTCACGGCGGGCTGACGAATTGCAATGGGTCGACTTTGCCGTACGATTCGTGGATGAGTTCAAAGTGCACGTGCGGCCCGCTGGAGTTGCCCGTGCTGCCCAGCGCGCCGATCACCGCGCCCTGGTACACCTCTTGGCCACAGCCCACATAGATCTGGCTCATGTGCGCGTACAGCGATTGCCAGCCATTGCCATGGTCGATGACCACCACATAGCCATATCCGTAGGGGCTCCACCCCGAGTAGACCACCACGCCGTTGTCAGAGGCGAAGATGGGTTGCCCCAGGGTCCCGGCGATGTCGATGGCCGGGTGTACCGACGGGTTGTAGTAAGTGGTAATCCACGCGGACGTGGTGGGCCAGATGAACGTGTACGAGCCAATAGGGCCGTAGCCGATTTCACCGCACGCGCCTGGCCCGCTGAGCCACGAGCGGGCGATTTTGTCTCGGAAGACCGTGATGCGGGTCCAATCAATGGATTTGAGGTTGTGGGCGGGGATGAAAACTTGGGTGCCTGGCTCGATTTTCACCTCGCCCAAGGCCGCGGCCACAGGATCAAAATCGTTGGCCGGATGATTGAGCACCTCTTCGGGCGTGGTGCCGAACTGCTCGGCCAGGCTGGCCAGGTCGTCATCCTCGCCCCATTGGTACACCACACCGTCCGCGGGCGGAATGAGCAACACCATGCCCGGCTTGAGGGTGTGCGCGTCGCCGTTCAGCGTGTCCACATTGGTCCAAAAGATGCTTTCCACTTTCAGGCCGAAGTGCTCGGCGATGGAAGAGAGGGTGTCGCCGGGCTGCACCTCATACTCCACCACTTTCATGCGCTGGCGTTGGGGCAATTCGGTTTTGAGTTGCACCCGGCGGGTGATGCCGGTGACCGTGTCCTCTTGGGTGGGGGGGAAGGGGGCCAGGTTCACGGGCAGCGGCGTGGGTGTGCTCTGGGCCGCGGCTTGTACCGCGGCTTGCACGGCCGCAGCCTGCCCTGGGGTGTGCACTCCCCAACGCTGCCAAGCCAGGGCTACGATCAATACGACCGAGAAGACCGCGATATGCCCCCCCAAGCGGGCAACGACATCGAACAACCCCCATTGCCCCAGGATATCGCTCCAGGGGACCCGGGGGGTGGGCCAGGGGGCCGTAAATTCGTCTTCAGAAGCCGTGGTGGAAGGTTCGATGGAAGAAGGCCACGATGATATCGGGCTGTCTTGCTCGTTCATGGAAAAAAGTCTCCTGAAATGCAGATGGGCTCGGCCCCAGTTTTATATCACTTCCCATTAGCGCCCCCATTATAGGGAGGGGCCCGGGTTTTGTCAAGTTGGGCCGGGCGGGCCGGGGGGCGAAAGTTTCACATGCCTCTGGCGAAGGGCCTCGCGCGCTGGTGCCGCAGCCGGCGGGGGCGTTCTGCTGGCCTCACGCGCCGATGCGCACGTCGTTGTACGTCAGGTAGCGATTGCTGAAGAAGTTCCAGAACAGAATGACCACCATGACCAGGCCCAGGGCCAGATTTTCCCCCAGCGTCGCGGGCGACAAAGGCCCGGGCGGATTCCAGCGGGTCATCCAGGCCACCAGCGGGCCGCGCCACCACGCGAACAAAGGGGTGCGAATGGCCGCCCCAATGGCGTTGAGCACGAAAAATTGCAGCCCTTGCCGCCACAAGGGCTTGGCGCGCGATTCGGGGTAGGTCCAATAGCGGTTCCACACGAAGTTGTGGGTCACGGCCGCGGTGAACGAGGCCACGCTGCACACCACCGGCGAGAGAGGCGTGAACGCGCGCAGCGCGTTGAACACGCCGAAGTCCACCGCGGCGCCCATGGTGCCCACGATGGCAAAGCGCATGAAACGCTGGCGTTCTTTGGCGTGGCGTAGGAGCATGGTGGTTTCGTCCCTGCGCGAAGGTCCCCACGGGGTAGGCCGCCCAAGTATATCATCCCTCAATCTGGGCAACAAGCCGCGGCCGGGGAGCATCTTTGTGGGCCCAAGCGTGTTATCATAACCCTACACACCGTTCTTCCGGAACGGGATCTCGGTCCTGAGGATGTCCCCATGTTCGCTTTTTCCGCGTTTCGCAAGACCTGCTCGCGCCTTGTGCTGCTGGGCCTTTTGGCGGGGGTGGTGCTCGTGCTGGCCGCGTGCGCGCCACCGCCGCAAGTGATCACCCCGACGCTCGAGCGCGGCGTCGCACTGATCCAAGAAGGGCATTGTGGCGCGTGCCATGTGATTCCGGGCGTGCCCAATGCCACGGGCGAGGTCGGACCCAATCTGTGCGAGACAGCCACCCGCTACCGCCGGGGTGAAATCGACCTGGACGATGTGATGACGGACATCGCGCAGCCCAACCGTCGCGTGCACGAAGGCTATTTGGACAACATCATGCCCACCGACTACACCCAACGCTTTACCCAAGAGGACCTGCAGGCGCTGGCCGAGTTCATCGTCGCACTGGATTGCCTGGCGCCGCCCCCTACCGCGACGTTCACCCCTGGCGGAGGAGGTTGATGGATGGTGGCAACGGGTTGGCGTGTGTTTTTGGCCGCGCGGCTGCATCCGGTGGCCGCGGATGTGCTGGCTTCGGCGCCGGATGTGGCGCAGGTCACCGCGGAGCCTGACTTGGACCCGCGCGCGCTGGCCGCGCGCTTGGCCCAGGGGTACCACGCGCTCATTGTGCGTAGCCGGCCTCGGGTCACGGCGGACTTGCTGGCGGCCGCGCCCGCGCTGCGGGTGGTGGGTCGCGCCGGGGTCGGCGTCGACAACATCGACTTGGACGCGGCTCGGGCGCGCGGGGTGGTCGTCGTCAACGCGCCCGCGGCGACCACTGAGGCCGTCGCGGAGCACACCTTGGCCCTGCTCTTCGCGGTGGCCCGGCGCCTCGCGGAGGCCGACGCGAGCATGAAAGCCGGCCGCTGGGACAAAAAGCGCTTCATGGGCATTGAACTCGCGGGGCGCACCTTGGGCTTGGTGGGTGTTGGACGCATTGGCGCCGCGGTGGCCCGCCGCGCGGCCGCTTTGGGCATGACCGTGTTGGGGTATGACCCCTATTTGACGCCCGCGACCCTGCGCTCTCGCGGGGCCGAGCCTGTGACCTCGTTGCCCGACCTGTTGGCTCGATCCGATGTCGTTAGCGTGCACGTGCCCTTGACCCCGGCCACGCGGGGGCTGTTGAACCGCGAGGCCTTTGCCTATATGAAGGACGGTGTCATTGTGCTGGGCACCGCGCGCGGTGGGGTCATCGATGAAGACGCGTTGTTGGACGCCCTCCGCGCGGGCAAAGTGCGCGGCGCGGGCCTGGATGTGTTCGCGACCGAGCCCCCGGGCGCGACGCCGCTGGTTACCCATCCGCGCGTGGTCGCCACCCCCCACATCGCGGCCCAAACCGAAGAGGCCCAAGCGCGCGTCGCGCGCGACATCGCTCAAGAAGTGTTGGCCGCGCTGCGCGGGCAAGCCCTGCGTTGGCGCGTGGCCTGATACCCGCTCGCGGGCCCAAAGGCCCGTTTCCTTCCCCCCACGGAGGAGTGCCATGACCCAATCTGCTTTGCCTCCCAAACTCCAGTGGATCGACGACGAGTTGCGCAACTTGCAAGAGAGCGGCTTGTATGTGCACATTCGCACCATCGAATCACCCCAAGACGCGTGGGTGGTGGTGGACGGTAAGAGGGTGCTCAACTTCTGCTCCAACAACTACTTGGGGCTGGCCAACCATCCTCGCTTGCGGCAGGCAGCCAAAGCGGCCATCGACCGCTACGGCATTGGTCCGGCCGCGGTACGCACCATCGCGGGCACCATGACCCTGCACCGGGAATTGGAGCGCCGGCTGGCCGCGTTCAAGGGCGCGGAAGACGCCATCACCTTTCAGTCGGGCTTCAACGCCAACTTGGGCACCATCCCCGCGCTGGTGGGCCGGGGCGATGTCATCTTCTCCGACGAACTCAATCACGCGAGCATCATCGACGGCTGCCGGCTGAGTCGCGCGCAAATCATCCGCTACGCGCACAATGATGTGGACGATTTGCGGGCCAAACTGGCCGAGCATCGAGGCCAGTATCGCCGCGCGTTGGTGGTCACCGACGGCGTGTTCAGCATGGACGGCGACATCGCGCCGTTGGACAAAATCTACGACGTGGTCAAAGACTACGACGCGATTCTGATGGTTGACGACGCGCATGGGGAAGGCGTCTTGGGCCGAGGCGGCCGTGGCATTGTCGACCACTTCGGCCTGCACGGCAAGGTGGACATCGAAGTGGGTACCCTCTCCAAGGCCTTTGGTGTGGTGGGCGGCGTGGTCGCGGGCAATGCCAAAATCGTGGAATGGCTGCGCCAGCGGGGCCGGCCGTTCCTTTTTTCCTCCGCGATGACCGTGCCCGATGTCGCCGCGGCCATCGAGGCGGTCAACATCCTGGAAGAGTCGACCGACTTGGTCGACCGGCTGTGGGACAACGCGCGCTATTTCAAGGCCGAAATGAAGGCCTTGGGCTTTGACACGGGCCAGAGCGTCACGCCCATCACGCCCATCATGTTGGGTGAGGCCAAGTTAGCCCAAACCTTCAGTCGGCGCTTGTTCGACGAGGGCGTGTTCGCCATGGCCATTGGGTATCCGACCGTGCCTCGGGGCAAAGCCCGCATTCGGGTGATGATCTCGGCCATGCACAGCCGCGAGGACCTGGACTTCGCGCTGCAGGCGTTTGCCAAAGTGGGCCGCGAGTTGGGCGTAATTCGCGGGTGACCACGGGCAGGGGCGGCGCTCCGAACGGGGCCGCCCCTGTTCGTCTCAACACCTGCCTCAAGGGAGGGCTGTGTATGGGCTTTTCTGCCGAGGTATTGGCGGAATTGCGCGCCATTCTCCAAGCGCTGGCCTACACCGGTGACTTGGCCGACGATCCGGCGACCCGTTATCTTTACAGCACCGACGCGTCCATCTACCAGATGCAGCCTCTGGCCGTGGCCGTGCCCCGGGGCGTCGAAGACCTGCACCGCTTGGTCGAAGCCGCC
>CAYUOX010000038.1:0-40089 GCA_964446575.1 uncultured Anaerolineaceae bacterium | reverse complement strand
CGGCAATGCCGTGACCAGATTGATCCTTTCGCACTGCGGAGCCGCATCGCCGACGCCCTCAATGCTCTGGATGAGGCACCGAGCGCCTCGCCAGGGCAGACGGAAGATGTGCGTCAAACCCTGGGGCTATGGAAAACGGGGGGGACAACCCTCCGCTGCGCTCCAGGTTGCCCACCGTTTCCCGCAGCCTCGGCGACGGCGGCGATCGGCGCGGCTCCACCCCCGCCGAATTGAGCCCGCCTGGGCCCCTTGGCCTTCGGTAACATTTTCATTTGGTGGTTGCTATCCCCTTCGGTAACATTTTCATTTGACTTGACAGGCAACGGCTCCGCCACCCAGAAGTTCGGTCCCTTCGACCTTCAAACAAGGGTGTGGGCCGGTTGTCCCGCTCCATACCCCTTTATTCGCCCTGGGTCCAAGAAAGGCTATGCACGACATTTCTCGTCTATCTTTTTGCGGTGGGCTTTCGCCCATTTCGAAAAGCCAAAGTCCGGGAGCAGTGGCGAGGCTGCTGCTCACACGCTTTTTCACAGCGGGACCGATCTTTGGGGCCGCGGTTACTCTTCCCGCAGCACCTGGACCACGGGGATACGCACGGCGCGCAGCGCGGGCGGCAGGGCCGCGAGCAGAGCGACCAGCAGAAGCAACGGTGCCGGAAGCAACAATTGCCTGACCGAGGGCGTTATCCAGACGGGTCCCAAACCCATAAGGGTGCCGGCCCAGTGAAACAGCCCCCGGGCCGTCAGCATCCCGAGACCGAGGCCGAAGGGGTAGGCCAGCAGGGCCATGCTGCCCGCCATGGTCACCAGCGAAAGCAGCACCTGGCCGGGGGTCATGCCGATGGCCTTGAGCACGGCGAAGTTGCGGCGCTCCTCGTGCACGTTCATGTTCAAACTGGCGAAGATGCCCAAACCCGCCACGCCGCTCAACAACACCGCCAGGACGCTCACCGTGACCTGAAGCATCGCGCCCACGTCCGTCCCCTGGGATGCCCGGAAGCGCTCCTTCACCACCCCTCCTCGCAGCGTTTCCCCGAAGCGGGCCTTCATGTCCTCCCAGAAAAGCCGCGGGTCCTCCTGAGGCTGCAACACAACCCAGTACACCCAGCCGAAATCCCGGTCAATCAGGCTCACGGGCAGGACCATCATGCGGCCCAGGTTGTCCGAATCCCGATACAGCCCCACAATGCGCAAACGGTATTCCCGTCCGGTGACCGGAATCCCGACCTGAAGGGTATCCCCCAGGCGCCATCCCTTTTTGCGGGCCAGGGTGTAAGTCACCGCGACCTCTTCCTCGTTCTGGGGGAAGCGGCCTTCAAGCAACAGGTTGGCGTAAACGTCCACGTCGCCGCCAAGGAAGCGGGGGTACATATCCTCTGTCTCGTCGGGCAAACGCACGCCCAACCGCACCTCCCAGGCGAAACGGGCCACTCGTGGGTCCTGCTGCAGCACTTCGAGCAACGTCCGGGCCTGTTCCGGATTGGACGCTCTCAGGTACACGTCCGCCTGGGGCACCAGGCCCAAGCGGGCGGGGTCGTCCACGGCCACCTGCACCAGGCCGTACAGCACCAGGGCCACCACCATGGCGACGGTCACCACTGCCAGGCCCGCGGTGGACAGCAGCGTGCGCGAAGGCACGGCCATGAGTTGCATCAACCCATGAGCCAGGGGCACGGGCAGGTGGGGCAGGCGCACTGCGCGACGCCGCGGGGTTTCCATGCCCAGGCGCAATACGGTGACCGTGTCCATGCGCGCCAGGCGGCGCAAGGGCCACCAGGCCGCCACCAGCACCACCGCCAGCAAGCCGCCAAGGCCCAGGAACAGCGCCCCGGCCGACGGAAGCACCGCCTGACTGGCATAACGCCGGCTGAGGCCCTCCAGCAAACGCACCGCAACGCCCAGGCCCAGCAGCAAACCCACACCCTCAGCGGCCAGAGCCAGCAGCACATGCTCCCCTAAATAAAGACCGGCTATCTCAGCATCCGTGAATCCCACGGCCCGCAAGAGGCCGATAAGCCGTGCCTGATGCCGCAGGGAAGCCTGCACGTTGTTCATCGTAAAGAAGAGGCCCACCGCGGCCGCCATCACAGCAAAGACCAGCATGATGATGGACTGGAGACGGGTATCGAACCCCACCACCTCGCGCACGCGCAGCCACGTGTGACCGCTCACGTACGTCGTTCCCAGGGATTGCAAAAGGTCCCGCAGCACGGCCGTCGCGTTTTCGGGATGGCGTATCCGAAGCGCCAGGTTCCACTCCCATGCCTCGGATGGCACATCTTGCCGGGCCATGGCCCGGGCCAGGGTACCGGGCCCCAGATAGACCGGCGCGGGATTGCAATTGGGAAACGCGCAGTTCTCGGCACTGATGAAGAAGCCCACCACCTGCAGGGAGGACGTTCGATTCCCGGAAACCAACCGGACCCGGTCCCCCAAGGCAATGCCCAGAGCACGGGCCAGGTTGACATCCAGGTAAATCTCATCCGAAGCGGGCCTGGGTTCCCGACCGGCCACCCGCAGGAGCCGATTCACCGGCGTATCTTCCGGCAGGTCTCGAACCACCACCGAGGCCTTGTCGCCATTGGGGGCCATCAGTACCATGTAGAAGGTGGCCATGGGTGGGGAAACGGTCACCACCTCCGGGTGGGCCTTCACCTTCGCCAGCACCTGTTCGACGTCCATGTGTTCGGAAGAGAAGTACAGCCAGATGTGGGCGCCCTGGGTCTGGGCCATCAAACGGTCGTACAGTCGAAAGCCCACCGTGTAGGCCGCCATGCCCACCGTGATGAGCAGGGCCGCGCCCGTGAGCACCAGGAACAGCAAAAAATGCTGGAACACGCGTGCTCGCAAGTTGGCCCGAATCTGACGCCACATGGCCCGGTTCATGGCACTGCCTCCCTATACCACTTCCAGCAGTCGGGCCAGCACCCGCGCGGCGTCCCCCTGTTCCTGCAGGGTCATCTCTGAGACGAAGCGGCCATCCCGCATGAAAATGAGCCGCCGCGCGTAACTGGCCACCTTGGGGTCATGGGTCACCAACAGAATGGTCTGGCCTTCCTGATGGAAACGGCGGAACAGGTCCAGCACCTCCGCGCCGCTGCGGGTATCCAGATTGCCCGTGGGTTCGTCGGCCAGAAGCAGGGTGGGGCGGTTAATCAGCGCCCGCGCGATGGCCACTCGCTGTTGCTCGCCTCCGGAGAGTTGGGCCGGAAAGGCGCGTTGCTTCCCCGCCAGGCCCAGACGTTCGAGCAGGGCATTTCGGTCCTGAGTCACTTCCCTGGGGTCGCGACCGGCCAGCAAGGCCGGCATGTCCACGTTGTCCGCCACGGTCAGGTTGGGAATCAAGTTGAAGGACTGGAACACGAAGCCGATGGTCCGGCGACGTAACCGGGCCCGCTGGGATTCGCTCAGGTGATGCACCGGCTGTCCCTGAACGAAGACCTCGCCCTCGGTGGGCAGGTCCAGGCCCGCCAGCAAATGCAGCAGGGTAGACTTGCCGCACCCCGAAGGCCCCATGATGGCCACGAACTCCCCGGCTTCGATGCGCAAATCCACCCCCCGCAGGGCATGGACCGCCACGCCGTCCGACCGGTACACCTTGTGCAGATTTCGGGCTTCCAGTACAGGCATCACAACCTCCTTACGGACTTTTCGAGGTTTCGCCATGAAGGGTGGCTCCCGGCCAGCGCACGTCGATGGTCCCGGTGTCCGTCTTCAACACCAGCAGAAGGGCCGGGGACGACCCTGCGTCCAGTTCGAGGTCTTCCAGCGCCACCCGGCCCACATCGTGCACGAGCACCACCGAGGTATGACGGGGGACGGTGACGTCCAAATCCAGGCTTTTGGTCTGCCCACCGGGAACCGAGGGCATTACGTCTTCCAGGACGATTGCCCCGCCCTGGCGGTACACGCGCACATCCATGGCCTCCAGAAGGCGCTGGGCGATGGAAGGCCACCAGGTGCGCACTTCGGCCCGCACGCGCACGGTGACCGCGTCCATCTCGGCCGCGCGAAGGTGAATCTCGCCAACGGTGTGCTGAATGCGCAGCATCACCGGCTCCTCCACCGGTATAGGCGGCTCCGTCCATTCCCGTACCCACAAACGGCCCGCCTTCATAAACGAAACCGAGGCGCACAAGGTCAGAAGGACACAACAGCCACCCACAAAACCCAAGACGGCCAACAACACCCTCTTGAGGGTTTGCGTTGTCATGGCCCACCTCCCAGAGAAGAGTTCCCGACCCGCCCGTCCCCCGCAGGGGGCTCGCCCTCGGTGCAAAAGGTCTCCTCACATCGGTCCAACCATTTCAAATCCGCCTCCAGATGGTAGAGAAGTCCTTCGGCCAGCAGACGGAGTTCCACGTCTTCCGAACGGGACAGCAGAGACGTCAACTCGGCCATGGTCTGCAGAAAGGCCTGCCGTTGCTTCCAGATGAGGGCGCATACGTCCACCATACCGCTCCGGCGGGCCAGGAGCAGTTTGAGGAAGAAATCCACCTTCAGCCGCGCCGGCGGGAAGAGGGGGGTTTCCAACCATTGGGCCAGTGCCTCGCGACCCCGGTCGGTCAGGGAATACACTTTGCGGTCGGGCAGGAGTTCCTGCGGCACCGCCTGGGAGACCACCAGGCCATCCCGCTCCAGGCGGGCCAGGGTGCTGTAAATCTGCCCGATGTTGACGGGCCATGTGCCTCCCAGCATCCCCTCGAAGGCCTTTTTGAGGTCGTACCCGTGTCGCGGTTGCTCGGCCAGCAGGCCCAAAAGGGCATAGCGCAACATATGCATACTCCGTATGTAGTGCATGCTTAGTATGCACCAAAATCCCACGATGTCAAGGGGAAATTGGGGCTGTTCGAAAACTCGATGTACAGCTATGAGACGGGGTTTTGCCCCACGCCCTCCCGGGCCCATCCGCAGTGCAGAGCGGGATGGAGCCCTCCGGAACTGTAAATAAACTGAGGAGGACGGCCGATTCACCCCGGTTTGCTTTGCCAACAGTCTTCCATACCCTGGAGGCCATCCGAACATCCCCCTTCGGCTCGCCTTCCCTCCGTGCTCTCCGTGTCCCCGTGTGAAATTTTCGAACAGTCCCCTTTCAAATCTGGGGCTGTTCGAAAAATCACCTTTGGTTTGCGCGCAGGTCTGCCCGGGTACGGGACCACCGTAGGAAAAGAGATGATGTGGGTGCAGCGGCTTCGCCGCTGCACCCACATCATCTTCTCTTTCCGGCGGTCCAGGGCCAAGTCAGGCCTATGCGAAGACGCTCTTCGCTCTTTATACAAGAGAAAGGGGTGTTCGAAAAATCCTCCCGTTTTGCGTACAGACCTGGTCGGGTACAGGACCACCGTAGAAAGAGTGTTGTTCGTGCAGCGGCTTCGCCGCTGCACGAACAACATCTTTTCTCTCTGGCGGTCCAGGAATGGGTTAGGCCTATTCGAGACGAGACCTTCCTCCTTCATCCTGCGAAAGAAATCCGAAGGGCTCCGGATTTTTCGAACAGCCCCCCTTTTCCCCTTGACATCTGCCCGGCCCGCGCTATACTTGGCGCTACCATGAACGACCGCACGTACGCACTGGCCCAATCCATGGGCATGATGATGATTATGCGCCCCGGCCCGAGCCTGGCTGCCGGGGGTGTGGTCGTTTAAGTCGCGTTGCGCCCACCCCGCCTTTGTCGCCCCCGGTAGCCGCCGGGGGCGTTTTTATTTTGGCCCCATAGGAGGTACGCCATGCCGGATGCCCCTTCCACCCCCACCCCCTGGCGCCCTGCGACCACGGCCATCCACGGCCGTCGCGGCGACAATCCTTATGCCAGCGTGGCCGAGCCCCTGCTCACAACGGCCACCTACTACTTTCGCGACAGCGCAGAACTGCGCATGTTTCGCGCGGACCCGGCCGCGCTACGCCCGGCCCCTGGCGTCGAACGCCAAGAATATGGACGTTACGGCAACCCCACGGTGCAGGCCGCGGAAGCCCGCCTGGCCGCACTGGAAGGCGCTGAGGACGCGCTGCTCACCGCATCGGGCATGGCCGCGGTCACGCTGACCCTGTTGGGCCTGCTCCGGGCAGGGGACCATGTCATCCTCACCGACGATGTCTATCGCCGCACCCGCCACCTGGCCCAACAACTTCTGCCCCGATGGGGCATCACGGCCACGGTGGTGCCTCTCAACGACTTCGCCGCGCTGGAACGGGCCATCACCCCACGCACTCGGGTGCTGTTCTCCGAAACCCCCACCAACCCCTTCTTGCGGGTGCTGGACCTGCGCCGCTGGGTCGAATTGGCCCGAGCCTACGGCCTGACCACCGTGTTGGACGCGACCTTTGCCACGCCCCTCAACCTGCGCGCGCTGCAATGGGGCGTCGACTTGGTGGTGCACTCGGCCACCAAATATTTGGGCGGACATCATGACCTGCTGGCCGGCGTCATCGCGGGTTCACGCGCGCACATCCAGCCATTGCGCGAGTTTTTGGGGACCTTCGGCAGTGTCGTCGCACCGCAAGTGGCCCACCAACTGCTGCGCGGCCTCAAAACCCTGCCCTTACGGGTGCGCCACCAGAACGCGGCCGCACAGCGCATTGCCCAGTTCTTGCAGCAGCACCCGGCCGTCGAACGCGTGTGGTACCCCGGTTTAGCGACCCACCCCGACCACGCGGTGGCGCAACAGATTTTGCGCGGGTTCGGCGGCGTGGTCACCTTCACTTTGCACGGCGACCTGGACACCGCGTTGACCTTCGTCGACGCGTTGCGCATTCCCCTGATGGCCCCGTCGCTGGGCGGCGCCGAGACTTTGGTCTCCCCCGTCGCGCTGATGTCCTTCGACGCCTACACCCCCGAAGAGCGGGCCGCGCTGGGCATCCGGGATACGCTCATCCGCCTGGCCGTGGGCCTGGAGGACCCCGACGATCTCTTGGCCGACTTGGCCCAGGCCCTGGAGCGGATCACCCCGCCCCGCACATGGGCCTTGACCGAGCCCGCGCGCGCGGCCGTTCTATCCTCCTCAACTTCGTTGTAACCCTGAAGAGGCGAGCCGCGTCGGTATACCATGACGCACTTCAACCCGGCTCTGCCTAAGAGCCTCTTCAGGAGAGACAACATGAACACGCTCAAACATTGGTTCTTCGCCTTGCTGTTCGGCCTGACCTTGTTGGCCGCCCGCCCGACCGGTTTGGCCCTGGCCTTCGACGCCTCGTCCACCGATGCCGTGATCGCACTGGCCAGCCAAACCGAACAAGACGCGGCCCAAGCCGTCACCGCAGACGACATCAACCAGCGCATCGACCAGTCCGAGGCTACCACGTTGCGCTTGTCCGACGACATCGGCGAAATGGCCGACCGCATCTTGTGGACCGAAGAGCAAATCGGCATCATGGCCGACCGCATCGTCGAAAGCGAATATCTGATCAACGACGGCGCGCAACAGTCGGCCGACCAGGTTCAAGAGACCATCACCTTGGTGCAGCCGTAAGCACGCCTTTACCCCAACGCCCCGGCCTCGTCGAGCGAGGCCGGGGTATACTTGCTCCATCCGCCCGGCAGGAGAGCCCCATGCCACCCTACGCCACCGAAGCCGAATGGATCGCCGCCCTGCGAGCCAACGAGCCCGCGGCGTACGAAGCCTTGGTCGAAACCTTTGCCGAGCCCATCTATCGGCTGGCCTACCGCATCGTGCGCGACCCCGCGGACGCGGAGGATGTGTTGCAAGAGACGTTCTTGCGCGTGTACCTGCACATCCACGAATTCCAGGGCCGTTCGGGGCTCAAGACCTGGCTATATCGCATAGCGACCCACCAAGCCCTGGCCGTGCTGCGCCGCCGCCAACGCAAAGTCGACGCGGCCACCACCTACCTGGAAGACACCGCCGACAGCGACGACGAAAATCTGCCCGCGGCCGAGCGTTGGGCCGACCCTGACGCGCCATCGCCCGAGGCCTGGGCCTTGGCCCACGAAACCGAAGATTGCGTGCGCCGGGCCGTGGAGCGCCTCAGCCCACCCCTGCGTGCGGCCGCGGCCTTGCACCTTTTCGAAGGCTTGTCGCTCCCCGAAGTCGCGGCCGCGCTGGACATCTCCCACAGTGCGGCCAAAGTGCGGGTGCACCGCGCCCGCCAAGCCCTGCGGCAGGCCTTAGCCCCTTGTCTGGGGGACCGCTCTCCGAGCACGGCCCGCGGTCGGCTGACTGCGACCACCGCGGCCCCGCCCGATGCCCAGGAGGAACGCCCATGACCCCCGCCCATTGGCATGAGGACATGATCCGCCGTATGCACCGCTTGCTCGACCAAGCCCTGCCTGCGGCCGAAGAAGCCCAACTGCGCGACCATCTACAGACCTGCCCCAGTTGTCGCACCTACTGGCAGGCGCTGCACCAACGCTCGCGCCGTGAGCCCACGGCCGACCTCCGCTTGCCCGCGGAGGCCAAACTGCGCCTATATCAGCGGCTGAACGCGGAGCGGGTGCGCCGTGGCGAACCATTGCTGCGGGTCTCCGCAGCCCTGCTGGAAGCCGTGCGCGTACGCTGGCAAACGGCCAAAGCCGAGGCCCCCGAGGTGGCGCGCGAAGCCGCCCGCGCGGCCCAAGTCGCTTCCCAAAGCGCCGCGCAGGTGGCCAAGGCCGCGGCCCAAGGTGCGGCCGAAACCGCGGCCCAGATGGGCCGCGCGGCCCAAGACTGCATTGACGGCCCGCGCCAGATCGCCCAAGTCGCGCTCGAAACCGGCCGCGATTTGGCCCAAACAGGCCTCGAAGCCGCGCAAACCCTCCAGGCCGCGGCCGAGACGCCGCGCCAGGCCTGGCGCGCGCCCTTCCGGTTGGGCGCCAAGGCGCTCAAGGCCGGGGCCCAGGCCGCCAAAGGCGCGGCCAAAATGCTGGCCCGCGGCGCGCAAGTGACCATCCGCGCCGCAGCCCATCGCGCGCAAATCCCCCTCAAGGCGGCCAAAGCCGGCGCCGACACCGCGCGCGCGGCCGCCCAGGGCGCGACGCAAACCGCGCAAGCCGGCCGTCAGGCTGCCCAGCGCGCGGCCCAAGCCGCCAAGCGGGTGGCCCAACCCCCGGCTTCGTCCACCACCGCGGACGCCGACGACGCCGACCCCAAGGCTTAAGCCGCCAAAACGGCTGCGCGGCCCAGCGCGACGCGGCTTGCCGAGTTGGTCGGAACTCCCACAACAGCGCGTCAGAAGCGCGCCACGCGGGCCATAAACTTACCGATTGTTGCGAATCAAGCCCGGCCCCTTGGGGGTATCTGCAAAGGATTGGCGTCCATATCGGACCTTTTGAGCGCGCTATGATACAATTGCGGCGAGGGGGCGTGGCCCCCTCGCCTTGTTCCAGGTCGAAGCACACCGGAGGTGGACGGTGGCGCGCGTCTTTCGCACCCAAACCTTGGCCCAACAGCGCCGGCGGCTGCTGCAAATGCTGGCCCAAACCGTGCGGGCCCTGGCCCAGCACGCGCAGCCTGACGACCAAGCGCGCGACATGGTCGCGTTTCTCATCTTGACCTTGGACGAAATCGCGGCCACTGTCGAAACCACCACGGCCGCGTGGGAAAAGCGCGACTATTGGCTCAAGGCCGACCAGTTCCGCTTGGCGTGGGAATGGGCCGCCCGGTTCGCCCGCGATTTGGAACGCGCGCTGCAAGCCGAAGACTGGGACGCCATCACCCAGGTCGTCGCGGCCTTGGCCCCTCACCTGAGCGACGTCTCATTGCCCAAACGCCCCCGCTGGGGCCGTGAGCCCTGGCGCGGGGCCTGGCAGGCCTGGCGCGCGAAGCGCGCCGCGGGCCCGCGCCCGCAGGGGTCCACCCAACCCTCGGGGGATTGACCCGCACACAACCCTTGGATGTCGAGGAGTAAACATGACCCACGAGTGGCATCGCTTGCCCGCTGACGAAGTGCTGCGCCATTGGGGGGTCGACCCCCGCCGCGGTCTGTCGGACGCAGAAGCCCAGCAGCGCCTGGAGCAATATGGGCCCAACGTGCTCGAAGAGCGCGCGGTGGCCAGCCCGTGGCAGATCTTCTTCGAGCAGTTCAAAGACGCGATGGTGGTGCTGCTGCTGGTGGCCGCGGGCATCTCGTTCCTCATCGGAGATCACAAGGAAGCGATTGCCATCCTCATCATTGTGGTGCTCAACGCCATTTTGGGCTTTACGCAGGAATATCGCGCGGAAAAGGCGATGGCTGCGCTCAAGCAATTGGCCACGCCCACGGTCAAGGTGTTGCGCGAGGGCGAAGTGCGCACGCTGTCGTCGCGCGAGGTGGTGCCCGGTGACATCGTGCTCTTAGAAGCCGGCAGCGCGGTGCCAGCCGATGGCCGGGTCATCGAGAGCGTCAATTTACGCGTCCAAGAAGCCGCGCTCACGGGCGAGTCGGAGCCAGTGGAAAAGATCACGGCGGCTTTGGATGTTCCCAACCTGCCTTTGGGCGACCGGCGTAACATGGTGTACATGGGCACCCTGGTCACCTACGGCCGCGGCAAGGCGGTCATTGTGGCCACGGGCATGCACACCGAACTGGGACGCATCGCGACCATGATCCAAAGCGTGGAGCGAGAGCCCACCCCCTTGCAGCGACGGTTGGCCCAACTCAGCCGCGGGTTGGCCTGGGCTGCGCTGGCCATCGTCGCGGTGGTGTTCGGCCTGGGCGTGCTGCGGGGCGAGAATCTGGAAGTTATGTTCCTCACAGCCATCAGCATGGCCGTGGCCGCGGTCCCCGAAGGGCTGCCCGCGGTTGTGACCATCGCCTTGGCCCTGGGGGCGCAACGTATGCTGCGCCGCCGCGCGCTCATTCGCAAGTTGCCCGCGGTCGAAACCCTGGGCTCGGTCACGGTCATTTGCTCAGACAAAACCGGCACTCTGACGGAGAACCGCATGCAAGTGTCGGTGTTGGACCTGGCCGGGCATACGCTGGACATCGCCAGCCTGCGGCCCCGGCGCCGCGGTGCGTCGGCCATGCCTGAGCCCGATCTCAAAGCCGTCCCTCCCGCGGTGCACTTGCTGCTGGCCGGCGCGGCGCTGTGCAACGACGCCTCGCTCGTCTTGCCCAATGACGGCCACGATTGCACTCGCGAGTGCACCGCGTTGGGCGATCCTACCGAAGCCGCGCTGGTGGTTGCCGCGGCGCAGGCCGGCCTGCTCAAGCCGGTTCTGGAGGAAGTGCTGCCGCGCGTGGCCGAGGTGCCGTTTACCTCCGCGCGCAAGCGCATGACCACAGTGCACCGCTGGAACGATGAGGCTGCTCAGCGCTATCCGTGGGCCCGCAAATTCTGGCAAAATGTGGTGGCGGAGCCCAAACCGCCTTACATCGCGTTCGTCAAGGGCGCGGTCGACCAATTGTTGCCCCGCTCCACCCGCTTGTGGATCGAGGACAAAATTGAAGACCTCGACCTCGAATGGCGTGAGCGCATCTTGGCGGCCAATGCCCAACACGCAGGCCAAGGCATGCGCGTCTTGGCTGTAGCCGTCCGCCGCCTGGATGTGCTGCCAGACTCTCCCGAGGAACTGGAAGCCGTGGCCGAGCGCGACTTGGTCTTCTTGGGCCTGATCGGCATCGTCGACCCGCCCCGACCCGAGGCGAAGGACGCGGTGCAGCGCTGCCAAACCGCGGGCATTCGTCCCATCATGATCACCGGCGACCACCCTCTAACCGCGCGCTTCGTGGCCCGGCACTTGGGCATCGCCCAAGACGATCGGGTGATCACCGGCGCGGAACTGGAAGCCATGGACGAGGACGCGCTGGCTCGGGCTTTGCGCGAGACCAACGTCTTCGCGCGCGTTTCGCCCGAGCACAAACTCAAAATCGTGCGTGTGCTCCAGCGCGAAGGCGAAATCGTGGCCATGACGGGCGACGGCGTAAACGATGCGCCCGCGCTCAAAAAGGCCGACATTGGCGTGGCCATGGGCGTTACCGGCACCGATGTGGCCAAAGAGGCCGCGGACATGGTGCTGCTGGATGACAACTTCGCCACCATCGTGGCCGCGGTCGAAGAAGGACGGGTCATTTACGACAACATCCGCAAATTCCTTCAATACACCCTCAGTTCCAACACGGGCGAAATTTTGGTCATGCTGCTGGCCCCCTTCTTAGGCATGCCCCTGCCCCTTACACCGCTGCAAATTCTGTGGATCAACTTGGTCACCGACGGCCTCCCTGGCTTGGCGCTGAGCGTCGAACCCGCGGAAAAAGACGTCATGCAGCGCCCCCCGCACCGCCCCGACGAAAGCATCTTCGGCCGCGGGCTGGGCCGCGATACCCTGTGGATCGGCGCGCTCATGGGCCTGGTGACCTTGCTCGCGGCTTGGCTCGACTGGCGGGTGAACAATCCGGCCTGGCAGACGGTGGCGTTCACGGTGCTCACTTTGGGCCAAATGGGCAACGCGCTGGCCCTGCGCTCGGCCAAGGAATCGTTGTTCCAACAAGGCTTGGGCACCAACAAGTTCATGGTCCTGGCCGTGACGCTCACCGTCGCGTTGCAATTGCTGGTCATTTATTGGCCGCCTTTGCAGGCCATCTTCCGCACCGTGCCCCTGGCGTGGGATCAATTGGCCTTGGCCTTGGGCGCGAGCGCGGTGGTCTTCATCGCGGTGGAAATCAAGAAGTGGATGGTGCGCCGCGGCTGGCTGCGCCACTAAGCGCGGCCACGGCCGGGGTGTTCCTTCCCGCGCGGAAACGTGCCTCGGGGACGCTTGGCGCCCCCGAGGCGCGCGTTTTTCAAGGGCCATGGTCGGGTTGGCCCACCCACGCCTGCCCACGGGCCGGGTCCGCCCTGCCGCGGCCACCCACGCCAAGGCCGCGGCTCGCGGCAAGACAACGCCCGAGCCGACGGCGGGATGAAGTGCCCGACGCCGCGGCACACACCCGCAGAAAACGCGGCCCGCGGCCGACGTGGCGCGCGTGCCTTGCTCCGCGAAGCCCCCATGCGGGAACCAAAACCAACATACGTGGGCCTCAAGGATCCCAAGCGCCTCTATAGGTGGGCCGGGGCGGGCTGCAAGCCGACCATCAACGGAACAGCAACCGCGCGAGCACCCACAAGACCAACCAAGGCACCACCCACAGCCCCAACCACCAGGGGAAGCATCCCCAGCGGAGGCCACGGAACCCCCGGGGCCGTGGCCCGCGGCCCGGATGCCACAACGGCCCACCGCGTCGCCAACCACCATGTCCGCGCATGTTGCACCTCCCGGCATCAGGATTTGAGCCTCATCTTGAGCCTACGCCAGGCCGGTGAAGACCGTGTGAACGCGCGGTGAAAGGCCTGTCAAAAACTGGGTCAGGGCGGCGCTCGTGGGCGGCCTCGCGGTGTTCCATCGGCCACGGGTCTGCTGCCCATGGTCTCCGCCCCATGCCGAGCCGACGCAAAACGCCCCGGAGGCTGTTTGCTGCGGCCTCCGGGGCGTTGGCTTACCATGTGATGATTCGGGCGGGCAGCGGTTAGCGGGTTTGCCCCTCAACCACCTCGCCCTCGGGCGTCTCTTCGCCTTCGGGTTCGGCCCGGGCAATGACCTTGAAGGTCAAGCCTTTGCCGTCCTCGGCCAAGTCCACCTGCACGGTGTCGCCTTCTTTGATCTCACCCGCGAGCACTTTCAGCGACAGCGGGTCGAGCAGTTCGCGTTGGATGGCCCGCTTCAACGGCCGGGCGCCAAAGTCGGGGTCATAACCCACCTCGGCCAGGTAGTCCTTGGCCCGGTCGGTGACTTCCAGCCGGATGCGCTTCTCGGCCAGCCGCTCGTTCACCCGCTCGATTTGGATGTCGACGATCTTGCGCATATCGTCCTTGTTCAGCGGCCGGAAGACCACGATCTCGTCGATGCGGTTCAGGAACTCGGGCCGGAAGAACTTCTGCAAGACCTGCTGAATCTCCTCCCGGCTGGGGTGCACCGGCCGCATCCACAACTCGCTGCCCAAGTTGCTGGTCATGATGACGATGGTGTTGCGGAAGTCCACCGTGCGGCCTTGGCCGTCGGTCAAGCGGCCATCGTCCAGCAGTTGCAGCAGCACATTGAAGACCTCGGGGTGGGCCTTTTCGATCTCGTCGAACAGGATGACGCTGTAGGGCCGACGACGCACGGCCTCGGTCAACTGGCCGCCTTCCTCATAGCCCACATAGCCGGGCGGCGCACCAATGAGCCGGGCCACCGAGTGCTTCTCTTGATATTCGCCCATGTCGATGCGAATGAGGGCCTTCTCATCGCCGAACAAGAATTCGGCCAGGGCCTTGGCCAACTCGGTCTTGCCCACGCCCGTCGGCCCAAGGAAGATGAAGGAACCAATGGGCCGATTGGGGTCTTGCAGGCCCGCGCGCGCCCGGCGAATCGCGTTGGCCACCGCGCGCACGGCCTCATCTTGGCCGACGATGCGCTTGTGCAGATAGTCCTCCAAACGGATGAGTTTCTCCCGCTCGCCTTCCAGCAACTTGCTCACGGGAATGCCCGTCCACTCGGAGACCACCTCCGCGATCTCCTCCTCGGTGACCTCTTCCCGCAGCAGCGCGCCGTCCTTTTGCAGTTCCTTCAGGCGCTGCTCCTTCTCTTTGAGTTGCTGCTCCAGTTCCTGCAACTTACCGTAGCGCAAATACGAGGCCTTCTCCAGGTCATATTCCCGCTCGGCCTTTTCGATCTCGATGCGGGTTTGTTCGATCTCTTCCTTGATGCGATGCAGTTCTTCGATGGCCTTCTTTTCCTCTTGCCAGCGGGCGCGCAGTTGGTTGGCCTTTTCGCGCAAGTTCGCGAGTTCCTGTTCCAACTTCTTCAGGCGCTCTTTGGACGCGGGGTCCTTTTCCTTCTTCAGGGCCTCGCGCTCGATTTCCAGTTGCATGATCTGGCGTTCGACTTCATCCAAGGCCTTGGGCTTGGAGTCGATCTCGGTGCGCAGCCGAGCCGCGGCCTCGTCGATGAGGTCGATGGCCTTGTCTGGCAGTTTGCGGTCGGTGATGTAGCGATTCGAGAGCACCGCGGCGGCAATCACCGCGGGGTCGGTGATGCGCACGCCGTGATGCACCTCATAGCGCTCCTTGAGCCCGCGTAAGATGCTGATGGTGTCTTCGACACTGGGTTCCGCGACATACACGGGCTGGAAGCGGCGCTCCAAGGCCGGGTCTTTTTCGATGTACTTGCGGTATTCGTCCACGGTGGTCGCGCCGATCATGCGCAGTTCACCCCGGGCCAGCATGGGCTTGAGGATGTTGCCCGCGTCCATCGCGCCTTCGGCCTTGCCTGCGCCCACCACCGTGTGCACTTCGTCGATGAAGGGGATGATCTGGCCGTCGGAATCTTTGATCTCTTGCAGCACGGCCTTGAGGCGCTCTTCAAACTCGCCCCGATACTTCGCGCCCGCCAAGAGCGCGCCCATGTCCAGTTGCACAATGCGCTTGTTCTTCAAGCCTTCGGGCACATCGCCCTTGACGATGCGCTGGGCCAGGCCTTCGACAATGGCCGTCTTGCCCACGCCCGGGTCGCCGATGAGCACCGGGTTGTTCTTGGTGCGCCGGGAGAGAATCTGAATCACCCGGCGAATCTCTTGATCTCGGCCGATGACGGGGTCGAGTTTGCCTTGGCGAGCCAGCGCGGTCAAATCACGGCCATATTTCTCCAAGGCCTGGTAGGTCTCTTCGGGATTCTCGCTGGTCACCCGCTTGGAGCCGCGAATCTCAGAGAGCGCCTTCAAGATGGCCTCTTTGGTGATGCCGTATTGATCCAACAAACGGCCCACTTGCGGATTGTCGGCCAGGGCCAGCAAAATGTGCTCGGTCGAAACATACTCGTCCTGCATCCCCTTCGCGTAGCGCTCGGCCGTGTCGAGCACCTCGGCCGCGGGGCGCGAGAGACCGACTTCGACATTGCCGCCATAGACCTTGGGCTTGCGCTCCAATTCTTTGCGCACCTCTTCGCGCAACGCGGCCGGGCTGCCCGCAATCCGGGTGACGATGGCCGGCACCACGCCTTCCTCTTGCTCCAGCAACGCGTACAACAAGTGCATGGGCTCAATGGCCTGATGGTTCATCTCACGCGCCAACTGCTGGGCGCGCACCACGGCCTCGCGTGATTTCTGGGTGTATTTTTCGAAGTTCATGGGAGATTCCTCCTCGTGTAGACAGGTTCGTTTCCGGTGAGGGAAGCATCTTGGGCGGCCAAAAGTTCGCGGGCCGCAAGATGCATCCGAAAAGGCCCACAGCGCCCCGCAGGGGCCTGGGCCTGCACGCAGGTCATCCTCATTGTAGGGGGACGGTGTAAGAGGGTTGTTAGCAAAACGTAAGAGGCTTGTTGGCGTGGTACAATGCGGCTATGACGCTGCTGTGCATTGCCACGCTGGTGCTGACCGCGTTGGCGCTGCTGGTGTGGGCCCGGCGCGAGCACCGCAACACCGGGCTGCCTCAAGGCGCGGTGGTCTACAGCGACACAGGGATGCGGCACACGGTGGCCCGCCCTCTTTACGACCCAGACTTGAATCTGGTGGGCAAACCCGATTACATTGTGGTCAACGATGACGGCTACATCCCGGTGGAAGTCAAGTCGGGCCACACCCCGTCTCAGCCCTACGAAGGGCACATTTTTCAGTTGGCCGCGTATGGCCTGCTGGTGCGCCGGGTGTTGGGCCAGCCCGCGCCTTATGGCTACATTCGCTACCCCGAGCGCACGTTTCGCATCGAATTCACGCCCGAATTGGAACGCCGCTTGCTGGGCGTGTTGGCCCTCATGCGACAGGCGGCCACGTTGCGCGAGGTGCCCCGCACCCACGAACAGCGGGCCCGTTGCCGCGCGTGTGGCTACCGGCACCTGTGCGACCAACGATTGGAGTGACGAACGGCGATGTGGCGGTATCCGTTGGCCGCGGGTTTGATCGCCGCGGGACTGGTCCTCTTGGCGCTGGGCTTGACCACGCCCTGGCCGGGACGCGCGCCCGCCTCCGCGGCGCCACCCCCACGGCGGGTGGTCGTGCGGGTGGACGGCGAGGTGGTGGCCGTGGTCGCGCTGACAGGGCCACGGCCCGCCGACGCCCTAACGCGCGCGCGTGTGCCGTGGTTCCCCGGCGATGAGGTGCGGCTGAACGGCCTGCCGTGGACGCCTGACCAGCCTTGGCCTGAGCCCGCGCCCGAGGTCGCGCTGCTGGACATTCGCCGCGCGCGAGCCTGGGCTTGGCGCACGCCCGACGGTCGCGCGGGGGTGGTCACGTCGGCCGCGAATGATGTGCGAATCGCGTTGGCCCAGGCCGGGCTGGACTTGCACCCCGCAGACCAGTGGCAGGCCACCGACCAAGGTTGGGTGTGGCAGCCGGCCCAGGCCCTGAACCTGCTCGTCGGGGCCACCACGCGCCAAGTGCGGGTCGCGGCCGAAACGACGGGCCAGGCTTTGTGGCGCGGCGGCATTCGCTTGGTGGGGTTCGACACGGTAGAACCCGACGAAACCGCGCCCCCCTCGGAGGATGTCCCCCTGCAAGTGCACCGGGTGCGCGAAACCTGGCTGGCCCGAACGGAAAGCATCCCCTATGGCAGTGAAACCCGCCCCTTGCCCGATGTGGAGTTGGATACGATCCAGGTGGTGCAGGAGGGCCAGCCGGGCATCAAGGTGCGTTGGGAGCGAGTGCGTTATGTGGATGGCGACGAGGCTGAACGCCGGACCGTGGGCGAATGGGTGGTCCAACCGCCCCAACCGCGGGTGGTGGGGTATGGCACCAAAATCGTGATTCGCACGTTGGACACGCCCGAAGGGCCGGTGAAGTATTGGCGCGCGGTGCGGGTGTACGCGACCTCGTACTCGCCGTGCCGGGTGGGAGGCGGACGGTGCAGTTCGACCACGGCCAGCGGCGCGCCGCTAAAGAAAGGCGTGGTGGCGGTGACGGTGCCGTGGTATCGCGCGATGAAGGGCATGAGCGTCTATGTGCCGGGCTATGGCTTTGGCCGCATCCTCGACACCGGGGGCGGCATCCCCGGCCGTTATTGGATCGATTTAGGCTATTCGGACGATGATTATGTGTCGTGGCATCAATGGACGACGATTTACTTCCTCGCGCCGCCCCCACCGCCAGAAAACATTTTGTACATCTTGCCCTGAGGGCCGCGGCTGACGCGGGCACGCGGCTGGCCCCCCTCACGGGCGCTCGTCCGCGGCCCACCAATCCGCGTGGGTGGCCCACCAACGCACAAAATACAGGCCGAACAGCGCGGTCAAAGGCAACAGGCCATAGCCCACGGCCGGGCCCAGGCGCGGCTCCCAGGCCGCGGTGAGCGGCCGCGACCAGGCCCATCCTAAAAGCCACAGCCCCAGTGCGCTCAGCACCACCGCACGCGGGCCATACAACCAGCGCTGATCCCACAGGGCCCACACCAAGAGCCATGGCAGCCAGAGCAGCACCGCAGCGCTGATGGGGGACCAAGGCAGACCCAACCACGGCGCCACGGTCACGGCCAGGCTTGCGGTCCAGGCTGTGTGCAGCCACGACTTCCCCCACGCGCTCACCCCTTCGGCGACCAGCAGCATCGCGGCCAAGGCGGCCACGGCCCACCCTAACTTGCGCCCCAAGCCGGGCAAAGCCAAGGCCAGCGCGTGGGGCGCGCCCCAAACCGGTGGCGGGCTCAAGAGATGGCTCTGGACCCACGCGGTCACGTAGGCGGTGAACCATCCCGGCTGCAACACGGTGGCCAAGGCGAACAAGCCACCGCTGGCCACCAGCCAGGCCAAGGCCAGGCGCCGGCGTTCGGGCCGCGCGACGAGCCACAGGCCCCACACCCCCAGCCACGGAAGCGCGAGCGCTGGCCATGTCCACAGCCAGGCCGCGGCCATGGCCGCGGGCCAGGCCCGACCGCGACGCCATCCGTGGGCCGCCAGCCAAGCCAAAGGGAGCAGCAACACTTCGCTGCGCCCCTGCCCCACGGCCGCGACCGCCCACGGCCCAGTGAGGATGACCATTAAGGCCAAAATTTGGCGGCTGCGACCTTGCCAATGCAGCGACCAAGCAGCGAGGGCGACCGTACCCGCCAGGCTGAGTTCCAGGGTCAGCATCCACAGGGCGCGGGCCCAAACGTAGTCGTTCACCAACGCGTAGGGCAACAAGGGCAGGGCCGCGAACAAGGGCAAGTCGAAAGTCGCGCCTGCGGCCCATGGCGGTGCGGGGCCAGTTTCAGGGCGGGCATAAGGGCTCTGGCCGTGCAAAAGCCATGCGCGCGCGCCGCGCCACAAGGGCCAAAAAGCCGCGCCGCCGGGGTAAGTACGCGCCAAGTGGGCGTTGAGGGCCAACAACCCGGCCAGCGCGGCCAAACCGAGGGCCACGCCCCACATCCAACGCCAAAGCGAACCTCGATTCATGGGACGCCCTCCGGTTCGGGCAGAAACGCGGCAAAAACCCGATTGGCCAGCAAACGCCCACGCGGCGTGAGTCGCACGCCGTGGCGCGTGGGCTCGAGCAAGCCGGCTTGGGTGCAACGGCGCAGAGCCGAGGCGAACACGCGGGTAGGCTCCACACCGAAGCGCTGGCGCACCACACGCCAATCCGCGCCCTCTTGCGTGAGGCGCAAGGCCATCATCATATATTCCCCCAAGGCCTCGGTCGTAGACAGGCGCCGCAAATGCACCGTGGCCGGGGTCCAGGGGAAAGGCTTGGGTGGTGCGGCAGGGGGGCGGGTCAAGCGGGCGATGTAAGCGGCTGGCGCGCGCACATTCACTGTGCGTTGGCCTGCGACCCAGCCATGCGCGCCCGCGCCCAGGCCCAAATAGGGCTGCGAGCGCCAATATTGCAAGTTGTGCCGGCACGCGTAGCCGGGCCGCGCCCAATTGGAAAGTTCGTACTGCCGAAACCCGGCCGCGGCTAAGCGCTCGGACGCCCACTCGTACATATCCGCGGCCGCGTCGTCGTCGATGGGGGGCACCAAACCCCGCTGCACCCACGCGCGCATGGGCGTGCCGTGTTCCAGCGTCAGCGCGTAGAGGGAGAGGTGCTCGGGGGCCAGCCGCAAAGCCCATTCCAACGAGGTCTGCCACTGGGCCAAGGTCTGTCCAGGCAGGCCGTAGATCAGGTCCAAGTTGAGGTTGGCGAACCCCGCGGCGCGCGCGGCGGCCACGGCTCGAATCACCGCGAAGAAATCGTGCTCGCGGCCCAAGAGGCGCAATTCCGCGGGCCGGGCTGACTGCATCCCCAGGCTGAGGCGCCGGAAGCCCAGGCCGCGCAACGCGGCCAAATACGCGCGGTCAACCGTGCCGGGGTTGGCCTCCAGGGTGATTTCCACATCGGGCGTGAGTCGAAAAGCCTCGGCCAGGGCCTGCAACAGCCGCTCATACGCCGCGGGCGGCAGCAGCGAGGGCGTGCCGCCGCCAAAATACACGGTGTGGACAGGCAAGGGCCGCCCTGCCTGCTGGCCCACATAGCGAATCTCCGCCTCCAGCGCGCGCACATACGCGGCGTGCTGCTCCTCCAGGCCGGCGTACGTGTTGAAATCACAGTACGCGCAACGCCGTCGGCAGAAAGGAATATGCACGTACACGCTGTACGGGCCCTGGTCCATGGCACCTCAGGGCACCCGTTGGCGGTAGGCCTCCCAGACTTGCGGGGCCTTGGCTCGCGCTTGGGCCATGATGGCTTCTTCGTCCAAGGTGAGCAACTGGCGGTCGCGCATCAGCACTTGCCCGGCCACGATGGTGGTGGTCACCATGCGCTCGTGAAAGCCAAAGAGGATGTGCCACGGCCAGTTGCCCGGCGTGAGCGGCGTGGGCGGGTGATAGTCCACCAAAATGAGATCCGCGGCCGCGCCCACGGTCAAGCGTCCCAAAGGCACGCCCAAGGCTTGCTCGGCCAAGGCCCGGTTGTGCGCCATCAGCATTTGCATCACCGCCTGGCCGTCCATGCGCCGAGGGTCCCGATGATGGACCTTGGGCAGCAGATAGGCGAAGCGGGCTTCTTCCCACATGGCGTGAGGGAAGCCATCGGTGCCCAAGGTGACCCGCACGCCGGCCCGCAACATGCTCTCGATGTCCGCGACGCCAACGCCGTTGTTCATGTTCGAGCGGGGCTGGTGGCTGAGCCAGGTTTGGGTCTCGGCCAAGTGACAGATCTCGCGCGCGTCCAGGTGCACGCCATGGGCCACGATGGTGCGCGGGCCCAAGATGCCATGCCGCCGCAGGCGGTCGACCACCCGCTCGCCAGTACGAGCCAGGCTGTCGTATTCGTCGGCCTCGTGCTCAGCCACGTGGATGTGGAAGCCGACATCATCGCCCACGGCCGCGCGGCTGGCTTCCAGCGTCTCCTCGCTCAGGGTCAAACTGGCATGCAACCCAAACAACCCGGCCAGGCGCCCATCCGCGGGCCGCGCTTGGCGCACCCAGCGCAAAAAGCGCACGTTTTCGTCAATGGCCGCGCGAGCCTTGGCCGGTCCGTAGCGGTCGGTCACTTCATAAGCCAGCACGGCCCGCACCCCGGCCTGCGCCACGGCTTCGGCGATGATATCCAGCGAGCCTTCCAACGCGTTGGGCGAGGCGTGATGGTCGAACAACGTGGTCGTGCCGTTGCGAATGGCGTCCACCAGCATGATAAGCGCGGAGAGGCGCACGGCCTCAGCGTCCAAAGCCTGATCCAGCGGCCACCACAGGCGCTCGAGAATTTGAGGAAAATCTTTGGGCGCGGGTCCGGGGATGGCCATGCCCCGCGCGAACGCGCCGTAAAAATGCGTGTGGGCGCAGATGTTGCCGGGCATGGCCAACTGGCCTTGGGCATCCAAACGCTCTTCGTCAGGGTAGCGCGCGATCAGGTCGGGCGACGGGCCCAGGTCTGCGATGCGGCCATCGCGCAACAGCAAGGCGTGGTCGGGCAAGATGCGCCCGTCGTCGTCCAAGGTGAGCAGGGTAGCATGAGTAATCAGCATGGCACGGCTCCTCGCGAGGGGAAGATGACGGCCCGGGGTAGGATTATAACAGCACGCGCCACAACCGACGCTGGGGAGGCTCATCTTCGCCTCATGCTTTCGGCTACAATAGAAGCGAAAAGCGCGGCCTTGCGCCCGCGGAGGATGATATGCTGCGTCGTGTGGCGTGGGAGAACTTCGACTACTGGCTGCTGGGGCTGGTCGTGACGTTGATCATCTTTGGGACGGCCATGATCCGCTCGGCCATTGCGGGCAACGCGGTGTTGGCCGAATTGCCCAACCGGCAATTGGTGTTCGCCACGGTTGGGCTGGTGGCCATGCTGGCGCTGGCGCTGATGGACTATCACCACTGGCTGCCCCTGAGCAAATACCTGTATGTGCTCACCGTCATCACCCTCATCGCCCTCAAACTGGTCGGAACCGCGCTGTTTGGCTCGGCGCGCTGGTTTACAGTCGGGCCCATCAAGATCCAGCCGTCGGAGTTCGCCAAAATCGTGCTCATCTTGGTGCAAGCCGGTTTCTTGGCGCGCTATCAAGATCGCCTGCACCAGTTGCGTTGGGTGCTGCTCAGCGCGGCGCTGACCGGTGGCTTGGTGGTTTGGGTGCTGCTACAGCCGGACCTGAGCACGTCCATCACCTTGGTGGTCATTTGGCTGGCCATGCTGTGGGCCGCGGGGCTGCGGTGGAAGCACATTGGTCTGTTCGTTGGCGTTGGCAGCGTGGCCAGCATTGTGGGCTTTCCCTTTTTGGCCGACTATCAGAAGGCACGCATTCTCAACTTCCTGTTTCCGGACGAGACCGCGCGGCATGGTGCGATCTACAATGTGTTGCAGGCCCTGATCAGCATTGGCTCGGGCGGCTGGTTCGGCCACGGCTACGGACAGGGCCCGCAAGTGCAATACCGCTTTTTGAAAGTGCGGCACACCGACTTCATCTTCGCGGTCATCGCCCATGAGTTGGGGTTCGTGGGCGCGGTGTTGACCATTGTGTTGCTGAGCCTGGTGATTTGGCGTTGCCTGCGCATCGCGCAGCGGGCCTATGACACATTCGGCGCGCTCATTGCCACGGGCGTGGCCGCGATGTTGGGCTTCCACATGATGGTCAACATCGCGATGAACCTGAACTTGATTCCGGTGACGGGTTTGCCGCTGCCGTTCATCACTTACGGCGGCAGCACGTTGGTCTCCACCCTGTTGGCCATTGGCTTGGTGGAAAGCGTGGCCCTCTATCGCCGCCCCTTGGAGCCCTGAGCCCGGTTTCGCGGCGCGGGGCGCGGGCGGGCAAAGAAAGCAAGGGCGCACGATTCACGTGCGCCCTGATGCGTCAACCCAGATGAGGGTTTCGCTCGAGGTGCGGGCAAGCCGCGGTTATTTCTTGCCGTTGCCGCCGTTGGGCACAAAGCCCTTGACCCAGGCCTCATACATCTTCAGCCGGCGCTGCACATCGGCTTCCAGTTCGGCCAGCAATTCTTCGGCTTCCTGCGGGCGCATCTTGACCAGTTGGCTAAAGCGCCGCTCGGTGAAGATGTACTTCTCCAGGGGCTCCTTGACCCGCGAATCCACTTGCAAGGGATTCTTGCCCTGGGCCAGCCGTCGCGGGTCGAAGCGCAACAACGGCCAGTAGCCCGAAAGCACCGCCAACTTCTGGTGCAACGCGCCATAACGCAGGTCATAGCCGTGGGCAATGCACGGCGAGTGGGCGATGATCAGGCTGGGGCCTTCGTACGACTCGGCTTCCATGAAGGCTTTGACCGTTTGGGTGTCATTGCCGCCCATGGCCACTGTGGCGACATAGACATGACCGTAACTCATGGCCATCCAGGCCAAGTCTTTCTTGGGCGTGGTCTTGCCCGCGATGGAAAACTTGGCCATGGCCGCGCGCGGCGTGGCTTTGGATGTCTGACCGCCCGTGTTGGAATATACCTCGGTGTCGAGGACCAAAATGTTGACATCGTAGCCCAACGCCAACACATGGTCCAACCCGCCATAGCCGATATCGTAAGCCCAGCCGTCGCCGCCCACAATCCACACGCTCTTGCGCACCAGGTAGTCGGCCAGGGCCAACAGGTCTTGCACTTCTGGCGTGGGCTCCAGAGCCTGCAAACGCTGCTTGAGCGTGGCCACCCGCGCGCGCTGGGCTTGGATGTCCTCTTCGGTGCGCTGTTCGGCCGTGAGGATTTCGTCAGCCAGGGCAGTGCCCACCCGCTCCGCGAGCGCGCGCAGCAAGTCCTCGGCCTTGTCCTTCAATTTGTCTACGGCCAGGCGCAGGCCCAAACCGAACTCCGCGTTGTCTTCGAAGAGGGAGTTGTTCCAGGCGGGGCCCAGGCCTTGTCGGTTGTAGGACCACGGCGTGGTGGGCAAATTGCCGCCGTAAATGGACGAGCAGCCCGTTGCGTTGGCCACGATGAGCCGGTCGCCAAACAGACGGGTGAGCAGCGAAAGGTACGGCGTCTCGCCACAGCCCGCGCACGCGCCCGAAAACTCGAAGAGCGGCTCCAGCAATTGCACATCCTTGACCGCGGTGTGTTTGAGGGCCTGGCGGTCAGGATCGGGCAACTGCAAGAAGAACTCCCAGTTCTTGGCCTCTTGCTCGCGCAACGGGGCTTGCGGCCGCATGTTGATGGCCTTGCGAGTTGGGTCGTTCTTGTCCACCGCGGGGCAGTATTCCACGCACAGAGTGCATCCCGTGCAGTCTTCGGGTGCGACTTGGATGGTGTAGGCCATGCCTTTGAACTGCCGCCACTTGGCCTCCATGTGCTTGAAGGTGGGCGGCGCGTCGGCCAAGAACTTGGGGTCGTAGACCTTGGCCCGAATGACCGCGTGGGGACACACAATAACGCACTTGCCGCACTGGATGCACAGATCCGGCTCCCAGACGGGGATCTCGAGGGCGATGTTGCGCTTCTCGTATTTGGTGGTGCCGCTGGGGTACGTGCCATCTGCAGGCAGGGCGCTCACGGGCAGGCGATCGCCCTCGCCGGCGATCATCTTGCCCAGCACGTTGCGCACGAACTCGGGCGCGGGGCCCACCACCGGCGGGCGTAAATCGAAATCCGCGGTCACCTGGTCGGGCACGGGCACTTCGTGCAGATGATCCAACGCGGCATCGACCGCGGCGAAGTTCTGCTGCACCACATCCTCGCCCTTGATGCCATACGTCTTGCGGATCGCATCTTTGATGCGGGAGATGGCTTCGTCGCGCGGCAAGATGCCACTGATGGCGAAGAAGGCCGTCTGCATGATGGTGTTGATGCGCCGGCCCATGCCCGTTTCCCGCGCCACCTGATACGCATCCAGCACGTAGAACTTGAGTTTCTTGCGGATGATCTCTTCTTGAATGGTGCGCGGCAGGTACTTCCAGACCTCATCGGGCCCATAAGGACTGTTGAGCAAGAAGGTCGCGCCTTCTTCCGCGTGCTTGAGCACGTTGATGCGCTCCAGGAAGTGGAACTGGTGGCAGGCCACGAAGTTGGCTTTTTGGATTAAGTAAGGCGCGCGAATAGGTTTAGGGCCAAAACGCAAGTGCGACACGGTCACTGTGCCGGCCTTCTTGGAATCGTACACAAAGTAGCCCTGGGCCCAGTTGTCGGTTTCGGTGCCGATGATCTTGATGCTGTTCTTGTTCGCGCCAACGGTGCCATCGGAGCCCAAGCCATAAAACAGGCCCCGGAAGCGCTGCGGGTCGTGGAAGGTCTCGATGTCGAAGTCGGGGTCATAATCCAGGCTGGTATGGGTCACATCGTCAATGATGCCCACGGTGAAGTGATTCTTGGGTTCGTCCTTGGTCAGTTCGTCATAGATGCCCTTGATCATCGCGGGCGTGAACTCCTTGGAGGACAACCCATAGCGCCCGCCGACGATGAGGGGGCGCGCGGTGAAAGGCGCCTTTTTGGCCCGCAACGCCTCTTCGACCGCGGCCACGACGTCCAAATACAGCGGCTCGCCCAGCGCGCCGGGCTCTTTGGTGCGGTCGAGCACCGCGATGCGCTTGACCGTCGCGGGCAAGGCCGCGACAAAGTGTTCCACCGAGAAGGGGCGATAAAGCCGCACCCGCACCATGCCGACCTTTTCGCCCTGGGCCACCAAGTAGTCAATGGTATCGGCCACGGCCTCTGAGCCCGAACCCATCAGCACGATCACCCGCTCGGCCTCGGGATGGCCATAATACTCGAACAGACGATATTGGCGGCCCGTGAGTTGAGCGAACTTGTCCATAGCGCGCTGAACGATCTCAGGCACGGCCAGGTAATAGGGGTTGACCGTCTCCCGCGCCTGAAAATACACATCGGGGTTTTGCGAAGTGCCCCGAATGAAGGGCTGCTCAGGGCGCATGGCCCGCTCCCGGTGGGCCCGCACCAAGTCCATGTCAATCATGGCCCGAATCTGCTCGTCGCTGACCTGCTCGATCTTGCTGATCTCGTGCGAGACCCGAAAGCCGTCCAGCACGTGCAAGAAGGGCACGCGGGCTTCCAAAGTGGCCGCATGGGCGATCAGGGCCATGTCTTGCGCGCTCTGCACCGAGGACGAAAACAGCATGGCAAAACCTGTCGTGCGCGCGGCCATCACATCCTGATGATCGCCGAAAATCGACAGGGCCTGGGCCGCGATGGAGCGCGACGCGATGTGAAAGACCGCGGGGGTGAGTTCGCCCGCGATCTTGAACATGTTGGGCAGCATCAGCAGCAAGCCTTGCGACGCGGTAAAGGTCGTGGTGAGCGCACCGCCTTGCAGCGCGCCATGGACCGCGCCCGCCGCGCCGGCCTCGCTCTGCATTTCCACCACTTTGGGCACCGTGCCAAAGATGTTGGGGCGCCGATCAGCCGCCCACGCATCGGCCAATTCCCCCATGGGGGACGCGGGCGTAATGGGATAAATGGCGATGACTTCGCTGACCTTGTAGGCCACATGGGTGGTGGCCTCGTTGCCGTCAACCGTCACATAGCGGGGAGTGCTCATCTTCGCCTCCTAACTCGAACTACCTCCCGACGCCAGGCGGCGGCCAGGTCGGGACAGAACAGGCCGCAGGCCAAAAAGAAACCCCCGCCGCGGGGTGTAAGTGCATGGGCATATGTCCATTTCTTATTGTACTCCAAAGCCCGCCGCGGCGATAGGCCGAGTTTTCGGTTTGCAAAAAGGTCCTATCAAAAAAGAAAAGCCCCGGCTGGGGCTTCTCCGTCCCTGGCAAGGGCAGGGCTCAAAGGTGCAAGATCTCGGGGGCCAAAGAATGGAACCGTACGGGCCGGCCATCTCGGCTGGGGGTCAAGGCCTCGTCGGGCGCCAGTTCTTGCACGGAGCGCGGGAGGGATTTGGGCACATCGGCCAACCCACGCACGCCGCCATAAAAGCCCACCCGGAACGCCTTGCGCCACGCTTGGGGCAAGGTGAACCAGTCGCGATAGGTGGTCGTGGCGAACACCAAAACCCGGCGACGCAGGCCATGGGTGAGCACGGTGGTGATCGCCTCCTCCAAAGCATGATCTTGCTCGGCCAGGTTGGCCCAGTAGCGCAGGTTATCCATGACCAAGACGTGCACACGGCGCCAAGGGTCGTTGGGAATGCCTTGCTGGACGCGTTCGGCCCACTCCAGCCACGCCTCTTGCGGGTTCATCACGATGCGTTCCCCGCGCTCGATGAAGAACAACGCGTCGTCGAAGTCGGGTTTGTGGGCTGTGAAGATGTGCAAATCCAAGTTGGAGGTAGGCGTGGTGGTTTCAAACGAATAGAGCAGGTGGTCGAGATAATGCCGGGCCATGCGTAAGTGAGCGAAGACGAATACCACGTGCCCACTCTTGGGATGGTACGGCGTAAAGAACACGGGGCGCTCGTCTTCGGTCACGCCTACCAGGCCCATGTAGGGCATCAAGCGCGTCCTGGCCATCCGCCGCACTTGCTCGACCAGCCGATCGCGCAGGTCGGCCCAGTGCATACGTCGCGCGTCAAGGTCGGGCTTGGTTTTGGCAGCCGCGGCCGCGAGGTCGGCAGGCGCCGACTCCGGCCCATGGCCATTGACGCGCGAGGGCTCCTTGACTTGCGCGGCCTCGGTTTCGATGGCTATGGGCGCGGTGCTGGCAAGCGCCTTTGCGCGCGTCTGGCCATTGACGCGAACAGTCTTGGTGGTGGCGATTTTCGTTTCAATATGCGGATCGGTCGCTGGGGTAGTGGGAGTAGAGGAAGTAGAGGAGGCAGAGGATGAAACCGCGGTCGAGCCAGATTCGATGGACGCGGGTATTTTGCGGGGCGCGTTCATGATGTTCTCTCCTGATTTCCTGGACGAGGGGATAGGGTGGTTAAAGACAAAAAGTCCATCGTGTATACGACCCTATCCTTCCTGCCCCCGCCAGGAAGTTCTGGTCATGTCTTCACTTCGTGAGACGGGCGCCTGCCCATCTCACGGCTTGGACCCTAAAGGGTGAACTGAGTATACCACCCTCGCGCGGAAAAAGCAAGCCCCAATTCGAACAAAATTCTCGGGCCGAGTTTTGCGGTCACGCAAACCGAGCGCACTTTAGATATCAATCTGAGCGACAACTGCCACTTTTGCGAAAAATCACACCACTATCGTTTGTATAAGCCCCAACCTTTGGGGGTATAAAAGGCCCGACGCGGCCAAAGCATGACGCTCGCGGCGATCGTCATGGACGAACGCGCGCCAGACGAGCGCACCCCGGCCTCAAAACAGGTCCTCAAAACGAACCTTCGGAAAGACCTGCAACTTGCCATCGATGGTGGCATCCAGCACTTGCCGTCCGGCTCGCTCATATGCCTGACGGGCCAAGCGATACGCATACTCCGAAGTCACCAGGTCGGGCAATTGCCAGCGAAAGCCTCGCCCAAAATAGTGCGGCAAAAAATGGTTGGGATCGTCGCCTTGAGACACCACCGTCTGATTGGCCGGCCCTTGGGTCTTGAAGTTATGGTCCACCCCCACCAAAATGACCGGGTCAAACCCCATATGGAAGGCCAACTGCAGGGCCACATACGTGACGGTCGCGCCCTCCCAAAGGCGACCGCGCGCGTCTGTGGCAAAGGTGGGGTCCATGTAAGTCGTGAACAGAAAAGTAGTGTGTTCGTCCAGCGGCAGCCAGCGGCGGGCTCGCCAGGTGACGAACTTGGGCATGTCCAGGGCCCGCAAATCCGCGGCGCATTGCTCGATGACCAGGTCGTTCACCGCGACCAAAAAGCGGGTGCGGAAGCCCCACTCCGAGAAGGCCAGGTACACGCGGTTGAGGCCGAACGTGAACTCATCCCGCAGCAGGTGCACGGGCGTGCGCCGCAGGCTGGGGCCATTGCCCAGGATGAACGCCCGCCGGCCGCGATAACGGTCTTTGAGCGCGGCCAAGCGGCGCATGCTGGCGCGACGCCAAGGGTGCAGTTGGGCCAATGGCCATTGCGGCAGCCACAAGGCCTTGAGATACACCGCGCGCGCCCACGGTACCGCCCAAGCAGGCAAACGGCGAGCCAAGGCTTTGGCCAACGACGACATCGGCATTACTCCGTGCTCAGGCGAATAGTCGCGCCTCCGTCGACGACCAGGCCGTGGCCGGTCATGAACGACGATTGCGCAGGATCGGCCAAGAAGACCACTGCAGCCGCGATCTCCGCGGGCGTCCCCACGCGCCCGATGACCGTGCGCTGAGCCAATTCCGCGAGTTGCGCGTCCACATCCGCTGCGGCCAGGTGCCCCCGCTGCAGCCCAGCCCGCAGCATGTCCGTGTCCACCGCGCCGGGCAGCACCGCGTTGACCCGAATGCCCACAGGCGCCCACTCGATGGCCATGGCGCGGGTCAAGGCCAGCAGACCGCCCTTGCTGGCCGCATAAGCCGCGATGTTGGCCGAGGTGGCCAACGCGTGCACCGACGCGACATGCACCACCGCGGCATCGCCCGCGGCCCGCAGCAACCGATACGCGGCCCGGCTGACCACATAGGGCCCGCGCAAATTGACGGCCATGAGCGCATCCCACTCGGCAGGCGTGGTTTCGATCAGCGGCTTCGCGATCTGCACGGCCGCGTTGTTGACCAGCGCGTGCAACACTGGCGTGCGCGCGGCCACGTCGGCCATGGCCGCGTCCACCGCCTGCGGGTCGGCCACATCGACCTGCTGGAACAGCACATCGTCCGGTCCATCGGATACCGGCCGCACATCCCAGCCCACCACCTGCCAACCGCGCGCCCGAAACGCGTCCACAATGGCCCGACCGATGCCGCGCGCCGCACCCGTGACCAACACCCAACGACGCATGTCCGCCCTCCAGTGTGGATTGGTTGGATTATAATCCACCCCACCCAGGCGCGGGCCGTTCGCGGCCGCCATCCACCAAGGAGTCCACCATGTCGTTTCCTCGGCCTGAAGGCACCCCCTATGAATCTTGGCAACCCCGTAGCGCGCGCATTTATCTGGGTCGTGGGCGCGCTTGGGTTACCTACACCCTGTTAGGGGTCTCGGTGGCAGTGTATGGCTTGCAGATGCTTTCGCAGATGTGGCTCGGCGACGACTTGGTCATGCTGTGGCTTATGAAGGCGCCAGCGCAATTTGTGGTCCGCACAGGGCAATGGTGGCGCTTGTGGACCCCGTTGTTCGTGCACGGCGGCCTCACCCACCTGGCTTTCAACATGTATGCCCTTTACTTGTATGGCCCCACACTGGAGCGTTTGTTGGGCAAAGGCTGGTTTTTGGCCTTGTATTTCACCGCGGGTTTGTGGGGAAACGCCCTTTCGGCCGTGCTCAATCCGGGCTTTTCCGTTGGCGCGTCTTCTGCAGTGTTCGGCGTGTTGGCCGCGCTGTGGCTGCTGATGCGTCGGCACCAGGAGATCATGGGCCTGTGGGGCCAGCGGGTCATGCAGGCGATGTGGAGCCTTATTGGCGTCAATTTGGTGTTGGGCTTTATGCTGCCGCAAGTGGACAATTGGGGGCACATCGGCGGTGCGCTGGGCGGTCTGGCTTTTATCGCGTGGGCGGGGCCCCGCTGGACGTTGGAACCCTATGCCTTCGAGGCCCTCACTCAGCACGAGAAGGCCGCGCTCTTCCTCAACCGAGTGATGCCCCTGCGGCTGCGCGACCAGCGGAATGGCTTCAGGCGCGTCCTGGCGATGGGTGCGCTGTGGGCCTTGGCCGTCGGGCTGGTTGCGCTCGCGGGCTAAAACCGGCCCGCACTGGGCCCAACGCATCCGTCAGCGACCGTGGCACACAAAGCGCGTGCCACGCAGGGTTGGTTTGTTCCGTCGCCCTCTGCCAGCGCGCGAGAATGCGTCGGGCCACCCGCTTACGCATGAGATATTCCCTTTACGGCACGGCGGTTGAATCCGACCAAGAGCCTTGCGCCCAACGAATCACGGGGCAAGGGAATTCCCTCACCACCAGAAGGAGACCACTATGAAAGCCACTGTTCTCCATCGCCTGGCCGCTGGGTTGGCCTTGATCATTGGCGGCATGGCCGTCTTTGCCGGCAGTCGGGTGGTGATTTTGCACCAGCCCGTGGATTATTATGTCATCGACTGGCTGCCGGTCTACAATCTGCTCATGGGGTTGATCACGGTGTTGGTCACTGCCGTGTTGCTATGGAAAGCCTCGCCATGGGGCTTTAAGATGGCCGTGGGCACCCTGGTCGCCCATAGCACGGTGATGGCCGTGCTGCAAACGGCCTACCGCGCGGTCGTTGCGCCCGACAGCGTGCGCGCGATGACGATTCGCATCACAGCATGGATCATCATCGTCGCGCTCTTGGTGTGGGCGCGACGCAAGCAGGCCTAAGCCAGGCATAGCGGCGTGGGGGTGCCGTCGATATGCGCGCGCCCACGCCTCAACGGCGGACCCTACCGAGCGCGAGCAGCACCACGGCAGGGCACGGGTCACCGTCCGCTCGGCTATGGCCACGACGCACGGCAAGCCAACAGGCAAGCCCTCCCCAGGCTGGGGAGGGCTTGGATTTTGCCCCCAGGGACATTCCCCGGCAGAGCATCAAGCACCGGCCACGCGGGCCAGCGGCAGGGCTCACTCTTCCAGAGGCTGGGTCTCGGGCACTAAGCCCAAACGGCGGGCCTCTTCGTACGAAAGCGCGTCCGCATCGATGCGCAGCAAATCAGTGCCCTTGCTGCTGGCCGCCTCTTGCCAAAACGCATCCGGATCCACATCGACTTGCTCGGGGTTCCACTCGCCCAAGGTCTCTAACAAGGCTGCGACTTGCTCGTCGGCCTCGCCTTCGTCGTCCAAATCCGCGGCTGGGACCGCGCTTGCGGCTTCAGGGGTGGGCAAGGGCGCCTCGCCGGGCTCTTCGTCGCGCGCTTGGGTCAACGAGCCCGCGCGGGCGCTTTCCAAAATGCCCATGCGGGCCAAAATCTCGCGCACGCCGGCCACGGCTTGCTGCACGGCCTGGAAGCGGGTACCCAAATCGGGCGTGTCGTCGGCGGTGCGACTGCGCACCCAGAGCAGCAGATAATAAGGCGCCACCGATGCCAACGCGTACTCCCGCTCAGGGCCGCGGAAGAAGAACAAGTTGTCGGGCAAGGGCTGACGCAGGACGCGCGCCAAGTTGAGCCCTGCGCTGTGCAAATAGACCAGCGGGCGGCGCAAGTCTTCCATCAGGTCCGGCGGAATGGGCCCAGGGCTGCGCAATAAAATGCGCCCTTCGTCGTCTAACAACAGCACCGCGTCCACGCCGGCCTGGGTGCGCGCCTCGGCCAACAAATCGGCCAACCGCTGGTTCGATTCCTCATAGGACAGCGCGCCCGTCTCGGGCCCGGCCTCGTCTGGGGCTTCTTCGACCGCCAGGCCCAGGGCCTCTTGCACCGCGGCCACCAAATCGGCGATGTTGACCGGCTTGAAGAGGACTTCGTGGACGGGCAAATGACGCACCGCGCGGCGGGCCGTGCCTTCGTCCCAGCCGGTGAGCACCAAGAACCGCGTGTGGGGGTGGGCTTGGTGGACTTTGGAGATCAATTCGCGACCACCCAGGCCCGGCAAGCCCAAATCTACGATGAGCAAATCCGCGGGCCGCAGGCTGAGTTCCAACAGGGCCTCTTCGCCCGAGGGCACATCGCGCGCGTCGATTTGCTCCCCCAACACTTCCTCCAGGCTGACGCGCACCAGGCGCGCGACTTCGCGTTGGTCATCCACAATTAAGACAAAAAAACGCCCCATACGCCACTCCCGGCCATCATTCCAGGACTGCGGACAACGAACATTCTTCATTATACCCTGATTTGCGTGCCGAGAAGCAGGATTTGGCGCGTTGGCGCGAATTTCAGCGCGCGGTCACGCCGCGCGGATGAAGAAGGGGGCAGCCAGAGGCTGCCCCCACGCGCTTAAGCCGCGAGTTCGCGCGTTGCGCGCGCGATGGCTTCGTCCAAAATCGCCCAAGCCTCGTCGACTTGAGATTTGGTGATCACCAAGGGCGGTGCCATGCGCAACACGCTGGCCCCCGAGCCCATGGTCAGCAGCCCCAGGCGAAAGGCATACTGCTCCACCAAGTCGCGCAATTCGGGGAAGGGTTCCTTGCTGGCCCGGTCACGCACGAATTCCAAAGCCAACATGAGGCCTTTGCCGCGCACATCGCCCACGGTCGGATGCCGGGCCATGAGCGCGCGCAAGCCATCCAGGGCATAGGCCCCCACCTCAGCCGCGTTGGCCATCAGTTCCTTTTCCACCAAATCCAGGGTGACCAGTGCAGCCACGCTGGCCAAAGGATTGCCGCCGTAGGTATTGCCATGCGCGCCTTTGGGCCATTGGCTCATCAAGTGCTTGCGGGCCAGCATAGCGCCAAAGGGCACGCCCGAGGCCAAGCCCTTGGCCGAGGCGACCAGGTCGGGTTGCACCCCCCAGTGCTCGATGGCCCACCATTTGCCGGTGCGCCCCACGCCGGTTTGCACCTCATCTGCGATGAGCAAAATGCCATACTTATCGGCCAAGCGCCGCAACGCAGGGAAGAAGTCATCGGGCGGGATGATGTACCCTCCTTCGCCCTGGATGGGCTCGACCAAGAAAGCGGCCACTTCATCGGGCGGCACCAACGCGCCCAAGATCTGCTCTTCGATATAGCGCACCACGGCCTCGCCGTAGCCTTCCCCCGGGCGGGTGCGCAAGATGGGACGATAGGGGTTCGGATAGGGCGCGTGCACGACACCGCCCATCCACGGGAAGAAGCGGGCCCGAAACGCGGCCTTGCGAGCCGTGAACGCCAAAGAGCCCATGGTGCGGCCGTGAAAGCCGCCCAAAAAACCGATGAAGAACTTGCGGTTGGTCACATAACGCGCCAATTTGATGGCCGCCTCGACGCTCTCGGTGCCCGAGTTGGTCATGAACGACATGCCAGGTTCGTCACCAAAAGGCGCAATTTGCGCCAGTTTCTCCGCGACCCGCACCCAAGGTTCATGGTAGTAGTCCGACGAGATATGGATAAAGCGCGTCGCCTGCTCTTGAATCGCCTTGACCACCGCGGGATGGCTGTGGCCGGTGGTCACCACCGCAATCCCGGCGATGAAATCTAAGTAGCGATAACCGTCCACATCCCAAACTTCGGCCCCGCGTCCGTGGTCCATCACAAAGCCATACGGACGCCCCACGGCCGGCGAGATCACCTCCCGGTCACGAGCGATGAGGGCCTGCGCCTTAGGACCAGGCACATTTCGCAATTCCATGTCATGCCTCCTCACGAGGGTTGGCCGCAGCGAACACGCCCGGCATGGTCATTATAGCAGGGTGCCCTCGTGAGGCCACGATGAGTCGCGGTGGGCCCAATCCCGCGGGCAGGCGCGCGGCCCCGCGAGGGTCGCAGGGGCGCGTCTTGCAACTCGCGCCGCGAACTCGTGGCCAAAAATGTTACAATACAAACCCGGCCCGCACAGCGTTTATCCCCCAAACCGGCACGAGGCAGAGCATACCGATGGCGCAGGAACACATCCGCAATTTCAGCATCATCGCCCATATCGACCACGGCAAATCCACATTGGCCGACCGCCTGCTGGAGATCACCGGCACCATCTCGGAGCGAGAGCGCACCGAGCAGGTGCTGGATAGCATGGAGTTGGAGCGCGAAAAGGGTGTCACCATCAAGGCCTCGGCCGTGCGCATGGAATATACCGCGGCTGACGGCCAGACGTACGTGCTCAACCTCATCGACACTCCCGGCCATGTCGACTTCGGCTACGAGGTCAGCCGGGCCCTGGCCGCGTGCGAGGGCGCGGTGCTGGTGGTGGATGCCACCCAAGGCATCGAGGCCCAGACTATCGCCAACTTGTACCTGGCCTTAGACGCGGACCTGGAAATCGTGCCCGTGGTGAATAAAATCGACCTGCCCTCGGCCCGCACCGATGAGGTGGCGCAAGAAGTAGCCGACTTGTTGGGCGTGGATCCAAGCGAAGTGCTGCGCATCTCGGCCAAAGAGGGCACCCACGTGGATCAAGTCCTTGAGGCCGTGGTGCAGCGGATCCCGCCGCCCCAGGGCGACCCCCGCGCGCCGCTGCGCGCGCTGATCTTCGACAGCCACTACGACCCCTACAAGGGCGTGGTGGCCTATGTGCGCATCGTTGACGGCACTGTGCGCGCCACCGACGAATTGACCCTCATGGCCGGGGGCGCGCGCTTCAAGCCGGTGGAAATCGGCGTGTTTCGGCCCGACATGACCCCCGTTGACCAACTGAGCGCGGGCGAAGTGGGCTACATTGCCACCGGCTTGAAAACCGTACAAGAGGCGCGCGTCGGCGACACCATCACCCACGCGCGGCAGCCCGCGGCCGAACCTTTGCCCGGCTATCGGCATCCTAAGCCTGTGGTCTTCGCCGGCATTTACCCCGTCGAAAGCGACGACTACGAGGCCCTGCGCGACGCGCTGGCGAAACTCCAACTCAACGATGCCGCGCTGGTCTACCAACCTGAGCACTCCCACGCCTTGGGCTTTGGCTTTCGGGCGGGGTTCTTAGGCATGTTCCACATGGAAATCGTCCAAGAACGCCTGGAGCGGGAATATGACTTAGACATTGTGGTCACCGCGCCTTCGGTCGAATACGAGGTGCTGCTCAAAAACGGCCAAGTGCGCCGCATCGATTCGCCCGCCGAACTGCCGCCCCCAGAGCAGATCGAAGAAATCCGTGAACCTTGGGTCGCGGTGCAAGTTTATACCCCCACCGAGTTCTACGGCCAGGTGATGGATCTGGTCACCCAACGCCGCGGCGTGCTCAAAGGCCAAGAATACCCCACCCCCGACCGGGTCGTGCTGGAGTTCGAAATGCCTCTGGCCGAACTCATCGTCGATTTCTTCGACCAACTCAAATCGCGCACCCGCGGTTACGCGTCCATGGACTACCAATTCATCGGTTACCGGCCAGGCGACTTGGTCAAACTGGAAGTGCTGGTCAACAAAGAGCCCGTGGACGCGCTGGCGACCATCGTGCATCGCGAAGAAGCCTACCGTCGCGGCCAACGGCTGGTTTCGAAACTCAAAGAACTCATTCCTCGCCAACTGTTCACCGTGCCCATTCAGGCCGCGGCCAACGGCAAAATCATCAGCCGCGCCAATGTCAAAGCCCTGCGTAAGGATGTGCTGGCCAAGTGCTACGGCGGCGATGTCACCCGCAAACGCAAGTTGCTGGAAAAACAGAAGAAGGGCAAGAAACGGCTAAAGATGGTGGGCAAAGTGGAAATACCCCAAGAAGCCTTTTTGGCCGTGCTGCGAGTGGGCAACGACGGAGAAAGCCGATGAGCCCGTCCCAGGCCGCGGCGCGCATCCAGTGGCTGCTCTTGGGCTACGCGGCCTCGGTGGCCACGCCGCAGGTCTGGCCCACCCACTTCGCGCTGCGCACGCACGCCGGCCTGATGCTGATCGACCTGCCCGGCGACCCGCACTTGCACTTGCCCCGCTTTGGCCTTGACCCAGCCCGCGCCGAACACCTCGTCCTCACCCACTTCCACCCTGACCATGTGAGCGGCCTGCCCCTCTTTCTACAGAACCTGGCCCTGCGCGGTCGCCGCCGGCCGCTGCACGTGCACGGCCCCGCGGCCACGCTGCAACGCGCGCAGGCCTGGTTGCGCGCGCTGGACTGGGAACCCTGGCCCTGGGCCTATGCCATCCAGTGGCACGCGCCAGCCGTGGGACGCACGCCAACGCTGCTTCTGGAATGGGGCTCGGTGCGGGTGTTTGCCGCGACCATGCAGCATGTCGTGCCCACGTGGGGGCTGCGGGTGGAAGGGCCCTCCGGGCGGGCCGTGGCCTACTCGGCCGACACCGAACCGAATCCGGCCCTGGACGCGTTGGCGCGCGACGCGGCCTGGCTGTTCCACGAGGCCACAGGCCCCTACCCCGGCCACTCGACCCCCGCACAGGCCGGCCAAACGGCCCGCCGCGCGCACGCCCAAAGGCTGTATCTGGTACACCTGGACCCTATGACCGCGGCCGAATCGGTGGCGCAGGCCCGCGCAGCCTTCGCCGGCCCCGTCGAAGTGCCGCAACCCGGCCAAAGTTGGACGCTTTAAACCCCACGGCCCCACCTTATTGGTGGGGCCGCGCCTAAGCCGACGCCTGCCACTACACGCCGGCCTCCACGTCCTCCTGCACCTTACGGATGAACGCGTCAATGGACATAGGGCCCAAATTCTGCCCCGAGCGCAGCCGCACCGAAACGGTCCCGGCCGCGACTTCCTTGTCCCCCACCACCAGCATGTAGGGGACCTTTTGCTTTTGGGCCTTGCGAATCTTGTAGTTCATGCGCTCTTTGCCGTCGTCGACCTCCACCCGCAGGCCTGCGGCTTGCAACTTGGCCGCGACTTCGCGCGCGTAGGCCAGATGCGCGTCGGTGATGGGAATGAGCACCGCCTGCACCGGCGCCAACCACACGGGGAACGCGCCCGCGTAATGCTCAATAAGCACGCCCAAGAAACGCTCGGTGCTGCCCATGATGGCTCGGTGCAAGACCACGGGCGTGTGCTCTTCGCCATCGGGGCCGACGTAGGTCAAGCCCAAGCGCGCGGGCTGAATAAAGTCGACCTGGATGGTCGAGAGTTGCCACTCGCGGCCCAAGGTATCGCGCGCCACGAAGTCGGCTTTGGGGCCATAGAACGCGGCCTCGCCGTAGGCCACAGTGTAGTCCAAACCGCTGGCGTCCAGGGCCGCGCGCAACGCGGTCTCGGCCGCGTTCCACTTCTCGGGGTCGTCCACATATTTGCCACCTTCGCCCCGCAACGACAAGCGCACCTCGTAATCGGTCAAGCCAAAACGGCCCAGAATCTCTTGCACCAACTCAATGAGCATGGCGAACTCGCTTTGGATTTGCTCGGGCGTGCAAAAGATGTGGCAATCGTCTTGCGTTAGCGAACGCACCCGCGTCAGACCGTGCAACTCGCCCTTCTTTTCATAGCGATACACCGTCGCGAATTCCGAAAAGCGCAACGGCAACTCGCGGTAGGAATGCTTGCCCATTTTCTTGTACAGCGTCATGTGGCTGGGGCAATTCATGGGCTTGAGGCGATAGCGGTCATCGCCATCGACCATGGGCGGGAACATGACATCCGCGTAATTCTGCAAGTGGCCCGATTGGGCATAGAGGTCTTCTTTGACAATGTGCCCGGTCCACACATGGGTGAAACCATAGCGGGTTTGGACTTCTCGCACATACGATTCGAGCAAATGGCGCAACATCTCGCCCTTAGGCGTAAAGAGCGGAATGCCCGGCCCAATTTCATCGGGCGCGAACACGAACAAGCCCAACTCCTTGCCCAAGCGGCGGTGGTCCCGCTTTTTGGCTTCCTCGAGCCATTGCAGATATTGGCGCAACTCTTTAGGCGTGCGCCACGCGGTGCCATAAATGCGGGTGAGCATGGGCTTGGTCTCGTCACCACGCCAATACGCGCCCGCGATGGACATCAACTTGAAGGCCTTGGGGTTGATCTCCTTGGTGTTTTGCACATGGGGCCCGCGGCACAAATCTTCGAACGTGCTGTGTTTGTAGGTGGTGAGGATGGGCTGTTCGCCTTCAGGCAGGGGATTGCCGTACTCATCCGTGCCCCGCTGGAGGATGTCGTCGATGAGTTCGAGTTTGTAGGGTTGATCCGCGAACAGTTCGCGGGCCTCGTCGGGCGAGATCTCGCGGCGGGTGAAGGTGTGCCCTTCCGCGATAATCTCCCGCATGCGCGCTTCGATGTCGGCCAGGTCCTCTTCCTTGATGGGCCGCGGCAAATCGAAGTCGTAATAAAAGCCATAGTCGATGGGCGGGCCAATGGCAATTTTCGCGCCGGGGAATTTTTCCAGCACGGCCTGGGCCATGATGTGGGCCAGGCTGTGGCGGATGCGGTACAGATCGCTGTTGGGATAGTCTTCGGGGATAGGGGGCGGCGTAATCGAAGCGGACATGGCAGACCTCCGGCAGCGGAATGGGCCAAAAACACACGCCCGCCCCGGTCTGGGGCGGGCGCGAACGCGCACGCGGTTCCACCCAGTTTGACCCCGCCGAAAGGGGGGCCATCTCGGGGGGCCGATAACGGGGCCCAGCCGGTTCCCTTACTGGCCGCGGGGTGCGGCGTTCGGGGTTCCGCTCGCGGGGGGTTTTCGCCGGACCGCGTTGAAGGGGCCTTGCAGCCCATGAGCCCCTCTCTCTGGCAACGCGGGCAACCGGCTACTCGTCCCGGTCATCGCGTTTGGCCTTTTGGCAGTGGGCGGTACAGGACTCGAACCTGTGACCTCCACGATGTCAACGTGGCGCTCTAACCAACTGAGCTAACCGCCCGGACGCCTCCCATTATACCCAGGGAAGGCGGTTTTGGCAATGCTCACAGGCTGAGGTTGTTCGAGAAGTCGACGACGTGGTTTTGCCCCATGCCCTCCCGGGCCCAGCCGCAGCGCGGAGCGGAACGCCCCCGGAATCGCGCGCGAATCGAGAAAGCGGCCGAGTCACGCCGGTTTGCTTTTCCACCAGCAGCCCTCCATACCCTGGAGGACGTCCGAACACCCCCTTTGGCTCTTCTTCCCTCCGTGCTCTCCGTGTCCCCGTGTGAGATTTTCGAACATCCCTATGCTCACAGGGGCTCTGCATGAAGACTTGCACGCCCCGCGGATCGCAGCCCAGCCTTAGGGCACGCCCATTGGAAGACAAGCGACGGGAGAACATCGAACGCTGCGTTTGGACGCGTTCGTGCCGGCGCGGGTGGCGCAAAGCCGCTTTTTTCGTCAAGGCGAATACGGGCATAAGAAAATCTCCGTACCCCCACGCTCCGTTTCGGGCATCCAGCCGACCATGCCTGCGTAGCCGTAGCCCTCCAGGTACAAACGCACTTGCCACCA
>CAYUOX010000037.1:0-9029 GCA_964446575.1 uncultured Anaerolineaceae bacterium | reverse complement strand
GCCACGGTGATGCTGGCCTTCATGCTTTCCGACACCTTGCAAACCTTGGTCTCCATCCCCTTCTACGCGCTGACGCCCGAGATCACCCCCGATTACGACGAACGCACTTCGCTGACCACCTACCGCATGTTCTTCAACCTGTTGGCCTCGCTGACCACTGCCGTAGCCGCGCCGCAAATCCTCGACACCGCGCTGAAGCACGGGATGACCCAGCAGCAGGGCTATTTGCTCATCGCCGCGCTGTTCGGCGGCCTGGCGGTGATCCCCTTCCTGCTGATTTTCGCGGTGATCCGCGAGCCAGCCCATGTGATCGCCGCGGCCGACGCCCAAGGGCACGAGTCCCTGCGCGACACGCTACGGGCGGCCTGGGCCAACATCCCCTTTCGCTTTGCCGTGGCCCTGTATGTGTTCAACTGGATCACCTTCGACCTGGTGGCGTTGATGCTGCCCTACTACCTGGTGTACTACATTGCCCAGGGGAACCTGCTGGCCCAAGTTTCCCTCTTTGGCGTGAACCTGGCCATCGAATCGGCGGTGCTGGGGCTGCTGCTGATCACCGCGGTGGTGGCCTTGCCCTTCTGGAACTTCTTGGCCAACCGTTGGGACAAGCGGCGGGCCTACCTGATCGGGATGGCCTTCTGGGCGGTGGTGCAGCTGGGGCTGTACGCGCTGCCGCCGGGGGCCACCCGCACGGTGCTTCTGCTGGCGGCTCTGGCCGGGCTGAGCGTTTCCACCGCCCATGTGCTGCCCGACGCCATCTTCCCCGATGTGATCGAATGGGACGAGTTGCGCACTCGCCGCCGACGGGAGGGGCTGTATTATGGCATCAAGAACCTGATCCGCAAACTAACCAGCGCGGGGGCCATCTTCTTTGCGCTGCAAGTGCTGGGGTGGGTGGGCTATCGGACCCCGCCGCCCAACGCCACGGCCTTCACGCAGCCACCGCGGGTGGTGGCGGCCATCCGCTTCATGACCGGGCCAGTGGGCGCGCTGATCTTGCTGACGGCCATCGCCATTGCCTACTTCTACCCCCTGAGCCGCGAGCGCCACGCCCGCATCCGCCGCCTGTTGGCGCGGCGTCGCGACATGGCTCGGCCGCCCCGTGATTGATCCTAAAAAAGTGCGGGGCGGCTTCCCCCACGAAAGCCGCCCCGCTACATCGAAGAAGACCGTGGCCTCACGGTCCGCGCTTATTTGAGGGTCATCAGGTACGCGACCAGCGCGTCCACCTGTTCGGGGGTGAGGTCGCTGTAAGCGGGCATCAGGCCCTCAGGGAAGCCTTCCACCGTGTAGGCGTTGGGCTCCAGGATGGACTCGCGGATGTAGTCCTCCGCGCTCATGCCCTCGACCCGCTCAGCCGCGGCCGTGGCAATGCCCGCCAATGAGGGGCCCACCAGTTGCACGCCCGGCTCGGTGGAGTGGCAAGTCACGCAGCCCGCGTTCTGGCCCAAGGGGTTCTGGTTGAACAACTCTTGGCCCATGGCCACCAGGTCCTGCCCGCCCGCCTCTTCTTGGGCCTCTTCGGTGGCCTCAGCCATCTCTTCGGTGGCCTCGGCCTGGGCCTCTTCGGTCTCTTCGGCTTGCGGCGCCTCGGTGGCCGGTGCGGCCTCTTCTTGCTGCGCGGGCTCCGCGGCCGCGGGCGCTTCTTCGGCCTGACCGCCGCACGCGGCCAAGGCCAACACGAGCGCCAACACCACCATCACCAGCCAAAGGCTGCGCTTGCGGAACATAGAACACCTCCTGAACGGATGCTAAGATGAAGTGAACGTTTCAACCGGGGCGCTTTACGGTTGCTCGTCCCCGGTGAGGGTGAGCAGAAACGCGACCAGGTCTTGGATCTGCTCCTCGGTCAAACGCTCCCGCGCGTCGGGCGGCATCATGCCGGCCTGAAAGCCGGGCACCACATACGCGTCGGGTTCGACGATGGACTGATACAAATATTCCTCCGCGCTCAAGCCCGGCACCCGCTGTGCCGCGGTCGTGCCGATGCCATACAGCGAGGGGCCGACCAGGCGTACGCCGGGCTCCAGGCTGTGGCACAGCCGACAGCCTGCGTTCACGCCGGGCACTTCTTCCAGGAACAACCGCCGCCCCATCTCAGGATCGCCCGCGGTGCGCAAATCGTGGAACTGCCATTGGTGGATGCCGCGCGGCGTGCCGGTGACCGGGCCAGCGAACAAGGTCCAGCCGCGGCCCGGCTCCAGCAGGCGGATCTCCACCGTGTGCGGGCCGGGCTGGGCCCGCCATTGGGCGAAGAAGGTCACTTGGCCGGTCGCGTCCGGCGTGTGGGTCGCGGTCCACACGATTTGGCCGTCTTGGCGCACCTCCAGGGTCACCCCCTCGGGGGCGGTGGACCCGGCGGCGAATTCTACCACACCTTCGTCCGCGAAGGGTTGGCCCAGGCGGTGCGTAAACGCGACTTCGAATGTGGCTTGTTCGGCCCAGGCCGGGCCACGGTAGGGCCAGCGGGTGAGGGCCACGACGAAGACGGCCAACGCGACCAACACGAGGCCGGCGCGCCACGCTGCGGGGCGACGCAAAATCTCCCCCCAGGTCTCGTCTTCAGGGGGAAGGGCTCGCGGGCCCGCGGGTGCGGTCATGGGCGCGCGTATCACGGCCGTCAACTCGGCCGGCGCGACCCAGTCTTGCCGCAGCGGAGCCTTTTCCCACTGCCGGCGCAGCCAGGGTTTGCGGGTGCGGCTTAGCCGCGCCTCCAGCCAGGTGTTGCCCCAGCGGTTGACGCAGTCGTCGGGCGGGCAGCCGATGATCTGCACCTCGGCCGCGCCGCTCTGCCAGGCCAAGGCCACGGTGTCGGGGTGCAAATCGCCCACGCAGGGCACAGCCACCGGATGCACCGGCCGCGGACCGTCGGGGCTGTCGACGGTGAAAGGCTGGGCCCAGGCATCGGGGTGGGCCAGCACATGCCGATGGCACACGAAGGTCACCCGCGGGGCTACGCCGTTCTCGGGCTGCGCGGCCCGCCGCACTCGCGCCCGTAGTTCGTCCAGGGTTGGATGATCCAAAGTCAGCGCATCGGTGGGGCAACTGCCCACGCAAATGCCACAGCCCACACAGCGGTTGGGGTCCAACTGGGCGATGAGTTTGGGGCCGGGCCCGGCGCGGGGCACCATCTCCAGCGCGTGATAAGGGCAATCTTGCGCGCACAAGGTGCAGCCGATGCACGCGTCTTGGTTCAGGCGGACCGGCTCCGCTTGGGGCACGCGCCACAGCCAGGGCCAAGCGGCCCATATCGCGAAGGTGAGGCCCGCCAAGCCCCAGGCCAACCAACCACCCCATTGCAGCCAAAGGGGCAGCAAGGCCAGGTACCACAAGTCCAAGGGCACTTGGGTGGGCCAGCGCGAGAAGTCCCACATGGGGCGCAACTCTGCGGGCCACAGAATGCCCAACAGCACCCAAAGGCCGGTCAGGGCCAGCAGCCAATAGCGCGGAGGGAACCACCGACGGTGGTTCAGGCGCAAAATGTGCCACCAATAGAACAGCCCCATGAGCACGGCCAAACCCACATGCAAGAAGAACAAGGTCACCAGGTAGACCCAGCCCCCATTGCCAGGATGCGGCACCAACCAACGAACAATCCAGGCTTGGCCGCGCTCGGAGGACATCCACCCTTGCACCAAGGCTTGGTGCAACCATTGGGCCCGGTCGTCGGCCAGCATCCAATAGCCGGTGAGGCCCACCAGCAAAGCGGCCAGCATCAAGGCCACCCCTGTGACCCAGGCCAGCACGCGTGGCCCGCGCAGTCGGCTTTGCACGCCCATGCGCCACGCGTGCAGCAGGGAAAAGACGACGAAGAAGTCGCTGGCGTAGCGGTGGACCGAGCGCATGATGCGCCCGACGATATTGCTGTGGATGACCGCGATGGAGTCGTAGGTATCTTGGAACCCGAAGTGATAGAAGAGGGTGAGATATAGGCCGGTGAGGCCTAACAAGAACAAGGACCACAGGGCCAACGTTCCGGTGTGGTAGAAGGGGTTGTAACGCGGATCTCGCACCCAACGGGCGACGGGGCTCTCCCACGCGCTGGTCCAGCGGTCGAGCCACGCGCCGAGGCGGGTGAACGGGCTGCGCGCGTGCGGGGGTTGCAAAGACGACGGGAGAGACGACGCGGAGCGAGCCATGGTTTGCCATCCAAAAAAGGGGGGCGGCTCGAAACCGCCCTCCGTGTTGCTATGGCCGGGGGTCGAGGGCGAGGTCTGGGCCTCGCCCTCGGCTCCGGTCGTGATCGATTACCACAGTTTCATGGCCGGCGCGACCACGGGCACCATGCCCGAGATCAGGTCGATAAGGACGGGCGTGTACGCGACCACCAACAGGGCCACGGCGCCCACCAGCCAGGGCTTCCAGGCGTCCAGCCATTCGGGCACGGCTTGCACGTCGGTCATGGACTCGGCCACCTGGATCTCCACCTCTTTCTCGGCCTTCTTGGCGAAGAACGCGGTGTGCACCATAATCCAAATGTACATGTAGACCGCGATTAGGAGGATGATGCCGCCGATGCCCACGCGCAACAGCAAACCGCTCCACTCGGGCGGGACGTAGGGCGCCTCGCCCAAAGGCGTGCGCCGCGGCGCGCCCAGCAAACCTAAGGAGTGCATGGCCTGCGAGAAGATGGACATGCCCAAGAACCACAGGTAGACCATCCACAGCGCGGCCTTGCGGCAGCACAGTTCACGGCCGGTGATGTAGGGCACCAGCCAGAAGGAGATGCCCATGAAGGTCAGCGTCACCGCGGTGGAAACGGTCAAGTGGAAGTGGCCAGGCACCCAGGCGGTGTTGTGCAAGATGAGGTTGGTGTTGTAGGACGCGTTGACAATGCCGCCGAACCCGCCGAAGATGAACAAGATGCCGCCCAAGAGTTGCGCGGCCACCACGGGGTCGTTCCACGGCAGGGCGGTCAGCCAGCCCATCAGGCCTTTGCCGCCCCGCTGGCGCCCCGCGTACTCCAGCGAAGCCACCACGGTGAACAGCGTCATCAGCGAGGGGATGACCACCGACAGGGTCAGCAGCGCGTGGATGTACTTCCAGCCGGGCGCGACGCCGGGGTCCACGAATTGGTGGTGGAAGCCCACGGGCACCGAGAGCAGAATGAACAGCCAGAAGGCCAAGCGGGCCATGGTGTCGCTGAATAACTTGCCGCCCGCCTGCCGCGGCAGATAGCCGTACCAGGAGATGTAGGCCGGCAGCAGCCAGAAGTAAACCAGCGGGTGACCGAACCACCAGAAGAAGGTGCGGGCCAACTGGATGTCGATGCCCTCGAGCAACCCCATGGACCAAGGCAACAGCATGAACAGCGCCTCGATAGCCACGCCCAGGGTCGCCAGTTGCCACAACACCATGGTGGCCACGCTGGCGAAGGCGATGAAGGGCGTGCGCACGCCGGGGTTGTCCTTCTTCCATTGATGCAGGGTGAAGTAGAAGCCATAGCCCTCGATCCAACTACCTACCACCAGCAGCACCAGACCCAGGTAGAACGGCCACGGTGCTTGCATGGGCGGGTAGAAGGTGTACAGAACACTGGCTTGATTGGCCAAGATGTAATACGCGGCCAGCAGCAGGCCCACCACCATCATCCAGAAGCCAAACGCGTTGAGCTTGGGGTATTTGAGGGGCCGCTTGAGGCCATAGATCATGTTGAAAGTCAAAAAGCCCAGGATGAAGAAAGTGGTCCATACGACCGCGTTGAGCACGCCGTGCAGCGTCAGGCCTTGATAATACGACTGGGCGATGTGCAGCTTACGCAGCTGGGGGTAGAAGTTCCAGCCGGCGTAGTTGAAAGCTTGCATAGGGCCGAAGAAGCTGCCAATGGCCAGCGCTGCGACGGCCACGAAGATGTGCCAGCCAATGAATCGCTTCTCCGCGCGGGTCAGGGTGTATTCGTTCTGCATCACCAACCTCCGTTATTGGCCGTATTCTTCGGGCGGAACGACCTTGATCACGCCGAACATGGCCGCATGACCCAGGCCACAATATTCGGTGCAAATGAATTTGTATTCGCCAGGCTCTTTGAAGGTATAGCTGAGCTTGCCCACATAGCCTGGGATGACTTGCACATTCAAGTCGGTGTCCAGCACCTTGAAGCCATGTTGGATGTCGCGGCTGGTGACGTAGAAAGTCACCTTGGCCCCGGCCGGCACCACGATCTCGCGCGGGACGAACTGCCAAGTCTGGGCAATGAGGAAGACCTCATAGCGCTTCCCCGGCACGATCTCCCGCACCCCGGGGTTGGACCATTCGGGATCTTGATCCAGTTTGGCCGGATCGATCTTTTGCTCCAGGGTAGGCACCTGCACACCCAAGGCGAAGCCCGCGACGCCGATCAGCACCGCGAACGCGGCCAGCAGCACCATACTGATGGTGATCCAACGCTTTTCGTGTTTGTCGATATGCAACGCGCTCATAATCGCGCCTCCCTCCTTAGACCGTGGGTCCGTATTGCAAGAGCATCCAATACACGGAGCCCCAAATCAAAATCAGCAAGGCCACGAAGAGGATCACGATGACCCAAGTGCCGCGGGGGGCAAACTCTTCGGGGGACTGGGAACTCATACAGCACCTCCTGAGAAAGGGATTTCACCAACGCGCGAACTGGCTACTTCATAGGTTGGCGAATCTCGAGTTCCACCGGGATGTCGCCGCTTTTTTCAAAGTGGAGGGTGAGTTGCACCGTTGTGCCGGGTTTGAAGTCCACTTTTTTGTCGATGCACATGATGTGCAGCCCGCCCATCTTGAGTTCCACCGTCTCCCCCGCGGGGATGACGATCTTGCCCCCTTCGACGGGCCGCATGCCCATGGCGCCCTCGGGCGTCTTGAACGATTCGTGCAATTCCACCGTGCCACACGCGGGCGACTCCCCGCCAATGAGTGCGTCGTCTTCAGAGCCGGTGTTGCGGATCTTCATGTAAAACGCGCCCGCGGTGGCGACCTTGGGCGACGGGCGCCCCCACGCGTCGCTGATTTCGATGTTGGGCCCTTGGGCCTTCTGACACGCTGCCAAAGTCAGGGCCAACCAAGCCCCAACCAGCAGGAAAAGGGCAAAAGCGCGGCGGGTCATCCAACTGCCTCCTTGATAATTGGGTTTCGCACCGTTCGGCCCCAAGCCGACCGGCTGCGTCCTAATGCTTAATCAGGTACTCCAGATCCGCGGCCATGTCTTCGGCGGGTGTGCCGTAGGGGAAGATCAATTTGACATACCCTTCTCGGTCGATGACGGTGATGGTGGCCGTGTGGTCGACCAAATAGCCTGTCGCGGGGGTTCCCTCATGTTTTTGATAGTAAATGCCGTATTGGGTGGCCACCTGGGCGATTTCTTCGTCACTGCCCGTCACGCCGATAAACGAGGGATGAAAGTATTGCACATACTCCTTGAGGCGTTCGGGAGTGTCGCGCAGGGGGTCCACGGAGATCATGATGAGTTGAACTTCGTCCGCATCCTCGCCTAACAGTTCCATGGTGCGTTGGACTTCAAACAGAGTGGTCGGGCACACGTCGGGGCAAAAGGTGTAGCCAAAGTACAGCAACACGATTTTGCCCCGAAAGTCGCTTAGACTCACCGGGCCGTCGGCTGACATGAGAGTGAAGTCGGGCGCGGGCTCGGCCGACTGCAACACGGTCCCATGGAAGGCATACGGGCGGAAGCGTTGCCAACCCCACCAGCCCAGGACGACCAGCAATAAGGCACCGACGCCCATCCAAAGGCCGCGTTTGGCGGTAGACGACATCACGAACCTCCCTTGGAAACAATCTATGGCGCGTAACACAAGAAGAAGTGCGCGGCCTCATAGGCGAGTTTGGCCGATCCTTGGCTGTTGCGAATCTCTTCGGCCAATACGCCCAAATGCCGCACAATACGCTCTTCGGTCGAGGCCAATGTCTCATATTTGTATTCGCCGCGCACAATGCCCCAGCCATCGATGAGGACATAACGCGGGGCGAAACGCACGCTGCCGTCATCTTGTGGCTCATAATACATGTTGAATCCACTGCCGATAAGCATGCGCAGCCGTTGTGGATCGGGTTGGGTGGCCAACAACCACAATCCCGGCTGCGCGCCTACCCGCTCGGCGTAAGCCCGTAGCCGTTCAGGTGTGTCGTATTCCGGATCCAGCGAAATCAACACAATGCGAAAGGGAATATCACCCATGATCGCGGGGGCCTGGGCCTGTACATACTGCAACGTCGGTACAATGCCATAACAATCATCCGGGCAGCGGGTGTAGAAGAAGGAGTACAGCACCACTTTGCCCCGCAAGTCTTCGTTGGTTAGAGGCTCACCATTTTGGTCGACTAAGATGAACCCTGGGCCCAAGCGCACGCGCGGCAATACTTGTACGGGCTGAAACACTTTGAACACCACCACAGCCAGTATCAAGGTGCCAAAAAAGCCGTACACGCCGCGTACGACCCAGCGATAGGCGTTCATGCTGTCTCACTCTCGTTCGAGGGGATCGTTAAGTCTTGGGCCTCCGCGGCCAATTCGGCGAACGTGGTTCGTTCCAGTTCACGCAAAACCATGTGGTGCAAGCGGGCCCAACGCCGCCGAACCGGGCACGCGGACGAGAACGGGCACACCCCCGGCTGTTCGACGCATTCCGAGACCTGCGGCAGACGATCCATGGCCTCGACCACGTCCCGCAAGGTGATCTCCTCGGCTGGGCGCGCCAATTCCAGCCCGCCGCGTGGCCCCGGGAAGGTGCGCACCAACTTGGCCCGGCTTAAATCCTTGAGCAAACTGTACAGCAAAGACAGGGGGATGAGCATCTCCTCGCTCAACTGTTGCGCGGAGAGTCGCGTCCCGGGGGGGTACTTGGCCAAACCCAACACCACCCGCACCGCGTAGTCGGTGCGTCGATTGATCCAAAAGCGCATGCCTTTGCCTCGTATTCTTGACTACTTTCAGTACTTTTACATCGTTGACAAATATAGTCAAGAATGTGGCCCTCATCCAGGTGACATTTGTCATCACAGAGCATTTGCGAAAAGCGGAGAAACAAGAGGGGGCAGGTAAGGGC
>CAYUOX010000036.1:0-3628 GCA_964446575.1 uncultured Anaerolineaceae bacterium | reverse complement strand
TTGCGGAGCTGCATCGCCGACGCGCTCGACGCTCGGAAAGAAGCACCAAGCGCGCCACCAGGGCAAACAGAGGAGATGCGTCGACCTCGGCGACGACGACCGGCTCGGCCCCGCCCCCTAAGACAAAGCCCCTCCTTCTTGCAAGTGGACCTTCTCGACCTTTGCACAACCACCGCCCCCATTTGGGGCCATCCCCGCAGCGCCCTCCCTCGACAAACGCGCGGCAGCAAACAATCACCTCGCGGGCCGGCAAGCCGCCGAGGGGCTGAGGGTTTGACGGAGGCGCAACGGCTGAAAAGGGCACCTGGACAAGCTTGCCGTGGCATCCATTACGCCAATCAAAAGCCCAAAGCGCTTTCCAAGACGCGCCCGAGAGCCTTGCACCATCCCTTTCGATCAACCTTGTTGTACAATAAAGGCAATTGTCTTACGCGTCACGCCCCAAACCAGGAAAAGCCGCATGTCCGACCCTGAAGCCCTTGCCCGTGAAGAAATCGACCGCCAACTGGAAGTCGCCGGTTGGGTGGTGCAGGACCGCGACCGGCTCAATCTCTACGCCGGGCCCGGCATAGCCGTGCGCGAGTTCCCCGTAGAAGGGGGCGCGGCCGATTATGTGCTCTTCGTGCCCATCGAAGGGCGCCCCACCGCGGTGGGGGTGGTGGAAGCCAAGCCTCGGGGCCATACCCTCTCAGGCGTGGCCGAACAAGCCGGGGAGTACGCGGCCGGCTGGCGCCCTGACTTGCCCCATGTGACCCTGCCGCTGCCTTTCCAGTATGAGGCCAACGGCGAAGAGGTGTTGTTCCGCGACAACCGCGACCCCGAACCCCGCTCCCGCGCCCTCTTCGCGTTCCACCAGCCCGAAACCCTGGCCGCCTGGGCCCAGGAAAGCGACACCCTGCGCGCCCGCCTGCGCCGGCTGCCAGAAGTTCCCCTGCCTGAAGACATGCTCTGGGAGGCTCAGGTGCGGGCCCTGCGCGGGCTGGAGGCGTCCTTCGCCCAGGACAAACCCCGCGCCCTGATTCAGATGGCCACCGGCGCGGGCAAAACCTTCGTCGCCGTCAATGCAGCCTACCGCCTCATCAAACACGCCAAGGCCCGCCGCATCCTCTTCCTGGTGGACCGCACCAACCTGGGCCGCCAGGCTTTCCGCGAGTTCGACCAGTTCGTCACCCCCGACGACGGGCGCAAGTTCACCGAGTTGTACAACGTCCAGCACCTGCGCTCCAACACGCCCGACCCCGTCAGCAAGGTGCACATCACCACCATCCAGCGCCTGTATTCCATCCTGCGCGGCGAGCCCGACCTGGAAGATCCCACCATCGAAGACCTTTCGCTTTTCGCCCTGGGCGAGCGCATCGAAAAGGGCCCGCCCAAAGAGGTGGTCTACAACCCCAACCTGCCCATCGAATACTACGACTTCATCTTCATTGACGAATGCCACCGCTCCATCTACAACCTCTGGCGGCAGGTGCTGGAATACTTCGACGCCTTCCTCATCGGCCTGACGGCCACGCCCTCCAAGCACACCTTCGGCTTCTTCAACCAAAACCTGGTCATGGAATACACCCGCCAAGAGGCCGTGGCCGACGGGGTGAATGTGGACGGCGAGGTGTACCGCATCCGTACCCGCATCACCGAGCAGGGCAGCACCATCGAGGCAGGGTATGTGGTGCCCAAACGCGACCGCCTTACCCGCCAGCAGCGTTGGGAGCAACTGCCAGAAGACCTGCCCTACGACCCCTCGGATCTGGACCGCACCGTGGTCTCCAAAAGCCAGATTCGCACGGTCATCCGCACCTTCAAGGAGAAACTGTTCACCGAACTCTTCCCCGGCCGCACCGAGGTGCCCAAGACGCTGATCTTCGCCAAGGACGACAGCCACGCCGAAGATATCGTCCACATCGTGCGCGAGGAATTCGGCCAGGGCGACGACTTCGCCAAGAAGATCACCTACCGGGTGACCGGCGTCAAGCCCGAAGACCTGATCGCCGAGTTCCGCAACAGTTATTACCCCCGCATCGCGGTCACCGTGGACATGATCGCCACCGGCACCGACATCAAGCCCATCGAGGTGCTGCTGTTCATGCGGGCGGTGAAGTCGCGCGTGCTCTTCGAGCAGATGTTGGGCCGGGGCACCCGGGTGGTCAGCCCCACTGAGTTGCAAAGCGTGACCCCCGACGCCCGCGTCAAGGACCGCTTCGTCATCGTGGACGCGGTGGGCGTGACCGAGCAGCCCCTGTTCGACCCCCAGCCCATGGAGCGCAAGCGCAGTGTGCCGCTGCAAAAACTGCTGGAACGCGCGGCCTTGGGCGTGGTGGATGAGGATGACCTCTCGTCCCTGGCAGTGCGGCTCAAGCGCCTGGAACGCCGCCTGAGCCCGGAGGAAAAGGCCCACATCCGGGATCTCGCGGGCGGCCTGACCTTGGGGGATCTGGCCAAATCCCTGGTCAAAGCCCTGGACCCCGATGAGGTCCTGGCACGGGCCCGTCGGGAGGGCGACCTGCCCCCGGACGCGGAACCGACCCCCGAGATCCGGCAACGGGTGGCCCAAACCATGCGCCTGGAGGCCGTGCGGCCCCTGGCGGCCAATCCCGATCTGCGCAACTTCCTGCTGGACCTGCGCCGCCGGCACGAGCAAATCATCGACGACATCAGCCAGGACGAGGTGCTGGAGGCCGGGTTCGACCTCCAGGCCACCGAACGGGCGCGAGAGACGGTGGAATCCTTCCGTCGCTTTTTGGAAGAGCACCGGGACGAGATCGCCGCGCTGCAAATCCTCTACAGCGTGCCCCGCCATAAGCAGCCCTTGGCCTACGAGCAGGTGCGCGAACTGGCCGAGGCGCTGACCCGCTACCGCCCCCAGTGGACCACCGAGGCCCTGTGGCGGGCTTATGCCCAGTTGGAGCGCGACCGAGTGAAGGGCGTGAACGAGCGCCGGGTGCTGGCCGACATCGTGGCCTTGGTGCGCCACGCGGTGCAGTACGACGACGAGTTGGTGCCCTTCCCCCAACGGGTGTGGCAACGCTACCAAGATTGGCTGGCCGAGCAAGCGGCGGCTGGCCGCACTTTTACGCCTGAGCAGCGCTGGTGGCTGGACGAAATCGTGCGCCTGATCGGCACCCAGGCCGGGGTGAGCCTGGAAGACCTGGACCTGGGTGCCTTTTACCAGAAGGGCGGGCGTGTGGCGGCCATGGCCCTCTTTGGGCCAGACCTGCCCCGCCTGTTGGAGGAATTGAACATCGCCCTGGTGGTGTCGTAGGGGCGTACAGCCGTGCGCCCCCAAGGGACGGCCCGCACTCGACCCTCTTTCCGGGAAACCATGACCCATGCCGAAACCGAACCCATCCGCGCCAACCCCTGCCGAGCCTACTGCCCCCGCCGCCCCGTCCACCACGGCCCCGGCGGACGAACGCCCGCCCCTGCCCCCGGGGTGGGTGTGGACGACATTGGGGGAAGTCGTTACCCCTTCATTGGAACGAGCAAATCCTGACGCTCTCGCGCCCGATACGCCCTACATAGGATTGGAACATATAGAGAAAGAAACGGGGAGGTTGCTAGATCACGGTTGGGCTACACAGGTACGCAGTACGAAAAACGTCTTTCACGCTGGCGATGTGCTTTATGGGAA
>CAYUOX010000035.1:0-13069 GCA_964446575.1 uncultured Anaerolineaceae bacterium | reverse complement strand
ACCCACGCATCATCGGGCACCTGGATGTCATCCACGAACTCCAAGGTCACCCAGTCGAGGGTCTTGGTGATGGGCGTGCCTTGGATCGCGAAGACCTCGGCCCGCTCAATGCGTTGCGGCCAAGCCAAGCCGGTGTAGGGGTCGCTCACAACACCCCAGTCACCCGTGGCGCGGATGACCTGCATGTCGTAGATGGCGTCCGAGCCACCCACCGGGTTCCACACATCAGACAACACATCCGCGTTCACCCAGGTGACCGAACCACCGACCTCATCACCCACGCGCAGGGTGTAAGGCCAGAGCACGGCACCGGAAATACCACCGGCCAAGTCATAGGCCACGTGGATGTCGCTGCGGACCACGGAGAAGGACTTCTGGTCCACCAACCAAATGCGCACGGCCTCTTCGTTGGCCAAACGCAGCGCGGTGCGGAACAGTTCGTCACGCTCGGCCATGTCCGCGAACTCGTTATTGGCCAACTTCTTAGCCGCGGTATCGAAGTCTTCGGAGTTGCGATAAGCCTGCCACAGGGCAATGCCTAAACCGCGCGGCGTGTAGAAGAACTCGAAGTTGCTGCCTTGGTCGCGATCCACCGCGGTGGTGATCCAGCCACCGGTGTAGATGTGCCATTCACCATCCGCGGGGTTGCCGCGAATCCAGTACGCGCCCAGGTCGGAGAAGGTGCCGTAGCGGCGCTCAACCTGGAAGCCGAGCTCTTCCAGCTGGTTGGCGACATAATCGCCGATTTCCTTGCGCTCATCCTCGACGCGAATGAGGATTACGATGGTCACGGGCTCGCCGTTGTACGTCCAGATGCCCTCTTCGTTCATCTCCGCGCCCATGGCTTCCATTTCCGCGGAGATGACCTCTTGGGCCTTCTCGAAGTTATAGGCGTACTTGGCCTCGATTTCGCGCACCGTGTCAATATAGCGCGCGTAGTCGGGGAAGGCGCTGGTGATGGGCAGATACTTGGGGGTGGCCAGACCGCCCATGATTTCCTGGGCAATGTAATTGCGGTCCACCAGCCAGTTCAGCGCCTCACGCACCTTGGGATTCGCGAAGGGGTTCATCACGCCGTTGTCGAATTCCGGCTTGACCTTGGTGCCATCCCGCTCGACTACGAAGGGCTCACCTTCCGCGGGTTCTTCTTCGTAAGCCACACCATAGGGATTGATGGTCAACTCATTGTACACGCCGAAGAATTCGACAACCTTGACATTGGGGTCTTCCTTGGCCGTCTTGTACAGTTCAGGGTTGCCGATCGTGAAGGCGTACACATCGATCAGGCCTTCTTGCAGGCGCTTGACCGCGGCCTGGCTGTCGGTCTCGGTGATAAAGGTCACCTCGTCCACCCAGGCACCGGTGTGCGCCGGCATGGCCTCTTCGGTGGGCTGCGCCTCTTCGGTCGCTTGCGGCGCCTCGGTGGGCTGCGCCTCTTCGGTCGCCGGGGCTTCGGTAGCCGGCGCGGGGGTCGCTTCCTCGGCCGCACCACCGCAGGCCGCCAACGCGAGGGCCAGCATCGCGACCAGCGCTAACACCAGCCAAAACTTGCGATTACGCCACATATACTCCTCCTTCCGAGAGAGTGGGCTTTGACGAACAAGGCAAACTAAACTATAGCATAAAAGGCCAACCCTGTCAACGCGTTTTGCTCTTATAATTTAGAAGGATAAAAGAGACCTCGGGCATTCGCGGTGGTGCGTTGCCCCAAACGCGCCACTTCGATGCCGCGCTCCGCAGCGACCCGACGCCCCACCCAAACAACCCACGCGGGCTCGTTGCGCCGGCCCCGATGCGGGTGCGGCGCCATGAATGGCGCATCGGTCTCCAAAAGCAAGCGTTCCAGCGGCACCGCGCGCGCCACCGCACGCATGGTCTCGCCGTTCTTGAAGGTCACCGGCCCGGTTATGCCAATGAAGAAGCCCAAAGCCACGGCCCGCAAGGCTTGATCCACATCCCCCGAAAAGGAGTGCAGCACCCCCGGACGCGCGGCCAGCGGATGCCCCTGGGCCCGCAGGTCCGCCACCCAATCAGCCAGCATGTCCAACACATCGTCCACTGACTGGCGCTGGTGCAAAATCACGGGCAGCCCCACCTCCGCGGCCAGGGCCAATTGGGCTTCCAGCGCGGCCCGCTGCTGGGCCCGCGGCGTGTGGTCACGATAGTAGTCCAGTCCGATCTCGCCAATGGCCACCACTTGCGGATGCTGGGCCAGTTCGCGCAACGCCTCCAACGTCGCTGCGCCGTGCCAGGCGCGCGCCACGCTGTTCGGATGGACCCCCACCGCCACGAGATACCCCGGACCATAGGCCTCGGCCAAGGCCACCGCCCGCCGCGCGGAGGCCACATCCAACGCCGGATCGATCCAAGTCGTGACACCCGCCTGCCGCGCCCGTGCCAGCACCGCGTCGCGGTCGGCGTCAAAGGCGTCCAAGTGCACATGGGCGTGGGTGTCCACCCACATCGCTCACGCTCCCGGGGCTGCGACGCCCGCAATGCGCAGGCCGTCGCGCAAAATCGCGTCCAAGCGGCTTTCGTCAGTGGTTTCGCAATACACCCGCAGCAGGGGCTCGGTGCCCGAAAAGCGAATGAGCAGCCAACCGCCGTCTTCTAACAAGAACTGGTAGCCATCCAGATCTCGGAAGCCCACGACCTTGAGCCCGCCGATGGTTTGCGGCCGGGCTTGCCGTACCCGGGCTTCGATAGGCGCGCGGTCGCCTTGGAACGGGACATCGATGCGTTTGTAATGCGTAGGCCCGATCTCGCGGAACAGCAAGTCGACCAACTCGGACGGCCGCTTGTTCAGCCGCACCATCATGTCCAACAAGTACAAGCCGGCCAAAATGCCATCTCGTTCAGGCACGTGGTTGCGAAACGCGTAACCGCCCGATTCTTCACCGCCGATGAGCGCGTTCACTTCCAGCATTTTGGGCGCCACATATTTGAAGCCCACGCCGGTTTCATAGACGGGCACCCCATATTTCTGCCCCATTTTGTTGAGCAGCGCGGTTGTGGAAAGGGTTTTGACAATGGGCCCGCGTTCGCCGCGCACCTCCAGGAAGTAGTAGGCCAGGAGCGCGTACACTTTGAGCTGGTCCACAAAACGACCGTGCTCGTCGCCCAGACCCAAGCGGTCCGCGTCGCCATCGTTGATGATGAGCACGTCGGCCCCTCGCCGCACGGTTTCGGCCAGCCCCACATTCACGTTCGGCGGGATGGGCTCGGGTCGCTTCATCTCGGGGAAGATGGGGTTGCGCGTGTTGTGGATTTCTTCCACCACCGTCGCGCCGCCACCGATGAGCATGGGGAACCAGCCCGCGCCATTGCCCCACATGGGGTCCACCAGCACTTTGAGCCCGGCCTGCCGCAAGCGCTCCAGGTCCACCAATTCGCGCAGGTGGGCCACATACGCGGGTTTGGGGTCAAACACCACCACTCGGCCTTGCGCTTGCGCGTCGGCCAAAGGCAGCCGTTGGACCGCGTCCTCCGTGGGGGGAATGTGCGCCTCGACGGCCCGCAACGCATCAGGGGGCAACGCGCCGCCGTGCTGGTCACGCACTTTGAACCCGTTGTCGCCAGGGGGGTTGTGCGAAGCCGTGATGTTGATGGCCCCCACGGCGCCTTTATCCACAACCGCGTAGGAAATCACCGGCGTGGGGGTGGCCTCTTGGGTCAGGTAGACCCGCAAGCCATGGGCGGCCAACACCTCGGCCGCGGCCGCGGCGAAGTTTTCCGAGTGGAAGCGTTTGTCATAGCCCACCACCACCCACGCATCCCGGTGGCCTTGGTCGAGCAAATAGCGTGCGAAACCTTGGGCCACGCGGCGCACATTGGCGAAGGTGTAATCCTCGGCAATGGTGCCGCGCCAGCCATCGGTGCCGAAACGAATGTCCTTGCGGGGCATAGCGGCCTCCTAATCCAAAGGCGTTGGAGTGGGGGTGACGAAGACCAACAAATGATACAACACCCAGCCCTCTTTGGTACGCCCAAACTCTTCGAAGCGCACCTTGACCCACCGGGTTCCGTCGGCTTCGACCTGCTCGGGCAGCACAATGACCAGCGTGCCGTTGAGCAGGCCAGTGAACGCGCGGTAGTCAAAGCCCGGCCCTTCACGCACATAGATGCCGGTGTACCGGGCGGACGCGCGCACCACCGCGTAGATGGGCGTGGCCGTGGGCGACGGGGTGGGGGTGGGCCATTCGACGGTGTACGTCGCCACAGCCGCGGCGGGCGAAGGCGCGGTTGTGGGCGAAGGCGGCGGCGTGGGTGTCGGGCTGGGGCGCGGGCTGGGGCTGGGGGTGGGGTTGGGGGACGGCTCCGCGCGCGGCGTTGTGGGTGCAGCCACGACTTCAGCCGCAACACCGCCCTGGTCAAGCGTCCCGGGGGCCCAGGCGCGGCGTTGCAAATCGGCTTCGGCATACAACAGAAAGGCGACCACGCCCAGCCCGAAGAACAACGCCATCAAGCCATAACTGCCCCACGACGAAGGGTACAGCCCCAAGAAAATGAGCGTCACACCTGCCAGCACCCAGGCCCAAAACAAATGCGTGGCGAACGCGGTCAGCGCCCACGAGGCGGCCTGATTCTGGCCAACGGCCAAATACACGCCGGCCCAAAACAGCGGCAGGCCGACCGTCCAGGTTAAAGCCGCGCCCGGCAGCAACGCGGCTGCGCGACGGCGGGCCAACAACACCGTGGCCCAAACCGCGGCCACCAACGTGCTCACAAACACCGTCATATCGGGCGCGGCCAACGCGCTGGCCTGCAAGGGCACATCCTGCCCTCCGGCGCGCACCAGCCAGCCAACCCCAAAGCCCACCAGCCAGGCAGCCACGCCCAGGGCCAAGATCAGGCCTACACTGCGGCGCAGCACCGCGCGCGAGCCCAACACCAAACCCAATGCCGCGCCGACGATGGGCGTGGTCCACGGAGTGAGCAGCGCGCCCAACAACCACAGCACCGGCTGCGGATGCATCACCGCCCACGCCCACAGGGCCAGGGTCAACGCGAACGTCAATCCCAAGCCACAGCCGGGGCGGGTCCAGCGCAGCAGAAAACGCCGCAGTTGGGCCTGCTCGTCAGCCGCGAGCGGGGCGAACCAGGCCCGTCGCGGGGTGCGTCGCGACCGGGGCCGCGGCCGCGGTGGCGTGGCCTGCGTCGCGGGCGCGGACTCGGCCGCGGACTCGAACGATGCGCGCGCCTCGGCCGCATCGGGGGCGGCCTCGTCCTCCGCGCGGACCTCGGCCGGGGGCTGCTCCGCGGGCTCGGCCGCGGGCGTCTCGGCCGCGGGCTCATCCAAACGCGTAGGCTCGTCCATGATCGAACTCCGACGCGATTATACCGCACAGGGTCATGCCGGCGTGATACAATGAAAGCACCATGCCCGCGTCCACGTCTTCGCCGTTCTCAGATTACGCGCCGCGCCGCTATCTTTCTGCGGGCGAGGCGGCTCAAATTCTGGGCATCTCTGGGGCCCAGATGCACGCGCGGATGCGTCGCGGCGCGGTCCCCGCGTGTCGCGCGGCCAGTGGGCGGCAATATCGCCCTGAACGCGCGGCCTTGGAGCCCTTGGTCCAAGCGGGGAAGCCCCCTGGCGCGCGCCTCACGCCAACGGAGGACCTCCCCCAGCAGTGGGAACGGCCTTTCGGTTCGAGCCGGCAGCGCATTTGCGTGGCCGACGCCCGCGACATGCATCACGTGCCCGCTGCCAGCGTCCATTGGGTCATCACTTCGCCGCCATCCTTCAACGCCAAAATGTACGCCCCCGAACCGCTCCAAAGCGATTTGGGGCACATCCACGACGTGGCCCCGTGGCTTCGCGAAATCGGGCAGGTATGGCGCGAGGGCTATCGCGTCCTGCAGCCCGGCCGCAAAGCCTTCCTCAACATCATGAACTTGCCCGCGCGCCAACAAGGCACGTTCCGCTCGCGCAATTTGGTGGGCAAGACCATCGGCCAGCGCGAAACCATTGGGCTCATCTTCAAACGCGAAATCGTGTGGCACAAAACCAATTCCGCACGTGCCCACTTCGGCACGCATCCCCACCCCGGCGGCATTTTGCTCAGTTACGCGCACGAATTTATCTTAGAATTCGAAAAACTCGCGCCCAAAGGGCGCCGCAAATACGCGCACGTCACGCCTAAGCAGCGTGAGGCATCGAAGTTGGACAAGGAGTTTGGGCTGAAAATCAAGAAATCCGATGTCTGGCTGCTCAAGCCAGAGAAGAACGGCGCGCAGCGGTCGCACGTGGCTCCCTTCCCTTATGAATGGCCCGCGCGCCGCGTCAAGGCCTACAGTTTCGTGGGCGAGACGGTATTGGACCCCTTCTTGGGCCGCGGAACCACATTGGTGGCCGCGCGCGATGTACACCGCGACGGCATTGGCGACGAAGTCATCCCTCGCATCGCGCGACAGGCCTCCAAACGTCTACAACGGCCATTGTGGGCCTTCTAACCCACGGTATGCCGAGCGAGGCGCTCGATGCTCAGCGAACTGCGTGTGCAAAACCTGGCCATCCTCGAAGAAGTGCAACTGACCTTCGGCCCCGGCCTGGTGGTGCTCACCGGCGAGACCGGCGCGGGCAAGTCCATCTTGCTCGACGCGGTACAGTTGCTGCTGGGGGCGCGCGCCGACACTTTGCTCATCCGCGAAGGCGCAGACCGGGCCTATGTGGAAGGCATCTTTACCCTCGAAGGGCCCACGGGGCAGCAAGTGCGCCAATGGCTGCAAGCCGAAGATTTGCTGGATCCCGACGCGGCCGACCAGGTCATCTTGGCCCGCGAAGTGCGTCGTCAAGGGCGCCACATCGCCCGCATCAACGGCCGCAGCGTCAGCGTAAGCCTGCTGCGCCAAATTGGCAGCGCGTTGGTCGATCTCCACGGCCAGGCCGAGCACCTGTCCTTGCGCCGCGCCAAAGCCCACCGGCTGCTGTTGGATCGCTTCGCTCGGGCCGAGGCCCTGCTGGAAGCCTATCGCGCCACCTACCGCCAATTGCAGGCCCTCGAGGACGAACTGGCCCGCTTGCAGGCCCTGGCGCGCGACGCGGCCCGCAAAGCAGACATCCTGCGCTATCAAATCGACGAAATCACGGCCGCGCAAATCGATCCTGCAGAAGAAGAAGCCTTGCGGGCCGAACGCACCCGCTTGGCCCACGCGGAGCAACTCGCCTCCCTCACCCGCCAAGCCCTGCTGTTGCTGGACGAAGGGCTCCCCGAAGCCCCCGCGGTCACCGACGCGCTGGGCCAAGTGGTCGACGCGCTGGAGCACCTGGCCGCGGTCGATCCCTCCCAAGCCGAACTGGCGGCCACGGCCCAAGCCCATCTGGAAGGCCTGAGCGAACTGGCTCGCGCGCTGCGAGATTACGCGGACGCGTTGGAATTCAACCCCCGCCGCCTGGACGAGGTCGAAAGCCGCTTGGCCTTGCTCGACGACCTCAAGCGCAAATATGGCCCCACGCTGGAAGATGTGCTGGCGTTTGCCCAACGCGCCCAAGAAGAGTTGACCACCATTGAAACCGCGAGCGATCGCATCGCCGAACTGGAAGCCCGCCGCGACGCGTTGCGCCGCGAAGCCGGGCAAAAGGCGTGGGACCTCTCAAAAGCCCGCCGCGCGGCTGCCGAGCAATTGGCCCGCCAAGTCGAGGCCGGTCTGCGTCGGCTGCGCATGACGGCCGCCCGCTTTCGGGTGGAACTGACCACCCGGCCCGACCCTCAGGGCCTGCCGTTGCCCAACGGCACCACCGTGGCCTATGACGCTTCGGGGGTCGACCAAGTCGCGTTCCTCATCGCGCCCAATCCCGGCGAGGGCTTCAAACCCCTGGCCAAGATCGCATCGGGCGGTGAGACTTCGCGTCTGATGTTGGCCCTCAAAGCCGCGCTGGCCCAGGCCGACCCTGTGCCCACCCTCATTTTCGACGAGATCGACCAAGGCATTGGCGGCCGTGTCGGCGCGGTGGTGGGCGAGATGTTGTGGGGCCTGGCCCGTCACCATCAAGTGTTGTGCGTCACCCACTTGCCCCAATTGGCCGCGTTCGGCGACCAACATTTACGGGTGGAAAAAGTGGTGCACGGCCAGCGCACCCGCACGCAAGTGCGCGCGCTCACCAACGAGCAGGACCGCGTAGCCGAACTGGCCGCCATGCTGGGCGGTGATACGCCCGCCAACCGCGCGGCCGCGCAAGCGTTGCTGCGCCAGGCTCGCGAACGCCAACAAGCCGCGCGCGCGGCCACATCCACGAACCCGGCCTGACATGCGTCCCCCGCGGCCTCGCGCGGCCGCGCGGGGCCGACGCCCTGCCTCAAAATCCCTCCGCGCGTGGCCAAAGCGGCCGAGCGCGGCACAGCCCTTGCTCGCCCCCAAGCACGCCCGCGGCTGCCGCCCGCTCCGCGGCCCATTTTGTCGTGCAGGGGCTTGCATCGTGGGGTATAATAAAGGTGCCTGTGGGGATGCATGGGTTCGACGGGAGAGCGTGGGTGCCGGATGGCGAGCCGAGGTGCGCGACCTCGTAAAACCCGCGCAAGCACAAGAAGTGCCGTGCGCACTCCTGTCTCTGCCCTGCCCGTCGCTGCCTAATGCAGCGATAGCGGGGTAGGCTCCCCTGAGAGCGGGAGCCCGTCCCCCGGCTCCGATCCCCGACCGGGGCCGGTGTGGGCGGCACAAAGTCGGGGTGCCGCGCCAGGCTCGCCGCGGCCTGGCGCGTAAGCGTCAGCGGCGACCTCAGGGCAAGGCCCTTTGCCGGTTGTGGCGCCCTGAGGTGCACGAACAACCGGCTACGCTCGTAGAAGTCCGAGCGCCCACTCTTCCGGACGCGGGTTCGATTCCCGCCATCTCCACCAAAAACGCCCCGTCGCAACGACGGGGCGTTCGTGTTGACAAGCCAGGCCGCGGACTACCCGCGCAGGGTGCCGCCCACCTCTTTGGCCACCCGCTTGACAATCTTCTTGCGGATGCGGGCCGCGTCTTTGTCTGACAACGTGCGGTCTGCCGCCTGGTAGGTCACCCGGTAGGCCAGGCTCTTCTTGCCCGGGCCGATGGCTTCGCCGCGATACACATCGAACAGGGTCACCGCGCGCACATACGCGCCGCCACCAGCCCAAATTGCGGCTTCCACCGCGGCCGCGGGCACATCCTCGTCCACCACAAAGGCCAGGTCTTCGATCACCGGTGGGAATTGAGGCACTGGCTGCAGTGCAAACCGCTCGGGCAGTGCGTCCCGCAGCGCGCAGCCATCCAACTCCGCCACCAACACCGCCGCGGGGCCAAAATCGTAACGGCCCTTGACCTCCGGATGCAGTTCGCCCACATGGCCCAACAATGTCGTTCCCAAGAGCACCCGCGCGGTCTTGCCCGGATGCATGGACTCGTGCTCACCAGGCTCAAAGCGCAGGGGCTGGGGCAGGTGGAGCAACCGCGCTAATGTCTCGACGATGCCTTTGAGGTCGTAGAAGTCCATGGCCTCCACCGCGGCGCCGGCCCAAAAGGCCTCTTCCCGCGGCCCGGTGAGCAGCAAAGCCAAACGCTGCGGCTCGTCGGGCAGCAGCCCTTCGTCACGCGGCAAGAAAACCGGCCCCCATTCGAACAGCGCCTGCCGCGGGGCCACGCGCGCGTTGCGCTCCGCAACCTCCAGCAGGTTGGGCAATAGGCGTTGGCGCAGCACCCGGCGGTCGTGGGCAATGGGGTTTACCAGGCGGACATATTCGCTTTCGGGCCGCGGCTCGCCGGAGATGGTCGCGCGCGCCTCGCGTTCGGGCGCGGTCAGGCGGTAGGTGATGACCTCTTGCAGGCCCAGGTTGACCAACGCGTCTTTGATGCGGTCTTCGCGGCGGGCCCGCTCCAGGCCCACATAGGGCGGCAATTCGTCGGCCAAGCGGGTGGCCGGGATGCGATCATAACCGTACAGCCGGGCGATCTCCTCGGCCAGGTCCGCGATGCCCACCACGCCCTCGCCAATATCAAGCCGGTGGGGTGGCGTTTGGGCTTCGATGGTGCCGTCGTCGTGCACGGTGACGCGGAAGTCCAGCCGCCGCAGCAACGCCGCGATGGCTTCGGGGGTCAAGTTCAGGCCCAGCAGGCGCTCAATGTCCGCGGCGCGGAAACGGTTGACCGTATCGCGATGCGGCTTGGGGTAGCGGTCGACCACACCTTGGGCCACGACACCGCCAGACCAACGGCGCATGAGTTCCAGGGCCCGGTGCAGCGCGGGTTCGACCAAGGCCGGGTGCACCCCGCGCTGATAGCGATACGCGGCCTCGGTGGTCAACTTGAGGGCCTTGCTCACCCGGCGGATGGTGACCGGGTCCCACACCGCGGCTTCGAGCAGCACCCGGCGGGTGGTGGGCTGCACCTCACTCTCCGCGCCGCCCATGACGCCCGCGATGGAGAGAGGGCCCGCGGTATCGGTAACCAGCACCGCATACGGTGGCAGGGTCCGGGTTTCGCCATCCAGCGTGGTCAAGCGCTCGCCGGGCTGGGCGCGGCGGGTGATGATGGTCGGGGGGCGGCCCCCTGCCCGTTCCACCAGGATGTCGTAGTCAAACGCGTGCAACGGTTCGCCCCACTCGAGCATGACGTAGTTGGTCGCATCGACGATGTTGTTGATGGGCCGCATACCGGCCAGTTTGAGACGCCGTTGAATTTCATAGGGGCTCGGCCGCACGGTCACTTCCTCAATAAGCCCCACGGCAAAGCGCGGATTGGCGTCGGGGTCCGTGATTTGGACGTCCACGCGGCCTTGGATGGACGGGCCTTCCATGACCACCGCGGTGTCGGGCAGGCGCAGTTCGGTGCCCAACGCGGCTGCCACCTCGCGCGCCACGCCCAAGATGCCCAGCGCGCGAGCCATGTTGGGCGTGATGGCCAGGTCGAAGACCGCGTCGCCCATGTAATCGACCAAGGGTGTGCCCGTGGGCGCGTCGGGGTCCAAGACAATGATGCCCTCGTGCTCGTCCGAAATGCCCAGTTCTTTTTCAGAGCACACCATGGAATAGGACTCAATGCCGCGAATCTTACGCCGTTTGAGGCGCAGCGTGCCGCCGGGGTTGTAGGGGTCGAGCAGCACCGCGCCTTCGCGCGCGTAAGCCACCTTGAGGGGCGGCTCCAGGGGCCCCTGCCCTTTGTAGGGGAAGAGATTCGGCGCGCCCGTGACCACTTGGTGCTCCTCTTGGCCGTCGTACACCCGGGCCAGCACCAAGCGATCCGCGTTGGGGTGGGGCCGCACCTCGCGCACTTCAGCCACGACGATTTTGTCCGGGTCCCAGCCCAGGCCCGAGACTTTGAAATCGAGGCGCGCGTCCGCGGGTGGGGTGGGCAAGCCAACATAATGCACGGCTTCCACTTCCAAGCCCAGGGAAGTCAACAGGTTGGCCAGGTCTTCGACCGACAGGGCAATATCGACATAGTCTTTGAGCCACGACAGGGGCACTTTCATGGGAAGCCTCCCAGGTCGAGAATCCGATGAGGCGGATGCGCAGCGACCAAGGCCGCGCGAACGCGTCCGGCCGTGCGGTCAAAACTGCTCCAAAAAGCGCGCGTCGTTGCGCCAAAAGTGGCGAATGTCTTGGATGCCATAGCGCAGCATGGTGATGCGCTCGGGCCCCATGCCGAACGCGAAGCCGCTGTAGCGCTCGGGGTCATAGCCGCCATTGCGCAGCACCACGGGGTGCACCATGCCCGCGCCCAGCACTTCGAGCCAGCCCGTATATTTGCACACCGAGCAGCCCTTGCCGCCGCACAAGAAACATTCCACATCCATCTCAACGCTGGGCTCAGTGAAGGGGAAGTAAGACGGGCGGAAGCGGGTGCGCGCCTGGGCGCCGAACATGCGGCGGGCCCACTCGGTGAGCGTTCCTTTCAAATCGCTGAAGGTGATGCGCCGCCCTACGGCCAAGCCTTCCACTTGGGTGAATTGGATCTCAGAGCGGGCCGTGATTTGCTCATAGCGAAAGACCATGCCGGGCAGCACCACCCGAATCGGGGGCGGGTTGTCGGGGTCCTGCGCGGCATAATGCCGCATGGCGTGAATTTGACCCGGCGAGGTGTGGGTGCGCAGCACCACTGGCGGGGTTTCGTCCGCGTCCACCCCCGGCGTGGCCACGTAGAAGGTGTCTTGCATGTCACGCGCGGGGTGGTGGGGCGGAATGTTGAGCAATTGGAAGTTGTATTCGTCGGTTTCGACCTCGCGCGACTGAAACACCTGAAAGCCCATGCTCTGGAAGATGCGCACGATTTCGCGAATAGTCTGCGTGGTGGGGTGGAACCGGCCATACGGGCGGGGCCGGCCGGGCAGGGTGACATCCAAGCGCTCTTCGCGCAGTGCGCGCTGCAATTCAGCCTGGCGTAGGGCCTCGGCCTTGGCTTCGTAGGCCTGTTGCAGCGCGTCGCGCAGTTCGTTGATGCGCCGGCCCACCCGGGGCCGCTCCTCGGGCGGGAGTTCGCGCATACGGCCGAAGGCCTGCATCAAAGGCGCTTTGCGGCCCAAGTGGGCCACGCGCCACGCTTCCAGCGCGGCCGTATCAGAGATGGCCTCCAGTTCGGCCAAGGCTTGCTGGTAAAGCCGTTCCAGTTCTGCGAGCATGAGAGGCCTCCTAAGAGTCGCCGCCATCGACGGCGTGCTCGACGCCGAACGCGCGTCCAGGGTTCGAGCCAGGGGCACGCGGGGCATGGTCGGGCCAAGGCCATCGCGCGGCGATGCGTGGCACCAACCGCGCCATGGTTCCGCCACGGGCACCTGGCCGGCCGCGGGGCCACGCCCACGCGCGCCCGCGCAGGGCGCACGAAAGCAAAAAGCCTCCCGCCCTCGAAGGGACGGGAGGACCAACCCGCGGTACCACCCTTCTTGGCCGTGGGAAGGACCCACGACCCGCTCTACCCCCACGGCAAGATGCCATGAGGCCCTCGGGTAACGGTGAGGCTCCGGCCCGGACTACTGGGGCGCGGGGCGCCCGTTCCCCCGGGCGGCTCGGGAGGGAACTTCGGCCGTCTTCCACCGAGGGCGGGTTCCAGCCGCTGCCCACCCCTCTCTGGCGGCTTCCGGCGGCCTACTTTCCTCCGTCATCGCCGTTGTACAGCATGT
>CAYUOX010000034.1:0-46521 GCA_964446575.1 uncultured Anaerolineaceae bacterium | reverse complement strand
CGCACATACAACTCCGCCCAGCGGGCGGCCGCGCCCCACATGGGCAAATTCGCGAAATGGTCGGCTTCGAGTTCGCGCGCAATGGCGAGGTAAGCCTCTCCCCGGGCCGGGTCGCGTTCGGCCATGCGGTGCAACTGATATGCCGCGCGCCACATCCACGGGCCCCAGACCACTTGCTGTCCGTTGGGCCCGTTACGGGCCTCCATGGCCCTCGCCAGATCTTGCAGCACCCGCAGTAGCGACCGCGCGGCCCGCGAGCCTGACTCCTCCCCAGCGCCCGCCGCGTCGTGCACCAGCGCGCGCAACCGCGCATACCGCGTGCGCAAGGCCCGAAATTCGTCCCAAGTCCACACGTGACCCAAAAAAGTGAAGCGATTGCGCCCCGCGGCCTTGGCCTGAGATTCTGCCTCCCCTGCGTCTTGCGCGGCCTGGTAGATGGGATATTTGCCGTGAACGAAGGCCAGCCCGCCGCTCAGGTGCAGGTCAGGATGGCCCCCTGTGTACGCCGCGAAGTCGTCGACGATGCGCAGGGCTAACTCGGGCATTTGATCCCACGGGCCGAGCAAGAACAAGTCGTCACCGCCTGCGTATACTGCGTAGACCAAATTGCGCCATGGGTCGGCTTTCAGCAAGCGCTCAACCCAACCTTCGAAGAACAGGCTCATCTGAAGACTTAACGTGGCCAGGCGTGACGGGGTCGCCATAGAGCCCAAGCCTTGCTGGAAGATGCGGCCCAAATGGTCCACATCCATGCGCAGCACGCCCAAACGATGGAAGCCCCCTTGGGTCTGCACCTGCAAATGGGTGAAAGTCTTGGGGAGGCCCGGCTTGGGGGGCTGCTCCTCGAGATCAGCCTTTGAGAGTCGCGCGGCAATGGCCTGGGCTTCGTTCGCGTCGGCCACAGTGGGGATGTGCGTCACCGCGTAACGGGCCCAGACCGCGTAGGGCAGCCGGGGCCACGCCTGGCCCGGGGGCGGGTCATCCAACAGCCATAGGCTAAGGCGCGCGTTCACTGCAACCGCGTCGGCCGCGAGCGCATTCCACGAGGTCAACACCCGCGCCTCCGCGCCAAAGGCCCGCAAAATGTCGTCGAAACGAGCCGTGGTCGCGGGGCCCTCGCCAGGCTGCGGCGCGGCGCGCCACTGCCAACGCACGGCCACGGCTTGGGCCAGGGCTTTGCCCAGCGGGTCAACGAAAGAGCGGCACAGGGTGCAAATACGCTCTTGGCCCTCCCATTCGTCCCAACGGTCAACCGCGCGCGCTTCGCTGCCGCACACACTGCACACCGCGCGGGGGTTGCCGCCATAAGACGGCGGCTCGAATAACGCAGCCAGCGCGTCGGGGGCGAGTTCGGCATAACGCCGAGATTTCTGATGTTGCATGTTCGCGTGCATTTGCCCCCAATATGTGGGGAACGCGCCCGGCTGAAAACCCTTCAACGGCACGGTCGCGGCGCCCAAGGCCAGGTACACATCGGCCCCGTGGTAATGCCACAGCCGCTGAGTCACTTGCACCCGCAGGTCAGGGAGCCGCGTCGCGGCGTGCAAAGGCGCGAGCAAGTAAAAATTCCCGCCGCCGCTGTAGATCACGTTGGTGTAGGGCAAGTCCAACTCCCGTAACACAAAGCGCAGCACGGCTTCGGTGAGCAACTGCAGATAGAACGAACGCCCGCGCAGGCTCTTGGCTGCGCCCTTGGCCGCGATGGTGTAAATGAACTTCTGCACACCTGAGAGATCGCCGCCGATGAGAAGCGCGACGGGCGCCTCCCAAGCGGGCCCCGTTCGCGCGTGCCAGGCAGCGTGCAAACGCTCCAATGTCGCGGTGTCGAAATCGGCCAGCGCGACCGCCAGGGCCGCGGTCACGCGGCTGTGGTCATACAGGCTGATGTCCGCGTAGGGCCTCCAATACGCCGCGGGAATGGCCCAAGTGGTCCGCATGAGCAACGCTTGCATGGCCTCAAGATAGCCGGGCAGTTCCAGGGAACCGGCCTCGGCCGCGGTCTTGAGATCCGCCGCGGCATGCGTAAACCGCTGCCACAGATGTTCATAGCGCGCCCAGACCTCTGCGGCGGGGGGCGCCTGCGCCTGTGGGAACAGATCCGTGCGAGTCAGCCGCAAGGGCGCCAAAGGCACGAAGAAGCGGTCGGTCCGGCCCGCGTCAGGATGGCCTTGGCCACCGGGCAGGCGAATTTGGGCGAAGATGGGATGCAACATCTGCGGATGCGCGGTTCGGTCGCTGTCATCGCGGTTGGCATTGCCCGAGGCCCGCTCGCCTGTCGAGAGTTGGTCGGCCAACCGCAAAAGAGCCTGGTCGGGCGTTTTGGGAGCGTGATGGTAGCCCGCCAGGAGCGCGACATCGGCCCAGGCCTCGGGCAGCAGTTCCCGCAACGTCACATAAGTCAAATACGCGTGCGCGTAGCGAAACTCGGCTCGCGTCTCGGGGTCGCGCCAACCCTCACGGAACGCCACCCCAGCCCGATGCGCGAATTTGCCGAGGTCGTGCAAGAGCCCGGCCAAGGCCAAGCGATAACGGCGAGAAATTTGGGCATCCATGGCCATACGTTTGCCTCCTGCTGAGGTACCCTCATTATGCCGCGGCCGCGTCCGGTGGTCTTGAGGAAAAATCCCTAATTCGCAAATACACCCCCAACAAAGCAACCAGATGGACGCGCGAGACCCGCTCCAATCCCCAAAACGACGCGACCTTGTCATACACCCGGCTGAGGTGATTGCCCACGGTGCGTTCGCTAAGGTGCAAGCGCTGAGCCAACTCTTGATCGCTCAGGCCGTCCAACACCAGCGCGGCCACCACCCGTTGTTCGGCCGGGCTCAAATATTGGTGGAAAAACCTCCGGGCTTGGGCCAGGCGTTCGTCGCGCGCCAAACGTCGCGCCCACGCGACGGCCGCCCACGGGTCGGCGTCCTCATCCTCGAAGGCCAAAGCCGGCGCGAGACGAGGCCAGAGGATCACGGGCAGCGGCACCAGCGCGACCTCGTCCTGAGGCCCGGGGAGCATGCGCCGGCTCTCGAGGAACGCGGGAGCCGAATAGAGATGCCACAGGGCATCGTCTTCGTCGAAGAGCAACTGGGCCGTCGCCATGCCATACAAAGCCAAAGGTTTGCGTCCCCCGGCGATGAGGAAGTGCACCCGCCGGCCGTGGCGCTTATGCTCGCGCAAGTGGCGATAGATGGCGCGAAAGGCGGCCTGCGCGTCGTCTTTGGTCACCACATCGACCAGCGGTCGGCCCTGAGCGTCAAGCAGCGAAACGAATGTCAGGGGCGGCCAACGCGGGTACTGGGCAAATGTCGCTTTTAAACGCTCACGCGCCGCTTGAATACGCGGCGCGTGGGTGCAGAAGACATCGACCTGGGCGATCGCCTCGCGACGCCGTCGCAACAAATGCAAGGCCGCGGTCACAACTTGAGGCGCAGTGCCCAAAGTGGCCAACAAAACGGTTTGGGAAGAAGACACGACGCCACCCTCCTCGCCGAATCCGACCCCATGCATGCCACGTCTGGATTATACACAAAAATTTTGGGCGGCGGCAGCCTCTCGGGAGTAGAGCGCAGGGAACGGGCGGCAGGTCGCGAGGAACGCGCCCGGAAGCGCGGAGACGAGGCCATATCGCCCCGGGTTCTCGGTGTCTCTGGGTGCGAGGCGCGGGGAACAGGTAAGGGCGAGGCGCGCGGCCTCGCCCTTTGGCTGAATGCCCAGGGGCTGCGCGGCGGGGCAGCCCGATTTGACGCGACAGCCGTGAGGGTGCGCAGCCTCACCCCAAGCGCAGGATGGCCTCCGCGGCCCAGGTGAACAGGGACGCGGCCGAGACCAAACCGAAGAGCGCGCTCAACAACGCCGTGCCATACACCGTCCAACGCAAGGCCGCGGGCACAGGTCGCACCTCGGGCTCGCCCGGCCGCATGTACATGATCATCACCAACCGCAGGTAGTAGTACGCGGAGATCAGCGAGGTCAGCACGCCCAGCAGCGCCAACCCCGGGAAGCCCGCCTGAAGCACCACTTGGAAGAGGTAAAACTTGCCGAAAAAGCCCAGCGTAGGCGGCACGCCCGTGAAAGACAGCATGAAGACGGCCATGGCCGCGGCCAGCCATGGCTGCCGCCGCGCCAGGCCCGCGTAGTCGTCCAGCGTCAGGCCCCGGCCCTCCCGTTGTTCCAACATGATGACCACCGACCACGCGCCAAAGGTCGCCAGCGCGTAGGCCACCAGGTAGAACAGCACCGCGGCCACGGCTTTGGCCGCCAAGGTTTCGTGTCCAAAGGCCACCAGGGCCATGAGCATGTAACCCGCGTGCGCGATGGACGAATAAGCCAACATGCGCTTGATGTTGCGCTGCGCGATGGCCACGATGTTGCCCAGGCTCATGCTCAACGCGGCCAAAGCCCAAAAAACAGGCACCAGTTCAGCCCCCAAATGAGGGAAGACCAGCACGAACAAGCGCAACAGCGCGGCAAAGCCCGCGGTCTTGGCCGTGACAGCCATGAAGCCGGTCACCGAGGTGGGCGCGCCATGATACACATCGGGCGTCCACATGTGGAAGGGCACCGCGGCCACTTTGAAACCCAACCCCACCAGCACCAGCGCGCTCCCAGCCAGGAGCAGCACCCGGTCGGTGTTCCCCGCGGCCACCGCGTCGACAATGGCCGGCAACGAGGTGGAGCCCGTCGCGCCGTAGACCAAGGCAATGCCAAAGAGCATGAACCCCGCCGCGAACGCGCCCAGCAAGAAGTACTTGAGCGCGGCTTCCTCAGATTGGGGCCGCGGGCGGGCAAACCCGGCCAAAACATACAAGGGGATGGAGAACAACTCTAAGGCCAGGAAGATCATGACCAGGTCCGCGACGCGAGCCATGAGCATCATGCCCGCAACGCTGAAGAGCAACAAGATGTAATACTCGGCCCGATCCAGGCCCTGGTCGCGCAAGTAAGCCGCGGCCATGATGATGCCGATGAGGCCGCTCAGCGCGAACAAGGCCACCAAGAACGCGGCATACGCGTCGGCAATGACCATGCCCTGGAACGCGAGGTAAGGCTTGCGTCCCAGTTGGGCCAAGGCCAGCAGCAAAGCCACCGCGAAGCCCATCCCTGACCAGAGGGCCATTTGGCGCGCGTCGTCTCTGGCCCGACCCCACAACGCGTGGTGCAGCAAAAGCAACGAGCCCCACACCACCAGCACAATCTCTGGCAAGATGGCGTAGAAGTCTTGACCCGAAAGGTTGAAGTTCATGGCGATGCTCCAAAGGACGAATCGTTGCCCACGGTCGAAGACGCGGGCGCGGGCTCAGTCTCGGTCACCGGGGAAGGCGCGGAGGCGTCTGGCCCGCGCTCGACACGCGGGGCATAGGCTGCCAAACGCCGCTGCATGATGCGCACGGCCTCAGGATGATGGTCCACCAACCAAAAGATGCGCCCATGCTTGGCCGCGGCTTCTCCCGTGGTGCCGCTGCCTGCGAAAAAGTCGAGCACCAAGTCGCCGGGGTTGGTGTGCACCTTGATGATGCGCTCCAGCACGCCCAAGGGCTTCTGGGTCGGGTAGCCGGTGCGCTCGCGGCCCGTGGTGGGCACGATGGTGTGCCACCACACATCGGTAGGGGTTTTGCCCCGCCGGGCTTTCTCAGGCCCCACCAACCCCGGCGCCATGTAGGGGATTCGGTCCATGGCCTCATAGTTGAATGTGTAATGCCGCGGGTCCTTGGCATACCACAGCAGGTTGTCGTGTTTCGCGGGCCAGCGCCGCTTGGAGCGACCGCCGTAATCGTAGGCCCAGATGATTTCGTTCAAAAACGAAGCCCGGCCGAAGATAGCATCCAACAGCACCTTGACATAATGCACTTCGCGATAGTCCAGATGGACAAACAGACTGCCGTGGGGGGCCAGCACCCGATGGGCTTCCACCAGCCGCGGCTCCAAAAAGGCCAGATAGTCGTCGAAGATGTCGGCAAAGGCCAAGGAGCCGATTTTCAAAGTGCGATAGCGGCGGCCTTGGAAGCCCGTGCGGTCGCCGTGCGGATCTTGGACCGTGCGCAGCCGGATGCGGCGCTGTTGCCGCCCGGTGTTGAAGGGCGGGTCAATGTAGATGAAGTCCACGCACCCATCGGGAAGGGAGCGCAAAAAGGGCAAATTGTCGCCCCATACGATGCGATGGGTGCGCGTCATGTTTGCCGGCTGCGCCGTCGTGTTGCGATCCAAGGACCCGTCCTGTTGCGCCATCGCTCTCGATTCCTGTTGGGTTGGCGTGCGACCTGCCCGAGGCCACGCGGACCCGCGTGCAGGGCCGCCTGGTGGGCCCGGCCTCGCGGCCAGCCCTGGCTCACTTGAACGCCGCGAGCAGATGCTGCACTGCGGGGTCCATGAGCGCGAAGAAGGGCTTGGGGTACAAGCCGATCCAGAACATGAGCACGATGAGAGGCAGCAGGGTGATGATCTCCCGCGGGCTCAGGTCTTTGAGGGTCTTGTTGACCTCATGCTTGACCGGGCCCAAGAAGATCTTCTGGAACATGTACAGCATGTAGACCGCGGCGAAGATGACGCCCGCGGCCGCGAAAGCCGCATACAAGGGCGAGCCCAAGGCCTGGGAGCCAAACGCGCCCAGCAGGATGTTGAATTCGCCCACGAAGCCGTTGAGGCCGGGCAAGCCCATGGACGACAGCGTCGTGATCAAGGTCAGCGCACCATAGATGGGCATGATTTTCCACAAGCCGCCGAATTGGTCCAAGTCACGCGTGTGGCGGCGCTCGTAGATCATGCCGACCACCAAGAACAAAGCGCCGGTGCTGATACCGTGGTTGATCATCTGCAAGATCGCGCCCTCAACGCCTTGGGCAGTGAGCGCGAACAGGCCCAACATCACGAACCCCAAGTGGCTCACTGAGGAGTAAGCCACCAGTTTCTTGACATCCTGCTGCGGATAGGACACCAGCGCGCCGTACAGGATGCCAATGACGGCCAACACGCCCATCAGGGGCGCGTAGTGCAGCGCGGCCTCGGGGAACAAGGGCAGGTTGAAGCGCAAGAAGCCGTAGGTGCCCATCTTCAACAGCACGCCGGCCAAGATGACCGAGCCCGCGGTGGGCGCTTGCACGTGCGCGTCGGGCAACCACGAATGCAGCGGCCACATAGGCACTTTGATGGCAAAGGCCGCGGCAAAGGCCAAAAACAGCCAGTGTTGCACCGGCCCGCCAATCGCGCCCTGCTCCAGCATCGCGGGCACCGAGAAGGTGCCATAGTGCAAGCCCATGTACACGATGGCCAGCAGCATCAGCAGCGAGCCAGCCATGGTGTAGAGGAAGAACTTGATGGCCGCGTACATCCGGTTCGGCCCGCCCCAGATGCCGATGAGGAAGTACATGGGCACCAGGGTGAACTCCCAGAAGATGTAGAAGAGGAACAGGTCCAGGGCCAAGAACACGCCCACCATGCCGATTTCCAGCAGCAAGAAGAAGATCATGAACTCCTTGACCCGTTCCTCAATGGCGGACCAAGTGGAGAGGATGGCGATGGGCGTGAGGAAAGTGGTCAGCAGGAGCAGCAAAATGCTCAGGCCATCCACGCCCAAAATGTAGTTGATCTGCAGCCCTGCCACTTGGAACCAAGGCCGCTCATAGGCCATCTGGATGGTGGGGTCGGCCGCATCGAAGCGCGCCAACACCACCAACGAGACGGCAAACGTTATGCCGCTGGTCAGCAGGGCGATCCAACGCAGCCGGTTCTTGTTCTCCCGGGGGGTGAGCAACAGCAACAACACCCCCACCAAGGGGAAGAAGGTGACCAGGTTCAGAGGGTGGAAAAGGAACTCCGTGATGTTCATGGGGCCTTCCTCGGTTGCAGATGAACGATTACGAATCGGTCGTGGGCGGGGCCCCCGGGCCCCTTCCTACAGGTGGGCATCAACGCACGACCCACAGCAGATAGCCTAACATCAGCACGACGCCGATGAACACCGACAAGGCATAGTTGCGCACATAGCCGCTCTGCAACTGGCGGGCCACCAAAGCCAACCCCTTGACCGAGCCCGCTAATTCGTTGGCAATGCGGTCCACAATGCCCAGATCCACGGGCTGGGCCAAGAAGCGGCTCAGCCAGCGGTAAGTGCCCGCGATCACCGTATCGTGGAACCAGTCGTGCCAAAACGCCCAGTCCACCGTGTGCGCCAAGAAGGCCGCCAGCGCGTCATAGCCGCGCACGAACACGGCCTGATAGAAATCATCCCAGTGCCAAGCACGATGCAAGAACCCGAACAAACCAGGGCCCAAAAGGCGTTCCAGCGGATCTTGCTGCCACTCGGCCCACGTGCGCACGCCCTGGTACAAACGCCAGGCCAAGAACATCGACAACAGGGCCAACCCCGTGGAGATGCCCGCGACGGTCAAGTCAAAGGGCAAGACTTCCACCTCGGGCAGCGCGTGCTCCAGCCAATGGCCGAACGCGTGCACGCCGGGCGCGTTCATGAAGCCGCCCAGCAGCGACAACACGGCCAGAGTGACCAACACGCCGGTCATGGCCTTGGGGCTCTCGATAGCATGGGCCGCGGCTTCGCTGCGCGGGCGTCCCAAAAAGACCATGACCAATTGCCGGGTCACATAAAACGCGGTCAAAAACGCGGCCGCGGTCAACAGCGCATACACCACGGGCTGCAAATGCTTGGCCTCAAGCAAAATCTCGTCTTTGGACCAGAACCCAGCCAAAGGCGGGATGCCCGCCAAAGCCAGCCCGCCAATGATGTAGGTCCACGAAGTCAGGGGGATGCGGCGCAGCAGGCCGCCCATGTTGCGCATGTCTTGGGGATCGAAGGGTTCGTGGCCATGGTCGTGACCATCGTGGCCATGGTCGTCGTGGTGGCCATGGCCATGTTGTTGGGCCAACGCCTGGGCCTCGGGGTCGTCGGGCAGGGGATGGTGCGCGCGCTCCAGCGCGATGATGACCGAACCCGAGCCCAAGAACAGCAGGGCCTTGAAGAACGCGTGGGTGACCAAGTGGAACATGCCCGCGACGAACGCGCCCATGCCCACGGCGGCCACCATGAAGCCCAACTGGGAGATGGTGGAATAGGCCAACACCTTCTTGATGTCATATTGGGCCACGGCCATCGTCGCGGCCACCAACGCGGTCAAGCCGCCCACCAGTGCGACCATGGCTTGGGCCTGGGGCACGGCCAGGTAGATTTCCGCGGAACGGGTGATGAGGTACACGCCCGCGGTGACCATGGTGGCCGCGTGAATCAGTGCAGACACGGGCGTGGGGCCGGCCATGGCGTCGGGCAACCACACGAACAAGGGGATCTGCGCGGACTTGCCCGTGACGCCCAGCAGCAAGAACAGGGTCACGGCCAGCAACACCTGCGGATGCGTCGCGGCCACTTCGTGCACCTTGGCAAATACGCCGTGGAATTCCACCGTGCCGAAGTACCAGAACAGGGTGAAGATGGCCAGCAAGAAGCCGAAGTCACCCACCCGGTTGACCACGAAGGCCTTTTTGGCCGCGCGGGCGTTCGCGGTGCTGGGCCGGCCCAAAAGGTCAAACTCATACCAAAAGCCGATGAGCAAGAACGAGCACAGGCCCACGCCTTCCCAACCCACGAACAGGGTCAGGTAACTATCGCCCGTGACCAGAATCATCATCATCGCGATGAACAAGTTGAAGAAGCCGAAGAAGCGGGCATAGCGGCGCGGGTCGTTCTTATAGCGCACATCGTAATGCATGTACGCGGTCGCGTAAATGTGAATCAGCGTGCCCACGCCGCTGACCACCAACATCATGGTCACGGAAAGGGTATCGATGAGTTGGGCCCAGCGCACCTGGAAGTCGCCGATGGTGATCCATTCCACCACCACTTGGGTTGCGCCCTCAGGGTGGGCCCGCAACGAAAGCAACTGCAACACCGAGATCACGAACGCGGCGCCCGCGGCCGTCACCGCGACGGCCGCCACCCCCCGCTCGCCGATGCGGCGACCGAACAAGAAGTTGATGGTCGCGCCCAGCAGCGGGATGAACACCACCAGCGGCGCCAGTTGGAAGAAAGTTGGGCCTCCGTGAGAGACGGTTTCGAAAAGCATGAGTGGTTCTCCTGGCGAGCGGTGAGCAGTGCGATACCGCTATCCTTTCAGTTCCCGCATGGCGTCAATGTCTACCGAATGCTTGGTGCGGAAGATGGTCACAATCAAGGCCAAGCCCACGGCCACCTCGGCCGCAGCCACGGTCATGACGAAGAACACGAACAATTGACCGTCTAAGGCCTCGAACTGCCGCGCGAACGCGACAAAGGCCAGATTCGCGGCGTTGAGCATCAACTCCACGGCCATGTAAATGACCAGCGTGTTGCGCCGAAACAGCACAGCCACCGCGCCAATGGTAAACAGCAGCGCGGCCAGGAAGATGTAAAACGAGGTGGGAACCATACACGCCTCCTCTGGCCTGGCATTACTCCGCGTCGGACCCCGCGGCAGAATCGGCAGCGGTGCCTTTGCCGTGGCGCACCAGCACGATGGCGCCAATCATCGCTACCAACAGCAGCACCGAAGTGACCTCAAAGGGCAGCAGGTATTGTTGAAACAGCGTCAGCCCCACCGTGTGGGGATCGCCGAACCCTTCGGGCGGCGGCAGCAAACGGGCCCGCCCTGCCGGCGCGGCGAACACAAAGTAGGCCAGTTCGCCCAACAGCACCAGGCCCAACACCAAGGCCAAGGGTCGCTGCCAGGCAATCGGGCCCCCGTCTTCCTTCAGTTGCTCCGCGCCCAGCAGCATGATGACGAACAAGAAGAGCACCATGATCGCGCCCGCGTACACGGTGATTTGCACCATGGCGATGAACGGCGCGCCCAGCGAGAGGTAAAGCACCGCGAGCGCGAACATGTTGAGCACCAAGAAAAGCGCGGCATAGACCGCGTTGCGGGCGAACAGCAACCCCAACGCGGCCGCGACGGCCACCGCACCGGTGATGATGAACAAGGTCATGAGTCCCATAAGCGCCCTCGCTTCGTGTGCATGCGCCCGAACGCGGCAGACTACGGCTTCCACTCCGGAAAGTCGGGCATTTCGGGGATGGGCTTGACAAACACCCCCGGCGGCGTCTTTTGCGGCGTGGGCTTGCCATCCGCGGGCACAGGTTCCAACAGCCGCTCTTTGGTGTAGATGGCGTCCCGCCGGTCGGTGAACGACAGTTCGTATTGGTCCGTCAGCACAATGGCTTGCGTCGGGCAGGCTTCTTCGCAATAGCCGCAGAAGATGCAGCGCAAGTAATTGATCTCGTAGACCGCAGCATAGCGCTCGCCCGGCGAGTAACGCTCCTCGTCGGTGTTCTCCGCGGCTTCGACGAAGATGGCATCCGCGGGACAGGCGGCCGCGCACAGGCTGCAGCCAATGCACCGCTCTAAGCCGTTCTCATAACGGCGCAGCACATGCCGCCCGCGGTAGCGCTTCGACACCGGCCGCTTCTGCTCTGGATATTGCACCGTGACCGGCGGCTCCAGCATCGAGCGGAAGGTGGTCGCCAGTCCCTTTCCGATGGCCTTGATGTCGTTCAGCACCTTGCTCATGCATGGCCTCCAAACAAGTCAAACTCGGCAATGCCTGAGGGTCGGGCCGCGAGGCCCTTCCCCCGCTCAACCCAGCAGCACCACGAACACCGCGGTGACCACCACATTGAACAACGCCAGAGGGAAGAGCACTTTCCACCCCAGGCGCATCAACTGATCGTAGCGGAACCGGGGCAAAGTCGCCCGCAGCCAAATCAGCACATACAGGCCCACCAAGATCTTGATGAGCAAGTAGATCGGGCCCAGCCACGGGTATTGGCTCTCAAAGGGCCCCAAATAGCCGCCCAAGAACAACACCGCGAACAGCGCGCTCACGGTGATCATCTTGACATATTCGGCCATGTAAAACAGCGCGAACTTCATGCCCGAATATTCGGTGTGATAGCCCGCGGTCAATTCCTGCTCAGCCTCGGGCAAGTCGAAGGGCGCGCGGTTCAACTCAGCCACGCTGGTGATGAAGAAAATGATGGCCGCCAAGGGCTGGTACACGATGTACCACATGCGCCGCTGGGATTCGACAATGTCCACCAGCGACAGGCTGCCGGCCAGCAGCACCGGCCCCAACAGCGACAAGCCCAGGGCCAACTCATAACTGATCATCTGCGCCGCGGCCCGCAGCCCCCCCAGCAGCGCGTACTTGTTGTTCGACGACCAGCCCGCCAAGGTCACGCCATAGACCGCAATGGACGCGATGGCCATCACATACAGCAGGGCCACGTTGATGTCCGCGACATAGAGCGAGACCTCACGGCCAAACACCGTCACCGTGCGGCCCCAAGGCAGCACCGCGTTGATCGCCAACGCAGGAATCACCGTGATCAGGGGCGCGAGCACGAAGATGACCTTGTCGGCCTTGGCCGGGATGATGCTTTCTTTGAAGAGCAATTTGATGCCATCAGCCACGGGCTGCAACAAGCCATAAGGCCCGGCCCGATTCGGCCCAATGCGCACTTGAATGCGGGCCAGCACCTTCCGCTCCATGAGCGTCAGGTACGCGAAGCCCGTCAGCAGGATGACGATGAGCAGCAGCGCCTTGATGGTCCATTCGAGAAGCAGGGCAGTGTCCATAGCGCACCTTCGTTCGAGGTCTCACGCGGGTTCCACAGTCCGCAGTGTGGCCGGTGCCGCCGCGTGCAGGGGAACCCCTACCGAGCGCGGCACCAGCACCACGTCTTGGGGCACGGTCTCGTCTACGGCCACGGTGACCCAGGCGGTCACACCGTGCACTTCCAACGCGGCGGGGCCTTCGCGGTCCAAGCCCGCGCGCGCGGCCGTTGCCGGGTGCATCAACACCCGCGCTTCGGGCCACAGGCGCGGCTCCAGCGTAGCCGAACGCCGGACCAACGCGCCGCGGTCGTACAGCCGCGTAATGGGCACGGCCCACAGGCCCTCGCGCTCGGCCGTGGCGACCGCGGGCAGAGCAAAGGGGCTCGGCTGCTGGCCTCGCTGCGCTGCGTTGGGCAAATTCTCGCCCACGCCTTGGTAATTGGGATGCACCGCGCCCGCGTAGTGCAAATAATCGCGCGACACCGGCGGGAACTGGGTCTTGACCTGGTTGAGCGTAGCCGGGTCCCAGCCTTGGAACGCGGGCACGGTTTCGGCCATTTGGCGCACGATGGTCATCACCGAGCGGGGCTCCAGGTCCAGGTCGAACATGCGAGCCAACGCGGCGGCGATGGCGAAGTCGGGCTGCAGGCCCTCGGGCGCGGGCACCGCGGGGTAAAAGCGCTGCACCCGGCGCTCGCCGCTGATGTAGGTGCCGCCCCGCTCGATATAGGCCAGGGCCGGCAGCACCAAATCCGCCCGCTGCGCGGTCTCGGTCATGAAGAGGTCTTGCACGATGACAAAGCCCGCTTGCTCCAGCGCGGCGGCCAAATAGGGGTCGTCGCCCGCGGGATCCGCGGCCACGATGTAGACCACACCGGCCGCGCGCAGCACCGCGGCCAAATCTTCCACCGGCCGGAAGCCCAACTCCCACGCGCCTTGGTCGTTGTTGCGCGGCCAAACCGGCACCAAACCGCTGTTCACCTGCCCCGCGTGGCCGGTCTCGATGAGCGCATTGCCGAAAATGCGGGCCACGGCCTCCGAAGTGGTCAGGTCCATCCCCTCTTGGCCGTAGAAGATGACCACATGCCCGGCCGCGCGCAGGGTCTCGGCCAGGTCTTGGACCACAGCCTGCGCGGCCGCGATTTCTTCGCCATACGCGTAGCGCACGGTACGAGTTGCCCAGCGGTCCAACTTGGTGGGGCGCGGGTTCACGACGATAAGTTGCGCGCCGCGCTCGGCAGCCAGTTTGACCCGCAAGCGCCACATGGGGGCTTCTTCTTCCAGGTCCGAGGCAAAGACCACAATGGCATCGCCTTGACCCAGGTTGGCCAGATTGCTGCCCGTGCCCAACCCTACTTGGGCCACCACCTCGCCACCGCCCATGAAGGTGTAAAGCACCTTCTGGCCGCCCAAGTGGTCGGTCAGGCGGGCCAAGTTATACAAATCTTCGTTGCTCAAGCGGCCGCTCACCAAGGTGACCAAAGGCCCTTCCGCGCCCTGAATGGCCTCCGCGGCCGCGCGCAAGGCTTCGGCCCACGACGCGGCGGGCGCCAAGCCGTCTTCACCGCGCAGGTAGGGGCGCATGAGGCGCTCGTCGTAACGTTGCGCGAAGTGATACGCGGCAAAACGGCCCTTGTCGCACAACCACAGTTCGTTGACCCACTCGTTTTGGCGGGGCAGCACCCGCTGCACCGCGATGCGTCCCTCGAGTTTGGGCTCCCGGCGCACATCGAAAGTCAAATTGCAACCCACGGGGCACAGGTTACACAGCGAGGCCGCGTGGGTCATCTCCCAGGGTCGGGCCTCAAAGCGAAAGTCCACCGTGGTGAGCGCGCCCACGGGGCAAATGTCGGTGGTATTGCCCGACCAATAAGAGTCGAACGGCGGGTCCGACGTGGTCACGATATGGCTGGCCCGGCCGCGGCTGTCCATGCTCAAAACCGGGTCGCCCACCACCTCGTCTTGGAAGCGCACACAACGCCCGCACAAGATGCACCGTTCCCGGTCGAGGATGATGAGATCCCCCAACGGCACCCGCTTGGGGAAGTGCATCTTGAATTCATAAGGGAACCGGCTGGTTGTGGGGCCATAGGCGACGGTCAAATTCTGCAGCGGGCATTCGCCGCCCTTGTCGCAAATGGGGCAGTCCAGGGGGTGCGAGGTGAGGAAGAACTCCAGCACGGCCTTGCGGGCTTCGGCAACCTCTTCGGTCTGGGTTTTGACCACCAGGCCATCTTCGACCCGCACAGTACAGCCGGTTTCGAGGGTGCGACCCCAGCGAATTTGGGGCGTGCCGTCCTCATTGCGCACGATCTCCCCTGTGGCCCGATCGCGCACGGGGCGGCCAATGTGCACTAAGCACATGCGGCACATGCCCACGGGCTCCATTTTGGGGTGGTAGCAAAAGACCGGGATGTCAATGTCGGCCAAACGGGCCGCGTCCACCACCGTGAGCCCCGCGGGCACGGTGACTTGCTTGCCGTCAATGGTGAGGGTGACTTGTTTGCCGTTGGCGCTCATGCAAAAACTCTCCAAAGCCTGAAGGCTGCGACCTCAAGAGGACCGATGACCTCACCGCCGGGCGGCCTTGGGCATCTCGCGCGCCTTGTACGCAGCGCCGCGCGACCCTGCCCGCAGGCGCCTCACTGCACCACCGCGTCGAAATCCTCCCGAAAGCGTTCGATGCCCGTGACCACCGCCATGGTGGAAAACTCGCCCAACGCGCACAGGGTCTTGCCTTGAATTTGGCGCGCCACCGCGTACAGCGTGTCCACATCCTGGCGGGTGGCCTGCCCCGCGGCAATGCGCTGGGTCAGTTTGTCCATCCAATACGTGCCTTCGCGGCACGGCGTGCATTTGCCGCACGATTCGTGCTTGAAGAAGTGCACCGTCTTCTTGACCAACCACGCGATGTTCACCGTATCGTCAATGACGATGACCGACGCGGAGCCCAACATCCCGCCCACCTTCTGCGGACTTTCGTAGTCCATGGGCGTGTCCAAGGCCTCGTCGGTCGCCACAATGAGGGACGACGACGCGCCCGCGGCCATGATGGCTTTGATGGGCCGGTCATCGAGAATGCCGCCGCCGTGCTCGAAGATGAGTTCCCGGAACGTGGTGCCCAAGGGCAACTCGTAGTTTCCCGGGCGCTTGACCCGCCCCGAAAGGGAGAACACCTTGGGGCCAGGGCTCTTGTCGGTGCCGATGCTGCGGTACCACGCCGCGCCCCGTTGGATGATGAGGGGCACATTGGTCAGCGTCTCCACGTTGTTGACCACGGTGGGCTTGTCCCACAGGCCGCGCTGGGGCGGGAACGGCGGCCGCACGCGCGGTTGCCCGCGTTTGCCTTCCAGCGACTCCAGCAGCGCGGTTTCTTCGCCGCAGATGTACGCGCCCGCGCCCAAGTGGGTATAAATGCGCAGCGAATAGTCGGTCCCGAACAAGCGGTCGCCCAACAGGCCTGCGGCTTCTAATTCCGCGATCTTTTGGTCGAGCCAGCGGGCCACGGGCCAGAACTCGCCCCGCAGGTAAATATAGGCCCGCTGCGCGCCCACCGCGTACGCGGCAATGGCCAAGCCTTCCAAGAACTGGAAGGGGTTGCGCTCCATAATCTCCCGGTCTTTGAACGTGCCGGGCTCGGACTCATCCGCGTTGGCCACCACATAGTGGGGCCAATTGCGCTTGTCCATGAAAGACCATTTGAGGCCTGTTGGGAAGCCCGCACCGCCGCGACCACGCAGGCCGGCCTGCTTGACCTCTTCGGTCACCTGGTCCGGGTCCATCTGGGTCACGGCCTGGCGAAAAGCCTCGAAGCCGCCATGGGCGCGATACACTTCCAGGCGGTCGATGTCGGGGATGTCGCGGTGTCGCAAGAGCAGATGTTCGGCCATAGATGTTCGTTCTCCTCGAAGCAGCGATGAGCGGGCAACGGCCTCCGGCCCGACGCGGCGTCAGTCCCCCGCAGGCTGCGCCTGCTCTGCCTTGCGCCACGATTCCACCAGGGCCAACGCCTTTTCCACATCCATGTTCTCGTGGTAGGTCAGCCCTTCGGGGGTCTGAACCTGGAACACGGGGGCCTTGTGGCAGGCCGCGATGCACATCACCTCTTCCAGCGAAATCAAGCCGTCGGGCGTGGTCTCGCCGGCTTTGATGCCCAGCGCGTCTTCCAAGTCGTGCAAAAACTGCTCCGCGCCCCGCAGCGCGCAAGGCAGGTCGGTGCACACTTGGATGCGATATTTGCCGCCAGGGCGGTCGTGCAGCAACGTGTAAAAGCCGACCACGCCGTCCACTTCGGTCACCGACACATCCAAAATCTCGGCCACGATGCGCATCCCTTCGGGCGGGATGTGGCCGCCGAACTCACGCTGCACCAAGTAGAGCAACGGCAGCATGGCCGAGCGCTTGTGCTCGGGCGGATATTTGGCCAGGATGGCCTCGATTTCCTCGCGATGCTGCTCGTAAAACGCGTTCATGACGCACTCCTTCGCGCGGCAGGCCTACCGATCCACATCGCCCAGCACGATGTCGATGCTGCCGATGATGGCCACCAGATCCGACACCATGTGCCCCTTCGCCATCAGGGGCAGCAACTGCAAGTTGGCAAACGACGGCGTGCGCGCATGGATGCGCTGCGGTTGAGGGCCGCCGTTGCCTTCGATGTAGAAACCCAGTTCCCCGCGCGGGGATTCTACGGCCGCATACACCGCGCCTTTGGGCGCGTGAAAGCCTTCGGTCCAATATTTGAAGTGGTGGATAAGCGCTTCCATGCTGTGGGCCAACTCGGATTTAGGCGGCGGTACGAACTTGCGATTGGCCGTGCGCACGGGCTGGCCCTCGGTCTTTTCCAGGCGGTCCAAGGCTTGGCGGATGATCTTCAGGCTCTGGCGCATCTCTTCCATGCGCACCAAATAACGGGCGTACACATCGCCCTCGGGCCGCACTGGAATTTCGAAGTCATACGTCTCATAGCCGCTATAAGGCCGCGCCTTGCGGATGTCGTACTTGATGCCCGAGCCCCGCAGAATAGGCCCGGTCGCGCCGTGGGCAATCGCGTCCTCGCGGCGCAGCACACCGATGCCCTTGGTGCGCTGGATGAACAGCGGGTTCTCGGTCAACAGCGCCTCGTATTGGTCGATGCGCGCGGGGAAGTAGTCCACGAACCGACGCACCGCGTCCGCGAAGCCCGGGGGCACATCGCGCCACAGCCCGCCGGGGCGAATGTAGGTGGTCATCATGCGCTGGCCCGAGACCATCTCCATGATTTCCAAGATCATCTCGCGCTCGCGGAAGCAGTAGAGGAAGACGGACATCGCGGCCAGGTCCAGCGCGTGGGTGCCCAGCCAGACCAAATGCGAGGCAATGCGCTGCAGTTCCGCGAGGAGCACCCGAATGATTTGCGCGCGCTCAGGGATGTCGTCGATGCCCAGCAGTTTCTCCACGGCCAGGGCATAGGCCAAGTTATTGCCCACGGTGTTCAGATAGTCCATGCGATCGGTCATCACCGTGGCCTTGATGTAGTTCTTGGCCTCCATGTTCTTCTCGATGCCCGTGTGCAAAAAGCCAATGTCGGGGATGCAATTGACAATGACCTCGCCGTCCAGTTCCAACAACAGGCGCAGCACGCCGTGGGTCGAGGGGTGCTGGGGCCCCATGTTCAACAGCATGGTCTCGCCCGTGAGCGCGCGCTCTGAGACCAAATGCCGCAAATCGTCTACCGTGATTTCCATGCGCTCCAGCATGAAATACGCTCCTTGACGCGTTGGCAGAAATCAAGCCCGCGGCCGCGGCTTGCGGCGCTCGATGTCGTCGAAGTTGAAGGTGAACTGCGGCTCCTCATAGCCCAAGGGGTAGTCCTTGCGCAGCGGGTGGCCGACCCAGTCGTAGGGCATGAGGATGCGCCGCAAATCCGGGTGCCCGGTGAAGCGAATGCCGAACATATCCCACACTTCGCGCTCGTACCAGTTCGCGCTGGGGTACCACGCCACCAGGGAAGGCACTTCCGCGGCGTCTTCGGCCACGGGCACCCGCACGCGCACGGCCACGTTGTGGGTGTAGGAGTAGAACTGATAGACCACGTGGAAGCGCGGCTGGCCGTCAGGCCAATAGTCCACCGCGGTCAGGTCCAGCAGCGCGTCAAAGTCCAGTTCATCGCGCAGCAAGCGCGCGGCCTCGAGCAGCCGTTCAGGCGGCACCACAAACGACACTTCGTCGCGAAAGATCTGCGGCGCCGCGGCCAAGCGCTGCTGCAACGTGGGGATGACCACATCGGTCAAATACGCGTCCATGCCCGGTCTCCTTCGGGGAAGGGCTCCGCTTCGGCCAGGCTCACGCCCGCTGCCGCAAAGGATGTTCCTTCATCACCTTGGCGTGCAGCGTCAACACCCCGTGGATGAGTTGCTCAGGCCGCGGGGGGCAACCGGCCACATACACATCCACAGGCACCACTTCGTCCACGCCCTGCAGCACCGCGTAGTTGTTGAACACACCGCCGCACGAGGCGCAGTCGCCCATGGCAATGACCCACTTGGGCTCGACCATCTGATCATAGAGGCGGCGCAGCACAGGGGCCATCTTGCGGGTGACCCGGCCGGCCACGATCATCAAATCCGACTGCCGGGGGCTGGGTCGCATCAACTCCATGCCAAAGCGGCTCATGTCATAGTGCGACGCTTGCGCGGCCATCATCTCAATGGCGCAGCAGGCCAAGCCGAAAAGCAACGGCCACATGGCCCGGGTGCGGGCCCAGTTCACCGCCTGCTCCAGGGTGGTGGTCACAATGCCCATTTCGCCGAGTTTGTGCTCTACTCCCATTCCAGCGCTCCTTTTTTCCAGGCGTAGATGTAGCCCACCAACAAGATGGCGATGAAGACCAGCATCTCCAGCAAGCCAAACAGCCCCAATTTGCGGAAGGTCACCGCCCAAGGCAACAAGAAAATGACCTCCACATCGAAGAGCAAAAAGAGCATGGCGATGAGATAGAACCGCACCGGCTGGCGACGCATGCCCGGGCCGATGGGCACCATGCCCGATTCATAAGGGCTGAGTTTGCGAAAGGTCGGCTTGCGCGGGCCTAACAGGGCGTCGAGTAGGACGATAAGCACGGCCAGGGCCGTGGACAGGACCAGCATGATGGCGATGGGAATGTATTGCCACAACATGGTAAAGCCCCTGGCGCAAAAGTGCGGGCCGCAACGCGGCTGTGGTCGCGACCCCCAAGCGAGTTTTTGTGCGAATTCTCACGAGAGTATAACACGCGGCCTATAGGGTGTCAACGCGCGTTCCGTCCATGCAAATACCTACAAATGTCATCATCTGCTCGCGGCCCCGCAAAAGCGCAGCGCACGGCCGGGTTTCCCCCCTCGTGGCCACGCGCCACGCCCCGGCTCGGCCCCCTGGCCGCCCCGCGCAGGATCGCCCGCGCCTTTCAGGACAAGTGTCAGCCCCACAAGGCGCGCAAATATGCTACAATACCCATATGCCGGGGCGTGCAAAAGTAATCTATTTATAACCCCTCGCACGGCCGTTGGTTACGCCTTTGCCGGTGTTCGCTGGTCCAAATCCCCAAACAAGGAGGCGCAATGAGGATCTGCACGGCTCCGCCCGGAAGCGGTGAAGTCGTCCTGGGGTACACCCTTCCCGATTTGCTGGACGAAGCCTGTCAGCGCAATCCCAACCCGCGCGCCCTCAATGTCCAACGCCATGGCCGCTGGGTGCACTATTCGACCCGCCAACTGCGCGAAGACGCGGAAGCCATTGCCGCGGGCCTGCGCAGCCTGGGCTTGGCCACCGAAGACCGGGTCGCGCTGTTCATGTATAGCGACCCCGACTTTGTGCGGGTGGACATGGGCGCGCTCATCGCTCACCTGACCGACGTTCCCCTTTACCTCACCTATGCCCCCGACCTGCTGGTCTATGTAATGAACCACGCGGAAGCGCGGGTGCTGTTCGTCTCAGACGGCGAACTGCTGCGCAAGATCTGCCCGCTGTTGCCGCAAATGACCTTCTTACAGCATTTGATCATTGCCCAACCGCCTGAGGACTGGGCCGAACGGCAAGCGCACATCCCCGAAGGCATCACCACCCACACGCTGGACGCGCTCATGGCCCAGGGCCGCGAAGTGCTGGAACGCGACCCTGGCCTCATCGGACGCCTCAAGCAGGGCATCGCGCCCGACGATATCGCCACCATCATCTACACCTCGGGCACCACAGGCCTGCCCAAGGGCGTGATGCTCAGCCACCAGAACCTTTCCTTCAATGTCAAATCGGCTTTTGGCGCGATGGGCAAGTGGTTCGACGGCCCCAACGAGACCGTCATCTCCTTCTTGCCCCTGACCCATGTTTTCGGCCGCATGATGCAATATGGCTACATGAACCTGGGCGCGGCCGTGTACTTCGTCCACCCCCATGAGTTGGTGGACAACCTACCCGTGGTCCGGCCGACCATGTTCGCGACCGTGCCCCGGGTGCTGGAGCGCATCTACGAGGGCATCTTGCGCAAAGTTGACGAATTGCACGGCGTCAAGGCCGCGCTGCTGCGGCGGGCCATTGCCCTGGCCCAGCGCTATCGGGTGGGGGAACCGCTCCGCGGGCGGGCCGCGCTGGAGCACAAACTGCTCGACCGCTTGGTGTACAGCAAGTGGCGGGAGGTGCTGGGCGGCCGGTTGAAATATGCCATCTCGGGTGGTGCGGCCCTGCGCCCCGATTTGGCCCACTTCTTCGCGGCAGCCGGCATCATCATCCTCGAGGGCTACGGCCTCACCGAGACCAGCCCGGTCATCGCGGTCAACCGCTACGACTCCTTCCGACCGGGGACGGTTGGCCCCCCCATCCCCGGCGTCGAAGTGGCCATTGCCGAAGATGGCGAAATCCTCACCCGAGGCCCTCATGTGATGAAGGGCTACTTTAAGAACCCCGCGGCCACCCGGGAGGTCATTGAGCCCGATGGGTGGTTCCACACCGGCGACATCGGAGAACTGGACGACGATTGCTATCTGCGCATTACCGACCGCAAGAAGCACCTGTTCAAACTCTCTACGGGCAAATATGTCACCCCGCAGCCCATCGAAGACGCGTTGCGGGCTTCGCCCTTGGTCGACCAGGCCGTGGTTGTGGGCGTGGGCCGCAAGTTCGCGTCCGCGTTGATCTTCCCCAACCCCGACGCGCTGCGGGCCTACGCGGCGCAAAAAGGCCTGAACCCCGACCGTCCGGTGTTGGATCTGCTGCGGGAACCCTTGGTGAAGCAGGCCTTCCAAGACCTGCTTGCCCAGGTCAACGCGAGCCTGCCCCGCTGGAGTCAAGTCCGGCGGCTCGCGCTGCTGCCTGGTGAACTGACCGTGGACAACGAAATGCTCACCCCCACCCTCAAAGTGCGGCGGGCCAAGGTACAAAAAGCCTACCATCAAGTGATGGAGGCCCTGTATCAAACGCCGCCGCCCGAGGGCGAATGGGTCATCGTCGACGAAAACGGCACCTAAGGCGCGCCGCCGCGCGCTGCTCCGCGGTTGGCCCCCGACTTCAGCGCGCCGGGCCGGCCGCGGCACTGACCCGAACCACCATCCTCACGGAGGCACCCTATGACCCACTTCAAACCCTTCCGTCGCGTGGCCGTATTGGGCGCCGGTGTCATGGGCTCGCAAATCGCGGCCCTGCTGGCCAGCGTCGGCGTCCAAGTGGATCTGTTGGACATCCCCGCGGAGGGCGACAACAAGAACGCCATTGTCGAGGCCGCGTTCAAGCGGCTGAAGAAGATGAAGCCCGGCCCCTTCTATACGCCCCAGGCCGCCCGACGCATTCGCCTGGGCAACTTCGACGAGCATTGGGAGCGCCTGCGCGAGGCCGACTGGATCATCGAGGCCGTCATCGAACGCTTGGACATCAAACAAGACCTGATGGCGCGCATTGAGAAAGTCGCGCGGCGAGATGCGATCATCTCCACCAACACCAGCGGGTTGCCCATTCACAAAATCGTCGAAGGACGCCGGTTGCCCTTCCGACGCCGGTTCTTGGGCACCCACTTCTTCAATCCGCCCCGCTATCTCAAGTTGTTGGAACTCATCCCCACCAAAGATACGCGGCAAGACGTGCTGGCGCGCATGGCCTGGTATGGCCGCCTGGTCCTGGGCAAAGGCATCGTCATCGCCAAAGACACGCCCAACTTCATTGCCAACCGCATTGGCACATACGCGCTGATGCAGGCCGTGCAGGCCGCGCTGCGGGGCGAATACACCATCCAAGAGATCGACCTGCTGACAGGCAAACTCATCGGCCGGCCTAAGAGCGCGACCTTCCGCACCGCGGACCTGGTGGGTCTGGACACGCTGTTGCATGTGCTGCGCAACTTGTACGAGAACATCCCCGACGACGAAAGCCGCGAGATGTTCAAGCCCCCTGCAGTGCTGGAGCGCATGGTGGAAAAGGGGCTGCTGGGCGACAAGGTCAAGGCCGGCTTCTACAAGAAGGTCAATGGCGAAATCTGGAGCATCAACTTCGAAACGTTGGAATACGAGCCGCCCAAAGAACCCGACTTGCCCGGCTTGGACAAGTACAAGAAGATCGACGACCTGGCCGAACGGCTGCGCGCCTTGTACGCGGACGAAGGCCGCATCGGCGCGTTCTTGCGTTCGCACTTCCTGGCCAGCATGGCCTACAGTGCCCGCCGCATCCCCGAAATCACCGATAAGCCCGCGGACGTGGACCGGGCCATGCGCTGGGGCTTTGGGTGGACTTTTGGGCCCTTCCAGACCTGGGACGCCCTGGGCTGGGAGCAGGTGCTGGCCGACCTGGAGGCCGCGGGCGAAACCGTGCCCGCGTGGGTCACGCAAGAAATGCCCGAGCACGAGGCCAAGTCTTTCTACCTGGGCTTTGGCCCTGAGCAAAAGTCCTACGTGGTGGGCCAAGGCTACCAAGACGACGCGCCACCGGCGGACGAGATCCCCTTGGCCTACTACCTGAAGCAGAAAGACCGCCGAGTGTGGGGCAATGCCGAGGTCACATTGGTGGACATCGGCGACGGCGTGGCCTTGCTGGAGTTCCATTCGAAAGGCAACACGTTGGGCCGCACAGTGCTCGAGGGCATCCACAAGGCCTTGGATCTGGTAGGCGACGGCGACTTTCGCGGCCTGGTCATTGCCAACGATGGCGACAATTTCTCGCTGGGCGCGAACTTGCTGGAAGTCATCACCGCGCTGAAGAACCTGGATGAGGTGGTGCGCGAGTTCCAGCAGACCATGCAGCGCATTCGCTACTTCCACAAGCCCGTGGTGGTGGCGGTGCATGGCCGGGTGCTGGGCGGCGGCGTAGAGTTGATGATGGCCTCGCCCAACCCCGTGGCCGCGGCCGAGAGTTACATCGGCTTGGTAGAAGTCGGCGTGGGGCTCATCCCCGCGGGGACGGGCACCACCCGCATGGTGGCCTGGGCTGCGGAGTCCGCGGCCAATGAGCGCCCCTCTGAAGTGCAGCCCTTCTTGGCCAAGGCCTTCGAGCAAATCGCCATGGCCAAAGTGGCCCTGAGCGCGGCCGAGGCCAAGGCCTTCGGCTATTTGCCGCCCCACGCGCCCATCGTGGTCAACGCGGACCGGCGGGTGTTCGTGGCCAAGCAAGAGGTCATCCGCCTGGACGAAGAGGGCTACACCCCGCCGCCGTATCGCAACGCCATCTATGTGCTGGGGCCCGACGCGCGCGCGGCGTTCGCGTCCATGGCCTACAACATGCGCGAAGGGCGCTTCATCACCGAATACGAAGAATATCTGGCCAACCGCTTGGCGTTCGTCATGACCGGCGGCGATTTGGTCACCGGCCCCTCGTATCTGACCGAAGACCAACTGCTCGACCTGGAGCGCGAGGTCTTCGTCGAACTGGCCCAGCAGGCCAAGACCCAAGAGCGCATGTGGCACATTCTGAAGCATCGCAAGCCCTTGCGCAACTGACGCCACGCGGCCGTGAGCGTCCTGGCCGCGCGGGCTGGGTCGCTCACGGCCCTGAATTGACGCCGATGGTTGCTGACGAAGGAGGACATCATGACCCGACCTGCCGTTTACATCGTGAGCGCGGTACGCACCGCGGTGGGCCGTGCCAAAAAGGGCACCTTGCGCAACGTGCGGCCTGAAGACTTGGGCGCGTTGGTGGTGAAAGAAGCCGTGCGCCGGGTGCCCGGCTTAGAGCCCGCCATGGTGGACGATGTCATCATCGGTTGTGCGTTTCCCGAAGGGCCGCAAGGCCTGAACATGGGGCGCATCATCGCGCAACGCGCCGGCCTGCCGGTCTCGGTTCCTGGCGCGACCTTCAACCGCTTTTGCTCCTCGGGCTTGCAGACCATCGCCACCGCGGCCCACGCCATCGCGTTCGGCGACGCGGATATCATCGTGGCCGGTGGTGTCGAGAGCATGAGCCGGGTGCCCATGACCGGCTTCTATTACAGCCCACACCCCGAGATCGCGGCGACCTTCCCCCAAGCCTATATCAGCATGGGCAACACCGCGGAAAATGTGGCCGAGAAGTACGGCATCTCGCGCGAAGATCAAGACGCGTTCGCGCTGCGTTCCCACCAGCGGGCCATCGCGGCCATTGACGCGGGCAAGTTCGCAGACGAAATCGTGCCCGTGCCCGTCAAAGAGCGCTTCATCGACGAAATGGGCCACGAGGTGGTCATCGAAACCGAGTTCAAGGTGGACGAAAGCCCCCGCCGCGACACCAGCATGGAAGCCCTGGCCAAACTCAAGCCCGTGTTCCGCCAAGGCGGCACAGTGACCGCGGGCAATTCATCGCCCATGAACGACGGCGCGGCTGCGGTGGTGGTGATGAGCGAGCGCATGGTCAAACAGTTGGGTCTGGAGCCCATGGCCCGGTTTGTGGGCTTTGCCGTGGCCGGCGTTCCCCCCGAGATCATGGGCATCGGCCCGGTGGAAGCCGTGCCCAAGGTGCTCAAGCGCACCGGCCTCAAGTTGGCCGACATTGAACTCATCGAATTGAACGAGGCCTTTGCCGCGCAGTCGCTGGCGGTGATTCGCGAACTGGGGTTGGACGAGGAGATCACCAACGTCAACGGTGGCGCGATCGCGCTGGGCCACCCTCTGGGCGCGACCGGCGCGAAATTGACCGCCACGCTGCTGCACGAAATGCCCCGCCGTCGGGCCCGCTACGGCATGGTGACCATGTGCATCGGCGGCGGCATGGGCGCGGCGGGCATTTTCGAGAACTTGCGCCAGTAAACCCTGTCCCTTCATCTTCTGTTGCGGAGGTACCCCCATGATCGACTTTGAACTCACCACCGACATGCGCATGTTGCGTGACTTGGCCCACGAATTTGCCGAAAAAGAGGTCAAGCCCGTGGCCGAGCACTACGACGAGACAGGCGAATTCCCGTGGCCCATCATCGAAAAGGCCATTGATTACGGCTTGTTCAGCCCCAACGTGCCCGAGGAATACGGCGGGCCTGGCATGAGCCTGCTGGAAGAGGTCATCTTGGCCGAGGAACTGGGCTGGGCCTGCACCGGCATTGGGACGGCCTTGGGTGTGAACTCCCTGGCCGCGACGCCCATCATTTTGTACGGCAACGAGGCGCAAAAGCAAAAATACCTCACGCGCTTGGCCGAAGGTGGCTTGGCCGCCTATGCGCTCACCGAGCCCGACGCGGGTTCCGACGTGGCCGCGATCCGCAGCACCGCGGAGAAGAAGGGCGATGTCTACATCCTCAACGGCACCAAAATGTGGATCAGCAACGCCACGGTCGCGGACTTCTTCGTCGTCTTCGCCCGCACGGACCAAGACCGCTATGGTGGCATTTCCGCGTTCATTGTCGAAAAAGAATGGGGCGTCAAGGTAGGCAACCCCATTCCCAAGATGGGGCAAAAGGCCTCGCCCGCGGCCGAAGTGGTGCTCGAAAACGTGGAAGTGCCCGCGGAAAACCTGCTGGGCCCCGAAGGGATGGGCTTCCTCATCGCCATGCAGGTTTTCGACTCCTCGCGGGTCGTCGTTTCCGCGAGTGCGGTCGGGCTGGCACGGCGGGCCTTTGAAGAAGCCTTGGCCTATGCCAAAGAGCGCATGGCCTTTGGCAAGCCCATCTTGCACCACCAGGCCATTGGCTTCAAGTTGGCCGACATGTCGATGAAGATCGACGCCGCGCGCCTGCTGGTGTGGAAGGCCGCATGGCTGCGCGAAAAAGGCAAGCGCAACTCCCTGGAGGCCGCGCACGCCAAAGCCTTTGCCGCGGATACGGCCATGTGGGTGGCCACCGAGGCGGTGCAAATCTTCGGCGGGTATGGCTACAGCAAGGAATACCCCGTCGAAAAATTGATGCGCGACGCCAAGTTGTTCCAGATCTACGAGGGCACCAGCGAGATTCAACGCTACATCATCGCGCGGGAACTGGGCCGCGACTGACCCACGCCCACCCGGCACTCCAAGCCCCAAAAAACACTGGCCCCGGTCTTGTTCGACCGGGGCCGTGTTTTGCCCTTGCGAAGAGCAATTTGCGGCTCGGCTACGCTGAGGCCCCACGGCGCGGTCACAACCGGCCAGCGCGCGCGGTGCGCACTCGCACACGCCGCGCCGCGGTTTACTCGGCCGTGCGCGCCAGCGCGTCCTTCACCACCGCCACCACATCGGGGAACTGATCCAAGCCCAAGCGCTTCAGCGTCTCCAAAGTAGGAATACCGTCCTTGGTCCAACCGCGGCGCTCATACACCGCGTCCAGCAGTTTCTCGTACTGGGCTTCTCGGTGCTTGCGCAGCAGCGCGATCTTCTCTTCAACGCTCAGACCCGTAATATCGTAGCCCAGTTCCTTCAACTGCCCGTCATAGCGCTCGCGCCGCGATTCGTATTCCTCCACCGTCACCGGCCCCATGGAACGATAAGGCGGGCGGTCGTGCTCACGGCGCCCCGCACCGCGGCGGATGTTGAAGATGCGCTGGAAGTTGTACACCTTCTCGCTTTGGAAGATGAGATCCGCGCCCGTGACCGGAACCCCCGTCACACCCTCGTGCAGCATGCAGTAGTTTTCCACATGCTTGGGCACCTTGTGGGGCTCGTCAGTGTACGCGTTGTCTTCGGGCTCGATGTCGTTCCACGGCAACTTGCACAGACCGTGCAGGCTGAACCACGTGCGCCACATGGGGAAGTAATGCAGGGCCTCGGCCTTGTCTTCGAAGGTCGGAATCTGATTGTTCACCATGTCCATGAAGATGAGCCAAGCCTCGTCGTGCTGCGCGCCCTTGTTGGCAATGCCATAGCCGCCCTGCTGGGCCAACGACTCCTTGGTCACATAGAACGAGTATTCCATGCCCTTGGACTCCATGCCAATATCGTCCAAGAAGGCCCGGTCCAGGCCATAGACGCGGCTGAAGAAGTCCTTGAGCCAGCGGGTACCCATGGCCACCAAGCGACCGAAGCCCTCGCCGCGGGCAATTTGGTGCAACACCTCCAACACCGCGTCCGCGTTGCCCCAGGTCAGATCCAAACCGCCCGTGTGCTCTCGCGTGATCAAGCCCCGCTGATACAGTTCCATCACGAAGGCCATGGTCGCACCAAAGGAGATGCTGTCCAGGCCGTAAGTGTCCACATAGAAGTTGAGTTCCAACACGGCCATGGGGTCAAAGATGCCCAAGTTGGAGCCCAACCCGGCCGCGTTTTCGTATTCAGGCCCGTCGACCGTGACCAAGTGCCCCTTGAACGGCCCCGTGCGCAGCCGGAAGTTGTCCACCGCGTGGGAGCAGGACAATTGGCAGCCATAATGACAGCCGTCGGGCACGCCTTGGGTGAACAGCGACTTCCACACCGGCTTCGAGATCTTCACCGCCTCAGGGTGCTGCCCATACTGCCAGTTGTGCACCGGCAGCAAGTCGTAGTCGTTCATGATGCCCACCAAATAGGGCGTGCCCACCTGGCGCATCTGATTCTGCTTGTCGTCCAGTTCCCAGATCTCGGTGTTGATGCGCTGGCTGGCCTTGCGCAACAATTCCGGCTTGGCCGGGCCGTTGCTGGTCAGCGCGTTCCAACCCGTGAAACGCACCACAATGGCCTTGATGCGCTTGTCGACGAACACCGTGCCGCTGCCCCCGCGCGCGGCCTGCTTGTAGCGCACCTTCTTGCGCTTGGGGTCATACCACGAGAAGTTCAGCATGCCGTAGCGGCTGTACTTGGCCCCGGGACCTGCGGTTACCACCGAGATGTTGCGCTTATCACGCTCGTTCTTGGCATACATCTCGGTCAGGGTCTCAGCCAAAATGTGGCCATAAGGCTCTTCCAACCACGCCTCTTCGATGGTCACCTTGCCCGCGTCGCCGTCGATGACAATGATCACATCCCGGTCGGCTTTGCCCGTGATCTCCAGCGCGTCGAAACCCGCGCCCTTGAGATAGGTGGCGAACATACCACCCACATTGCTGTCGACCACCAAGTCGGTCAGCGGTGAGATGGTCACCACCGTCGACTTGCCCGTGCCCGCATAAGACAGCGTGCCACAAATAGGCCCGTTGGCGATAATCAGCGGGTTCTCGGGGTCGTCCCAGCGGGTTTCGGGCGTGGTCGCGTTCCAAGCCAGCCACAACGCAAAGCCTCGGCCGCCGGTGAACACGTCCTTCATTTGCTGCGTGACCGGGCGCTCTTCGATGGTCATGTCCGACAAATTGATGTGCAGCGTACGATTTGCGTAGCCCCGCTCCACCGGCCGTTTCTCATAGACATACTCGGCCAACAAACGGTGGGCTTCCTTCAACACATCCACAGGGATGAAGGTCGCGGTCATGGAAAAACCTCCTTGAGGGGATACCATCCCGACTGGGCCAGGCGTCTTTATTATAACGGACAGCCGCGCCCGCGCGTTGTCAGGTTTCGGGGGGAAGCCGCCCTGCGGGCGGCGACCTTATGGGCCAGGCGCGGCCTTTTGGCGCGACGCGTGCTGCCGGCGAGCCACGGCCTCGTGGACCATCGCCAGCAGGGCCGCGTTCAACGGCGCGGGTTGACCGACCTGCTGCCCCATGCGCACCACCGCGCCGCAAATGGCGTCGATCTCGGTCGGCGCGCCGCGCTGCAAATCTTGCCGCATCGACGACGAATTGGCCGCGGTGCGGCGGGCCACCTCTTCCGCGGCAGCCACAGGGTCTGCAAAGGGCATCCGCACCCCTAAGGCCTGGGCCACCCGGGCCACCTCAGTGGCCGCGCGCGCCATGAACAGCCGCGCGGCCTTGTCCTCCAACAGTGCGCCGTTGGGCACATCCAGCAGCGCGGTCAGCGGATTGATGGCCGCGTTGATGACCAACTTGCCCCAAATCAGCCCTTGGACGTCGTCATGAACCCGCACCGTGAACCCCGCGCGCGTCAGCACCTGCTGCCAAAAAGGGGTGGCCTTGTGGCGGGCCAAATCCACCGTGCCGGTGCCCGTGGCTTGCACCCGCCCGGGCTCCAGCACGCGCGCGGCGTATGTGGTCACGCCCACGACCACGCGCGCGGGGCCCAACACGGCTCGCAGCACCTCTTGGGGGCCCAGGCCGTTTTGTAGCGTCAGCACCGTTGCGGTGGGGGGCAGCATGGTGGCCGCAACCCGCGCCGCGCGCTCGGTTTGCCAGGCCTTCACCAACACCAAGGCCCCGGCAAACCCATGCCCCGGCTCCGCCGCGCGCCACACCCGCACCGGATACGCGGCCTCGCGGCCGTCCAAATCCACCACACGCACGCCGTGGGCCTGCAACGCGTCCAGCGCGGCGGCCCAGGTGCCCACCATGCCCACCGGATGCCCAACCGCGGCCAAGCGAGCCGCAAACAGCCCGGCCAGCGCGCCCGTGCCAATGACGAGCAGCGGCTCAGGGCCCATGGCCCGCCTCCTCGGCCGCGGCGGAGCCGGTTCCCCCCAACCCCGCGGCCTCGGCCCCTTGTTGCAACCAGGCCCGAAACGCGGCCAACTGCTCGGGCTTCATGCCGCGGCGGTGTTCTGGGCCAGGAAAGCGCCGCGCGGTCACATCGGCCACATAGGCCCGCAGCGCGTCGTGAATGACCTGGTGCAGGCGAGCATATTGCTTGACGAACCGGGGCACGAAGCGGTCATACAGGCCCAGCAGGTCATGATAAACCAAGACTTGGCCGTCGCAATGAGGCCCCGCCCCAATGCCGATGGTGGGAATCTCCAAGCGCTCGGTCACGGCCTGGGCCACTTCGTCGGGCACGGCTTCGAGCACCAACGCGAACACGCCCGCGTCTTGCAAGCGCAGCGCGTCTTCGACCAGCCGGGCCGCGGCCTGCGCGGTGGTGGCCTGGGCTCGAAAACCGCCCAGTTGGTGCACGCTCTGGGGCGTGAGGCCCAAGTGCCCCATCACCGGGATGCCAGCCCGCAGCACCGCGCGAATAGTGGACAAGCGCTCGCGGCCGCCCTCGAGTTTGACCGCGTCCATGCCGCCTTCTTGCAAAAACCGCCCCGCGTTGCGCACGGCTTCGGTGTCTGAGACCTGATACGAGAGGAAGGGCATATCGCCCACCAGCAAGGCCCGCCGCGCGCCACGGGCCACGGCCTTGGCGTGATGCAGCATCTCGTCCATGGTCACGGGCAAGGTGGTGTCATAGCCCAGCACCACCATGCCCAACGAGTCGCCCACCAAGATGACATCCACACCGGCCCGGTCCACGGCCACAGCCGAGGGATAGTCGTACGCGGTGAGCATGGTGATGGGCTCACCCCGGCGCTTTTTGCGCAGCAATGTGCGCACCGTCACTTTGTCATTGGAGGAGGAAAGGGGTTGTGCGGACACGGTACCCTCCTTGGGAATGAGGTAGGGGCCGTCTCAACAGGCGAAACCACGAAGATGGGGCGCCGTCCCGTCCGCGAGGGTACGGGCGGCGGTTGTATTGTACCGCGAAGGCGCGCCGCGCGGTGACAAATTCGCCGCTGGGGCTGCGGTCACGGCCTGAGCCGGGGCACATGGCGCGGGCCGGGCAAATACACGGGCTGGGGCGGGCCGGGCCAGACAATGCCCCCGCTCAGGTCGACCCGGCATGTGATGCTGGCCTCGGCTTCGGCGTTGCCCGCGCCCTCGTCAGTGGCTATACGCACTGCCGCCAAGGTCGGATGCGCCTGCCGCGGCCAACCCCACACCCACACCACACCATCGGGCCGCCGCTCCAAATCGGTGGGCTCCAGCCCACAGCCGCGCGCGGCCTCAAACCACCCCGCCACGCGCGCAGCCTCGGGATGAGCCCGCCAGGGCCGCGCGTCCCCGCGCGCGACCGCATCCAGCAGCGCGTGCACCGCGGCCAAGTTCTGCGCCACCCGCGCGTACTCTGCCGCGGCCAGGGCCACCTGCGCCTCTTGCAGCAACAACTCCACGGTCCCGTGCGCGACGGTAAAGGGCCCACGCACCGCATCGGCCACCGCGCCCACTTGCTGCATACGCTCCAAGTCGGGCAACCACGCGGTGCCATAATACGCGCTGGGGTCCATCAGCCGCTGATAGCGCCGCAACGCGTCGTACAGTTCCACCGTCAACCGCACGTCATCGATCCACTGGGCCGCGTGCGGCTGCGCGCGCAAATGCGCCTCAAAGTCCGCGTTCAAGGTGACCAGATCCACGCCCAAATACCGCTGCAGGCCCGCGTTTAAAATCGCGGCTGGTCCGTCTCCCCAGGCAGGGTCCAACCCCCAATACAGGGCCGCGAACGCGTCCCAGCCCCAGCGCTGCACCATATATTCGACCAGCGCGCCGGCTTCCAAATAAGCGATTTCGTGCTGATAATCGTAAAAATACCCATCGGCCAAGGTGGTCAGCGGGATGTAGCGGCCCCACAGGCGCAACGCGGCGGCGCGCGCGGCCAGCGGCTCAGGCTTGTAGTGCCCGCCCGAGAGATACACAGCCAGGCCCTCCACCAACATTAACGACCGATATTTGGATGACCGCTGGCGATCTAACCAGTGCACCACCTCGTGTCGGGCCACCACAGGGAAGTATGTGCCCGTAGCGTCGCGGTCGGTGTAGGTGATCCACAACCAACGGCTGGCAAAACCACCGTGGCCCAACAGCCGGGGCATGAGCACCACGGGCACGGGGTCGGGGGTTTGGGGGAAGCCCTCCAGGCGGGCCAGGTCGCGCCGAATGGCCGTCAGGGCATGGCGGACCAAGGCCGCGTCGCGCGCGCCCGGCGTGCGGGTCAGGTAGGTCACCCTGGCCGAGGGCCACGCCCACGTGGCCCAAGTCACATCGGCCTCCCACCAGGGGCGCTGGTCTGCGGGGGCTAAGGTCACTTGCGTGCGCCACACAGGCTGGTCTTGATAAACGACCTCGAGGCCATAAGGGCCGGGCGCCCACCCGCGGGTATCCCACACCCAGGCGAACACAGCCGCGCGGCGCCCCTCGATGCCGTGGGGTTGCACGGGGGCTTCCCAAGCCAACGGTTGGGGGGCGTCTACCAGCCGCAACCTCAACCGCGGGGAGGCGTCATCCGCCGCGGGCTGCCAGTCAGAAGGCGGCAACACCTCAAAACTGACCACATCGCCCACGAACAGGCCGCCATCCGGATGGGCGATGAGTTGCCAACCGCGCGTCGCGGCCCAGGCCTGCGGCGAGGCCAACGCCAGCAAGCCGGCCACGATCAGGGTTAAACTCAGCGGCCGCCAACGCGACCGCGCGCGGGCCCGTTCCGCGTTCATTCCCACCGCACCGGCACCGGCCTGGCGGCCTGCGGGGTGAGGTAATAGCCGCGCGCAACCCAAACCGAGCCCACCGGAGCCCAGATGTAATATACCGCGTCGGGGTACGAGGCTTCGGCCAAGTCGATCGCTGAGGGCACAGGTGCGCCTCGGGGATGGGAGTGATAGATGAGGCCCAACGACCAGCCATGGGCCTCGATATCGTGCAAGGCCCGCAGATAGGCATGAGGCTCCAGTCGATAGCGCACGGGGCTGGCCGCCGCGTTAGGGATCGAATACACCCGCTGGCTCACGCCCTGATATACGGCGACCAAGCCACACGCCTCCAAAGGCGCGTCCGCGGCCACGTGGGCGCGCATGTGGGCCACGTGGTCTCGGCGCAAGATCAGCCCTCGCGTGGGCTGGGGCAGGGGGTTCATGGCCGTGTCCATTCGAGCACCGCTGCCAGCAACCACAGCACCGCCGCGGTCGACAAGGGTTCGGTCCAGGCCTCGTTCCAAGGGCGGCCGGACGCGGGCTCGGCCAACATCGGCACCAGCGCGTACAGCGCACCTAAGAGGACCAGGCTGTAGGCCAAAGGGCTCAGAGGTGTGTAGAACCACGCGACGCTCAAATGCCCCACGACCACCAACACCACCAGCCCAGCGCCCCAGCCAGGCGCGCGCGAACGCAAAGCCCACAAACGGCGGGCCACGACCCACGCGCCCACGGCCAGCAAGGGCGCGGCAAAGAGCAAACGCCAGCCAGCCGCGCGCACGGCCAAGGCCAACAGCAAATACAAACCATACGCGACCGACTGCAGCCCCCAACTGGCCCACAACGCGCGCGGGTCTTGCAGGTCCAAGACGATGTACTCGGCCAGCAACAGCACCACCAGCGCGCCCAAACCGCCGCCGAAGACGAACCACCACATGGGCCCAACGGGCAAGGCCAGCAGCGCGGCCTCCAGCGCCCAGAGGGCGAAGGTCGGCAACAACGCGTGCCACACCAAACGCCGCGGGCGATAGGCCGGATGGTCGCGGAGCAGCCAGTCCATCCCGCTCCATGTGAGCGCGGCCAACAGCGCGGCCAGCCCTAAGGCCGCGTCCAGCGCCAAGGTGATTTGGACCTCGCCCACGGCAAACGCGCGTCGTGGACCGGGCAAGTGCACCAGCCGGGCCAGCACCAACACCAAGGCCAACAAGCCAGTGAACAAGCTCAGCTTGGCCGGGTCAGGTCGGGATGGACGCTGTAAGGCCTGCCAAAATCGTTGCATACGCGCGCCTCGTGGGCGTCAGTATACCGCGACCCCAACGCCAACGCAACGCGGCCCGTCAACGCGCGCCATGGCCCGCGCGCAAAAGCGGCTCCAGTTCTTCCAGCGCCTCGGGGGTGCCCAGCAAAGTCAACACGTCGCCCTGTTGCAGGCGCGTGCTGCCCCGCGGGATCAAATGCTCGCCCTCGCGCTGGATGGTGAGGACCAGCACTTCCGGCGGCCAATCGAGTTCGCGCAGCCGCCGCCCATGCCACTCGGGGTTGCGCAAAGGCACGGCACGCACCACTCGCCGGTCGGCCGTGCTCACCAACATGCGCAGAAATTGCGGGTTGCGCGCCATAAGCGAGAGGAAGGTGGATTGGGCCTCCAGGGGAGTGATAGGCACCGCACCGATGCTCAACAACGCGTCCCGCAAAGGCGCGTCTGCGTGCAAAACCAGCACCCGCTCAATGCCAAAATGGCCGCGCGCCCAGCGCGCCCATTGCAGCGCGGTGTCAGGGTCCGACCGGGTGATCACCACAGCCACGGCGCGCTCCAGATGCTCCGCGGCCGCGTCGTCGCCCGCGCGAGCCACGATCGCGGCCAAGCCGTGCTTACGCGCCCGTTCGACGCGCGCGGGGTCCTCGTCGAACAACACCACCATCTCCCCTTGCTCTTGCAGTTGCGCGGCCAAGTGTGTGCCCAGATGTCCCCCACCTACCACGATGATGGGACGACGCTTGGGCCGAGTGGCCGCTGCGCCCACCAAGCGGCCGAACAGCATGGGCGCCAAGATCACGCTGAGCACCGCGATGAGCACCACCGCGGAGACCACGGCCTCGTCCACCACCCCCAGGCGAACGCCGATCTCAGCCGCCGCGATGATGAGGGACAAGCGGGCCGACAGCAGCACGCCCCCGGCCAGGCTCTCGCGCCACGAGAACGCGCGGCGGAACACCACCGCGGGCACAACCTTGGTGCCGACCGCGGCGATCAACAGCAAAGGGAGCAACAGCCACGAGCCCGAATCGCCGCCGGCCAGGGCCGACAAGTTGAACTTCGCGCCCACCATGATAAAGAAAATGGGCACGAAGAAGCCGTAGCCGATGCTTTCCAGTTGATGGCGGGTTTCGTGATCTTCGGGCGTGGTCAACATGCTGATGAGCATGCCGGCCAGAAAAGCGCCCAAAATCACTTCCACCCCCAACACCTCGGCCAAAGCCACAAACGCGACGAACAACCAGAACGCCAAGCGCACCTTGATGTGGGTGGTGGCGTGCGCGAGTTCCTCCAACAGCGGGCGCAGGCCCGGCAAGGCCCAGTTCCCCAAACGGTAGAACACGAACAACGCGACAAACAGCAGGCCCACCAGCAAAATCTCGGGCGTCAAACCCTTTGACAGCACCGCCACTTGGACCGTGATGAGCAGCATGGTCACGAAATCAGAAATGAGCGCGGTCACGAACAGGGTTTGCCCATAGCGGCCGCTCAACAAACCGCGCTCTTTGAGGACCATCAGCGCCAAGTCCAGCGAGGTTGTGGAGATGAGCAGCCCCATGAAGATGGGCGAGCGGGTCAGCCCCATACGCCAAAAGCCCAACCCAGCCAAACCCGCCAAGACCAAGGTCAGCCCGTAATAAGTCACGGCCAGCACCAAGGGGTGGGGCCCCGTGCGTGCGCGCCGCGTGGCCTTGGGCCCTCGCCGGCGGCCGCCCCAGCCCAGCGCGCTCAGGTCGATCTCCATGCCGGCCAAGAACATCAGAAACACGAAGCCAATTTCAGACAACAGCGCCAAGACCGGATCATCGGCCTTGACCCAACCCAGGCCACTGCGTCCGACCACGATGCCGGCCAAAATCTCGCCCACCACCGCGGGGATCTGCCAGCGGCGGAAGCGACTGAAAACCAGGGGCACGGTCACGGCCAAGAAGAGCACCAGGCTCAGCGACCAGAAGGAAGTCAAGTTGCCGCCAGGGGCAGGCGCCAAACTCCAGAACATGCTGCACCTCGAAGAAGAAAATGCCCTTCGGCTGAGGGAAGGGAATTATAACCGGCCCAGGGATGTGGTTTAATATGTGGACGCCGCACGCAAAGCGCGCGTGGGCCAGCGAAAACCCGATGGAGAGCAACGCATGGGTCGTACGGTGTTCATCAGCGCGGACCATGGTTTGGCCGTGGTGTATTTCTTGCAAAGCGCGGTGGTGCCCACCTTGTTGGAGCACGGCCTGCAAGTCGTTATCCTCACCGATGACGGCTTGACCCAGCGCCTGGCCCAACGCTTTGGCCGTCCGGGCCTGCACTTCGAAGGCTTGCGCCTGGCGCAGGCCCGCGCGTATTTTCGACGTCATCACTATCGGGCCCAATGGTGGCTGGATTTTCTGCGCCGGGCCGGGGCCTCGAATCGCATCCCCTTGGGCGCGGTCGAGAGTTATATCCAACAAGTGGCCTTTGAGGCCCGGGGGCGGCGGCGCGCGTTTTTGCAGGTGGCGCGCGCGTACGTGGCCTTGATGCGCCGCTTTCGCTGGGCCCGGCAGGCTGTGGTGCGGGCGCAGTGGCGCTACACGCCCGACCTGTATCGCGACCTGTTCGAACGCTACCGGCCCAGCCTGGTAGTGGCCAGCACCCCAGGTTGGCGCTGGGACCGCTACCTCTTACGCGAAGCGCACTTTCGGCACCACACGCCCACCGCGGCCGTCATCGTCGGCTGGGACAACACCAGCAGTTACAGCCTGCCCGGCGCCCCCGTGGACGCGCTCAACGTGTGGTCGGCCATTCAGCGCCGCGAGGCGGTCGAAGGGTCAGATTGGGACCCCGCCCGCATCCACATTGGCGGCATCCCCTCCTACGATGGTTACTTCACCCGACGCTGGGTGCTGCCGCGCGCGGCGTACTTCCGCCGCCACGGCCTGGATCCGCAGCGCAAACTCATCGCCTACGCGGCCAGTTTTGTGACCTTCGCGCCGAACTATCCCAACATCGCCACACTGGCCCGCTTGGTCGCCGAGGACCGACTGGCGTACCCGGCCCAGTTGCTCATCCGCTTGCACCCAAATCACTTCTTGGATGTGCCCCACTTCGCGGCCGAGCGGGAACGCGTGCTCGCGCTGGCCCGCACCTTGCCACATGTGCACGTGGTGGAACCGGTGCCCTTGGGCGGTAGCCTGGGCTATTACTCGGGTGAAGACATGGACGAAAAGTCGTCGATGATGGCCCACGCGGACGTGTTCACCACCGTCTATTCAACCATGGTGGTTGAGACGGCCATCCATGACACGCCAGTGGTGAGTGTATGCATCGACGCGGACCAACCGTGGCCGGGCAAATTCACCCTGAAACTGTCGGAAATCGGTCACTGGCCCACGCACAGCCGCTTTTTGCAGTCGGGCGCGGGCGAAGTGGCCTATGATGAGGAAGGACTTCGGGCCGCGCTCAACCGCGCGCTCACGCAACCCGACGCCAAGGCCCCCGCGCGGCGGGCGTTTGTCGCCCGCGAAACGACCTACACCGATGGCCGCGCGGGAGAGCGGGTGGGCGCTTGGCTCGCCGGACTGGCGCGCGGTTGAGCCCGCTATGGGGCTTGGTGTGTCGCAAGCGGGGCCCCCGCGCGATGACATTGGCTCTGCTGCCACGCGTGCAGCAACGCAGGGAAGATCTCGGCCGGCACTCGTCCTACCGCGCGCAGGCGGAACGCGCGCTCGGTCACTGGACAGTACCAGGCCAATTCCACCCCCGGGGTCTCGCGGCGACGCCACGGCAACCCCCGCCGCAGCCGCAAGAAACGCCACCACGCCGTATGACCGGCTACGGTCGTCTGCTGGGCCTCGCCTGGGCGCGCATAGGGCCGCGCGCGCACTTGCAGGTGGAATTCCAACATCCACGGCGCGGTGTCATGGCGCAGCACATACCACGCGTCGCCGGCCACCACCCACGAGACCCCGCGCCGAGTGTGCGACGCGTGGATCTCGGGATTGGAAAAGCCTCGTTGCAAAACCCACCCGGCCGGAAGGTGCAAGTCCAACAGGTGCGCCCGGCCGAACACCAGGTTGCTCAGCACAATGCGAATGGGCTGCGAATCGGTCACCCTACCCTCCTGGCCGCGCGGCACGGCCGCGCGAAAGCAAGAAGGCCGCGGCCGGAAGCCTCCTGCCGCGGCCTGAACGGGCATGGTCAATGGCTCAGTAAGGATAGAACAGATAGTCCACCACCCGCTTCAACATACCCACCCCGCGCACCTCGGTTTCGAAGAGGGGCACCACCGCGCGCACCAAGGGGCCAAACTGCTCGCGGATTTCCTCCATGTAGCGCGCCTGCATGGCCACCCGGTTCTTCACAAACGCGTCCGCGTCTTCGCGCACCGACGCGGGGTCGATCATCATGTTCACTACCACCCCGCCAATGGGAATGCCAAACTCGTTGAACCAGCCGATGAAACGGCGAATGACCGCGATGGGCAACGCCTCGGGCAGGGTGACGAAGAAGAAGGCCGTGAGTTCAGGGTCGGTGAGCAAGTCCTTGGCCTTTTCGATGCGCTGTTGAAAGGTCACCAAATACTCCATGAGCGGGTCCTTCTCCTCTTTTTTCTCAGAGAAGGACAATTTGAGGCGCAGTTTGCGGGCTTCTTCGCGGCTTTCGACCATTTTGTTGACCCACAACGTGTAGACCGCGGACATACCCAGCAGGCGCCGGGCGTTGGCTGTGGGCGCGGTGTCAAACACATACACATCGTACTCGTCGCGAAACATAAGGTCGATCATGTTTTCGAACATGGCCGATTCTTCGAAAGCCGGGTTCATGGTGGCCGATTCAATGAACTCGTCAGCCCGGCCCTTGATGTCCGCGTACTTCAGGAACCATTCGATTTTCTCACGGATGTCGCGTTTCGAGCGCTCAATGGTGTCTTTGGTGTCGATTTCGTAGGCCCACAGGTTGTCCACGCCGTGCACGGGAGTGGGTTTGCCAAACACGTCTTGATCCAACAGGCTGGAGAGGCTGTGCACCGGATTGGTCGAGGCCAGCAAGGTGCGCTTGCCTTGCTGCGCGAACCCGACCGCGGCCGCGCCGGCCATGACGGTTTTCCCCACCCCGCCTTTGCCGCCGAAAAAGGTGTATTTGAGCCGCGGGTGCGCGTCCACAAACGCCCGCATGCTCTGCTCGATCGTGAACGGAATTTGCAACGGCATGACCTTGGCGTTCATGACAACGCCTCCTTGCCGAAGAGCAGGTCGGCCATTCGGGCGATCATCTCCAGGCCGGTGACATCCCGCTCTAACTCAGGCACTTCGGCCAACACTTCGTCGCCAAAGCGCTGGTAGATCTCACGGATGTACTTCTGCTGCATGCGATAGCGATGGCGCAGGTATTCGGGCGCGTTGGGAGCCTCGGCCACGGCCGCAGGAATCACCCGGTTGAGCACATAGCCGCTCAACGGCACTTGATATTTGGCAAACAACCCCGCGGCTTTTACGGTGTCGAGAATGACCATTTCTTCGGGGACGAGCACAAAGAAGAAGGCCGTCTTCTCTTTGTCGGTGAGAATCTGGGACGAGGTGGAGATGCGATGCCGAATGTACTGCAGTTCCTCCAAGATTTTGTCTTCCAGCAGCGACTCGTCTTTGCGCACCTTAGCGGCCATTTGCGCGTACTCTTGCATTTCTTCGCGCAAGCGGGTGATCTTGCTGATCCACTGGTCATACACGCTGGCCATGCTCAGATAGTACAACGCGTGACCCAACGGCACCAAGTCGTAAATGTAGTAATCGTACTCTTGCGCCAAGACGATGTCGACAACCTGGTCGAAGATGGCCGACTCTTCCATGGCCGGTTCGGCCGCCGCGGCTTGAATGTAGGACTCGATTTCGGCAGGAATCTCCTCAAAGCCGTACATGTCGCGGATCTTTTGGCGGATCTCCTCCTGATAGGCTCGAATATGGGAATCGGCATCAATCTCTTGGGCGTACAGGTTGGGCATGATCTCCACCGGGCCCTTGCCGTAGATGTCCTGCTGGAAGATGTCGGACAACGAAGCCTGGGGGTCCACCGAGAAGACCAGCACCCGTTTGCCTTGCTGGGCCAGCCAATATCCGGTGGCGGCAGAGAAGGTGGTTTTGCCCAAGCCGCCTTTTCCGCCGAACATGATGTAACGGCGTTCGGGGTGCGCCTGGAACATGCGGGCTAACTTGGTCATGGGGTCACCTCGAAGGTGCAGCAGGGATGTGGCCTTTAGGCCAGCGCGTCGGTCAGGTCTTTTTCGCGCAACATGCGGCGCTTCCACGTCGAGATCTGCGGCACGACATAGGGGAGCAATCGCAAACTGTAATACGGCGGCAAAATGGGCACGCCCAACATGTCGCCCATGGTGATGAGAATGAACAAGTGCTCCATACTGCCCCGGGTCTTGAGGGCGTGCCGCGCCATTTCATGGCTGGCCATGCCATAGATGAAGTCGGTCAGATGCTTTTTGGCCCGAGACCAAAAGGATTCTTGCGGCGTCATAAGCCTCTCCTGCACATGAATAAGGATGGCCGCACGAGCAGCGGCGCGGTTAGGTGGGGCAAGGCTGGCCGCGATGTCGACACCCCCGGCCTCAAGGGTAGCATGAAGGCCAAGGCTTCGTCAAGGCGCACGCGGCGCCACGCGCGCGGTGTGTCGGGCCAGCCAAGCCCACAGGGTGGCTTCGTCCTCAGGGGCTTGCAGCACGGCTTGCCCCCACAAGAACGCGGGATAACGCCGCACGCCCCGCAGCCAAAGCCACAAGCCCCGCACCGAACGCGCATCGGTGAGGATAATGCGCGCGTCAGGGCCCAACGCGTGGGCGATGCGCGCGATCCAATCCCACAACCGCGCCCACTCGGCCTGCCAGTCGGGTGGGTATGCGGCGATGTCCTCCTGCTCGACGCGCGCGCGGATGCCCGCCTCGTCGAAGAGCAAATCGCAGCGCGCGCAATACCGAAAACCGCCGATTAGCGGCGCGACCACCTCCAACGTGGCGTGGCCGCGAGCGTTGTCTGCCGTCGCCGAAGTCCGCACTGTTCACCATCCCCGAGGGTTGGCCGCGGCGGAGCCGTTCCCCCGCCGCGGCCGCGCGTGCACAGACCCTGGCCTTAGTCGCCTGCTGCAGCCGTGGCCGACGCTTCTTTGGCCCGGTTGAAGGACCGCAAGCCGTCCATGAGCAGCATGAGGGCCGCGTACGTCATGTACAAGCCAAAGCCAGCGGTGATGAGATTGCCCAAGATGAAGCCGGTTTGGGCCTCACCACTCTGAATGGTCAGGAAGATGCCTTTGTAAAGCGCGTTGTAAAGGGAGACATACAGCAACGCGGCCAGGGTGGTGACATACATGAAGATGCCCGGCACGAAGGACCAGTTGGACGGCTTGTTTTGGCGGGCCAGCCAAATGGAGATCAACAGCAACGAGATGCCCGCGAACAACTGGTTCGAGCCGCCGAACAAGGCCCAAATCCACTGCCAGAAGCCGAACACCACCAAGAAGAGGGTGAGCAACACCGCGACCAAAGTGCCGAAGTGCGGGTTCTTGAACGCGGGGAAGCGGTCACCCAACAGTTCGGCCGAAGCCACTCGCATGAAGCGCAGCACCAACTGCATGACCGTCAGCGCCATGACCACCAAGAAGATCATGGCGATCGAGCCGCCCAAAGCCTCGGGAACGCCAATCACGGCCATGAACTTGCTCATGCCCACCGCGAAGACACCGGCCGCGCCCGCGACCAGTTTGTAACCCTGCGCGGGATCGTATTTACCCGCGGCAACGCCAATGGTCACCGCGAAGATCACCGAGAGCACGCCCAACACCGCCTCGGTAAACATCGCGCCACCCGCGACAGGCAGGGTGTCGGTCTCTTTCTCCAGTTGGCGCGCGGTGCCCGAGGTTGACACGAGGGAGTGCCAGCCGGAGATCGCGCCGCACGAGATGGTCACGAAGAGCAACGGCCAAATTGGCCCCAAGTGGGGTTGAAAGGCCGTAACGAACGCGGGGATCTCGAAGGAAGTGTTCACCGCGCCGGTGAAAGTCGCCACCACCAGGCCCAGCACCGAGGCCACGATGCTGAAGAGCACGAACCAGAAGGAAGTGTAGTTCACCGGCTGGGCAAAGCGCCAAATCGGCAGCACGGAGCCCAGATAACAGAAGGCCAGCATAACGATGGCCCAGAAGAAGTTGGCCCACGTCATGTCGCCATAGCCCAGCGGCCGGGTGAACAACACCCCTGTCTCAGGGTCGCCGGCCAGGCTGTTGATGGTGTTGACAATGTCTTGCGCCCAGGGCATGGTGCCCACATAAATGCCGATGAAGGCCAGCACCACAGTGACCACCGTGGTCAGACCGAGATCCATGCGCCACCGATAAGTCATCTGCCCAGCCAACACGCCCATGAGCACCAGCCACAGGAAGCCGATGGGCACATTGGGTTTGGCCAGCAAAGGCGCGATGAGCGCGCCAAACGCGCCCATGATGAGCAGCAGGTAGATATAAAGGAAGGTGAGCAACAGTTTGCGGGCCCGGGGGGAAATGAATTTGTAGGCCAGCCCTCCCATGGTCAGGCCCTCATTCCGCATGGCGAGCATGGCCGAAGCGTAATCTTGCACCCATCCGATGAAGAACACGCCCAAGAGGAGCCAAGCCACCGCGGGCAACCAGCCGTATTGGACGCCCACAATCGGCCCCACAATGGGCCCCAGCGCGGCGATCGACTTGAACTGATAGCCAAACAGCACGCTGGCGCTGGCGGGCATGAAATCCACACCGTCGTTGTACATGACCGCCGGCGTCGCGCGTTTCGGGTTGGCCTCGATCACCGTTTGATCGATGGTCTTGGCATAGTATTTGTAACCGAGGACCACCACCACAATGGCGAACACGAACAGTCCTAACGCCATACGAACCCTCCTGCAGAAACGAGAGACCCTCGCGGACGGGGAACCGTGCATCACTCGCCACGGCACGGATTAAAACACGACATTTTGGCCTCGGTTACGCTTTTTTGCGACCAATTTCTACCAACAATCTATTCTTTCAGATGGGTCTGAGGCGACAAAACGATCAACCATAGAGACATCAAATCAAGGGGACCAAGGGGCGAAACGCGCCATATTGAGGGCTCCGTCCTCACCAAGAGATGGCAGCAGAAGCCCGCCCCCAACGCCCCGCGCATCGGCCAAGGCCGCGCGGAGGCCAACGCCCCCGCCGGCCCCCAACGCCCCGCGCATCGGCCAAGGCCGCGCGGAGGCCAACGCCCCTGCCGGCCCCAACGCCCCGCGCATCGGCCAGGTGCGCGGGAGGCCAAGATGTACTTTGTTTGCTATAGATTAGATATTGATCCATATCGTCGGATCTGGCTATACGCATTAAGCCGGCTAAACAGAATGGATGGACCGGGAGCCGCCAGGACTGCCCGTCCCACGAACATGCCCAGACAGCCATTTCAATCCCGCATTCGTGGGGGCCGGGCAACCGGCCGAGCGCCCCTACACCAACGCATTTTGGCCGCACCCAATGGACGACAACAACCCGGTAAACCGCCCTCCCCATCCAAAGACCACGCTGCCGCACCAGTACACCCGAGAACGTCAAGACCTGCGGGGGAATCGAGATCCTCCGGTAACGCAAACCTGCCCTCTTCGTCCGGCTCAAAATTCAGCACCTTGACGACCGCGTCCAGGTTCAGCGGGCCGTAGATGTGGGGATAACGCTCCCCACCCACTTCTTCGTACCGGACCTCTGCCTGCACCCGGTCCGGCTCGATGCACAGCCGCACCAGGTCCCGCACTCCCCCGAAGAGGGCGTTGGCCACGCGGACGACCTGCAGCGGGGTCGAGCAGTGGATGAACCCATCGGACTCCAGGGTATCTCCCCGGTAGACGCCGGCCGTCTTTGCCGCTTGCCACGCTTCGCGTTTCGTGATGTGCAGAATCAGCACGATCGCCTCCCATCCTGGTTGAGATGCCCTCTGGTCCCCTCATTCGCCGTCTCGCCTGCGCCGCGAGGGTTAGCGAAGACGGTCAGGCCGCCGGTCGGAGGACGCGGAGGGCGAGGGGTCAAGGTCCCGGCCGGCCAGGGCTACCCTTTCCTCCTGGGGCGGCTGGACATCCACCCTACGCACCGCCTCGGCCTGGCTCATCCCCTCGCTTCTCACCACAAAGCCCCCTGGAAGGGCCAGGGCGACGCGAGCCCGCTCGTCACCGCTCAGATCCACCCGCTTGAAGATGGCATTGCCGGAGCAGCGATAACGGCCCAGGAGCGCGCCTGGCTCACGGTCAGGTCCCCGGCCTCCAGGACGTAGTCGAGGACCGTCCGGGAGGGCGCCAGCCCTCGTGGGTCTGGGCGAAGTTGTCGATCCGAACGCGGGCCCCGATGCGGACCCGCGCGGCTCAGGGTTGGATCCGCCCCAGGATGGTGCGCCGCAGCGTGGTCTTGCCCGACCCGTTGAGGCCGATGAAGGCGATGCGGGCCTGGTGGGGGAGATCGAAGCGGACGCCGGCGAAGACATCCTGAGCGCCGTAGGCGATGGCCAGATTGTGGGCCGTGACCAGCGACATTGGGGGATCGCCTGGTGGGGAATCACAAAGTTGGGCCGTTGCAATAAAGGTGGGGGCCGTCCGATGAGGGCACGAATGCAGGAATGTGGTCAGGCCTTGGTGCGCTTCGTGCCCTTCGTAGCGAGAAGGGCCGGCGGTCGCAAGCCCGCTCAGGGGAAGAGGACCTCACCGGGCGTCGCCGCCGGGTCCATATCCGGGGAGACGGGCTCGTCCAGGGCGAAGAGGGTAGGGCCGGGCCGGCGGTCAGGTTCCAGCAGGAAGACGAGAGGGACCTGGCCCAGGGTGGAGTGCTCCTGCCCCTCCCGCGCTCACTCCTCCGCCATCACCCGGTAGGTCCAGGGAAAGCGGCCCATCGCCCCTTCCCGGCCGTGGTCGGCAGGGAGTAGACAGCGGTGACGGGCTGACCGGCGGCGTCCAGGGTCACTTCGTAGATCCACTCGAGGTCGGTCAGGCGGCCCCAGCGGGCCATCGGCCCTTCCGGGGGCGTCCCCTCGTCCGTTGCTGAAGACGACGGTGTAAGTGATGACCCGCTGGGCACCGCACTCCGCCGTCTGGTAGGCCACCAGCAGGGGGCTGGCGGTGAAGCGGCTGCCGGGACGCCCGTACAGGATGGGAGCGTGTTGCTGGAGGGGATAGCGGGGATGGTTCGAGGGGTAGAGGCGCGGGCGGACGGCCTCCAGGATCACCTGGCGGGCGTTGGGCGCCGACTTCTCGGCGGTGTACAGGAGCCACGGCCGGTGGGGGCCGGCCTCCGCGCCGGTTGGGACCAGTCGCTGCCGGGAGCCGAGGCCACGATCTCCAGGGTGGCCTCCCCTCTCGATACCGCCACCCAGGGCTGCTCGAAGGCGGGGGAGGCCGGCGAGAGCGGAAACGACAGCGCCTGAGCGGGGGTCGTGGAGGCCGTCGGGGGAGGGGGATCATCTCCTACGAGGGCCGGCAGCCCAGCAGGAGCCCTCCCAGGCCGATCCACAGCCGCCGCCGTCGCGGGCATCGCAGGCCCGCGGCGGGAGGTCCGTCGTCGGGCCCCCCTTCCGGTCAGTCCGGCTTGGGGTGGAAGTTGGAGCGCGGGGCGTACTGATCCAGCGCCGCGTTGCCCCAACGGCTGACGAAGATGGTGCGCTCCCGCCGCGGCCACTCCCGGCTGTCCACGGGGCGGGAGAAGGCCACGAACTCCTCCCGGCTGCCAACGAAGGTGGCCGGCCAGCCGGCAGCCAGGGGGTGGTTGCGCAGCCGGTGCCCCTCGGTGCTCAGCCGCCGGTAGGTCCGCTGCATGTTCTGGAGCACCGCCCCGCCCAGGGCCGTTTCCGGTTCAATCCCTTGTAGGTGGGCTGGGAACTCGTGGGGAGGTTGTAGGATTTTGTTGCCAGCAACAAAATTTCAAAAGGCTGGAAACAGGACGCGGCCTCGCTTTGGTGCGCACTAAAGGGGAGTTTCAATCCCTCACAGGTAGGCTGGGAACCTATGCGAGCGCGGACAGAATGGACTGTGCAGCAGGAGTTTCAATCCCTCATAGGTAGG
>CAYUOX010000033.1:0-49068 GCA_964446575.1 uncultured Anaerolineaceae bacterium | reverse complement strand
GTCTCCCCTTGCAAATGGGCTCGCCGTTGCGGTAGGCTTGGGGTACTCATGGGTTGCTCCTCCTTGGCTAAGGTTGGTGTTCTATTTTGCCAGAGGAGCAACCTTTTTTCACTTACTTCCCCTTCTCAGCACGCGCCTACTTTATGTAAGCCTACTAAATTGAAATACACTCGGGAGGGGTGTTCGAAAATTGCACCCGGGGGCACGGAGAGCACGGAGGGAAGGCGAGCCAAAGGGGGGGGAGGCGGATGCCCTCCAGGGTATGGAGGGCGGTTGGCAAAGCAGGTCGGGGTGCATCGGCCGCTTTCTCTATTCGCGAGCGATGCCGAGGGGCGTGCCGCTCAGCGCTGCGGGTGGGCCCGCGGACAGGCCCATGCGTGGGGCACGAAAACGTGGCGCGGGTTGGGGGCTTAGCCTGCCACGGGGGGCCAGCGGCGCGCTGGTGGGCGGGTTGGGGCGCTGGTGGGCACGCCGCGTTGCCTTTCGTGGGCGTTGTGCCCTTGGTGTTCCTGGGCCTTAGGGACGCGCCCCGCGTCGTTCAGATTGTGGCCGAGGGGCTGGGGGCGCGGCCCCGATAGGGCGTGGCCTGGAGCAATACCCAGCACCCCTTGGTCCGCCCATTCTTCAGGGTGCCCACCTACGAGGTTTTGCAGGCCTGGGCACGGGGGATTTCGGTCCCAGCGCCGAGGACAAAAGGGGCCTTGGCGGGCAACAAACGCCCCAAGACCCGGCGCGGGTCGGTGCGCTGCAGGGAGCGTTGCCAGCGCTTGGATGCCGCGTCCAGGGAACCGCGTCTCGGAGCCGCCATCTCGGTCAGGCGAGCCGAGCGGGCGCGTAAGATGGCGGCCGGGATTTTGGCGGCCTGGCGGGCCTCCAAGAACATTTTCTTTTGGGAGGACCCTACCACCTCCTCGGTAACATTTTAGGTGACAGAATGCGATGACTGCACATTTTCTCCGAGGCTGGTACAATTGGGAGCATTCGGAGCAAGAACGATGAACGATGCTTCTTTCCGCGCCGGGTTTGTCGCCGTCGCCGGACGGCCCAACGTGGGCAAGTCCACCCTGATTAACGCGCTGGTGGGCCAGAAGATCGCCGCGGTATCGCCCAAGCCACAGACCACCCGCAAACGGCAATTGGGCATTCTGACCACCGAGCGCGGGCAAATCGTGTTCGTTGATACGCCGGGCATCCACAAGCCCGCGCACAAGTTGGGCCAAGCGCTCAACGAAGAGGCGCGTCAGGCTTTGGGCGACGCGGATGTGGTGCTGTTCGTCGTTGATGCCTCGCGGCCGCCCACGCCCGAGGACGAGATGGTAGCCCGCCATATTCGCGCGTTGGACGAGCCGCGGCCGGTGATCGTGGCTTTGAACAAGGCGGACCTGGTCTCGGGCGACCAGCGGGCCGCGCAAGAAGCCTTGTATGCGGCATTGGTGCCCGACGCGGAGCGGGTGTGGATTTCCGCGCTCACGGGTGAGAACTTGCCCGCGTTGCTCAACCGCCTGTTCGCCCACTTGCCCCCTGGCCCGCCGTTTTATGATCCTGATCAGGTCACCGACCTGTATGAGCGGGACATCGCAGCGGACCTGATTCGCGAGGCCGCGCTGCTGCACTTGCGGGATGAAGTGCCCCACAGCATCGCGGTGCGCATCGACGAGTACAAAGAACGGGAAAGTGGCGCCGCGTACATCGCAGCCACTTTGTTCGTGGAGCGGGACTCGCAAAAAGGCATCGTCATCGGTCGCAAAGGCGCAATGCTCAAGCAGATCGGGATGACCGCGCGCAAGGCCATCGAGGCCATGAGCGGCCGCCGCGTGTATTTGGAGTTGCGGGTCAAAGTGCGCAAGAATTGGCGCAACGACGAGGCCTTCTTGCGGCAATTTGGCTTCGCGTTCGGCAAGGGCAAGGGCGCCAAGCGCGGCCGTGGGCGCGGAGGAGCCGGAGGATAGTATGCGTCAGCCGCGCCTCACCCGGAGGGATTTCCTCAAACTGAGCCTGAGCACCGCAGGCGCGTGGCTATTGGCCCCATGGTCACGCCTGGTGCCACAGGTCGAGTTCCCTCAAGCCGAGTTTCTGGGGCGTAACAATACCCACGGCCGCATCGAGGTGTATCCCCGGCCCGACGCTACCACGTCGCCCGTGGATTACCTCTTCGAGGACGCGGTGGTGCCCTGGTACCGCGAGGTGGTGGGGTATCATCCGTATCGCATCAACCAGCGCTTTGTAGACATCGGCCGCGGGTATGTGTGGGCGCCCTATTTGCAGCCCGTGCGCAATCAGCCCAACGAACCGCTGGCCGAATTGCCCACCTATGGCGCCCAACCCGGCTTTTGGGCCGAGGTCACGGTGCCGTATGTGGACATCTACCAAGACAACCCCCCGCCGCGCTCGCCGTGGCTCAAAGACGCGGCGCGCCCGCGCCTCTATTACAGCCAGATTATGTGGATCGACGGCATCAAGACCGATGAGCAAGGGCGGGTTTGGTATCATGTCACTGAGCGATATGGCTCGTATGGCGACACTTTTTGGGCGTTGGCCGAGGCGTTTCGACCGTTGACGCCTGACGAATTGGCCCCTATTACCCCCGAGGTGCACGATAAGCGCATCGTGGTGGATGTAACTTATCAGACGGCGGCGTGCTATGAAGGCAAAACTGAGGTGTACTTCTGCCGTGTGTCCACGGGCGCCAAGTACGATGCTTATGGCAACCCGACGGACGAGTGGGCGACGCCGATTGGCGCCAGCCCCATTTGGCGCAAGTTGGTGTCGGTTCACATGAGCGGTGGCACCACCGGCGGAGGTTATGACCTGCCGGGCATTGGCTGGAGCATGCTGTTCGTGGGCGAGGGCGTGGCCTTGCACAGCACGTTTTGGCACAACAACTTTGGCGTGCCCATGTCCCACGGCTGTGTGAACATGCGCCCTGAAGATGCGAAGTGGGTCTTTCGCTGGACGCAGCCGGTGGTGCCCTACGAGCCCGGCGACAAGACTGTTGGCATGCCGGGCGGGACCGTGGTGGAAGTTCGTGAGGCTTGACGCCTCGGACACAAGGCAGGAGGTTCGACATGCCAACCCCAACCGTAGGTTTGGTGGCTTCGTTTCTGGCGGGTTTGGGCTCGTTCGTCACGCCCTGCGTGTTGCCCTTGGTGCCCGCCTACATCAGTTATCTGACCGGACGCTCGTTGGGCGTTCAGCAAGGCGAGGCCGCGTCTCGCGGCGCGCGTTGGCACGCGTTCACCCATGGCGTCGCGTTTATCTTGGGCTTCAGCGCGGTGTTCATTGCTTTGGGTTTGGCGACCTCCGCGCTGGGGCAGTTGCTGTTCAACTACCGCTTTTACTTGGCCCGCATCGGCGGCCTGGTGGTGGTGCTCTTTGGTTTGCACATGACCGGCCTGGTGCGCATTCCCTTCTTGGCCTATGACATTCGCTATGAAGCCGATGCGGTCATGGACAAGGGCGGGTATTTGGCCTCGTTTTTGCTGGGGGTCTTCTTTTCGGCGGGTTGGTCGCCGTGCGTGGGCCCGGTGCTGGGCGCGATTCTCACCTATAGCCTGCAGGGCGGCTCCACTTGGGTGGGCGCCTACCTGCTGGCCGCGTACTCCGCGGGCCTGGCTGTGCCTTTCCTCTTGGCCGCGCTCAGCGTGGATTGGGTGACCAAGATCCTCACCAAGTACGGCAAACTGACCCATTATGTCGAGATTGCCATGGGCGTGGTGCTCATTCTGCTGGGCGTGCTGCTCTTCATGGGCTCGCTGGAGCGGCTGTCCACGGTGCAGACGTTCGGCGATTTGCTGCGCATTCTCATCCCGTGAGGTGAGACGGTGGCCTTGGATGACGACGCCTTGCGCGGCCAGGCCCGCCGTGCGTTGCTCTATGGCCTGGCCTTAGGCTTGGGGATGATCGTGCTGGGCCTGGCCGCGTGGTGGTTCTTGCGCCGCGCGGTTGCCGGGACGGCCACGACCGCGGGCGCGGCCGTTGTGGGGCAACCCGCGCCTGATTTCACTTTGCGCGATCTAAACGGCCAAGAAGTGCGGCTGAGCGACTGGCGGGGCCGGGTCGTGGTTCTCAACTTGTGGGCCACGTGGTGCGAGCCGTGCAAGGTCGAGATGCCTTTGTTGCAGGCTTTGGCCGTGCGGCATCCGCACGACGTGGTGGTGTTGGGGATAAACTATGGCGAAGACCCGGACACTGTGCGCGCGTTCGTCGAGGCGTATGGCCTGACGTTTCCCATCCTGTTGGACCCGCAGCGTCAGGTCGTACGTTTGTATGCCGCGCGCGGGCTGCCGACCACGGTGTTCATTGATGCTCAAGGCCAAGTGCGCGGCATACACCTGGGCGCGCTGGACCAAGCCGCGCTGGAAAAGCAGTTGCGCCCGTTGGGAGTAGAGCCATGACGTTGCCGGTGACGGTGTATGTGCAGCCCGATGACCCGCGCAGTCAACAGGTCTTAGCGTGGGTGCGCGCGCTGGAGCCTGTGTTGCATTTGCAAGTGGTGGTGCTGGATGTGAGCCGAGATCCGGCCCTGGCCCGCCGTTTGGACGGCCGCGTGCCGCGCGTTGAAGCGGGCCGTTATCGCCTCGAAGGCGACTTCGACCGCCAGCGGCTGGAAGTCACCTTGCGCGCGGCCCGCGAAGGGCACGACTTCCGCCGCGCATTGGCCGCGGAACGGGGCGAAGACGTGCGCCTCGACCGCCTTTCCTTGGGCGATCGCCTCATGTTTTACCTTTCCAAGCATTTCCTCACGGGCTTCGTCATCTTCTTGGGGCTCTATGTGGGCTTGCCCTTCTTGGCCCCCGTGCTCATGAAAGCCGGTTGGACTGGCCCGGCCACGGTGCTGTACAAGGCCTATAGTGTGACCTGCCATCAATTGGCCTTCCGCTCGTGGTTCTTGTTTGGTGAACAGCCTGCCTACCCTCGAGCCGCGGCCAAAGTGCCGGGTTTGCGCACCTTCGGTGAAGTCACCGGTTTGAACGAGGACGACCTGTGGGCCGCGCGCGAATTCATCGGCAACGAGCGCTTGGGTTACAAAGTGGCCTTCTGCGAGCGCGATGTCGCAATTTGGGGCGCGTTTTTCTTGTTCGGCCTGTTCTACTGGATACGCAAGCGCCAGGGGCGCCCTCCCAAGGCCCTCAAGTGGTATTGGTGGATTCTCATCGGTTGGATCCCCATTGGCTTGGACGGTTTTTCGCAAATCTTGAGCCAGATTCCGGGCTCGCCGCTACCTTATCGTGAGAGCACCCCCTTGCTACGCACCCTCACGGGCTTCATCTTCGGCTTGACCACCGCCTGGTTTATGATCCCGCAGATGGACGAGAGCATGGAGGAGAGTTACCGCATTTTGCTCAAGCGTCTTCGCCACGCGCGCCGCGCGACGAAGGCGCGCTGAGCCGGAGGGTTTGGGCCATGCCCTTTGTGGAACGCAACGGATTGCGTTGGTGGGAAGACGAAGTTTTGGCCGGGCTGGGGGTGAAGCACGGCTTTTTCACCCGCCACGGCGGGGTGAGCCCGCGGCCTTGGGCCAGTTTGAATGTCGGCGGCACGGTGGGCGACGACCCCGCGCACACGCGCGAAAACTTGCGCCGGGCCTTTGCCGCGTTGGGGCGCGATGTGGCCTCGCGCTACGACACCTGGCTGGTGCACGGCGCGCGCGCGGTGCGGGCCGAAGCCCCCCGGCGGCCGACCATGCCCCCTCTGCAGGCCGACATCATCCTCACGGCCAACCCGCGGGTGACCTTGTTCATGCGTTTCGCGGATTGTGTGCCGTTGCTACTGTACGACCCGCGGCAGCGGGCCTTGGCGTTGGCCCACGCGGGCTGGCGCGGCACGGTCGCGGGCGCGGCCTTGGCCGCGGTGCGCGCGCTGCAACAAGCCTACGGCACCCGGCCGCGCGACCTTATTGCGGTCATCGGTCCCTCCATCGGCCCTGAAGACTACGCAGTGAGCCCTGAGGTCGTGGCCCAAGTGCGGGCCGCGTTCGGGCCCGAGGCTGCCGCGCGGGTTCTGCCTCGGTTCAACGGCCGCTGGCATTTCGACTTGTGGGCCGCCAACGCGTGGCAACTGCGTCAGGCCGGCGTGCATCAGGTGCGTTTGGTCGGCCTGAGCACCGCGGCCCATGTCGAGGATTGGTACTCCCACCGCGCGGAAAAGGGGCGCACCGGCCGGTTCGCGGTGCTGGCCGCGTTGGAGGCGGCTTAAAAAGAAAAGGCAACCGGGTGGAAACCCATCGGGTCGCCGCAGCGACCCTTCCCAGTTGCCCTTTTATTATACCATCGAGCGAGGCGCTTGTGCCGGTGCAACAACCCTCCCGGAGGACTTGATGGGTAGCCACACATCCACCCTCCCTGGCCCTGACGACACGCTGCGGCACGTCTTGCCGAACGGCATCGTGGTGCTGGCGCGCGCCAACTTCGCCAGCCCCTCGGTGGTGGTGCACGGCTATTTGCCGCAGGCGGGCGCGCTGCACGACCCGCCCGGCAAAGAAGGCCTGGCCGAATTCACCGCCTCCATGCTGTTGCGGGGCACCCACCGCCGCTCGCATCAGCAGATTTTCGACGCGTTGGAGTCGATGGCCGCCAATTTGGGCTTTGCCGCCCACACCCACAGCGTGGGCATTCGTGGGCGCAGCCTGGCCGAAGACCTGCCCGCACTGTTGGAACTGCTGGCCGAAGCCCTGCGCGAGCCCACTTTTCCTGAAGACGAGGTGGAAAAGCGCCGGGGGCAGGTGCTGACCGGCTTGGCTATTCGCGCCCAAGATACGGCCGCGCGCGCCGCGGACGCGGCCTTGAACGCCCTGTATGACGGCCACCCCTATGGCCGCAGCCTGGCCCAAGTGGAGCAGGGCGTGCGCAGCCTGACCCGCGCGGACTTGCAAGCCTTCCACGCGCGGCACTACACACCCGTGGGCATGGTGCTGGTGATCGTCGGCGCCATCGCGCCCGACCAAGCCCTCGAGCAGGTGGCCGCGACCCTGGGGGATTGGCACGGGCCCGAACCACCCCCGGCGCCCCATCTCCCCCTTGTGGCCCCGCCGCCCCACGAGGTACGGCGGGAAGTGCCCTTGCCGGGCAAGAGCCAGACCGACATCGTGCTGGCCACCGTGGGCCCCAGCCGCTTCGCGGCCGATTACTTGCCCGCCGCGTTGGGCAACAGCGTGTTGGGCCGCTTCGGCATGATGGGGCGCATCGGCGAAGTGGTGCGGGAGCAGGCCGGCTTGGCTTATTATGCCTATTCCTCCCTGAGCGGGGGACCCGGCCCCGGCCCGTGGCAGATCATCGCTGGCGTCGCGCCCGAAAACGTCGCCCAGGCCTTGGATCTGATTCGGGCCGAACTTCGCCGCTTCATTGCCGAAGGTGTTACGGCCGAGGAATTGGCCGATGTGCAATCGCAGGCGATTGGCAGTTTGCCGTTGGAGTTGGCCACCAACGCGGGGGTGGCGGCTGCCTTGGCGCATGTGGAACGCTACCGCTTGGGGCTGAATTATTATCGCGAATACGAGGATCGCATCCGCGCTATCACTGTGGAGGATGTGCGCCAGGCCGTGCAGCACTATTGGCACCCCGGACGCTGGACCATCGGCATCGCGGGGCCTGACCGCGCGTCGCGGGCCCACGCGGAGCCGTCCCCCAAACCCTCGGAGGTCGCCTCATGACTGCCTCGCCCGTTGCCTCTCGACCGGTGCGTTTGGCCTTGCCCTCCAAGGGCCGCCTGGCCGACGGCGCGTTGGACTTCTTGGCCCGTAGCGGCTTGCGGGTGGAAAAGGCCAACCCGCGGCAATATTTGGCTCGCATCCCCGCACTGCCGGAGTTGGAGGTGCTGTTTCAGCGGGCCGGCGATATTGTGGTGGGCGTGCGGCAGGGCAGCGTCGATTTTGGCATCACCGGCTTAGATGTGGTGGAAGAAAAGCGCGGGACCGGCGACGCGGTGTTGGTGCTGCACGACGCGTTGGGCTTTGGCCATTGCCGTTTGACCTTGGCTGTGCCTGAATCCTGGAACGCGGTGCACACGATGCGCGACCTGGCGCGCGAGGTGGCCGCGTGGCAGCGCCCGCTGCGGGTGGCGACCAAATTCCCGCATTTGAGCGCGCGTTTCTTGCAGCGCCACGGCATCCCGCATGTGCTCATTCACGCGGAAGGCACGTTGGAGATTGCGCCCACCATTGGCTACGCCGACGCCATCGTTGACCTGGTGACCACGGGCCAAACCCTGCGGGACAATCGCTTGCGGGCTTTGGACGACGGCGTGATCTTGGAGTCGCAGGCCGTGCTCATCGCCAATCGGGCTGCCTTGCGCCAGCGGTCCGATGCGCTGGATATTGCGCGGCGGCTGCTGGAGTACATCGAGGCCCATCTGCGGGCCCAAGAGCACTTTTTGGTCATCGCCAATGTGCGGGGGGAAAGCCCTGAGGCCGTGGCCGCGCGCATGGCCGCGCAGCCGCACATTGGTGGCCTCCAGGGCCCGACCATTTCGCCCGTCTACCCGCGCGACGGGGGCCGGTGGTTCTCGGTGAGCATCGTGGTGGCCCGCCGACATCTGAACGCGGCCATCGCGGAATTGCGCGCCATTGGCGGCAGCGGGGTCATCGTGACCCCCGCGCTGTACATTTTCGAAGAAGAGCCCCCGCGGCTGCAGGCCCTGTTGCGGGCCTTGGAGGACTGACGGGGCGTGTCCCTTCTGGCTCACGAGGCCTCGCGCAAGGCCCGCGGTCAACATGGCCGCGGGCCTCGTCGCGTCAAAAGGGGCTTCGACGGGGGTGGGCCGGGCGCGCCGCGGTGCTGATGCCCACGAAAAGCGCGGCTCCTGGTGCTACAGATATTGCTTGAACCAGCGCACGATGTGCTTGAGCCGCGCGATGCGCCGGTCTGTGCGACCCACTCGGCTCAGGCCGTGGGGTTCGTCGGGGAACCGAACCATCTCGGTGGGCACCCCTTGGTATTTCAAGATTACGAAGGCTTGCTCGCCCTGCTCGATGGGCGTGCGGTGGTCTTGCTCGCTGTGGATGATGAGGGTGGGCGTGCGGGCCTGGGGCAAATAGGCCACGGGGGAATGCTTCCAGTACCATTCCAAATCTTCCCAAGGGGGCTTGCCGCCCAGGGGGTATTGGAAGATCCAGTTGAAATCGCTGGTGCCCCACATGCTGATGAAGTTGCTCACCACCCGCTGGGCCACCGCGGCTTTGAACCGCTGGGTGTGGCCGATGATCCACAGGGTCATGAAGCCGCCGTAACTGCCGCCTGTGACGCCCAAGCGGGTCTCGTCGACAAAGGGCTGCTGGGCCAAATGCTCGGCCCACGCCATGACGTCTTGATAGTCGTAGGAGCCCCAATCGCCCCAGATGGCTTTGGTGTGGGCCTCGCCGTAACCCCGGCCCCCGCGCGGGTTGCTGAACCCGACGACCCAGCCTTGCGCGGCCAAGTAGTAAAACTCGTGCATGAACGCGACGCCATACTGCGTTTGCGGTCCGCCGTGGATCTCCAAAATCGCGGGGTACTTGCGGTTGGGATCGAACTCGGGCGGCTTGAGGATCCAACCGTGGACGGGATAGTCGTCCGCGCTGGGAACCCAGGCCTCTTCGACAGTGCCCAAGTCCACCCGGCGCAGCCAGGTGTTGAGGCGCGTGAGCACGCGATCGCGGCCGGTGCGCAAATTGCGCACCCACACTTGGCCAGGATCGGTGAACGTGCCGAAGAAGTAGGCCAGGGTACGGCCTTCGCGATCCAAGTCGAACATGCCCACCGCGCCATCACGGGCCACCACCGCGCCCAAGTTGGTGCCGTCGCGGTTCACCCGGCGCACTTGCACTCGGCCGTGCCAGGCCACCGGAAAATACAAGGCCTCGCTGTCGGGCGTCCACAAGGGGCGGGGGGTGGACCACGCGCCGATGACGTCGTTCAAAATGTCCACCGCGGCGTGCAGGTCATAGCCACCGGTGAGGTTGCGGGCTGGGCCACCTTCCCAGGGCACGACCCACAGCGATTGGTTGCGCCACCATTCGCCGCGCCCTTCGCGGCCATAGTAGGCGATGAAACGCCCGTCTGGCGAGACCGCGGGCGCGGCCTTGGGGCCATAGGGCGTGGGGATGCGAATCATCTCGCCCCCTGCCGCGGGAATGCGCCAAAGGTCGATCGCGTCGGGCTCACGGTCAGGGTCGGGTTGGCGGTTGGAGACGAACACGATCCACTGCCCATCGGGGCTCCACGTGGGCGCGACCTCGTCGTGCACCGGGCCGTCGGTGAGTTGACGGGCCCGGCCCGAAGGCACTTCCACCAACCACAGGTGCCACCGCTCGCGGGGCAAGAAGCCCGCGCCGTCTAATTTGTAGAACAGCCGGGTAACGTGCCGCTCGACCAGGCCCAACTTCTGGCGCTGTGGGTCTTTCTCCAGAGCGACCATTTCAGGGTCTTTCTTGCGGAACTGGACCACCAGGCGGCGGCCGTCAGGCGACCAAGCCAAGTCGCCGAACTGGCCTTGCAGGTCGGTCAAGCGGCGGGCCTCGCCGCCATCGACGGGGATGAGGTAAATCTGGGGCTGTTTTTCGTTATGGCGGTTGGAGACGAACGCGATGGTCTTGCCGTCGGGGCTCCAGCGGGGCATGGTATCGTTATGGTCGCCGGTGGTGAAGGGCTTGGCCGGGCCGCCGTCGGTGGCCGCGAGCCACAAGTTGGTGTATTTCTTCTCAGTTTTGCGGTCGACCCGCTCAACCACGTATACCACCCAACGGCCGTCGGGCGAGATTCGCAGGTCCTTGATCAAACGGAAACGATACAGACCTTCGGCCGTGATGCGTCGTTTGGGCATGGTTCTTACTCCGGGGGAAGGGCTCCGCTCGGGCCGGCGCCCGCCGCGGGCGAGTGGGTTTATGATACTATGATTTTGGGGTGGGGGGATGTGATACAATCTTTTATAAGCCAATTGATAAAGGTGAGCCACAGAGCAAGACATGCAGCCAAGCGACTTTACTCCTCAAGCACCGGGGCAAGTGGTGCGGGTTCAACAAGGCCGGACCGTGTATTGGGCTTTTGTCCCTGCTCCTTTGCCCCCATCTTTTAACTATACAACACGCCTCATCCGCATTCTTTCCGAAGCCAACCGAGCCATCGGCGAACTTGCCGGCTTAGGTCGTACGCTGCACAATCCGTGGCTCTTGATTCGGCCTTTTCTACGTCGTGAAGCCGTCTTGTCTTCCCGTATCGAAGGCACCGAAGCCGATTTGACCGCGGTGTATGCCTATGAGGCGGGAGTACGTCATGGCTTACCGCCTGATGTGCGCGAAGTGCATAATTATGTGCGTGCTTTGGAATATGGGTTAGAACGCTTACAGGAACTCCCCGTATCCTTACGCCTCATACGCGAAATGCATGCTATCCTCATGGAGGGCGTACGCGGCGAACGCGCCAAGCCAGGGGAGTTTCGTCGCCGTCAGAATTGGATTGGCCCGCCAGGATGTAGCCTTGAAGAAGCCACTTTTGTCCCTCCGCCACCAGGGGAATATCTCGAGCGTGCGTTAAACGCGTGGGAGAAATATCTCCACGCTAAAAATGAACATCCCGACCTGGTGCGCTTAGCCTTTATTCACTACCAGTTCGAAGCCATTCATCCCTTCTTGGATGGTAATGGGCGCCTGGGGCGTTTGCTACTCATTTTGTTGTTGGTGGATTGGAAAATTTTGCCGCTCCCTCTACTCTATCTGAGCGCGTACTTCGAGCGTCATCGAGACGCCTATTATGACCGATTGCTGCGGGTGAGCACCCATGGCGCTTGGGAAGAATGGGTGACCTTCTTCCTTCAAGGCGTGGTGGAGCAAGCCCAAGACGCGTTATGGCGGGTGAAACGACTCCAAGATTTGCGTTTGGCATGGCGGGCGCAAATGTCCTCAAAACGCGCCTCGATTAATTTGCTCTACCTTATTGATGTCCTCTTCCAGTCACCAGAAATCACTCCCAAAGAGGCGGCATCAAAACTTGGTATTACGGTGCAAGCCACACGCAAACTCATTAGAAAATTGGTAAATGCGGGGCTGCTTACGCCGGTGGGGAATAAACGCCAGCGGCGTTATCGTGCTGAGGCGATCTTGGAAATTCTACAATAATTTGCCCGTTATCCATACACAATCTCTTTCGGCGGACGAGAATACCTCGAATCCAGGAACTTCTTCCGAGCACGGTACCAAAGGAAACAAAACTTGAGAAAAGTTTCCTTTCGTAAGCCGAAAGGAAACTTGTGTTTCTTTACAAGTATGGCAGACATCGCCCGCGACGGGCACCAAAGGAAACCAAACTCGAGAAAAGTTTCTCTTTGCGAGCCGAAAGGAAACTTGCGTTTCCTTTCGTTGGCTCGTGGGTCCCCCAAGCCGATAGAAGGGCCGCGCGCACAGAGCGGGGCGCAGTGCAGCCCAACGGGCCTCACACCTGCCAAGCCCACAAGGCCCACAACGCGATCATCAGCACGCCCAGCCCAAAGCGCACGACAAAAGCCCAGCCGCAGCCGATGAGATAGCCTTTGGAGGCTTGCCAGGCTTTATCCCAATCGCGCTGGCGCCAATACTCCGCGGCCAGCAAGGCCAGCGGGCCCAAGATCAGCCCGCCCAGGGGCGGCCACAGCCAAGTGCCCACGATGGCCGTGCCGATGGCCAGCGCGATGCTCACCCACGACGCTCCCCCTTTGGCCGCGCCCACGCTCATGGCGACATTGTCCGCAACGACAGCGGCGAGCATGAGCACCGTGATGGCCGCGAAATACCCCCAGCCCGCGAAGTCCACACTGAACCCATAGGCCAACGCGGCCAGCCAAATGATCACATTGCCAGGGAAGATGGGCACCACCAGGCCCACCAAGCCGACCAGCATGACCATCAAGAGAATACCGTGCCAAGCGATGCTCAGGCCTTGCTCCATCGACGCGCTCCTTTTGCCAGGTGCCTTCAGTATACCAGGCGGAATTAAAAAACAAACGCCCGTGGTGCCCCTGGCCACGGGCTGAGCCAACGCCGCGCGGGCGGCGTTACCGCGTGGCCTTGCGCGTCGACATCTTGTTCGTCGGCCGAACCGCGCGGCGCTCTCGCCGCGGCGCGGGCACCGCGGGCTCGTGGGTTTGCGGCTTTTGCCGAGTCTCCAACGCCAGGGCCGTCGCTGCGGTCATGATAAAGTGTTGGGCAAAGGGGTCGAACCACATGGCCCACCTCCGATATCCTCGGGCTCAGGCCCGAGAAGGATAGGAGCGCACGGCTCCGGGGAGGTACTATATCAGCCCCGTGTAAGAACGATGTTAAAATCGCTCCAAAGTCGGCAGATCTACTTTCCGGGGCCTGGTATGTTGGGTGTGAACCGTCAGATCGACGGGATAATCTCCGAGGACGGCCGGGCGTCCGTCGCGGGTACAATAAGGGCACTTCACCGGCGGTTGCCGCACGGCCCAAAAGGAGATGTCCCCATGACCCAACCCCCTTTGTCGCCCGAGGAACTGGCCCGGGTGCGCGCCAGCGTTGAAGCCGCGCTGGAGGGCTTTCGTGGTTTTGCGCCCCTGCCATCCGCGCGGCCGCCCGCGCCCCGGCCCGACACCATCGCCCGCTACATCGACCATACCTTGCTCAAGCCCGAGGCCACATCCCACGACATCGCCCGCTTGTGCGCCACCGCGCGTGAATTCGGCTTCGCATCGGTGTGCGTGAACCCGCGTTTCGTGCCGCAAGCCGTGGCGGCTTTGCGCACGACCGACATCGCGGTGTGCACCGTCATCGGGTTCCCCTTGGGCGCAACGAGCACCGCGACCAAGGTGCACGAGGCCCAAGAGGCCCTGGACGCGGGCGCGACGGAGTTGGACATGGTGTTGGCCATCGGCGCGCTCAAGGAGGGCGATTACCGCGCCGTGGCCGAGGACATCGCCGCGGTGGTCGGCGTCGCCCACGCGCGCGGCGCGCGGGTCAAGGTCATCCTCGAGACCGCGTTGCTCACGCCCGAAGAGATCGCGAGCGCCTGTTTCGCAGCCCAAGCCGCGGGCGCGGACTTTGTCAAGACCTCCACTGGCTTTGGCCCCGGCGGCGCGCGCGTCGAAGACGTGGCGCTCATGCGCGCCGCGGTGGGGGACGCGCTGGGCGTCAAGGCTTCGGGCGGCGTACGCACGTATGCGCAGGCCTTGGCCATGATCGCCGCGGGCGCAACCCGCATTGGGGCCAGCGCAGGCGATCGCATCGTGCGCCAGGCCCGCGGCGAGGAGGCCTGACATGGAGGTGCGCGGGCACCTCGCGTTGGTCACCGGTGGCGCGCATCGGGTAGGCCGGATGCTGGTGTTGGCCTTGGCCCGAGCGGGCGTGCATGTCGCGGTGCATTATGGCCGCTCTGAAGCCGCAGCCCACGAGACCGTGGCCCAGGCCCGCGCCTTGGGCGTGCAGGCAGCCGCGTTCCAGGCCGACCTCACCCAGGCGCCGGCCGCCACGGCATTGTTCCACCAGGTGCAAGCCACCTTAGGTACCCCGCGCATCTTGGTCAATTCCGCGGCCGTGTTCGTGCCCGGCCGGGTGCGTGACACCACGGTGGACGATTGGGACCTGCACCTCAACCTCAATTTGCGCGCGGCCTTCCTGCTCACCCAGGCGTTCGCGCAGGCCTTACCCACCGGGCCCGGCAAGGTGGTCAACATCACTGATTGGCGCGCGGTCTATCCGGGGCAGAAATATTTGGCGTACACCATCAGCAAGGCCGGCCTGATCACGTTGACCCACATGGCCGCGCGAGAACTCGCGCCCACGATCCAGGTCAACGCGCTGGCCTTGGGCGCGGTGTTGCCGCCGCCGGGCCATGATGCCGCGTATCTCGAACGCCTGGTGCGCCGCACGCCAGCCCGCCGCGCCATTCGCGAAGAAGAAATCGCCGAAGCGCTGCTGTTCTTGCTGCGCAACGACGCAGTCACCGGCGAGGTGCTGTTTTTGGACGGCGGCGCGCATCTGGTGCACGGCTGAGGTGGCCCATGCGCGATGTCATTGAGATTCGCGATTTGCACCTGCGCACCATCATCGGCATCAACGACTGGGAGCGCAAAGACCGGCAAGATGTGCTCATTAACCTGCGCCTGTTCACCGACACCCGCGCCGCGGGCCGCAGCGACCGCATTGACGACGCGCTCAATTATCGCACCCTGACCAAGGCCGTCATCGCGCTGGTGGAGGGCTCTCGCTTCTACTTGGTCGAACGGCTGGCCGAGGAGATTGCTCGCTTGTGCGTGGTGGAATTCGGCGTGCCCGAGGTCGAGGTGCAGGTTGAGAAGCCCGGCGCGCTGCGCTTTGCCCGCTCGGTGGGGGTGCGCATCCGCCGCCGCCGGGAGGACTTTGCCTGATGGCTCTGGTCGTGGTGGTGCTGGGCTCGAACATCGCGGCCGAGTCCCACCTGCCCCAAGGGGTGGCTGCCCTGGCCCGCGCAGGTCGGGTGCTGCGGGTGTCGCAGGTTTATGCCACGCCACCGGTGGGTACGGTTGGCCCGCGCTTTCTCAACGCGGCCGTGCTGTGGGCCACCGACCAAGCCCCGCCTCGGCTGGTTGCTTGGTTGCGCGCGGTGGAAAGGGCGTTGGGCCGGGTGCGCTCCGCGGACCCCAACGCGCCGCGCCCCATCGACTTGGACGCGCTGCTCTACCGGGCCGCCCCCGCGGCCGAGGTGCAGGTGCTCAACCCGCGCGAATGGCGCTACGCACACGCGGTGGTGCCCGCGGCCGAGGTCGCGCCCCACTGGCCCGTCCAGGAAAGGCCCCTGCGCCTTTGGGCCGCGGCTCTGGCCGCGAAAGCCGCATCCTTTTCCCCCCAACCCCACGTGTGGGCCCAATTGGTGGCCTACACCACCCCTGCGGAGAGGCTTTCATCATGACCTGGGAGCGAGCCCCTGTTGACGAACAATGGCCGGTCGACGCCATTGCAGCCCATATTCAGGCCCTGCTGTCACTGCTGGGCGAAGACCCTCAGCGAGAGGGTCTTCGCGACACCCCCACGCGCGTGGGCCGCATGTTCGCGGAACTCACCGCGGGCTATCGAATCGACCCGCAAAAGTTGCTCAACGATGCCATCTTCTCGAGCGACTACACAGGGATGGTGCTGGTGCGTTCCATCGAGTTCTATAGCCTGTGCGAGCATCACATGCTGCCGTTCTTCGGTGTGGCCCATGTGGCTTATGTGCCCAATGGCAAAATCATCGGTCTATCGAAAATCCCGCGCATTGTCGACATGTTCGCCCGGCGCTTGCAAGTGCAAGAGCGGCTGACCGAACAAATCGCCACGTTTTTGGAGCACGTGCTACAGCCCCAAGGCGTGGCCGTGGCGGTCGAAGGTACCCATTTGTGCGCGGTAATGCGCGGGGTGCGCAAGGCCCAAGCCCGCATGGTGACCCAAGTGGTGCGGGGTGTTTTGGCCACCGACCCCGACCTGCGCCGTGAATGGCAAGCCTGGGTCGCGCGTGGGGCAGCCGCGTCCTCAGGCCCGGCTTTGGCCTTGGGGCCCCACGAGGCCCTCTAAACGATCATGTTCGCGCATTCCCTACGTTGGAGGTGAACCATGGCCGAAATCGACCCCACGCTGATGCCCGGCGCGCGCACTGCGGTGCGCCAATGCATGGGCGTTACAGAGCAAGACCGGGTGTTCGTCATTACCGACAACGAGACCTGGCCCATCGGCCAGGCCCTGGCCGCGGCGGCCGCGGAAGTGGGCGCGGCCCATGCGGTGCAGCCTTTGGAAGCCTTCGCGCCTCGGCCTATCTTGGAGGTCCCGCCCGCGTTGGTGGCCGCCCTGGAGGACTTTCGGCCCACGGTGACCTTTTATGCGGCCCAGGGCAAGCCGGGCGAGGTGCGCTTTCGCATGGCCGCGGGGCAATTGCTGCGGGAGCGCTTTGGCGTGCGCCACGGCCATATGATTGGCATTACGCCGTTGCTCATGCGCACGGGCATGACCGCGGACTACGACAAAGTGGCCGCGCGCACGCGGCAGATTTACGAGCGGGTCCGCGGCGCGCGACAGATTCATGTCACTTCGCCCGACGGGACTGACTTCACCGTGAGGCTGGACCCCACGACCCGGCGCTGGGTGCCCTCGACAGGCTTGTATCACCGGCCCGGCGAGTGGGGCAACCTGCCCGAGGGCGAAACTTTCACCGCGCCAGTGGACGCGGAAGGGGTGTTGGTGGTTCATCTATTGGGCGATTATTTCAGTGAAAAGTATGGCCTGCTGGACGCGCCCATGCGCATTGAAGTGGCCCAAGGCCGGGTGCAGAAGGTCGAGCACCCCAACGCGGCCCTGGCCCAAGAGGTGTGGTCCTACATGGATAGCGCCGAGAACGGCCGTCGGGTCGGCGAATTCGCCATCGGCACCAACGAGTTCCTCACCGAACTCACAGGCAACCTGCTGCAAGACGAGAAGTTCCCAGGCGTGCATGTGGCCTTTGGCAATCCCTATCCTCACGCCACGGGCGCAGACTGGACCAGCCCGGTGCATGTGGATGTCATTCCGCTGCAGGTGAGCATCTGGGTGGATGGCGAGCCCATTATGGAACAGGGGCGGTTCGTGGTGTGACGCCGCGGGGCCGGCCTTACCCCGCCAGCCAGCCGGGTGGGACCCAAAACGCGCCGTAGCCCAGCAGTTTGGCGCCGATGGTGGCGGCCAGCACGGCCACGCCCAGCGCGATGAGGATGTAGTCACGGGTTTGGTAGCGCAGTTCGACAATCCAGGTGCGGCGGGGCTTGGCCCCAAAGGCCCGCAGGTCCATGGCATCGATGATGTCTTCGCCGTTGAGGATGGCCTGAATGGTCACCGGCACGATGAGGGGCGCGAGGTTGCGAATCTGTCGGATCACGCCCGCGCCTTTGCGCTCCAACTCATACCCGCGGGCCCGTTGCGCGTCCAGGGTGGTTTGGAAATCACGCGCCACCGAGGGCACCAACCGAAAGGCCAAATCGGTGGCCACCGCGAACTTGTCGCTGAGCCCCAAGCCGCGGAACGTCACGCCATATTGCGCGGGGTGAATGGTAAAGGGAATCAGCAACCCCAGGATGGCCAAGGTGAGCATCCGTGTGAACTGGCTGAGGGCGAAGACGACCTGTTCGACGCTGATTTGCCACGCCCAGGTGCCTATTTGCAGCGTGACCCAAGGATGCACGGTTTGGTAGGCCTCTTCGCCGCCGCGGCCCGTGAGCGCGGTAATGAGCACCAGAAAGGTGATGAGCGGCAGCACCACCATCCAAAAGCGGCGGGTTTCCTTCCAGGTGAGCCTGGCCGCGCGATAGACCAGCAAGGCAAAGGCCAACCAGCCGGCCAGCCAGCGTAGGTCCCACACCAGAATAATGGCGAGCATGGCGCACAGGGTGAAGATGAGGCGGGCGCGCGGGTCCAAACGCTGAATGAGGGTGGGGCGTTCTTTGTAGGCCCAGGTGACCAGCATGGGGACAACTCCGTGAACGGCCGGGGGAAGCCGGACGGCCCCGCGCCTCCCCCGGCCGAGGATGGGCGCTCAGCGCCCGCTGCGAAGACGCGCGTTTTGATACGCGGCGTACAAGATGGGCACCAAGATGATGTCGAAGACCAAGTTGGTGCCGGCCGCGGGCAGGAACTCGCCGATGATGGCCGTGGCAACCGAGTAGCCGTTGACCCAAATGTCCGCGATGGACGCGAAGCCCATGCCGACGATGACGCCCAACGCGCCCCACACCACCGCGGTCGCGACATCTGGCTTGGACCGTAAAGCCCACCAAGCCACCACCAGCATGGCCACCAGCAAGATGAGCAGCACGGGGGTCCATTGGCCCGCGGTGGTGCCGGCCCAGGGGTGTTCTACCCCAGGGAAGAGCGCGGTGAGTACGACGAAGACCACCATCAACCCCGCGACCCACATGAGCACCCTTTTGGTCATTTGCACCCGCTCGTCGGTGTTGGGCCAGGCGTGAATCAGCCCAGGGATGAGCCCCATCAGGCCATTGCCCAGATCCCACACGGGGTAGACCCCCCAGCCGGTGAGCGCGTCGCCCAAGATGTTGCCCACCAGGCCGCTGAAGAAACCCACGACCGGCCCGAAGGCCAACCCCATAAAGATGGGGATGGCCACCGCGGGGCGCAGGGAGACGAAACTCACCGAGGGCAATTGGAACACATTGGTGGCCCAAGAGAACACACCATAGAGCACCGCGCCGATGGCCATCATGACTACTTCACGGGTGCCGACCTGCCAAATGGGCTTGGTGGCGAAGAACAGATAGATGGCCATGACGAGCACCGCGCCGATGAAGTACCAAACCCACCCAGCCCCAGTGGCTTTGTCCCCCTGGGTGAGCAGGTTGGCCAACCACATGACGATGGTCGCGGCAATGATGGCACCGAGCACTTGCTTGAGCATGGGACGACCGGCCATAAGCGACCTCCTTGGAGAGATGAAAAACGGACGATGAGGAGTTAGGCGCCTTGGCGGGCCAACTCCTCCAGCGAAAGAAAGCGGCCCGTCGCGGTCACGCGTTGGCGGTTGAGTTGCAGAAGGCTGGTGGGCCGCAGGCGGCATCGCCGCAGCACCTCCTCGTCCACCAAAACCTCTTCGGGGGGACCATCGGCGATCAGACGGCCTTGGTGCATGAGCCAGACCCGATTGGCATACCGCACGGCCAGGTCGAGGTCGTGGGTGATGAAGAGGATGGCCGCGAAGGGCATTTGGACGATCGCGTCCATGAAGCCGATGTAATGGCGATAGTCTTGGCCCGCAGTGGGCTCGTCCAACACCAGCACTTGGGTTTCCATGCTGAGCACCGCGCCGATGGCCGCGCGGCGTTGCTGCCCGAAACTGAGGGCCAAGGGGGAGACTTGGGCGTATTCGGTCAGGTCGACGATGCGCAGGCTACGCGCCACATTGGCGTGGATGCGGGCTTCGTCGAAGCCCAAGTTGCGCGGGCCGAACGCGAATTCCTCCCACACGGTGGGCGCGAAGAGCATGTGGCGCGGGTTTTGGAACACGAAGCCAACGGTGCGGGCCATTTGTGCGACCGACGCGTCCCGGGTGTCGGTGCCGCGAACTCGTACTCGGCCTTGCCAGGGCTTTTCCAGCCCAATGAGGTGACGCACCAACGTGGTTTTGCCCGCGCCGTTGGGGCCCAACAGCGCGATGACATCGCCGGGGTGCACCGCGGTGCTCACCCCACGCAGCACCGGACGCCCTTCGGTGTAGCCAAAGGTGAGGTCTTCGACGGTGATGAGGGGCGGTGCGTCGGGCTGACGTTCGCGGCGCGGTGGTGGCGCAGGGGCGAGGCCCAACGCCTGCAAGCGGCGCACGGCCACCTCCGCGGGCAACTTGACTTCTTGGGGGTGCGCGACGCGTAGGAAGCCCTCAACCGGGCCGAAATAGCGCTGCCGTCCGGCTTCGAGAAAGAGCACTTTGTCGGGCGCGATGCGCAGCACATCCTCGACCCGATGTTCGATGAGGAGCACCGTTTTGCCCGCGTCCACCAGGCGGCGAATGAGGGCCAAGGCTTCGTCCACGCCCGCGGGGTCCAAATTGGCCAGGGGCTCGTCCAAGAGCAGCACGTCGGGCTCCATGACCAGGCTGCCGGCCACCGCGACTTTTTGTTTTTCGCCCCCGCTGAGCGCGTAGGTTTCGCGGTCGCGCAGGTGGGCGATGCCCAACGCGTCCAGCACCGCGGCGACACGACGCAACATCTCCGGCCGCGGGACGGCCAGGTTTTCCAAGCCAAAGGCCACGTCATTGAGCACATACGCGCCAATGATCTGGCGTTCGGGGTCTTGCAACACCGTGCCCACCCACTGGCTGCGTTGGGCCAGGCTAACGCCCGTGGGGTCGTGGCCCAAGATGCGCAAGGTGCCGTGCAGCGTGCCCCGATACGAATGGGGGATGAGGCCGTTGAGGATGCGGAGTAAGGTGGTCTTGCCGCTGCCCGACGCGCCCGCGACCAGCACCAACTCGCCCCGGTCCACCTGGAACGACACGCCTTGCAGTGCGGGTTCGGTGCGGTTGCGATACGTAAAGGTGAGGTCGCGGACCTCCAACGCGGCTTGAGTCATGGGGAACGCCTCCGGGCAGGCCAAGGCCTGGCTTAATGACAACCCAGCCAGTGGGGGGAAGTTGCGTTCTCGCGGTTCACACCCCCGGCAAGGGGCAGGGGTGGTTTTCGGCGTGGCCTGGGGCCAGGAGGTGCACCACTTGCCAGCCGCGAGCGCACAGTGCGTCGGCAATGAAGCGGCGGTGGCAGTGCCGCCAGTCGCGCTCCGCGCATAAGATGGCCGTCGGTTGGCCTTGGGCCAGGGCTTCCAGGCGAGCCAGGCCGCGAGCGAAATCGGGCGTGTGCATGTAATCCGGATAGGGCGGGTCGGTGTAGCCCCCCAAAGCGTCGCCCAGCCAGCGATACGCCAAACCGTGGCGGGGCAGTTCGGCTTCCAGCGCGGCCTGGTCGAACCACGGCCAGCGCCGGGAGCGGGGCCACCGGCGCACATCGGCCACCACCTGCACGCCGGCCTGCTGCAAAAGTTCCACCAACGCGGCCAGCGAGCGATTGGAGTGCCCCACCGTGAACACCCGTGGCATCGCACTCCCTCAGCGGGCCAGGGTTACCGCGCCGGCCACCGATACCACCGAGCCAAAGTCTTGGTCCGCAGGGCAGTGCTCATAGCCCGTGACCACACCTGTAAGGCCTTCCAGCACCCGCAAGTAGAGATACAGCGCCGAAAAGCCGCAAATGCGGTAGCGGTCGTCAACACCGGCAATGCGCCAGAACCAAGCCGCGGGGTCCCCTACCCGCAGCGCGTTGAGCAGTTCCTCGTCCGCGCGGCGCAAGCGCTGCTTGTCCGCGTCGCGATACGGCCGCGGGTCGCCGAACGCGGGCCCCACATGGGCCAAATCCACCGCGGCGACCAGCAACGTGGGCTTTTGGGCCGTTTGCGCGCGTAGCGCGGTGATCAGCGCGTTCAGGCGGGCATCGGTGGCCGGATCTTGCCGTTGTTGCACATAATGGTCAAACGCGCCCACCAGTACGGGAATCACCTCCACCGGCTGGCCCTCCCGCATGTGGTGCAGCCAGACCAAGGCCAATTCCACCGAGTGCTCGCCGATGTGGTGCAGTTCATAGCGAAAGGCCTCGTCCGCGCCCCAGACCGCGGCCAGTTCCTCCACGGCTGTGGTGTTCGTCGGCAGCACACCGTAGGGGGTGGCGTAATTTTGGCGGGTGAGGGTTAGGCTTCCGGGCGGGCCGTTGTGGTCGGTGCCCAGCACAATGACCTGCTCGGCCGCGCGCACGGCCTCGCGCGCGTAGGACCACGCGCGGGCATACACCCGCCATCCTCGGGGATAGTCGATGTGGGGGCTGACCACGCCCACGATGGGGCGGGTCGGTCGCGGCAGGGTGTTGGGCGCGTCGGCCAAATATTTGTCCAGCGCGGCCCGCAGTTCTTCCGCCCCGGCCGGATACACCTGCCCGGCCAACCGCGGCGGCCGGTATGGCCCACGCCGGTACGCGTCCAGCCGGGCCTGCACGAACTCGGCAAAGCGGGCGTTGTCGAGCATGAAGGCTGTGTCCAGGTCACGCACCAACGTTTGCAGCACCTCGGGCGGCAAGGGCTTGCCATAGCGCACCAAGAACTCGCTGCGCACTTGTTGCAAATCGCGCGTCCCGTCGAGCAGGGCCAGCACTGGGCCCAGGTCCGCGGGCAAGAAGAGCAGTTTGTCGCTCAAGCCCAGGGGGTCTTGCAGCACAAAGCCGGGCACGCCTTGGTGCGTATAAGGGGTGATGCGCAGCGGCCGCACCCGGGGCCGGGTTTCTGAGGTCATGGGGAACGCCTCCGGCAGGGCCTTGGGATGGCGCGTGGCGCGCGCTCATTGTACCACTGAGGCCTGAAAACGCGCCAAGGCCGGAGCCCGTCGGCCCCGGCCTTGGGATGCGCGCGTGCCGCCACCCTCACATGGGCGGCAACGTGGCGTTGTCCTCCCCTCGAATGAAGGCCTCGGCCCGCTCGACGGCCTCGTCGTCGGGGATGGGCACCGGCGGCGATTTCATGAAGTAGGCCGACGGCGCCACCAGCGCGCCTTTCAGCCCCCGGTCCAGGGCCAATTTGGCCATGCGCACCGCGTCGATGAGCACGCCGGCCGCGTTGGGGCTGTCCCATACCTCGAGTTTGAGTTCGATGTTCAACGGCACGTCGCCGAACGCGCGGCCTTCCAGCCGAATGTAGGCCCATTTGCGGTCCTTGAGCCACGGTACATAATCCGAGGGGCCAATGTAAACGTTTTCAGGATCCAATTCGTAGTCCAACAGCGAGGTCACCGCGCGCGTCTTCGAGATCTTCTTGCTTTGCAGGCGGGCCCGCTCGAGCATGTTGTAAAAGTCCATATTGCCGCCGACGTTGAGTTGGCTGGTGCGCTCCAGGCGCACCCCGCGCTTTTGGAACAGCCACACCAAGGCGCGATGCACAATGGTCGCGCCGACTTGGCTTTTGATGTCGTCGCCGATGATGGGCAGCCCGCGCTCCGCGAAGCGTTGCTGCCAATACGCCTCCCGTGCGATGAACACAGGGATGCCGTTGACGAAGGCGCAACCGGCATCCAGCACTTGCTCGACATACCACTTGGTGGCCATCTCGCTGCCAACGGGCAGCAAGTTGATGACCACGTCGGTCTTGGTGTCTTTGAGGATTTGGATGATGTTGGCCGTGGGGCCGGGGGCCTTGCGGATCTTCTCAGAGAGATATTTGCCCAGGCTGTCGTGGGTCATGCCCCGGTAGACGGGCACGCCCAGGTGGGGCACGTCCGCGAACTTGATGGTGTTGTTTTGGCCGGCCCAAATGGCTTCTGAAAGGTCTTTGCCCACTTTGTCCGCGTCGATGTCGAAAGCCGCGGTGAATTCGATGTCGCGCACGTGATAACCGCCTAAATTGACATGCATAAGGCCGGGGACAAAGTCATCGTCGTTGGCGTTTTGATAATAAAACACGCCTTGGACCAAGGACGCGGCCACATTGCCCACGCCAATGATGGCGACGCGAACTTTCTTGTCACTCATGGGAACCTCCCACCATCGGAATGCAAATGATGAGGCCGCGCAAGCGCGGCCGGGCTAATCTTACCACGCGCCTCCGCGCGCCACAAAAAAGCGCCGCGCGACGCGGTCAACGCGTGGCGCGGCGCGCGAGGCCGATGACGCCAGGGGCCGCGGCGCGACCCCCTTTAGAAGGGCGGCAATTCGTCCAAGTCGTCTTCGTCTTCGCTGGTACCGTCGGCCAAGTGCTCGATCACCTCCAACGGCAGCATCACCCACAGCATGAGCACATCCCCCTCTTCGGTGGGGATGTAACGCACCGCCACAATAGGCACTTGCTGCACCAGACCCACTGGCGTGCGGAATTCCAGATAGATGGATTCTCGCTCGCGCCAAGCCCGATGGCAGCGTTCCACCAACGCTGGGCCGTTCAGCGCACGCACGCGCGTGAGCGCGATGTACGATTGGGGCGACGGCCCTTCCAGGACCCCGGCCAAGAAGTCCGCGGCTTCTTCTTGCACCGCTTCGAACTCTGGCGTGGGCCCTTCGATGATGGTGATTTTCCGTTCCTCGTTCATCGTTCTTCTCACCAAAACCTGAGTGCCTCTATCATACCACGAAACCGGGGTTCTGCGCGGGCTCCGTGTGCGTTTAGTCGTCTTCGGGGTGCAGCAAAGGCGAAAACGTGTCGATCAGCAGTTTGACATCACCGCCCACCGAATACAACACCGGCGAGGTCGCGCCCCGGTCCATGTATTCCTTGACCTTGGCCCGGGCTTCGTCGGGGGTGCCCGACGCGGTGATGCGGTGGATCAGGTCTTCGGGCACCAAGTGCTTGGCCCGTTGGATCTGCTCGTGGGTGGCCGGCCAGCCCAAAATCGATTGGATCTCGCGCACCACGTCTTCAGACACACCCGACGCCTTGGCGATGTGGGGCTGTTGGGCCAAGTATTGCACCAGCAGTTCCCGGGTGCGGTCGATGGCCACTTCGCGGTCCTCATCCACCGAGGCGACGATGAGTTGCGGCCGGTCGATGTCGTCCAGCGAGCGGCCGGCCTTGCGCGCGCCCTTTTCGATTTGCTCCAGGGCCCAATCGTTGTATTCCGGCGGCACGCAGTAATTGAGCAGCACGCCGTCCGCGATTTCGCCGGCCAAAGCCAGCATCTTGGGCCCTGTGGCGCCGATGTAGATGGGCACATGGCGCGGCTCGCGACGGCCGTGCACCACATCCAACTCGATGCCGTCGACATGCACGAATTCGCCGTGGAAGGTCACCCGTTCCATGTTGAGCAAACGACGCAGCACGATCACCGTCTCGCGCATGGCCGTCAGCGGCTTACGGCGAATGATGCCCACGTTGCGGGCCAGAGGATCCCACCACGCGCCCAGCCCCGCGATGATGCGCCCCGGGGCCAGGTCGTCTAAGGTCAAAAAAGTGGCGGCCAGCAGGCCGATGTTGCGGGTCCAGTTGTTGATGACGCCTGAGCCGATTTTGATGCGTTCGGTCACCGCGGCATAGGCGGCCATGGGCACGATCGCGTCACGCACCAAGCGCGACTCGGCTTGCCACACGGCTTCGAAGCCCATTTTTTCCGCGTAGCGCACATAATCCAAGCCTGCGCGCAAATCGTGCGCGTCTTGGAGGTACAAAGCGGCTCGTTTCATTTGCGGCCTCCTTGCCAAGGATGGGCCGGGGCTCAACCCGGCCAGGGGGATGGACTTTGACGGACGAGTTCCAGCATTGCCTTCTGCACCAGTTCAGGGAAGGCGTGACGCAGCAGGGGAATGTCTTGGGGCCAGTCCAGATCGCGCGCCAGGCCTTCGCGTTGGACCACGTGCACCTCGCGGCCTTGGCGGTGCGCAGCGCGCAGATGGCGCAAAAACGACCCTGGGCCGTACGAGAACGTATGTCCAGCCGGTGGCGCCAGGCCCAACGCGTTGGTCCCCTGACGCTCACGGTCCGGGGCGATGACCAAGCGACCGGCTTCGGGCACGGGGTCGGCCCGCAGGGGGCGAATCACTGCCTCCAGGTCATCGGCGCGAAGATGGGGCAGATCTACGGCCAGCACCAACATAAAGGGCACGCGCCACTCATGCAGCAACGCCGCGGTGCGGGTCAGCGTGCTGTTGAGATCCGCGTCGCCGGCTTCTTGGAGCACGCGCGCGCCCCACGAGCGCGCCAAACTCAACGCGGCCGTGTCGCGGCTGACGACCAAGACCTGGTCGATGCCCGGGGTGCGGCCCACGATGTTCAGGGTGTTTTGCAGCAGCCAACGATTGATGCGTTCTCGCTCATCGGGCTGAAACACCTGCGCGAGCCGCGACTTCCCCTCGCGCAAGGGTTTGACCGGAATGATGGCCCACAGGGTCACAGGTATTCCTCCAAAACCTGATGGCGAACCCCACCAGGTGGGATAGCGGCAAGGCGAGCCTCTCCTCCTTCCGCTATCCAAGGGACGCGTGCAAGCGCAGGGCTTGGGCAAAGTCCCAAGTGGACTGGGCCAAGGCGCGGCGGCGGGCCGGGGTGGGCATCCAGGCGTCGGTGATGAACACGGCTTGGCCGGTCGCGGCGGTGATGCGCGGGGCCAAGGCCGCGTCGCTTTCATCGATGACCAGGCCTTGAATTAGGCCTTGGTAGTGGCGAGCCACGGCCAAGGCCGAGGGCTCGATGCCCAGTTCGGCGAACATCTTGGCGGCCGGCCCTTTGACCGCGCGGCCACCGATGAGGGGCGACACCGCGACCACGGTTTGGCCCGTCAGCGCCTCTCGCACGCCGGGGATGGCCAAGATCGGGTCGATGCTCACCCACGGGTTGGACGGCGCGATGAGTACGGCCTCGGCCGCGGCGATGGCTTCCAACACACCCGGCGCCGCGCGAGCCTGCGCGGCCCCCACGAACTCGAACCCCTGCACGCGCGGCTGGCAGTGCCGACGCACAAAGTACTCTTGGAATTCCAAGGTGCCATGTTCCGCGGTGTGCACCACGGTTGGGACAGGATCGTCGGTCACCGGCAACACTGTGGCGCGTACGCCCCAGGCTTGGCACACCGCGCGCGTGATCGCGCTCAGGGGTTGACCGGCCTGCAGGCGGCGGGTGCGTTCCAAATGCAGGCCCAGATCCCGATCGCCTAAGCGAAACCAGGTCGGGCCGCCCAACTCGGCGATGGCCTCCAGCGCGTGCCATGTGTCGTCGGCCCGCCCCCAGCCGGTGACCGGATTTTCACGGCCGGCTAAGGTGTAGCAGACCGTGTCCAAGTCGGGGCTGATGTGCAGCCCAAAGTGGGTGAAATCGTCCCCCACATTGACGACGATGGTGACTTGCTCGGGGGGGAGCACTTGAACCAACCCCGCAGCGAAGCGGGCGCCCCCGACGCCCCCGGCCAGCACCACCGCCCGGGGAGTGGGATTGAAGCGCATCGACCGCGTGCCCTCAACGAGACAGCATGGGGCCCAAGGCCCGTCCGCCAACCAGGTGCATGTGCAAGTGGAAGATCACTTGGCCCGCGTGTTCACCCGTGTTGACGAGCAGTCGGTACCCCCGTTCGGCCACGCCCATTTTGGCCGCCAATTCGCGCGCCACGGTGAACATGTGCCCCAACATGGCCTCGTCGTCGGGCGTGACCGCGTTGACCGACGCGATGTGTTTGTTGGGCACGATCAGCAGGTGCACCGGCGCGATGGGATGGATATCGTGAAACGCGGTCACCCACTCGTCTTGGTATTCGATCTTGCTGGGCAATTCATGGGCGATGATTTGGCAGAAAATGCACTCTGGATCCCGTGAGGGCATAGGCCTTACTCCTGAACAGCGAAATCGCAAATTCATTATACACGAGATGCCCGGCCACGCGCGAAGCACTCGTCGCCGACCGGGCGAGATGCCGCGGGGGTGGCCCGATTTGGAAGCCACGCGCGGCAGCCGGCATGAGCCGACCGCCGCGCGTCTCGCGCGTTTCAAGGGATGCCTGCCGGGAAGCGGCCCGCGGGCTTCTCACGACAGTTGGCGCCGCAGGGCCTCGGCCTCTTCGCGATAGCGGGCCAGTTTTTCCCGCTCGCGCTGCACGACCGGGGCCGGCGCCTTTTGCGCAAACGGCCCAGCCAGCAGGCGCTCCAACCGCGCGATGTGCTGTTGCACCTCGGCCAACTTCTTCTCCAAGCGGGCCCGAACCGCCGGGTCCGCGGTGGGCAGGCTCAAATATGCGGTCCACGAGCCCGTGACGATGGCCGTGGCGTGGGCGGGGGGCTCGGCCTGGGCCACGATCTCCAGCGCTTGCGGATCCAAGCGGGCCACCAGCGCCAGCCCTGCGCGCACGCTCTGCAAGACCGGGGCATCGTCGCCGGCCACAATGCGCGCGGGCAATTTGACTTTGGGCTCCAGGCCTTGCTCCGCGCGGTAGCGGCGGATGGCCCGCACCAAGGCCTGCAATTGGGAGAAGGTCTTGACTTTCGCCTCTTCCCAGCCTTCGGGAGCACGGCCGCGCGGCCAGGCCGCGACGATGAGCATATCGGCCCATTGGCCATCGAAACTGAACTCGGCCGCGCGCGGGCCAAAATGTTCGTGCACCGCGCGTTTGAGATGCCCCCAGAGGGCTTCGGTCACAAAAGGCGTGTAGGGGTGCAACAGCCGCAGCGCGGCGTCGAGCACTTTGCTCAGCGCCAGCGCGGTGTAATAGGCCCGGTCGCCGCCTTCCTTGAGTTGAGGCTTGGCCATTTCGACATACCAGTCCGCGAACTCGTCCCAGACGAACTCGTAGATGATCTTGCCTGCTTCGCCGAACAAATAGCGCTCGTTCAGGCCGTTCACTTGCCGAATGACCGCCTGCAGTCGGGCCCAGATCCACGAGTCGGCCAAGGTCCAGTCGGGCTCGGCCTGGGGCTCGGCCGGGGCTTGTTCCACCGCGCGCAGCACGAAACGGCCCAAGTTCCACACCTTGTTGGCGAAGTTGCGGTTGGCCTCAATCTTCTTCCAACTCAAGTTAATGTCATTGCCCGGCGCGCTGCCCACCAAGAGGGTAAAGCGCAGGGCGTCGGCCCCATATTTGGCAATGACTTCCAGCGGGTCGATCACATTGCCCAGTGTTTTGCTCATCTTGCGCCCGAACTCGTCGCGCACCAGGCCATGCAGATAGACAACGCGGAAGGGCTCTTGGTCGGTGAATTCTAAGCCCATCATAATCATGCGGGCTACCCAGAAGAACAGAATGTCGTAGCCCGTTTCCATCACAGTGGTGGGGTAGAAGTAGCGATAATCAGGCGTCTCGTCGGGCCAACCCAAGGTCGAGAAGGGCCACAGCCCCGACGAGAACCAAGTGTCGAGCACATCGGCCTCTTGCACCAAGCGGCTACTGCCGCACACCGGACACCGCTCCGGGGCCTCGCGAGCCACGATGGGTTTGACGGCCAGATCCACTTTCATGTGCGCGGCTTTTTCGAGGACCTCCGGTTGGGCCAGGCCTTGGGCCTCCAGATCCGCGTAGGTCGCCACCTCCAACGTGCGACCGTCGACTTCGAGCGGCGGGTTGAAGATGAAGCGCACATGTTCGGCCTGACGGCGGCCGTCTTCGGCCGGGCAGTCCATGCAATACCACGCCGGGATGCGGTGCCCCCACCACAGTTGGCGTGAGATGGTCCAGTCGCGGATGTTCTCCAGCCAGTGATAATACACCTTGGTGAAGCGTTCGGGGATGATGCGAATGCGGCCCGCGCGCACGGCTTCTAACGCGCGCGTGGCCAAAGGCTGGATGCGCACGAACCACTGCACCGAAGCCATCGGCTCGATAGGCTCGCCGCCGCGCTGGGCAATGGGAATGCGGTGGGTGTACGGCTCTTCTTTGAGGACCAGCCCTGCGGCCTTCATGTCGGCCCATAGTTTGGCGCGCGCCTCGAACCGCTCGAGCCCCGCATACGGCCCAGCCAGCGCGTTCATATGCCCCCGTTCGTCCATCACGATGCGCACGGGCAGACCATGATCTTGGCCGATCTCGAAGTCCGTGGGGTCGTGGCCGGGGGTGATCTTGAGCGCGCCCGTGCCAAATTCTCGGTCGACCCGCTCGTCCGCAATCACGGGGATGCGCCGTCCCAGGATGGGCACCACCACTTCACGGCCGATGAAGCGTTGATAGCGCGGGTCCTCAGGATGCACGGCCACCGCGGTGTCGCCCAAAATGGTCTCGGGGCGCGTCGTGGCCACTGGAATGTATTCCCCATCGCCGTCCGCGAGCATGTACTTGAAGTAGTACAACTTGCCTTGGACCTCTTGGTATTCCACTTCTAAATCAGAGACCGCGGTTTGCAACCCAGGGGACCAGTTGATCACGCGATAGCCGCGGTAGATCAGGCCTTTTTCCCACAGGCGCACGAAGGCTTCGAGGACCGCGCGGTAGAGGTCTGGGTCAAGGGTGAACTTCTCTCGATCCCAGTCGCACGAGGCGCCCAAACGGCGGATTTGGGTGGTGATGATGCCGCCATATTTGCGCTTCCAGGCCCAAACCCGGTCTTCGAACGCGTGGCGCCCCAAGTCGTAGCGGGTTTTGCCCTCTTTGGCCAGGGCTTTTTCGACCATGAGTTGGGTCGCGATGCCCGCGTGGTCTGTGCCCGGAACCCAGAGGGTGGGCACGCCTTCCATGCGCTTTTGGCGAATCATGAGGTCTTCCAAGGCCACCATCATCGCGTGGCCAAGATGCAGTTCTCCGGTCACATTGGGCGGCGGCATCGAGATGACGAAAGGCGGGATGCTGGGGTCGAAGTCGGGCTTGGTGGGGTCGTTCCAGGGTTTGAAATAGCCCTTTTCGGCCCAGCGTTGGTAGAGGCGTTCCTCTTCGGCTCGAAAGTCGAAGGTTTTGGGGAAGGATTGTGCCGTCATGGGAACCTCCGCGGATGGCTTATCGGTCGCGCCACCGGTACAGTCCCGCGGCCACCCCGGCCGCGGCCAGCCCTTTGAGCGCGTCAGGGAGGAGGAAGGGCCACAAGCCCAACGCCAACGCACGCTCGAAGCCAACGAACAGGCTCAGCCACGCTAACCCAGCGGCGTAGAGTACCAACTCGCCCAGGCCGAACGCGGCCCAAAAGCGCCATGTCGTGGGCGGTGTGCGTTCGGCCAGGCCGCCCACAACCGCGGCCATGCCGACAAAGCCCAGCAGATAGCCGCCCGTGGGGCCCAGGAGGTGCGTCAGACCACCGCCGCCGCTGAACACCGGCAGGCCCAGCGCGCCTTCCACCAAATAGAGGAGCACGGTCAGCGTGCCCAGACGGGCCCCCAGCGCAGCCGCCAGGATCAACACCGCGAAGGTTTGCGCGGTCACGGGCACCGGCGTAAAGGGCAGGGGAATGCGTACCTGCGCGGCCAGGGCCAGCAGCGCGCTGCCCAAAACCACCCACACGATGGCCATCGCGCGATGGCGGGGCCGAATCAGCGGCTGTGGAACGGTCAAATGGGTGACGGTCATGCGTTCTTCCTCCCAATGAGGGTGTGGTGGCACAGCAGGGGCCGGAGGTTAAAACACCAAACCCCCGCTTTCGAACCTCTTCACCGAGGACGAAAGGCGGGGGCTGCCTTCCGCGGTACCACCTCGTTTCGTTGGGCCTTGCGGCACCAACGCACTCACCACCCACCGCGACGCGCTCCGAAGCGCGCTCGCGCAGGGCTGGGGCGGTAACGGGCCCACCCGTGCCGCTCTACTGACCGCGCGTGGCGGCGTTCTGCGGCCCCTTTCGCCGGGCGACCTTCAGCACCCCTGCACCGAGGCCCGCTTTCAGCCGTTGACGGGCCCTCTCTGGCGGCCGGTCGATGCCTACTCCTCCCGGCACGGTTTGCGTGTTTGGGCTTGCCCCAATTATACGCGCGCCCCGGCCCAGGTCAAGACGCGCGAGACTGTCCGGTGTGGCGGCCGACGCGCGGGCCCTGGTGGTACGCGTCCGCACTCTGCTTTTCGAACAGCCCCCAACGGCCCTTGGCGCGCTGGGAGGGCTTCGGTATACTTAGTGTGCACCGCGCGCCCCAGTAGCTCAAAGGACAGAGCAGCGGCCTTCTAAGCCGTCGGTTGCAGGTTCGAGTCCTGCCTGGGGCGCTGCTTTTCGCGTTGGCCTTTTTTCGCATCTCTCCCCCCAAGGAGTGTGTCATGCTCGAACGACGCGGTCTCATCAAATTTGGCGCTCGGGATGTCACCGTCGTTGGCCCGGATCTGCAGCCGGGCGACGACGCGCCCGAGTTCACCGCCACGACCCAAGACTGGCAAGACATCGCGGTCTTGGCCAGCACCGCGGGCAAGGTGCGCATCATCGCTGCGGTGCCCTCGCTGGACACGCCCGTGTGCGACCGCGAAACCCGGCGTTTCAACGAAGCCGCTGCGGCCCTCAGCGAGGACATCGCCATCGTGGTCATCAGCGCGGATTTGCCTTTCGCGCAAAAACGCTGGTGCGGCGCGGCTGGCGTCGACCAGGTCATGGTGGTCTCGGACCACAAAGACATGGACTTCGGCGTCAAGTACGGCTGCTTGATGAAGGAAGTACGCTTGCTGCGCCGGGCCGTGTTCGTGGTGGACCGGGACGGCAAAATCGTGTACGCGGACTACATGCCTGAATTGGGCCTGGAGCCCAATTACGACGAGGTCTTGGCTGCGGCCAAGGAGGCTTTGGCCCGCTGACCGCTTGGGGGCGACCACCCCGCCCCCGCTCAAGGAGATCACGCGATGTTGCGCTTTGCCATTTTGACCGTGTCGGATCGCTCCTTTCAAGGCCAACGCGAAGACCGCTCGGGCCCGGCCTTGGCGCACGCGGTGAGCGAGCGGGGCTGGACCGTTGTCGAAACCGGGCTGGTGCCCGACGACCAGGAAGCCATTCGGGCCGCGTTGCTGGCTTGGTGCGCGCGGCCTGACATCGACATCATCCTCACCACTGGCGGCACGGGTTTTGCCCCGCGCGATGTCACTCCTGAGGCCACGCGCGCGGTGATCGAACGCGAAGCCCCAGGGTTGGCCGAGGCCATGCGCGCGGCCAGCCTGCGCATCACCCCGCACGCGATGCTCTCGCGAGGCATCGCGGGCCTACGCGGACACACATTGATCATCAACCTCCCCGGCAGCCCTAAAGCCGCGGTGGAGAACTTCGCGGTCGTCGCGGCTGTCTTGCCCCACGCGGTGCAATTGCTGCGTGGCGATGCGGCCGCGGAGCAAGGCCATCGCCGCGCGCCATAGCCGCGGCCGGAGGCTTTCCCCATGACCCGCCGACAGCGTCACACGCTCGCGCTGCTGGCTTTCGCGGTGGTCGCGGGTATGGCTTTCCGCGCCAGCCGGGGCGATGACATGGGCGTCTTGGCGGGGTTGCTTCGCGTGCCCACAGGGGATGTCGTGGGGCACTTTTTCGTCTTCGCGGCGTTGGCCGGGGTGGTCACTTGGGGCCTGGGGCCCGCGCGCTGGCGGGAATGGGCCTTCTTGCTCACTTTGGCCGCAATGGTGGACGAAGCCGTGCAAATCGGCTTACCCAATCGCACTTTCGCTTGGACCGATTTGGGCGCTGGTGTGGCAGGCATTTGGCTGGCCGCGTGGTGGGTTGGGCGTCGCGCGCCCCGGCCACCGCGCCTTTGAATTCCCCTGCCGCGCGGGCCCGAAACTACAGATCCACCCGCTCGTGTCGAGCAGGGTAGTGCACCGCGGTGAAGCCCCGCTCGCGCAGCAAAGCCATCAGCGGCTCTGCGCCTTTGGGCTCACCGTGGACCAAGAAGATGCCCCGCAAGGAGTCCTGGCCGGCAAGCGCGTATTCCAGCAACAGGTCCTGCCCCGCGTGGGCCGAGAGGTCGCCGATGGTCGCGATGTGGGCCCGCACCTCGTACACCTCGCCGAAGATGCGCACGCGCGGCTCGCGGTCGGCCAGGCGGCGGGCCAAGGTGTGGGGCGCGGCCCAGCCCACAATGAGGATGGTGTTGCGGGAATCGCCGATGTTGTGCTTGAGGTGGTGCAAAATGCGGCCGGTTTCGGCCATGCCCGACGCGGAGATGATGATCATGGGGTCGCGGCGGTCGTTGAGGGCTTTGGACGCGTCGACTGAGCGGATGTATTGCACTCGCCCGAAGCCCAGCACCGCTTCCAGCCCGCCCTCGCGCAACAGCCGGCGGGCTTCGCGGTCATAGCATTCGGGATGGGCCCGGTAGACCTCACTCGCGTTGACGGCCAAAGGGCTGTCGACGATGATGGGCGCGTCGGGGATTTCGCCGTCGCGCATCATGCGGTGCAGCCAATAGACCAATGTTTGGGTGCGGCCCACCGCGAACGCGGGCACGATGACCTTGCCCCCACGGCGCAGGGTTTGGCCGACCACCTCCCGCAGTTCATCGCGCGCGTAGCGGGGGTCCCGGTGGGGTTTGTCGCCGTAGGTGCTTTCCATGAGGAGGTAGGTGGGGTTTTGGGGCAACACCGGATCGCGCAGGATGGGCAAATGCCGGCGGCCAATGTCACCCGAGAACCACAGGCGGAAGGGCTTGCGGCCGGGCTCGTGGATGTCGAGCACGATGGCCGCGGAGCCCAAGATGTGGCCGGCTTCGACAAAGCGCGCGATCACGCCGGGCACGACTTCGAAGGCCCGGTCGTAGGGCACGGGGACGAACTGGTCGGCCACCGCGGCCGCGTCTTCGACGGTATAGAGGGGCTCGATGGGTGGTTCTCCTCGCCGCCGCCGACGTTTGTTGAGGTAACGCGCGTCCTCTTCGTGGATGTGGCCCGAGTCGAGCAGCATGACATTGGCCAAGTGGACCGTGGCCGGCGTGGCATAGATGGGCCCTGGGTAGCCTTGTTTGACCAAGTTGGGCAGGTTGCCGCTGTGGTCAATGTGCGCGTGGGAGAGGAGCACGGCATCGAGGTGCCGCGGGTCAAAGGGAAAATTGCGGTTGATGCGATAGAAATCCTTGCGGCGGCCTTGGTAGAGGCCAGCCTCGAGCAGCAGGCGCTTGCCGTTGACTTCCAGCAGGTGTTGCGAGCCCGTGACCGTTTGGGCCGCGCCGTGAAACCAAATGCGCATGATGGTTGCTCCTCAGAAAGCCGTCGCGGCGGGGATGGCCCCGCCGCGAGCGGTTCATTCGTCGGACAGCAAGCCTTGGGCCTTTTGCGCCCGTAGATCCAACAAGTGAGCCAAGTCGGCCGCCGACATCGTCGGTACAGGCAGGCCGACACTCTCCCAATCGGGCGCGAAGTGAACGAGTTGCACCATGATGTTGCCGCGCGTGAACAAGAAGACATCGAACGTGGCCGGGAGGTCGAGTGAGGAGATAACGATGTTCAAGGTGATGTGCGCGCCTGTATCCCCAACTTCGCTGGGCCGGACCGTTGTGTCTCTCTCTTGGATCTCTTCGTTGGCGAAAAGGGCCGCCTTGAGCGTCGCGAGCAACGACTGGGTCCATTGCTCGTCTTCAATGATGCTCCGCACGACGGCCATCTCCATTGGGGAGTCGATCCAAGCACTCGCACCCTGGATATATTCCCCCGTGTCTTCATTGAAGAACTCGAACTCCACCGAGGGGCCTTGTAGTTCGGCGAATGTTTGGGTGTCAAGCGTCAAAACGTCGCCTTGTTGAAAGCCAGGGGGCAAGTCGTTCAAGTGCAAGGTCACTTGCGTGATAGGATGAGGCGTAGGCGTTAGCGTTGGCGTGGGCGTAGGTGTGGGTGAGGGCGTGGGCGTAGGGGTAGGCGTTGAGGTCGGCGTGGGCGTCGGCGTAAAGGTCGGGGTCGGCGTGGGCGTTGGTGTCGACAGCAGCCTGGTCAAGGGGCCCAAGGTCGCACGACAGCCCGTGCCCACGACAAGCCACCACCCGGCGATGAGTAGCCCGAAGAGTCGTGAACGTCGCATGATGTCCTCCTCCCTGGGCGATGGGTTAGGACGCGGCCTCAAGCGTCATACTCGATGCGCAAAATTTTGACCCGCATGCGACCGGCCGGGGTTTGGACCTCGACCACATCGCCAACCCGCTTGCCCAACAAGGCCTTGCCCATGGGCGACTCGTTGGAGATCATCCCGCGCAGCGGGTCGGCCTCGGTCGCTCCCACGATGTGATACGTCTCTTCTTCGTCGTAGCCTTCTTCTTGTACTGTGACGCGCGCGCCCAATTCGACCACATCCTGGCGGCCGTTGCTTTCGATGAAGACCGCGTGCCGCAAAATGTGCTCCAGTTGCTGGATGCGGCCTTCCACGAAGCCCTGCTCTTCTTTGGTGGCGATGTAGTCCGCGTTTTCCGACAAGTCGCCCATTTGGATGGCCGCGCGTAAGCGGGCCGAGAGTTCGGCGCGCTTCTCGGTCTTGAGATATTCCAACTCTTCTCGCAATTTGCGCGCGCCTTCGGGCGTGAGGTAATACACGGGTTTTTGGGCCTGGCTTCGGGACTTGGCCATGGCACGCCTCCAAAGGCTGGTTAAGTTGCGGCGCGCTCAAGGGCGCACCAGGGGATCGAAAAGTTTGCGATGTTCCTCGATGGCAAAGCGGTCGGTCATGCCCGCGATGTAGTCGCACACCGCTCGCTGGAGGCCATACTCCTCAATGCGGGCTTGGATGTGTCGCGGCAAGATGTCGGGACGCCGCGTGTAAGCCATGAAGAGGTCGGTGATGATACGTTCGGCCTTTTGGGCCATGCGCACCACGCGCGGATGATTGTAGAGAAACTTATACAGAAAGTCCTTGAGTTCCCGGTTGCGGCGACGCATGGCCTCGCTATGGGAGACCACATTATACGGCAAGCGTTGCAATTCTTCAACCGAACGGACGCCACTTTCGCGCAAGCGCTGGTCCGTGGTGTGGACCAAGTCGGTCACCTCCAGGCCGATGAGGCGGCGCACCAGGCGGTGCCGGGTGAGTTCGTCCAGGTGTTCGTCGTGCCAATTCAGGTGTTCGCGCAAAATCTCCCAGATTTCGATGCCGCGCAACATGCGCGGGGTGATCATGCCCGAGCGCAGGCCATCGTCCAAATCGTGCGCGGTGTAGGCCAACTCGTCGGCCACATTGGCGATCTGTGCCTCCAGATGCGCCCGCAGGTGAGGGTCGAATTCGCGCGCGTCGGCGATGTCATACTCGGTTTCGTGCTTGACAATGCCCTCCAGGGTTTCCCAAGTCAGGTTGAGGCCGTGAAAGTCCGGATAGCGGCGTTCCAACTCGGTGACGATGCGAAAGGACTGGCGGTTGTGCTCAAAACCGCCGTGATCTTTCATCAGCCGGTGCAGCACGGCTTCACCCGAGTGCCCAAACGGAGGATGTCCTAAATCGTGGGCCAAAATGATGGCCTCGGTGAGCACTTCGTTGGCCCCCAACGCGCGCGCCACAGTGCGCCCGATTTGCGCCACCTCCAACGTATGGGTCAGGCGGGTGCGGTAATAGTCCCCCTCGTATGTGATGAAGACTTGGGTCTTGTACTCCAGCCGTCGGAACGCGGTGGTGTGCAAGATGCGATCCCGATCCCGCTGGAACGCGGTGCGATATTCGTGTTCGGGTTCGGGGTATTGACGACCTTTGGAGAAGCGGCTCTTGTGGGCGTAGGGGGCCAAGGTCTGAATCTCGAGTTCCTCCAGGCGTTCGCGGGTATACAACATGGCTCGCTCCTCAGGCCTGAATATATTCCTCTACCGGCAGTACGAACAACATCCCCCGCCGCGCGCCGGCCTGTTCGGCCTTGGGCAAATGCTGTCGTATCCGCGTGATGGCTTCGTCGACCCGTTCGTCGTCCACGGCGGTGAAAAACACCGTGTGCCCGCGGCGTAGCAGCCCGCCCCCCGAGACCAGACGGGTCACCCGTAACCCCGCGTCGACCAAGGCGCGGGTGACTTCCGCGGCCTCGGCGTCTTCCAAAACGACCAAGACGAACTTCATGGCGATCCCTCCGCGAGCAGGTGGGCGTGTGGGGGACGGGCTCCGCGGTGGCCGGCCGCCGTGTTAGGGGCGCAGCCAGGCTACGAACCAGTCCCCCGCGTAGGTCACGGCCAGCATTTTGACCAACTTTCCGGCGAAAGTCCACAGCACGAAGCGCTGCAATGGGATGCGCGTGGCTCCCGCGACGATGCCAGCCAGGTCAAACAGGGGGGTTGGCAACACCGCGAGGGCGAAGATGACACCGTCGCCGTATTGACGCATGAGGGCCCGCACGCGGCGGTAAGCCCGATAATCTTCCACGAACGCTTGGCCGCTGAATCCGGCCAAGTAGCCCGACAGTTCTCCCGCGGTGGCGCCCGCGGCCGCGACCACGGCGACCCAAAAAGGGTGCAGCACCGCGCCCAGACTGAAAGGCAACACCAGCCCCGGCGCGGGAAAGATCACCGTCGCGTTGGAGAGCAGGGTGATCAGAAAGAGCCCCAAATAGCCATAAGCCCGAAAGCGAACCCACCAATCTTGGAAGATGACAATGGCCACGCTCAACGCCAGCACCAATACCAGCGCGGCCACGCGCCAGGCTCGCTGCCGGCGTTCGGCCCCTGAGGGTGCCACGGAGGGAGAAGGTGTCGTGGCGTTCATGCTTTGTCTGCCGAGACCAAAGGCTGCAGCAGGGCTTGCAGCCGCGCGGTGAGCATATCTAAGGCGACGGTGTTGAAGCCCCCTTCGGGCACGATGATGTCTGCGTAGCGCTTCGAGGGCTCGACAAATTCCAAGTGCATGGGCCGCACGGTGGTCAAATATTGCCGAATGACCGATTCCACAGTGCGGCCGCGCTCTTCGACATCGCGCAACAGGCGACGAATGAAGCGTAAGTCCGCGTCAGTGTCGACATAGATTTTGATGTCCAGCAAGCGACGGAGTTCGGGCTCTGCGAAGATGAGAATGCCCTCCACCAGAATAATGGGCCGCGGCTCGACCCGCACGGTTTCGGCGCGCCGCGCGTGGCGGGTGAAGTCGTACACTGGGCGCTCAATCGCCCGCCCGGCCCGCAACTGGCGGATGTGCTCGACCAACAGGGAGGTCTCCAGCGAGTCGGGATGGTCGTAATTGACCTGGGCCCGTTCTTCAGGGGGCAAGTGGCTGAAGTCTCGATAATACGCGTCGTGGGGCAGCAGGGCCACGTGTTGAGGGCCGACGCGTTCTACCAAGGCTTGGGCGACGGTGGTCTTGCCCGAGCCGCTGCCGCCGGCAATGCCAATGACCAAAGGTTGGGTGCGCGTCATGGTGGGAATTATACCCGAAGGCAGGGTTGGGCGTGGAGGATGAAAGGGGCGTTTTCAGCCTTGACAAACCCCGGTCCCTTGAGTACAATGCGCCGCAATTCGGACAAGCGAGCAGGCCAAAGGCGTTGAAGAGGGCGAGTAGGCATTGAAACGGCGTCCCAGAGAGCCGGGGGTAGGTGGGAGCCCGGTACGCACGCCAATGCCGAATGGGCCTCGGAGCCGCAGGACGAACGGGCGGGCAAGGCCCCAGTAGTCTGCGCCGGTCGGCCCCCGTTATCGGGCCCCGGGTATAAGCGTGCCTCGCGTGAGCCCACGCGGTACGCCGTACCCGGCAGAGTGAGGCTGGCTTTGCCTTCCCCGTCGTCTCACCGGCGGGGCTTTTTGGTTAAAGCCGGCCTAACTGGGGTGGCACCGCGGGCCGTCGCGCTCGTCCCCAAGGTGGGACGGGCGCTTTTGCGTTAACCCTGGCCCACGCGGCGGCGCGGGCGCCGGTCCGCTGCTGCCGGTTCGCCTTCGCGACGCAGCCCGGCCTGCTCGGAGATTGTCCCCCATCTCGAACCCCCTGTGGAGGTGCATCATGTCGGACCAATTCCGTTTTCTCCTCAACGAGACCGATATCCCCAAGCAGTGGTACAACATTCTGGCCGACTTCCCTGTGGAAGTGCCGCCCCCTTTGCATCCGGTCACCAAAGAGCCGGTCACGCCTGATTTCTTGTCGGTGCTCTTTCCGATGGAGTTGATCTTGCAGGAAGTGAGCACGGACCGATACATCGACATCCCCGAGCCCGTGCGGGACATTTATCGGCTTTGGCGGCCCACGCCGCTGATTCGGGCCCGCCGGCTGGAGAAGGCGCTGGACACGCCCGCGCACATTTACTACAAGTATGAGGGGGTGTCGCCCTCAGGCAGTCACAAGCCCAACACCGCGGTGGCCCAGGCTTTCTACAACAAGGCCGCCGGCACGCAGGCCTTGACCACCGAGACGGGCGCAGGGCAGTGGGGCTCGGCCTTGGCCTTAGCCGCCAATTTCTTTGATCTGCCTCTGGAAGTGTACATGGTCAAGGTGTCGTACAACCAAAAGCCCTACCGCCGCATTCTGATGGAAATCTTCGGCGCGCAGGTGTTCCCCAGCCCCACGGATCGGACGGAGTTCGGCCGTAAGATTTTGGCCGAGGACCCGGACAACCCGGGCTCGTTGGGCATTGCCATCTCAGAGGCGGTGGAAGCCGCGGCGACCTCGGGCGGCAAGAAGAAGTACAGCCTGGGCTCGGTGCTCAATCATGTGTTGCTGCACCAAACGGTCATTGGCCTCGAAGCCCTCAAGCAGATGGACATGGCCGGGGAATACCCCGATGTGATTATCGGCGCGGTGGGCGGTGGCTCTAATTTCGCGGGACTGGCTTATCCGTTCCTGTATTACACGCTGACCGAGGGCAAGAAGACCCGCTTTTTGGCCGTGGAGCCCACGGCCGCGCCAACGCTGACCCGGGGCAAATATACCTACGATTACGGCGACACGGCGCGCATGGCGCCCATCGTGATGATGCACACATTGGGGCACACCTTCATGCCGCCGCCCATTCACGCGGGCGGGCTGCGCTATCACGGCATGGCCCCCACGGTGAGCGCGTTGGTCAAGGCAGGGTACATTCACCCGGTGGCTGTGCCCCAGGTGGCCACGTTCGAGGCTGCGGTGCTCTTCGCTCGCCACGAGGGCATTGTGCCCGCGCCCGAATCCGCGCACGCGGTGCGGGTGGCCATTGACGAGGCCTTGGCCGCGAAGCGCGCCGGCGAGGAGCGGGTCATTCTGTTCAACCTGTCGGGGCACGGCCACTTCGACCTGGCCGCGTATGACGCGTATCTCAAGGGTGAGTTGGAAGACTACTATTACCCCGACGAGGCCATCGCGGAGGCGTTGAAGCAGTTGCCGCAGGTGGAATAGCGCGGGTGCGGGCGGCTGGGGGTGGGCCGTGGGCCGGCCTCCAGCCGCCTATGGTTGTGGTGCGGCCGCGGTCGGGCGCACGATGTGCGCGGCGGCCCGTCGCAGCCGGTCGTCAATGGCCAGGCCCAAGCGCGCCTCGCCCACCGTGCGAGCCAAGATGACATCGGGCGCGGCGGCTTCGAGCGCGCGCAGGCCCGCGAACAAGGCGCGCGCCATGGCTTCCAAATCCTCTTCAGGCCCCAAGTCGGCCACCATCACGCCCAAGCCGCGCAAGCGGCCCGCGTCTTCGCGCGGCACCAATGCGGCCACCCGTTGGCCCTGACCGTGGGCCATTTGGGCCGCGGTCTGCCACAGGGCTTCGCGGGCCCATGCCCGCGGGCCGTCGAACAACCACAGCGGCACGCGCGGCGCGTAATGGCGGGGCAGCATGCCGGGCGCGCGGGCTTGGTGTGGCTGCTGCACCGCGCCAGCCAAAACGATGGGACGTCCCAGCACTTCCTCCAAGGCCTCACGGGGCACACCGCCCGGCCGCAGCAGCACGGGCGGCTCGCGCGTGATGTCCAAGATGGTCGATTCTACGCCCACCGGCGTGGGACCAGCGTCTAAGATCACATCCACGGCCGTGCCTAAGTCGTCCAGCACATGTTGCGCGGTGGTGGGGCTGGTGTGGCCAAACTTGTTGGCACTGGGCGCGGCCACGGGCACGCCCGCGGCACGAATGAGCCCCAAGGCCACCGGATGCGCAGGGATGCGCACCGCGATGGTGTCTTTGCCGGCTGTGACGGCCTCGGGCACGGCCGGATGTTTGGGCAATATCAACGTGAGCGGGCCCGGCGCGAAGCGTTCCCACAGCCGATAGGCCAGGTCGGGCACCCGCCGCGCCACTTGAGGCACCTCGTCGGGGGCGGCCACATGCACGATGAGGGGATCGTAAGCCGGCCGCCCTTTGGCCGTGAAAATGCGCGCCACCGCGGCGGCATCCAACGCGTTGGCCCCCAGGCCATACACCGTTTCGGTGGGAAACGCGACCAACGCGCCGGCCCGCAATCGGGCGCCGGCGCGCGTCAGCACGTGAGGGTCAGGGTGCTGGGGGTCGATGGGCCAGACCTGGCTCATGCCTTTGGCTCCGGAAGGACGCGTTGCCATCCCCGCGCCGTGCGCTCCAGGCGGACGCGCACCCGTGGACCGGCCGGCGTCTCCAGGTGGAATTCCAGCCACGGCCTGGGCTCCGTGCCCAACCGCATCCAACCGAAGTTGGGCACGGCCCAAGTGCCCAACCAGCGCGCCGCGCGCACCCCCGGAAACCGGGCTGGCTTGCCCAACAGCGCGCCCCAGCGAAAGACGTGCTGCCCCCACGGGCTCACCGAGAACTCCCACGTGGGCAGCGGACGCTCAACGCCCTCCAGCGTGACCTCGACGATGTGCGCGACATGCAGGTCGCCGGTGAGAATGAAGACGCCGTCCAGTTGGTGCGCGTTGAGCAAGTGGATGAGCCGCCGCCGATCATCGGGGAAATCGTCCCAACGGCCACCGCCGAAGGGCAGACGCTGTTGGAAAAACACCGACACGGTCGAGACCAGAAACTTGAAGGGAACATCGCGCACGGCCAGCAGCCAGTGCTCCAAGTCGGCCCATTGGACCGCGTTCATGATGGAGCGGCCATAAGGGCCAATGTAGCGGTGGGAGTGGAGATCCAGCACATAGAACGCGGCGGGGCCGTAGGTGAAGGCATAGGCAAAGTGGCCGCGGTCGCTGGTGAGCAACAGTGGGCGGTGGCTCTCCGCGCCCTCGGGCGGCAGGCGCAGCGGGGGCGCGTGCATCATTTGATGTTCCCAAAAGGTTTGCACCGCGGCGTGCAAGCGCCGGCGGGAAATGTTGGCCCACAGTTCGCGCGGCTCCCCACCGAGACGGCGGAGCCAGCGGGTGTACCAAGAGGTTTGCGCCTCGACGCGGTCAGGGCTGGTCCAATACCAATCGTTGTCGACCTCGTGGTCGTCCCACATCATGCGCCACGATAGGTTGGCCAGAGCGTCGCGCCAGGCGGTTTCGGCCCAGGCCAGGCGATAGAGGGTGCGGTAGTCGTTGACCGTGCGCGCGATATAACCCAGGCCGTTTTCTTGGGCCGCGTCGGGGTAAATTTGATCGCCAATCAGCAAGCCAAACATGGGCGCGTCGGGGCCCTGCATGAGGGTGAGCAAGCGGCGCACCGTGGCCTCGCCGTAGGGGTTCCCCGGTGTAAAACACGACCCATAGACGAAGGTCACCGGGCCGGCCGCGCCCTCGGGGGGCGCAGTGCGAAATTGAGAAAAGGGCCCCGGCCCCGCGGGCGGTTGATGGGTCGCGGTCAGGGCATAGAAATAGCGCGTGTCAGGTTGCAGATCGTGCACATCCACCACCGCGGCAAAACCGGCGGCTGGAATGCGCTGCCCACGGCCGGCCAGTCGCGCGTCGCGCAGGTCGGGCTGCTGCCCGATCCAAGCGTAGACCGGCCCTTCGTCCATACCCCTTACCCATAGCCGCGCGGTATGCGGGGTAACATGCCCCACCACAGGGCCGACGACCCAGTCCGTGGTATCCTTAAAGCCATGCTCACCCATGACGATCTCCGTCGGCAATTGGCCCGGCTCGATGGCCGCGGTTACAAGGCTTACAAAGCGCTGCGGGGCGCGTATGCGTTCCCCCGTTTCACCCTCTATTTGGACCACATTCAAGGGGACCCCTTTGCCGCGCCTACCGCGGTGCGCGTCATTATACCTCAGCGGGAGGCCGGGTTCCCCGTGGACTTGCTCACTTCGGCACCGCGGCAGGTGGGCTTGGCGCATTATCTGGCGGAACGCTTCGCCGCGGCCGCGCGGCGGGTGAGTCGCCCGCGCGGCACGGGGCACAGCGGTCAGATTCGCATCAGCCCTGTGGGGCAACAAATGCTGCGCCGCACCGCGCTGTGGGTGGATGCGCAGCAGGTCGAGGCCCGCTTCACGGTGGGCCTGCCCGCGGCTGGCCGCCGCATTTTGGCCGCCGAAGCCGCGGCGCTGTTGTTGCACGACGTGCCCCAGGTGGTGGCCGAAAGTCTGTTCTACGCAGCGGTGGACCCCGACGCGGCCCGCGCGTACGCCTACGCCGCGGAGGACGCGGAAACCTTGCGGGCCATGTTGGAGCCTCGCGGCTGGGTCGCGTTTTTGGCCGAGGGCAGCCTGTTGCCGCGGCGCTCGGGGGTTGATGATCGCCCCTTGCCAGGCGGCGTGCCGTTGACCGCACCGCCCTCCCTGCGGGCCGAGGTGACGTTGCCCCACGCAGGCACGATTGCCGGCCTGATTATCCCCCAAGGCGTGACCCTCATCGTGGGCGGCGGCTTCCACGGCAAGTCCACCTTGTTGCGCGCTTTGGAATATGGCATCTACAACCACAAGCCCGGCGACGGTCGCGAACGGGTCGTTAGCCACCCGGCCACGGTCAAGATTCGCGCCGAAGATGGCCGCTACGTGGCCGGGGTGGACATCTCGGGCTTCATCAACCATTTGCCTGGCGGGCGGACCACGGATTTCTTTTCCACGGAAAACGCGTCGGGGTCGACTTCGCAGGCCGCGGCCATCATGGAAGCCCTGGAAATCGGCGCGCGGGTGCTGCTCATCGATGAAGACACCGCGGCTACGAACTTCATGATTCGAGACCGCCGTATGCAGGCGTTGGTGCACAAGGCCAAAGAGCCGATTACGCCGTTCATCGACCGGGTACGGGAGTTGTATACCGAGCGGGGCGTTTCAACGGTGTTGGTCATTGGCGGCAGTGGCGATTATCTCGATGTGGCTGATACGGTGCTTTGGATGGATGAATACCAGCCCCGAGATGCTACCGCCGCCGCGCGGGCCGTGGCCGCCCAGTTCCCCACCGGCCGCGAGGTCGAGGCGCAAGGGCCGCTGCCACACCCGCGACGGGTGCCCCTGCCCGGCAGTGTGCAGGCGGCCAAGGGGCGGCGGCCCGCGGTGGTCAAAGCCGCGGGGCCGCGCGGGGTGCATTTGGGGCGCCACACCATCGATTTGAGCGCGGTGTCGCAGTTGGTGGACGCTGCTCAGGCCCGGGCCATTGGATGGGCGTTGGTCTACGCGCACGAGAACTACATGGACGGCCGGCGTACTCTGGCCCAAGTGGCCGATGCCCTAATGGCCGACTTGGCTGCGCAAGGGTTGGACCTCTTGGCCCGCGGGGGGTATCCGCCCAACGACTTGGCCGAGTTTCGAGCCCTGGAGTGGGCCGCGGCTTTCAATCGCCTGCGCACGGTTCGGGTGGCGCGCCCCAGCCAGCGGGGGAAGGCGCGGTGACGGCCGGCTTTTGGCCCTGGGTTCAGCACTTTGCTTCGCGGAGGACACCATGAGCGTGTATCGGCTTGGCCCCAACGTGTATGAGGTGCGCTTGGAGCCGGTGGACGAGGCCAACGGCCGCTGGGCGTTGTTCATCGGCGAGGAACGCATCCCGGTGCGGGTGTTGCATCGGGAGGGCGCGCGTTGGTATTTGGACATTGACGGTCAGCATGTGGTGGTGGACGCCCAATGGGACGGCACGCGCGGTTGGGTGACTCACCAGGGCCGCACCTGGCAGGTGGAACGGGGCCCGCGCGCAGCCCGGGGGAGCGATGCAGCAGCGAGTGGTGGCGATGGCGTCTTGCGCGCGCCCATGCCAGCGCAGGTGCGTGCCGTGCAGGTGCAGGCTGGGCAGTCGGTGCAGGCGGGCCAAACCCTCATTCTGTTGGAAGCCATGAAGATGGAATTGCGGGTGCAAGCCCCCTTCGCCGGTGTCGTGCAGGAGGTCCGGGTGCAGGTCGGCGACGCGGTGGAGCGGGAGCAGGTTTTGGCCGTGGTGCAGGCCGCCGAAGGCTGAGCCTTCAGCGGGCCCAAGCCCAAGCCACGAGCCGAGGACCCAAAACGAGCGCAGCCACCACCACAGCGCTCAGCGCGGTCATCAGCACCGCGCCCGCGGCCGCGTCTTTGGCCACGGCGATGAGCGGGTCGGGCTGCCGAGTGCAGCGGTCGGCCAAGGCTTCCAGCGCGGTGTTGAAGGCTTCGGCCATCCATACCAGCCCCACCGCCAGCGCCAGCGTGGCGGCTTCGGCCCCGCGCACCCCCAGCGCCCACGCGCTCACCAGCACCGCGACGGTGGCGAGCGCGTGCCAACGCGCGTTGGGCTGGGTGCGCCACACATAGACCACGCCGCGGCCGGCATAACGAAACGCACGCGCCAAACGGCGCATTTCATTCCCGAGCATGGTCTTCCTCACGGCGCAGGGTGAGCGCGACCCATTCGCCCTCTTGGCCGCGGTGCACTTCCCGCAGGCCCGCGGCGCGCGCGGCTTGGGCCACGTCATCGGCCTGATGCTCCAAAATGCCCGAAAGCACCACATGCCCGCGGGGCTCGACGACTTGCGCCAGGCCCGCGCGGAGCAGATCCACCAGCACTGGCGCCAAGATGTTGGCCAACACCAAGGCCCCGGTGCCAAAGGGCGCCGCGGGCGAACGCAAGGCCTCCAAGGAGCCGACCAGCGCGGTGAAGCGCTCGGCCAGGCCGTTGCGGGCTGCGTTTTGGCGGGCCAGTTCGACCGCGACGGGGTCGACATCTACGGCCACGGCGCGCTCGGCCCCCAGTTTGAGCGCGGCCAGGCTCAAGATGCCCGAGCCGCAACCGACATCCACCACCCGCGCCACGCCAGGGGCCAAACGCTCGACCTCAGCCAGCACCAGCCGCGTGGTAGGATGCATGCCCGTGCCAAAGGCCATGCCCGGCTCGATGTAAAGGGCCACCCGCTCGGGATGGGGATTGGGCAGCCACGCGGGCACGATAACCAGACGCTGCCCCACGGGAATGGGCTTGTAGGCCCGCTTCCAAGCCTCGGCCCAATCGCGCGCTTCCAATAGCCGAAACCGGGCTGGCGGCAGGGGGTGCACTTGGCTCAGATGCCAGAGGGCTTCTTCGATTCGGCGGCGCACGGCCTCCCACCCGCGGCGCTGCGCCGGGATGTAAGCCCGCACTGTGACGGGGCCCAGATCGACGATATGGTTGCGCTCGTCGACGCGGGGTGTGGCGTATTCCAAGGCCACGGGATGCGGCGTAAAGCGGGCCAGCACTTCGGTGAGGGCGTCGACCAGTTCGGGGTCGTCCAGGGTGAGGGCGACTTCGACCCAGGCTGTGTCGGTCATGGGCGCTTGCCTCGCTTACGACTAAGTATGTCGGTGAAACCAGCGCTGCAAACGCTTCCAGGGCGAGGTCGACATGGCGGTCCGCTCGCGGTGCAACCGTTGGTAATGTTCCAGCAGCAAGCCCGCAGTGTGGCGCACATCGTATTGTTGGGCCGCCTGCCGCGCGGCCTGCCCGAATTGGGCGCGCGTTTCGGGTTCGCTGACCAAACGCCCCACCGCGCTGGCGTAAGCCGCGACATCTTGGTCCACCAACAAACCGCTGACTTCGTGCTGCACGACCTCGCCGACGCCGGGCGAGCGCACACCCACCACGGGAAGCCCCGCGGCCATGGCCTCAATGACCGACAGCGGATGTACCTCGGTGACCGACGCGGTGACGAACACATCGGCCAGCCGCAAATAACGGGGGACATCATCGTAGGGCACCAGGCCGGTGAAATGCACGACCCTCTCCAATTGCATCAGGCGGGCGCGCTCTTCCAGGTTCTCCCGTTCAGGGCCATCGCCCACGATGAGCAATCGGGTCTGCGGGTAGACTTCGTTGACCCCTCGAAACGCGCGCAACAAGAAGGGCAAATTCTTCTCGGGCGCGACTCGTCCCACATAAATGAGGACCACGTGTGAAGCATCCCAGCCGAACTGGGCGCGCGGCCAAGGCTCGGGCAAAGTCTCAAAGCGTCGCAAGTCCACGCCGTTGGGCACAACCGCGATGGGCGCGTCCACGCCCAGACGGCGCAGCATGGCTTGCACCCCGTGCGACGGGGCAATGACCAAATCGATCTCCCGGCAGAAGCGGGGCAAATAGGCCTTCAGCGCCACATCGCCCAACGCGTCGGGCAGCAGCGGGAGATACGCCCGCATGTACAAATCGTAGCGCGTGTGATTGGTGAACAGAATGGGCATCCCCCACGGTTTGGCGTAGCGCAACGCCAGTTGGCCGCTCAAGAGCGGATGATGCACGTGCACCACGTCCATGGTTTGCAGGAGTTGGCGGGCGCGTCGGGTATAGCGCAGGTTGAGGTACAGGCCCGTGCTGGCCACGCGCAGGGGCAGGCCAGGCGAGCGGATGACCCGCTCATCATCGTCGGGCTGGGGTTCGCCAAAGGTGAAGACAAAGACTTCTTGGCCGTAAAGCGTTTCTAAGGCCCAGCGGGTGAGATCGATGTGGTTGGTCACGCCGCTGATGTGGGGTTTGTACAGATCGGCCATCATGCCGATGCGCATAATCACTCCTTACAAAGCGGGGAAGCGTCATGGGCGGACCGCCTAACCAACGGCCCCAAGGTCGTGCTATGGGCCCACTTTGGATGCCTGTGTTTCCATGATACCCGAAGCCGTGGCAAATGCAAAGGCCCCGTGGGAACACGGGGCCCGGAGGAGGGGCGAGGAGGGGGAGGGAAGGCTCCCCGGGCAGGACTCGAACCTGCAACCTAGCGGTTAACAGCCGCCCGCTCTGCCGATTGAGCTACCGGGGAAGGCCACGCCAATTATACAGTCGCCGCGTGGGCGTGTCAAGCCGCCCCGGGGCTGTGAGTCTATTTCAGTTTAGTAGGTGCAATCATGTGGCGTAGGCGGAGGAGGTAGGGGGCGGTAGGGATGGGCCCCTGCAGGAAAGGCACATGGGCCTGGAGCCAGGCGCCGGGGTCGTGACGGTGTCGATGACGGGCTCGCCGAGGGGAACGGACCGATGTTGGACTGGCCGTTTGCTTGTCGGCATGCCGGCCACACCACCGACGCAACTCCTGGTTCCGCACCACCTGCAGCACCTTGCCCCTGGGCTGCAGGCCTGACGACGACCCGTGTCGACGTTTCCCCTTCATCCGATGCGCCACCACCGCGCCCA
>CAYUOX010000032.1:0-21191 GCA_964446575.1 uncultured Anaerolineaceae bacterium | reverse complement strand
CATAATGCACATTGCTCACCGTGTAGCCGCTGATGTTCCCCTGCCCGTCGCCCGCGCGCGAGTCAGGCACGGTGTTGGACGCGGCAAACGCGTAGGCCAAAACCATCAGAAAGACAGCCACCACCAGCAGCAACGCGCGGCGTCGCTCCTTCATGGCAAACCTCCTGTCGTGCTTGGGATCGTTAATACTCACCCCCGCCCTTGCGCATCCTGAAGTGACGAAGGCTATCTTGAAAAACTCGCGCTTACGAATACGGCGATGGGTGTTTTCAGCCCAAAATTAGCACACATACAAAGGCCTGTCAAGGCCCGCGCGGGCAGAAAAGGCCCCCGATCGCGGCCAATTTCCCCATCTCCGGGCGCGAATATACGCATTTGCGCGTATTCTGGAGAGTCTTTCCCCTCACCAAGGTGCACGCGCGACCAAACGCTGCCATTCCCCCCAATCCAGTGTCTCGGCTCGGCGCGCCGGGTCCACCTCCGCGGCGCGCAGCCACGCTTCGACCGTCCTTTTGTCCAGCCCCAAACCCGCGGCCAAGGTGTTGCGCAACTGTTTGCGCTTGTGCGCGAAGGCCGCGCGCGCCACGCGCCAAAAGCGCGCCTCTTGCTCCAGCGGGATGCGCGGCGTGGGCAGGGCGTCAATCCGCACTACCGCGGAATCCACCTTGGGCCGAGGCACAAACGCGGCCGCGGGCACTCGAAACAGGACGCGCGGCTGGCCATGCAGTTGCGTTTGCAGCGCCAACAAATTCATGCGCGGCGGCCGTGCGGCCATACGCGCGGCGACTTCCCGCTGCACCAACAGCACCAAACGCCGAGGCCGCGGCGGGCGAGCCAGCACATGGCGCAGCACCGCGGCGGTGATGTAGTAAGGCAGGTTGGCCACCAGCACATAGGGCTCCCCGCCCATCAGGGCGGCCAAGTCTTGGCGCAAAATATCGCCGAAGACCAACCGCACCCCAGGGTGTGTGCGCGCGATGGCGTCCAACACCGGGCGCAGCCGTTCATCCACTTCCACGGCGACCACGTGCCCCGCGCGTTGGGCCAAGCGGACGGTCAGGTCCCCCAAGCCTGGGCCGATCTCCAGCACGCGGTCAGTGGGTTGCAATTCGGCCGCGTCCACGATCCGGTCCAAAATCGTGGGGTTGGCCAAGAAGTGCTGTCCCAACCCTTTGCGTGGGCGCAGTCCATATTGACGCAGACGGCGCGGCACATCGCTCATGAGGCCCTCACGCGCGGCGCGGGGCCCGCGTGGCGAGCCCCGCGCCCGAGGTGTGCGAGTTCAACCCAGTTCAGGCTCGATCACGCCATAAGTCCCATCGCGACGCTTGTACAGCACATTGATTTGGTTCGTGCGCGCGTTGAAAAAGATGAAGAAGCAATCGTGCCCCAGCAGTTCCATTTGCTCAATGGCCTCGGCCTCGTCCATAGGGATGAGTTCGAAGCGCTTGCGACGCACGATGCGGGGCGCTTCTTCTTCCGCGGCCTCTTGCGCGGCCAGGGCCGCGGCCACTTCTTCGGCCACAGCCTCACGATCCGGCCCTCGCCGGAACCGCCGCCCTTTGACCCGCTCGATACGGCGCTGCATTTTGTCCACGGCCGCGTCCAGGGCCGCGAAAATGTCGTCGGCCCGCTCTTCAGAGCGCAAGATCAAACGCTTGGCCCGCAGCGTGATCTGCGCGGTCGCCCGCTCCAGCGCACTGCGAGCCGATTCGTCATACCCCAAGTCCACCCGAATGGACTGCGCATTGGGGAAGTAGCGCAACAAGCGTTGGATCTTCTTGTGGGTGTAATCGCGCAAGCGTTCGGTCAGCAGCGACCCTTCGCTCTTCTTCAAGTCGTCACGAAAGAAAATCTCGACGGGGACTTCGGACATAAGCGCCTCCTATGAGGATGAAAGTGCCTTGGGTGGCAAGGGGGTGGGGGCTTGGGGGAACCGGCTCCGCTTGGGCCGGCGCGCCCTGCGGGGGACGCGCGCCCAGGTCAAGGCATAGACCGCGCGAGCGCCCGCGGCCTTGAGGGTTCGGGCGGCCGCGTGCAGGGTCGCGCCGGTGGTCATCACATCGTCGACCAACCAGAGCACGCGCCCGCGCACCCGCGGCGAGGCCCAAAACGCGTCGCGCACGTTGCGCCAACGCGCGTCCCAGGTCAGGCCGACTTGGGACGGCCCATCACGGCGGCGCAGCGCCCATGGGCAATAAGGCATCTCCAACAGCCACGCCAATGGCCGGGCGACCAAGTCCACTTGGTTGTAGCCGCGCGCCCGGCGACGCTGGGGCGCCAGGGGCACGGGCACCATGCAACCGCGCGGCCAAGGCAACCCGCGCGCCCAGTCGACCAGCGCGCGGGCCACGCTCTCGCCCAAGGCCAAACGCCGGCGGTACTTCAGCGCGCGCAACACGCGCGCCATCATGCCTTCGTACAGGGCCCACGAACGAGCGTCCTCAAACCCCCACTGGGCCGGGCCATCCTGACAACTGGGGCATCGTGCGTCCGCGCGCGCCAGGGGATACCCACACCGAGGGCACAGGGCAGGCCCGCGCACGCGCGTCACCTGGGCCTGGCAGGCCGCGCACCAGCGCTCCCCGCGGCGGCCACACCCCACGCAGCGGGGCGGAAAAAGGCCGTCCACGACCTGCCACACCAGTCGGTACGGGTAGTAAGCCCACGCGGGCATGTCAACCGCCAAACAAAATGGCTCCCAACGCGGATTGCATGAGGATGAACACCGCGGGCCCCAGCAGCACGATGAAGAGCGCGGGCATGATCAAGAACGCCAAGGGGAACAACATCTTGATGGGGGCCTTGCGCGCCTCTTCTTCGGCCCGTTGTCGCCGCTTGAGGCGCATCCCGTCGGCTTGGATGCGCAACACTTTGGTCAGCCCAACGCCCAATTGTTCGGCTTGAATCACCGCGGCCACGAAACTGGTCAGTTCGGGCAAATCCACCCGCTCGGCCAGGTCGCGCAAGGCTTCGCGGCGGGTCTTGCCCAACTGCATCTCACGCAACACGCGGCCAAACTCCACCGACACTTCGTTGGACCACTTCTCGACCACCTGTTGAATTGCGCCATCGAAACCCAAGCCCGCGGCCACACAAATGCTGATCAAGTCCAATACATCGGGCAAGGCCTTCTGGATCACCTTCTGGCGGCGCTGGATGCGGCTGCGCACCCAGAGCACGGGCATGTAATACCCCAGTGCGGCGAAGCCCACGGCCAACACCAAACTCAGCCGCCGAAACGTGTCGCTGGCGGCCGAACGCCCCAACACCAGGCCCAAGAACAAGAACAGCACGGCCAGCGCGAAGCGGATCCCCAACAACAAGGCCGGGTCCATCTTGCCGCGCAAGCCCGCGCGCACCAGATCCCGCTCGGTGGCCAAGAGGGCTTTTTGCGGCGTGAACCGGCTCAGAAATTCGCCCAACTGGCGCCCCAGCGGGATGAGCACCCGCTCGGTAAAGGATTGCTGCATCTCGAACTCGTCGATGGAGCGGACTTGCCCGCCCGCGGCGACGAATTCATGCAGCCGTGCTTCCAATGGATCTTGGTCGCCCTGGTCGCGCGCGGCCAGGCGCACCAGCAGAATCGCCCCAACCACCAGGGCCAGCAACAGCAAACCCACGATGACGCCGGCCATAGCCTACACCTCAATGTCCGCGATCTTCATCATCACCATATACCCAACGCCGATCAGTGTCAACCCGCAACCCAACATGCCATAGCCGCACAGCCCGTTTTGGAAGAATTCGGCCGTGTATTCGGGCGCGATGGCGTTGATCACCAAAAAGAGGAAAATGGGCGCCAGGGCCAACACCGCGCCTGAGATGCGCGCCTGCGCGGTCAGGGTGCGGATCTCGCCCTTGATGCGAATGCGCTCGCGGATGGTGAATGAGATGGTATCCAAGATTTCGGCCAACGAGCCACCCACTTCCCGTTGGATTTTCATGGCCGTGACCACGAACTCCATGTCTTCGCTGGGCACCCGCTCGAGCAAGTGCTGCAAGGCTTCTTCCAGGCTGAGGCCGATTTGCACCTCTTGCACCACCCGGCGGAACTCCTCCGATGTGGGCGGCGGCATCTCGGTCGCCACCGACTCAATTGCCTGCAACACCGAGAACCCGGCCCGCAGGCCGTTGGTCAGCAGGTTGAGGGTGTCGACCATTTGGCTTTCAAACAAGTTCAAGCGCCGCCGTTGCCGCCAGCGAATGAAGAAATGCGGCGCGAACCAGCCGGCCACCGCACCCCCCAACACGAAGAGCCAATTGCCGTGCCCGAACACATACCCCACCACAGCGACGCCCCCGATGAGGGCCAAAATGCGAAACGCAATGTACTCGGTGGGCGTGATGCGCAAGCCGGCCCGAATCATCTCCCGGCGCAACCGCTCCCACCAACTGGTCCGCTCCGCGCGTTTGTTGAGTTGTTTCCACCAGTCCTCGCCGGCCTTGCGCACTTCTTTGAGTTCGGCCTCATACTCGGGCGTAATGAATTCCTCCAAGCGCTCTTCCAGCGCGGAGGATTTGCCCCCGCCCATCAGGGTGATGACCAAACCCACGATGAGCAGGAGGAAGGCCAAGCCGAGGCCGCCCATCAAGATGGTTGTGGGGTCCAACGCCATATGCCCTCCCGGGCCTCACGACCGCGGTTGCGTGGGTGCGAAAATGCGTGGGGGCAGGTAGATGCCCGCGGCCCGAATCTTGTCCATGAACTTGGGGCGCAAACCTGTGGGCCGTAGCCGACCGTGAACTTTGCCGTCCCGATAGCCGCCGTGCTCGAACACGAACAAGTCGGTCATGCTGATCACGTCGCCTTCCATACCCGCGATTTCGCTCACGGCCACCACTTTGCGCGAGCCATCACGCATGCGCGACTGATACACGATCAGGTCGACCGCGGACGCAATTTGTTCGCGAATCGCGCGCGTCGGCAGTTCCATGCCGGCCATGAGCACCATGGTCTCCAAGCGGGCCAAGGTGTCGCGCGGGCTGTTGGCGTGCAGCGTGGTCATGGAACCTTCGTGGCCCGTGTTCATGGCCTGCAACATATCCAGGGCCTCGCCGCCGCGCACCTCGCCCACGATGATACGGTCGGGCCGCATCCGCAGCGAGTTGATGACCAGGTCGCGAATGCTGACCTCGCCCTCACCCTCGATGTTGGGCGGCCGTGATTCCAAGCGCACCACGTGCTCTTGCCGCAGTTGCAATTCGGCCGCGTTCTCAATGGTCACAATGCGCTCGTCGTTGGGAATGAAGCCCGACAAAATGTTGAGCAGCGTGGTTTTGCCCGAACCCGTGCCGCCGGCGACGATAATGTTCAACCGAGCCTTAACGCACGCCTCCAAGAACTGCACCACTTCAGGCGTGATGCTGCCAAAGCGAATCAAGTCCTCGATGGTCAGAGGCGTCTTGTAAAACTTACGGATGGTGATCACCGGGCCGTTGAGCGCGATGGGCGGAATAACGATGTTGACGCGCGAGCCGTCCGGCAGCCGGGCGTCCACATAAGGGCTGGCCTCGTCGACACGACGGCCCAAAGGCGCGACGATGCGCTCGATGATGCGCATCACATGCTCGTCGTCCTCAAAGGTGATGGGGGTTTTGTAGAGTTTGCCCGCGCGCTCGACATAGATTTGCTTCGGCCCGTTGACCATGATCTCGGTAATGCTGTCGTCTTCCAGCAGGGGTTGCAAGGGGCCGAAGCCCAAAATCTCGGCCGCGATCTGGTCGAACAGGCGCTGGCGCTCCACCCGCGAGAGCACAATGCCCTCTTGCTGCAAGATTTGATCCAACAACTCGCGGATGGACTGCCGGATTTCGGCCGGCTCAGCCGCGGAAATGGTGGGGTCTAACTCTTGCAAGAGGCGGCTTTGAATACGCCGCATCAGGTCGCTGTAGCCCTCTTTGCTCCCGCGGCCACTACCCAGGCCGCCGCGCTTGCGCTGGGCCGACGACAGCACCGAGCGTTCGCCTTCGTCACCTTTGCCTTTGCGATCCAAACGCCGTAGTAACGACACCCTTACCTCCCGTCAATCGTCGGGTTACTGAACGCGAGGTCGCGCTCGCGTTCTCAGTCGGCTTGCAATTGCAACAGTCGTTCGCGCACCGTGCGGGCCACTTGCAGGACGCCCTTGCTGGCCGGGCTATTACGTTGGGTCAACAGCAACAGTTCGCCCTTGTTGATAGAGGCCACGACCCGCGGGTCTTCGGGCACGACCAACACCGACGAAATCTTGAAGTAGTTGCGCACCCGCTCAGGCGTGATGCTGGAGCGCTTCACGGCTCGATTGAGCACCAAGACCCACTTTTCCTTGGGGATGTCCGCGCCCATCAAGGTCTCGATGGCCACGCGCGCGTTGCGAATGGAAGGCAGATCTTGCACCATGGGCACGACAATGAGGTCGGCCGCGTCGAACACGCTGAGGGTGACCGCATCCAAGGCGGAGGGCGTGTCCACCACCACATAATCGGCCAAGGTCTTGAGGTGCTGCATGGTCGTGCTCACCACTTGGGGGCTGATCTGCTCAGCCTCTTCGGGGCGCAACGGCGCGGCCAAGACGTGAATGTCCCCTTTGGGATAGGGGAGCAAGATTTCAGAGACCAAGTCCGGGTCCAGACTTTCCACATCGGCCAAATCGGCAAACGTGTGCCGCGGCTGCACGTTCATCACCAGCGCGACATCGCCGAATTGTAGTTTCGCGTCGGCCATGATGACGGTGGTGTCGGGGGACTTGAGGGCCACGGCCATGTTGGTGGCCAAGAACGTGCAGCCCGTGCCGCCCCGGGGCGAATAGACCGCAATGAGACGTCCGTTGTCGCCGCCCCCGCCGCCGCCCCGGCTGGCAAAGGTGCCGGTCTCGCGCTGTCGGGCACGCTCTTCTTGCGCGGTTTGCCCCGCGCCCCGCACCGCGGTCAGCAACTCATCGATGGGCGGGGGTTTGACCAGATAATCGTACGCACCGGCCTTCATGGCCCGCCGCATGTATTCCCGGCCCTCCTGCACCGACAAAATGACCACCTGCATGGCCGGATCCCGCCGCCGCAACTCTTCGGTCACATCCAAACCGTTGGCGTCGGGGAGGTTGATGTCCATGATCACCACATCGGGCTTGAGGGCCGCGGCCCGACGCAAGGCTTCCGCGCCGGTTTCCGCTTCGCCTACCACCTCAATGCCTCGTTCGAACTGCAACAGTTTGCGCAGGTTCTCCCGAGTTTCCAAAATGTCGTCAACGATGAGCACGCGGATGGCTTCACTCATGGCCGGGGACCTCCAGCGGCGGCGCGCGACGGGCTACTGTTGCGGCTCAGGGGTGGGCGGCGCATAGCGGAATTCGTCGGGCCAAGTCACGGTGTCGATCCGCGGGGCCAGGTCGAAGGGCTCTTTGCTGGGGATGACCAGGCGGTATTCGTCCAACAAGTAGGTCAGCGTCACGGCCTCGGTCTCCAACGCCGCGGTATCGTCCGCGCCGCGCAACACCAAGGTGAGCACCATCTGGCGATCCAACAAGTACTTGAGGGTGACCGCGTCTTGCGGGGTCACGATGAGGGTGACCACATCAGGCGCGGCCGCGGCGCCGGGCGCTTGGGTTTGTGACGGTTGCTCTTGAGGCGGTTGCTCTGCCGCGGCTTCACCTTCCTGCGGTTCGGGCGTGGGCTGCGGTTGGCGCGCCAAGAAGTCGCCCACGTGCAACACGCGCGCGTCTTGGATGATCAACTGGGTCACCAAGCGCGGCCGTTGGGGTTCCGAAGGCACCACATACAAGTTGAACTCGCCTTCAGCCTCCGCCCGTCCCACTGGGCCACCCGCAGCCGTGACTTGCTGCACGAAGGTCTGCAAGGCTTCGGCCGACATCACCCCGCCGCCCATGTCTTCGCCCGCGTTCACCCAGATGGCGTTGCCAATGATCGCCGCGCTCTGGTTCGGCAGCACGGCCTGAAAGTCTTGATCCACATCCACAAAGGGCAGGCTGACCAACACCCCCACCCGGTCGCCGGGCTGAATGGCATAGGCCACGCTGGTCAACCGCGAGATAGGGATAGAAATCGCCACATACCCCGGCGGGATCTGCGCGGCTGCGATGGAGCCCGCGCCCTCAAACAGCGCGGCCGCGGTGTCGACCACATCGCCCTGGGTCAAGAAGATGCCCTGGGGCAAGTCCCGCGCGGCCAGTTTGCCAATGGCATCGTCGGGGTTCACCAGCATGGTAGGCACGAACGTGTCTTGCGGGATGTCGACCAAGGCGACCATCTCTTCGGTAATGCGCTGCCCTCGCTTGGCAGGCTGGGCCAGCAGCACCACCTGGGTCATTTCCACTGGCGGGGCCTGCTCAGGCGCGGGGCCGGCTTGACCGCCCCCGGTGCCCGGAACCAAGCCAAAGCGCATCCCACCAACCACGCACAACACGGCCAGCAGGATGAAGACGGCTAAGAACAAGATCAGTCGGCCGACGCGACGCATGTTTGCCTCCTCGTTTGAGCCCAAAAATCCTGAGGCTGGGTAGTTGGATTATAACACAGGCGGGCCGGCCTCAGGGTTGTGGCCAAGTGGGTTCCCCGCGGGCCACCCGCAATAAAGCCTCAAAATCATCCGCTTTGGCGACTTTGTTGCGGCGCACCGCACCGCAACGGGTGCATCGATGCACGAGCACATACTGCTGCCCGCGCATTTCTACGGCCACGGGTTGCATCAAGCCACCGCAAGTGGCCGCTCGGTCGCCGGGGAACACGTCCACATGCTTGCTCCACAAACAGCGGGGGCAATGGTTGGTGTAGCCTGTGCCCTGCACGGCCAAGCCGCACACTTCGCAGACGAAGTCCTCGCGGCGACGCTGGAAGTGCCGAGCCACGTTTCACCTCGCGGTCGTGTCTGAAGCCGCGGGGGAAGGCCCCGAGTCCGCGGCCCAACGCTCGCGCTGCTGCCACGCGTGTTCGGCCGCGGCCTGCTCCGCGGCGCGCTTGCTGCTGCCCACCCCCCGGCCCCATTCCTGCCCCGCGACTTCGACCGCGACCCAAAAGCGCGGCGCGTGATCGGGGCCTTCGCGGCGCAAGAGGCGATAACGCGGGGTGCCCAGGCCGCGCGCTTGGGTCCACTCTTGCAAACGGGTCTTGGGGTTGACGGGTGCGCCTTGGGCGGCCCAAGCCGCGCGGGCCCGCGCCAAGCGGGGCACAACGAAATCGCGCACGGCCTCCAGACCTTGGTCCAAATAAAGCGCGCCCAGCAAGGCCTCGAAGGCATCGGCGAGAATCGAGGTGCGCGCCCGCTCCCACGCCTCGGCTTCGCCCCGACCTACCCGCAAGACCGCTTCTAAGCCCAACTCGTCCGCGAAGCGCGCCAATTGCTCTCCTTGCACCAAACGGGCCCGCCAGCGGGTCATTTCCCCTTCGTCCAACTCGGGCGCGGTGCGATACAGCCATTCCGCGGCCAAAAAGTCCAGCAGCGCGTCGCCCAAGAACTCCAGGCGCTCGTTGTCCGCGCGGACTTGGGGGTGCTCGTTGCGGTAGGAAGGGTGCGTCAAGGCCAGATCCAACAAGGCCCAATCGTTGAAGGTCAATCCGTGGCGCTGAGCAAAGGCGCGCAAGGCGCGCCGCCGCGCGGGCGACAAAGGCATGGGGCCTCCTCAGGGTTCGACGGTCACATAAGGGCGCAGTTGCTCCAACTTGGTCGGGCCAATGCCCCGCACGGCCAGCAAATCGTCCACCGAGGTGAACGGGCCGTGTTGGGTGCGATAGTCGATGATGCGCTGCGCCAACGCGGGGCCAATGCCAGGCAGGGTTTCGAGTTCTGCCGCGGTAGCCGTGTTCAAGTTGATCGGCCCGGCCCCCGGCGCGGAGGCCGGCGTAGGTCCGGGCCGGGTGGGCGAAGGTGGCGGGGTTTCCGCGCGACGAGGCACCCACACCCAAGCGCCGTCCTCCAGGCGCGCGGCCAAGTTCAGGCTGCGGGTATCCGCGTCGTCGGTGAGCCCCCCGGCCGCGGCCACGGCGTCGGCCACGCGCGCGCCTGGGGTCACGGCATACAGGCCTGGCCGCTGTACCGCGCCGCCCACCTGCACCAACCACGCGGCCGGTGTGGGCGGCGGCACCAGCGTCAGCGTTGCCCTCGGCGGACGCGCCAAAATCCACCCACCGACCCCAGCCAGCGCGAGACCGGCCAGCACCCCCGTCAACGCGGCCCAAAATGCCGCGCTTGGCGTTCCGCTCCGTCCCATCGGCGCATCCACGCGCGGTATCCTACTACAAAGCCCGGCCGCTGACAAGGCCGCGAGGCCGCGTTCGAGGCCGCCGCTGTGGCTCAAGCCGCGCCGCGCCCGGTCAGCCCGGCCGGCAGATGCGCCCTCGCCTTGACCACGGCGCGCGGCCGGGCCCCTCCCCGTAGGCCACCCTTGGCAGAGGTCCCGCCTCGGGGTTATAATGCGCACAGACAACTTTGCGGACCAGCGAGCGGCGGTAAAAGCCGGTCGGGTTCGCTTGTGTTTGGGAGCAGCCCCATGACATCCAAGCCCAGCGGCCATCACATTCGCCAAACCTTTTTGGACTTCTTCGCCAGCAAGGGCCACACCATTGTGCCTTCCTCTTCTTTAGTGCCCGGCGACGACCCGACGTTGCTGTTCACTAACGCGGGCATGGTGCAATTCAAGGATGTATTCTTGGGCACGGACCAGCGCCCCTACACCCGCGCCACGACCGTGCAAAAGTGTATGCGGGTCTCGGGCAAGCACAACGACCTGGAAAACGTGGGCCCCAGCCCGCGGCACCACACTTTCTTCGAAATGCTGGGCAATTTTTCCTTTGGGGACTATTTCAAACGCGAGGCCATCCACTGGGCGTATGAACTTCTCACCCAAGTGTATGGCCTGGACCCCCAGCGCCTGTACTACACGGTACACGAAAGCGACGATGAGGCCTATCGCATTTGGGTCGAGGAGGTCGGCGTGCCCGCGGAGCGGGTCGTCCGCATGGGCGACAAGACCAACTTTTGGCAAATGGCCGATGTGGGACCCTGCGGCCCGACCAGCGAGATCCACTACGACTTCTTCCCTGAGCGAGGCCAACTCACAGGCGCGGAATTGGCCTACCACCTGGACGAAAACCCCGACGACCGCTTTTTAGAACTGTGGAACCTGGTCTTCATGCAATTCGACCAAAAGCCCGATGGGACCCGCGTCCCCCTGCCCAAAACGGGCATTGACACGGGCATGGGCCTGGAACGCATCACCATGGTGCTCCAAGGCGTAGACAATTCCTACGACACCGACTTGTTCGTGCCCATCATGGCCCGGATTCAAGAACTCGCGGGCCATGACGACGCGCAGCGCCAAGCCCATCTGGTGCCTTACCGGGTGATCGCAGACCACACCCGCGCCGCGACATTTCTCATCGCGGATGGGGTGGTGCCAGGCAACGAGGGCCGCAACTATGTCGTGCGCATGATCGTCCGCCGCGCGGCTCGCTTCGGCCGCAAAATCGGCTTCCACGAGCCTTTCATGGCTCGGGTCGCGGAAACGGTGATCGCGGAGTACGGCCACGCCTACCCCGAACTGGAGCGCAACCGGGAGGTCATCTTCGACACCCTCACCCGCGAAGAGGAGCGTTTCGCGCAGACCGTGGACGCGGGACTGGCCCATTTAGAGCATTTGCTGGAGCAACTAAAGGCGCAAGGCCAAACTGTGGTGCCCGGCCACGAGGCCTTCCGTTTGTATGCCACGTATGGCCTGCCCGTTGAATTGACCCGGGATGTGGCCCGCGAACAAGGCCTGGAGGTCGACGAGGAAGGCTTCCGCGCGGCCATGGAAGAGCACCGCGTCAAATCGGGCAAAGGGCAAGCCATGGGGCCGCTGGGCGGTGAGGATGTGGAAATCTATCGGGCCGTGCTGGAAGATTTGCAGGCCCAGGGTCACTTGGGCCCTGAGGGCGTGGTGTACGACCCATATTCCAGCCTCGAGGTGGAAGGGCCTGTTTTGGCCTTGCTGGCGGACGGGCGCGCCATCGCCGAAGCCGAACCCGGCCAAGAGGTGGAGGTCGTGCTGCCCCGAACCTGCTTCTATGTCGAGGCGGGCGGCCAAGTCTCTGACACTGGGCTCATCTTCGCGGCCGAGGGGCCTGAGCCGTGGGAGATCGAGGTCACCGACACCCGCCGACCGGCCGCGGGGGTCATTGTCCACATCGGCCGCGTGCGTCGCGGCCGGCCGCGCGTGGGCGATCTGGCCATCGCGCGGGTCGACGCGCAACGCCGTAAAGACATCATGCGCAACCACACCGCGACCCACCTGCTGCACTGGGCCTTGCACGTGGTGTTGGGGCCGCACGCCAAGCAGGCTGGCTCGCTGGTCGCGCCCGACTATTTGCGCTTCGACTTCAACCATCCCGCACCCCTCACCCGGGAAGAATTGCGGCGCATCGAGGCCGAGGTCAACCGGGCGATTTTGGAAGACTACCCCGTGCGGGTGGTCTTCAAGCCCTTCCGCGAGGCCATTGCCGAAGGGGCCATCGCCTTGTTCACCGAAAAATACGGCGAAACGGTGCGCACCATTCAAATTGGCGACCACGAGCCCTTTTCGTACGAACTTTGCGGCGGCACGCACCTGAGCCGCACTGGCGAGATCGGGGTCTTTCTCATCACCCACGAGAGCAGCGTGGCCGCGAATGTGCGCCGCATCGAAGCCGTGACCGGCCGCAAGGCCTACGAACTCATCCGCCAACGCTTCGACGCGCTGGACGAGGCCGCAGCCGTGCTGAAGACCACGCCTGAAGCCGTGCCGCAACGGGTGCGCGCGGTGTTGGACGAAGCCGACGCGGCCCGCAAAGAAGTGCGACGCCTGCGCGAACGCCTCGCGCACCAAGCCTTTGAGCAGCAGTTGGCCCAACCCGAGCAAGTGGCCGGCGTTCCCGTAGTGACCGCGTACATCCGCGGTGCGGATGCCGACACATTACGGGGGCTGAGCGATCGCTTCCGCAGCCGCTACCCCGAGGGCGTGGTGGTGCTCGCGGGCGACGCGGGCGGGCGGCCGGTGTTCATCGTCGGCGTGGGCAAAGATTTGGTCGCGCGCGGGGTGCGCGCGGGAGAACTGGCCAAGCACGTGGCCGCGGCCGTAGGCGGCGGGGGCGGCGGCAAGCCCACCCTGGCCCAGGCCGGCGGCAAAGACCCGAGCCGCATCCCCGAGGCCTTGGCGCGCGTGCGACCGTGGCTGGAAGAACGACTGGGGTAAATGGGAGCCCGCGAGGTCGCCCGGCGCGATCTCGCGGGCAACATTCATACGGCCTATGACCAGCGGCACCCCCCGAGGCACCATCTACCATGCTGACAGTCGGCGCATGCCCGAACTGGCCGACGCCAGTGTGGATTTGGTGGTGACTTCCCCGCCGTATTGGCACTTGAAAGACTATGGCGTGCCCGGGCAAATCGGCTATGGCCAGTCGTTGCACGAATATTTGCGCGACCTTTATCGTGTATGGCAAGAAGTCTACCGCGTGTTGCGCCCTGGCCGACGCTTGTGCATCAACATCGGCGACCAGTTCGCCCGGGCCTCGGTTTACGGTCGCTACAAGATCATCCCCCTGCATGCGGAGGTCATTGCCCAGGCCGAGCAGATCGGCTTTGACTATTTAGGTGCCATCATTTGGCAAAAGAAAACCACTATCAACTCCACAGGCGGCGCGACCATCATGGGCTCATATCCCCATCCGCCCAATGGCATTGTCGAAATCGATTACGAATACATCTTGCTGTTCAAAAAACCGGGCAAGCCGCCCCGCGTGCCCAAGGAAATCAAAGAGGCCTCTCGCCTGACGAAAGAGGAATGGAAAACGTTCTTCCGTGGTCATTGGAATTTTGGTGGTGCACGGCAAGTTGAGCATGAAGCTGTGTTTCCGCCCGAACTACCCCGGCGACTCATTCGCATGTTTTCTTTTGTAGGCGAAACCGTGCTAGACCCCTTCGCGGGCAGCGGTACAACCATCGAGCAGGCGCTGGCGCTGGGCCGTCACGCAATAGGCTACGAAATCGCGCCCCAGTTCATCGAGCTGATGCGCCGCCGTTTCAAAGCCGACCAATCCCGTTTGTTCGCGCCCTCCATCCAGTTTCGCACCCGGGAAGAGACCCTACTGCCGCTGCCCTCCGTGCCCTACCAGCCGAGCATCCAAGACGCCAGGCCTCACGGCAAAGCTGAGGTCAAACCCGCGCCTGCGCCGCTCCACCGCGTGCGGGCCGTCACGCCCCAAGGACTGCTAACCCTGGATTCAGGCCAACACATTGGGTTGCGCGGGCTGCACATTCAAGACCCAGACGGTTTTTTGGCTTATGCTCAGCGTTATCTCATCGGCAAACAGATCTTCTTCAAAGACGCCCAAACCGGGGCAGAAAACACCCCTCCCCGCGCATATGTGTATCTCAAAAATCGCATCTTTGTCAATGCCTACCTACTCAAAAGCGGCCTGGCCCGTCCTACCGACGAGCCACATCGATTGAGAGAGAAGTTCTTGCGCTGGGCCCAGGAGGCAAGCTAAGATGCCCAAAGAATGGGTGCTCAACATGGCGACCAATCGCTGGGGGCTGAACAAAAAACGCAGCGTTGGTCCGGTTGCCCAATGGATTCGCGAAGTGGCCCCGCGTGATGTAAACGAATGGGAAAAAGCCTATTATGAACGACTGACAGCGTTTTTAAAGGCCAAAGGCATTTCCCAAAGCCCTCAAGAATACCTGCGCACCTTGGGCGAACGGCTATTTATCAAAATCTCCGAAGTATTACGAGCCGAAATCGAGGCTATCACTTTAGATGACTGCATCGCATACATTCACCATCTCGTCATTCACCGAACCTTTGAAGGTTATCGTCGAGAACTGGAAACTATTTATGGCCAGCTGCAAACTGAGTTGGGATATCCCATCGAACCCGCGTCTGACGAAATAGATCGACGTTATCAAGTCGACTTCCTCATCCCAATAGGCCCGTATCGCATCGGGCTTCAGCTCAAACCCATCACTTATATGCACATGAACGAGGTCCACCAGTGGCTAAAGCGCATGGAGACGGCCCACCAGCGTTTCCAACGTCGCTTTGGCGGACGGGTTTTCGTCGTCTTCTCCCAAACCCAAGGCCGCCAAAAACGCATCGCCAATCCTGAAGTCATCGACGAAATCCGCGCGGAAATTCAACGCTTGCAGAGTCTACTCCAGTCCACGCCCTGAGGGACCTAAATGCGCCTTGTCGAATGCGTGCCCAACTTTTCCGAAGGTCGGCGCATGGACGTCATCGCGGCCATCACCGCGACCATGGCCGCGGTGCCCCACGTACGCGTCCTTGATCGCCACAGCGACCCCGACCACAACCGCACCGTCGTCACCCTGGCTGGCCCGCCCGAAGCCGTGGCCGAGGCCGCGTATCGTGGCATCGCCGAAGCCGCGCGGCGCATTGACCTCACCCAGCACCAAGGCCAACACCCCTTCATCGGCGCGGCCGACGTCGTGCCCTTCGTGCCCTTGGAAGACATGACCTTGGACGACGCAGCCGCCCTCGCCCGCGAAGTGGGCCGCCGGGTAGGCGAACGCTTAGGCCTGCCCGTCTACCTCTACGCCGCGGCCGCCACCCGCCCCGAGCGCCGCGCCTTGGAAAACATCCGCCGGGGGGGATACGCGGCCCTGCGGGCGGGCATCGGCCACGACCCCCGCTGGGAGCCCGACTTCGGCCCGTCGCGCGTCGGCCCCGCGGGCGCGGTGGTCATTGGCGCGCGCGACTTCCTCATCGCGTTCAACGTCTATCTCACCACCGACGACGTCACCATCGCCCGCCGCATCGCCCGCGCAGTGCGCCATTCCTCAGGCGGCCTGCGCTACGTCAAGGCGCTGGGCATGTTGGTCCAGGGCCGAGCCCAGGTCTCCATGAACTTGACCAACTTCCGCCGCACCCCTCTGCCCCGGGTCGTCGAACTCATCCGGCGGGAGGCCCAGCGCTATGGCGTGGCCATCCACCACACCGAACTGGTGGGCATGATTCCCCAAGACGCGTTGTTCGACGCGGCCCGCTGGTATCTGCAAATGGATGCCTTCACCGCGCGGCAAGTGCTGGAACCCCGCCTGACCGAGGCCTTCTGGCGTCCGGCGCGGGATCTGCTGCGCGCGCTCAGCGATCCTGACACGCCCGCGCCCGCGGGTTTGGCCTTGGTGGCCGGGCAAGCGGCCCTGGCCTTGGGGCTGCTGGGTAAACTCTGGCAGCGGGTGCACGGCGACCCCGCGCGCGCGGCAGGTTGGCGCCAAGCCGCGGCCGAACTGCTGGCATTGGCCGAAGCCGACGCGTGGGCGGTCAACGACGCGCGGCACGCGCCCGCGTTGGCGCGGGCCACAGCCCAAGCCCTGCTCGACCGGCTCAAGGCTGTGCGGCAAGATATCCCCGCGCGGCCGCCCGCGGGCAACGCAGGCCTGCGCCTCGATTGGGACATCGCGCTGGACATGCTCGACCTGGCCATAGGACAGGCCGAGCGCATCGTGCACTTCAACGCGGGCTAAATCGGGGGGACAGGCTCCGCTCGGGGCAAGGCTGCCACGCGTACACCACCATATTCTCGCCCCCCAGCGCGGGCGCGTACGGGGCTTGAGTGACGAACAGAGGGTCTGAGCACGCGTCCAGTGTCGCGTACCATCCCGGAAAGGTCACCAGATAGCGCGCGCCGCGCGCTTGCAGATAACGGGCCAACGCGGCCTCGTCCCGCACGATGGGGATAACCGCGGCGTCGAGCAGGCCGGCCAGATCCACCAGCGGCTGCGGTGCGTAATAACCCAGCGCGCCGATGTCGTGGGCGGCCACCACCGCGGTCGGGGGGATGTGCTCGGCCACCCAATGGGCCGTGTCGACCATCTCACTCTCAATGAAGGCCACGTCCCAGGCATACGCGCGCGCGCCCAAAACCAAAAAGCCCAGGCCCAAGCCCGCGGCCAGCGCGGCCAACCCAAATCCAACGCGCGCACGCCACACGCGAGGGACCCGCGCCATCACGGCCTGCCAAGCCGCTACGCCCAGCACGACCAACGCGGGCAAAACGGGCATCATGTAGCGCCCATGCTGATAGGTGACGGGCAAGCGCCAGGCGTACAAACCGCTGTGCAGCAACATCCACACCGCGGGCAGCGCTGCGCGCGTGGCGTGGGGGCTCCACAACCGCGCAAACGCATTCAAGCGCGCGCTTTTGGCTATACGCAGCGCAGCCCCAAGCACCACCCCCACCACCGCCAACCCGGCTGGCCCGACCAAAAGGGTCCCCCATAAGCGCAGCCAGCGCACCCCCCACGGTTGCGCGCGCAGCACAGCATACTCGTGCATCTTCGCGGGCCCCGTGGTCGGGCCCCACGAACCAGCCAACGCATAGTGGAACGCGACGTACGCGGCCGCGGCCACGGCCACCCCGGCGACGAAACGCATCCAACCCCGCCCCTGACCGCCTGCCAAGCGCCAACGCAGCGCGGCCACCGGCACCAGCAGCAGCGCCTCGGGCCGCAACCACAACCCCACGGCCGTGGCCAGCCCGGCCCATCCCCAACGCGGCGTGGCGCGCGCCAAGGCCCAAAGCGCGGCCAGGGCGGCCAAGGCAAAGGCCAGGGTCTCCATGCCTGAGACCGCGGCCCAGACCAATTGCCACTGTCCCAACATGGCCAAGGCCGCAACCCAACGCCACGCCCCGCGCAAACCGGGCCAATGCCAGGCCAAGATGGCCAGCAGGGCCAAGCCCAGCGCGCCCAGCAAACTCACCCACACGCCCGGCGCCACACCCAGGCGATGCCCTACGGCCAACACCATCACCCACAGGGGCGCGGTGGCCGCGCCTCGGCCCACATCGGGCGCGCGGTAGACCCACCCCACCCTCGCGGCCAGGTTGCGAGCGTAGGTCTGATGGATCCACGCGTCGTCTAAGGGAAAGCCGGGACGATAGAACGCGGCCGCGGCCGCGCGATACGCGACCACGGCCGCCACGGCCAGCCCGATCCAAAGCCCGAGGTGCAGACCCAGGCGGTCACGCGGCACGCTACGCTCCCAAGGCGCGGAGCGCGCGTTGAGCCAACACGCGTGCAGTGGCCGCGCGATACGCGGCCGAGGCGCGCGCGTCGCCGGCCTGCGCGGTAGCCTCCTCCAGGGCCACCTCCCAACCGTCCGCGGTAGGGCCGTCGAGCACCAGGCGGGGCGCGGCGCCCCAACCACCGACGACCATGCGCACCCGCCCGCGCGGCCAGCGTGCCACCGCAACCAGCACCAGAGGCCGATCCGCGGGTGAACGGGCCACGGTTTCCACCCGTACCGCGGGGGCCAAAGGCCATTCCACCGCGGTGATCAACCAGCCAGGCTCACGATAGCGCTCGCGCCAAGCGAACACATCACCCCACGGCGTGCGCGCTTCAGCCGCACCCGGCGCCCACACCGCGTGACCGTCGAGGGCCATCACGGCCGCGGCCCATACCGACGCGCCATCCGCAGCCATAAGGGAGCCGGCCACCGTGGCCTGCCCCCGCTGGGGCAAGGGCATTTCGCGCCGAATGGCTTCGGCCAAACCCTCGGGCAACGCGGGCGCGTCCAGCAAGGCTTGCAACGACACGGTCGCACCCGCCCGCAACGTGCGCCCGTGCAGCACTTCCATCGCATCCAAGCCCAAGGCTTGCAGGTCGACCAAGGCGATCGGTTCGGCCGCGGCCTTGGCTCGCGGCACCACGAACAAGCCCCCGGCCACAGGCCGCGTGCGCGGGTCCGCGCGACGCAGCAGCGCCAGCGCGTCTTCTAAAGTCTCGGGACGATGATAGGCCACGATCACGGTTCCATCTCCCAAAGTGCGAAGTTGTCGAAATGCACGCGCAAGTCGGGCTCGCTCAGGGTGTTGACGAACAAGCCCACTTGGCCCGAGGTCAACGGCGTGGGCAACGGATCTTGCCCTTCGACGAGCAACACATCGTTGGCCCACAAGGCCAAATGTCCCGCGTCACACACGCCGGTCAATTGCACCCACTGGCCCTCGCGTAGGGCGTCGTAGATTTGGGGCGGCAATGGCTCCCAAATCGCTATTGCGGCGAGGGTGTCGGGGGCCATACGCCACAGGCTCACATAGCCGTCCTCAGAGATGTCCATGGTGTAATAGTTCTCGTCGTCGGCCATCGCGCACAGCAGGCCAAACGCTCCGTCCCCTTGCGGGTCGTAGGAAGGCAAGCGCACGTCCACTTGGAGCACCACCGGGCCGGTGTAAATGAATGGGTAGAGCGCGGCCACGATGACGTCGGCGGAATAGGCCTCGATAACATACTCGTCCTGGTCATAATCCAAGAGCCCCATCTCGTCGCGATTGTCATCGGGCCAGCCGCTGGTGGGGTCCGCGAAATCGTCGCTCCAGTCAGGGGGCAGTTGTTGGGCAAGGGTGCGCCAAGTCAACAAGTCAGGATTTTGGGGCGCACCTGGAACAGTGACCAGTGGGGGTGGCGCGGTGGCGCGTGCCTCTTCGCGGGTGGACCACATCCACCAAGCCCAAGTTCCCAAACCGGCCAAACCGCACATCACAAAAAGGGCGACCAGCCCCAACACCGCGCAACCCAGCCAGAGTTCTCGTTTGTCGTCGCGCGGCGCGGTGGGCACGACGACCTGATCCCAGGCCTCGGCGCGGGCTTGGGCCTGGGCCGAGGCTTCTTCGGGCGTGGGCAGGGGCGCGAATTCGGGCGCGGTCTCGGCAGGCCGAGTTGGTGCAGCCGCGGCTGTCCGCGCGGTCCCGTCCACGGGGGGCAGGAGGGCCAACCAGCCGTCCAGGTCGGCAGGGCGTTGGCTGGGATCGGGCTGCAGGCCCGCGTGCAACGCGGGCGCAAGCGCCCCCAACGCGTCCAAATCCGCGCGACGCGCCTCCCAGGCTTGGATGGGAAAGGTGCGGCCAGTGAGCAACTCGTGCAACAGTTGGGCCAAGCCATACACATCCGCGGCTGGGGTCAGCGCGGCGTAGGATTCGATTTCTGGGGGCACGTAGGGGTCTGCGGCCAACCGCGGGATGACTTCCCCCAGCCGCGGGCCATATGTGGCCACCGCGGCCGACATCCAACCCAGGTCGGTCAGCCCCACGCGGTCGGGAGCCGCCAGCAGCACATTGCTGGGCCTGAGGTCTGCGTGAACGAGGCCGTCTTTGTGGGCCAGCCGCAGCGCCGCGGCCAAACGGCGTACCAGGGCGACGGCGCGCGGGGGCGACCACGGGCCGTGCAACACCAATTCTTGACGCAAATCGCGGGGCCAACACGGCAACACGACAAACGCGAAGGGCGCGTCGCGGGCCACAGCCTCGGGCACCACCAAGTCAGGATGGTCCAAGGCCATGGACGCCTGCACGCGCGCGTGCCAACGGTCCACCCAAGTGGCGTCTTGCGCCAGCGGGGGATGCATCACCTTGAGGCAACGCTCGCGTTTTGCGTTGTCGTCCCAAGCCCGAAACACGGCCCCAAAGGGGCCTTCGCCGACCTTGGCGCGCAGCGTATAACCGCCTATCACGGGGGGAAAGAGCATAGCCGCCACTCCTCGGCGGGGGAAGGGCGTTAGGCCCCGCGGCGTCGAGAAGTATACCACGGCCAAGGATAAAAACGCCGGAAGGGGGTGCCTCCCGGCGTGCTATGGGCCCGGCAGGATTCGAACCTGCGACCAAGCGGTTATGAGCCGCCTGCTCTGACCGCTGAGCTACAGGCCCCAAAAAGGCGGGGGATGAGGTGCACATCCACTTGGCTCCTCGCCTCGGGCTTCGTGGCCCCAACCTCATCCCCTTGAGCGGGCGACGGGATTCGAACCCGCGAATGACGGCTTGGAAGGCCGTTGCCTTACCCCTTGGCGACGCCCGCTGGTGCACTCTCATTATACGCGGCCTCGCGCGACCGGTCAAGCCGAGCGAGATGCTGCGAGTCTATTTCAGTTTAGTAGGTGCAATCCTGTGGCGTAGGCGGAGGAGGTAGGGGGCGGTAGGGATGGGCCCCTGCAGGAAAGGCACATGGGCCTGGAGCCAGGCGCCGGGGTCGCGGCGGTGTCGATGACGGGCGCGCCGAGGGGAACGGACCGATGTTGGACGGGCCATTTGCTTGTCGGCATGCCGGCCACACCACCGACGCAACTCCTGGTTCCGCACCACCTGCAGCACCTTGCCCCTGGGCTGCAGGCCTGACGACGACCCGTGTCGACGTTTCCCCTTCATCCGATGCGCCACCACCGCGCCCA
>CAYUOX010000031.1:0-48172 GCA_964446575.1 uncultured Anaerolineaceae bacterium | reverse complement strand
GACGGCCTAAGACGATGAGCACGTCGCCAGCCTGGATGCGCAACTGCGGCGACCAATCCACCTGACGGTCGCCTCGGGCAATGGCCAGCACGTTCGCGCCGCTGCGGGCCCGAATGTCGGCCTCGGCCAACGTCTTGCCGACCAAGGCCGAGTTCTCCGCGACGCGAATTTCCTCCAACCACAGTTCCAAGTCAGGGCTGCGCAACGTCGCGTCCAAAAAGGCAATGACATAAGGGCGCACCAACAACCCGGCCATGCGGTGCCCAGCCATGGTATAGGGCGACACCACCCGATCTGCTCCCGCGCGGTAGAGTTTCTGCGCCGCGCCATCCGACACGGCTTGCGCCACAATGGTCAATTCAGGGTTCAAGCCGCGCGCAGTCAGCACGACGAACAAATTGTCCGCATCCGACTCCAGCACGGCCACCAAGCCGCGGGCCCGTTCGATGCCCACCGCGCGCAACGTGTCGTCTTCGGTAGGTTCGCCTTCCAAGTAGAGCACATCGTGCTGACGACAACGCTCCAAAGCCTCAGGATGCTGATCCACCACCACAAAAGGTAGGCCCAGCCGCTGCAATTCCAAGGCAACTTGCAGCCCAACCCGACCGCAACCGCACACGATGTAATGATGGCGCAACTTTTTCAACGTCGCCATGCGCCGCCTCCGTGCCAGAGTCCCTTGCAATTCGCCACTGACAATGTATTCGGTGAGCGCGCTAAAAGCATACGCGCCCGTGCCCACGCCCAACACGATCAGCCCCATGGTAAACCACCGGCCCGCGAGCGATAACGGCCGCACCTCGCCGAAACCCACTGTGGAGAGGGTGATGAGGGTCATATACAAGGCCTCGGTCCATGTGTACCCCTCCAAGAGGCGATAACCGGCCACCCCAAGCGCGACCAATGTGGCCACGGCAACCACCAAAATCTCCAAGCGCTGACGCAACGACGCGCGCTCCGCGTTCATGGGGACGCCTCCCCTTGGGCCACGGCGCGCTGCAAATCCGCGAAGGAACTCATCCAGGCGATGCGGCGCAAGAACGTGCCCACGTCGGGGCTTTGGGCCCGCAGTGCGCGCACGGCCGCGCCCACCGGATCCTCGCCCGCGGCACCCCCGGCCGGCGAATCGGCATACGCGCCGTAGAACGCGAAGTAGGCCTGGTTGAGTTTGCGGATGCGATAGCCGTGCTCCCAAAAAACCTGCCGTCGGGCCTCCATGTACGCTTCGGCCTCAGCGACACGACCCTGGGCCAAGAGCGCATCCACCCGTTCGCGCGTGATGCGCATCTCGCGCTGAAAATCGAAGGCCGGCTCAGGCGGCGTTGCAGAGCCTGCATCGGTCGCGGGCGTTTGCGGCGGGGGCGGGGGTGGCAACAGTTCAGGATAAAAGCGCGCCACAACCCGACGCCCGATTTCCTGCCCGCCAATCGTCGCCGCAGTCTCATTCATGGTGCGCACTTGAGGGTCGCGCGTGTAGTGCCAACCCAAGGGATGCCAGTCAAAGTAATTGTGCAGCCATTCGTGCACTACCGTCTCGATCTGCCAGCGCAAATCTGAAGTTTGCATCACCATGGTCGGGTAGGTGCCCACACCGCCAACGGGTACGACCAAAGCCGACACGTTCAACGCCTGCTCAACGCGCGCTTCCAAGGCAATGTGCTCCTCCAAGGTCAGGTCGGGGCGCAGCGTGACAAACGCGTCCTGGCGGATGACCGTGCGGGGCGAGATCACCAATCCCCACGGCAGCGGCGACACATGATACAGCACCGGCGGCAAAGGCTGCCCGCCCACGGTCAGGCCCACTTCGGCCAATACCACACTGACCTGGGCTTGGATGATTTCTTCGGCCAACGGGGCCAGATGCTCGCGACGGGCATAAAGGCGCTGCAATTCCGCGCGCAAGGGCGCAGCGGCTTGCTCGCGCGCGGCCGGATCCAGCCCCGGATCGCCATACACCTGCTGCAAGTCGGCCTCGCGGGCTTCAATGGCGCGCACAGTTTCGCGATAGGCCAAGACCAGGTCACGCTGCTGCGGCGGCGTCCATAGGCGTTCGGGGTTGAGGGCCGCGTAATGCACTTTGAGGCGCAACGCGTCCCAGGTCCAAACCGCGTGGTCGAACTCCAGCCCTTGGGTCAAAGAACGCACCTGATCGCGCGTCTCGGGCGGCAAGCGCACCGCCGCGGGCGTGGCCAGCAACAACGCCCACGCCAGCAACACCGCCAGCCACCACGCCCAGCCGCCAGGCGCGCGCGGGGCTACAGCCGGCTCCGCGGGTGCCACGGGTTCGACAGTAGAAGCCTCGACGCGGGTCATGGGGAGTATTGTACTCGCGAAAGCCGCGTGCGAAAATGCGCCCCACCCCCCGATTTAGCGGCTTTGGACGCTGGCCCCACCGCGGCGCGAGCGCGGTCAACCGGCAAGCGGGGGACCATCGGGCCATGACCGCGCCCGCGCGGCGATTGGCCGTTAGGCCACGCGCGTCCGCGCGCCGGCCCACGCGCGGCCCGGCGAAGGTGCAAAAAGCGCTGCCGAGCAGAGCCAGGGCCAAAAGGCGCGGTAGGCCGTTGTTCAGCCCCAGCCGTGGGGTCCAGCCACACCGAGCCAGGCCCCACGGCCGCGGTCTCACGCCTCGTACAGTTCCACCAACACCCCGCCTGCGCTTTTGGGGTGCACAAAAGCGTAGCGCCGCCCGGTGGGGGAGGTTTGCGGCTCTTCGTGGATGAGACGCACCCCTCGTGCGCGCAACCGAGCCAACATGCCGTCCAGGTCATCCACCTCCAAGCACACGTGATGCATACCGGGGCCGCGCTTTTGCAAAAAGCGCGCCACGCCACTGTCCGCGTCCATCGGCACGACCGCTTCAATCTCACTCTCGCCTACGGGCATGAACGCCACGCGGACGCCCTCTTGGGGCACGGCGCGCACGGCTTCCAACGGAAGGCCCAGACCATCACGCCAAAAGGCCAGCGCGGCATCCAAATCGTCGGTCACCACAGCCACATGGGCGATGCGCAACACGCGGGGCATGCGATCAACCTCCTACGCGGGATGAAACAGCAGTGGCTACGATAGGGGTTGGGTGCAATTCGTCGGCTTGCCAACGCAAGCCGGTCACCGCGGGGGGAGTGGGCCATTGCAACAAGCGGGTGACCGCGGCGGCCAGGCGGGTCGGGTCGCCGGTGGTGTAGAAATGCACTTCGCCGGCCCGCGCGGAGCGGTTCCCCACCCCCCAACCCAACGACGCCAACACCCGTGCGGCTTGCCGCGCCACCGCGGGCGCGGGGTCCAAAATGTGCGCGTCAGGGCCGACCAACGCGCGCAGCACGGGCGCGACGAAAGGGTAGTGGGTACAGCCCAGCACGAATGTGTCCGCGCCGGCCTGCAGCATGGGCTGCACCGCGCGGCGCAAAATCGCCCGCACTTGAGGGCCATCCACCTCGCCGGCTTCGATGCGTTCGACCAAGCCGGGGCAAGGGTCTTCGAGCACTTGCACATGGGGGGCGAAACGCTGCACCAAAGACGCGTAACGCGGCAGGCGGAAGGTGGCTTGCGTGGCCAGAACGCCCACCACCCCGCGCCGCGTGAGCCGGGCCGCGGGCTTGACCGCGGGCTCGATGCCCACAAAGGGCAGGGGCGCGAACTCGGCGCGCAGCACATCGATAGCCGCGGCCGTGGCTGTGTTGCACGCGACCACAATCAAATGCACGCCACGCTGGCGCAAAAACCGCGCGATGCCGCGCGCGTAGGCCACGATTTCGTCCCGACGGCGGCGGCCATACGGCACATGGGCTTGGTCGGCCACATAGTGCAGGTGTGCAGCGGGCAATTGGGCCCGCAAGGCCCGCAAGACCGAAAGCCCACCCACGCCCGAATCAAACACGCCCACGACCGGCGATGTCGCGCGCATGCGCGTCTCCGGCGCCTTAGAAGGGCAGGCCCAGGCCACCGAGCATGTTGTTCAGCGGCCCCATTTTCTCTTCGGCCAGTTTTCGGGCCGCGTCCGCGGCCTGGTTGAACGCGCTGACCAGCAAGTCTTGCAGCATTTCTACATCGCCTTCGGCGACCAAATCGGGGTCCACGTGCACTTCTAACACCTTTTGGTCGCCGGTCATCACCACCCGCACCGCGCCGCCGCCCGCGGAGCCTTCCACCTGGCTGGATGCGATTTCACGCTGAATCGTGTCCATCTGGGCCTGCAATTGTTGCAACAGCGCCATGGGGTCGGCGCCGCCAAAGCCACCCGAACGACGAAACTTTCGAGCCATGGGTTACTCCTCGTCCGAAGGGTTGAGGGGCGATACTTGGCCGCCCAGTTCACGCAAAGCCTGCAACAGGGGATGCGCCTCCGGGGAGGGCACGGCCGACGCCGCGGTCGAGCCGCGCGCTTCAACCCGCCAAGGCACAGGCTGCCCCAACACTGCTTGCCACAGGGCATCCAACGCCTGGCGATACGCGGGCCGGTTCAAGCGCTCTTGCACCAGTCGCGAAGGGGCCTGCAGCACCACCTGACCAGCGCGCACGCCCACCAACCGGACTTGTTGGAGCACGTGGCCCAGATCGGGCGCCTCGGCAGGGGAGTCGCGGCGTGCGCGGGCCACCACTTGGGGCCACACCCGCCGCAAACGCGCCGCGTCGAGCCCAGGGGCAGGCGCCGCGTCACCGGCCGCAGCCGGCTTGGCCGAGGACCCCCCGCGCGCCGGGGCCGCGTCGGCCGCCGCCGGCCTGGAGGAAGGCGCGGTGCGCGAGGGGGCCGCGTCGGCCGTAGAAGACGCCTCGTGCGGTGCGCCCTCGGCCGGCAAGGTGGCATCCACCACGGCCAACTCCAACCACAGCGCGGGGTCGGTCACCCCGCGTGCTTCGGCCAGCGCCCGCTGCAAGAGTTCCAGCCAGCGCATGGCCGCGCGCGGCTCCAATCGCGCGGCCTGGGCCTGCATGACGGCCAAAGTTTCGGGCGCGGCCTCGACCAGATCAGGGCCGGCCAGGCGCAAACGCAACAACTGCTGCACATAGTCGGCCAGTTGGCGGGTCAGTTGGCGCGCGTCGATGCCTTGGTCTAAGCCCGCGCGCAGGTGTTGCAGCGCGCGGCCGGGGTCGCGGTCCAACCACGCGTCGACCAACGCGGTGACCGCGTCGGTAGGCGCGGTGCCCAACAAACCGTGCACCAGGCCCAACGTGATGGGTTCCCCCAGCGAGGCCAGTTGGTCGAGCAACGAGATGGCGTCGCGCAAACCCCCGCGGGCCTGGCGCGCGATATAAGTCAGGGCCGCGTCCTCAATGGCAATGCCTTCGGCCTCGACAATGCGGCGCAAATAGGCCACGATGTCGGCCACGGGAATGCGCCGAAAGGGGTAGTGCTGGCAGCGAGAGCGCACCGTGGCGGGCACGCGGTGCACTTCGGTGGTGGCCAGCACGAAGATAGCATGGGCCGGCGGCTCTTCCAGCGTTTTGAGCAGCGCGTTGAAGGCTGCAGTAGAAAGCATGTGCACTTCGTCGATGATATAGACTTTGTAGCGCCCTTGTCCTGGCGCGTAGTGGATCTTGTCGCGCAGGGCGCGCACATCGTCGACACCGGTGTGCGATGCCGCGTCAATCTCGATCAGGTCCAAAAAGCGCCCTTGGTTGACGGCTTGACACACTTGGCATTGGTCGCAAGGGCGCTGCTCAGGGTCGGGATGCAAGCAATTGAGGGCTTTGGCCAGCAAACGGGCCGTGGTGGTCTTGCCCGTACCCCGAGGGCCTGAGAACAAATAAGCATGGGCCACGCGCCCGCTGCGCACGGCCTGCCGCAGGGTGCGAATGACAGCCTCTTGGCCGACCACTTCGTCCCAGCGTCGGGGGCGCCACTTGCGATACAAGGCTTGGGTCATGGCTTCCCCTCCTCCTCACCCAGCGCCGCCCTGGCCGCGGCCCATTCCGCTTCCCAATCCAGCAGGGGCAGGGGAGCGCTGCCCCACGGTCGGGCCAAGTTGTAATCGCGGATGTGGGCGTTCAGATGTTGGGCTTGGGCGCGCAAACGAGCCAAGGCCGCGGCGCGCGCGGCCGGAGATGAGATGCGCAGCGCGCGTTGTAAGCGCTGCCGCCAAGCCGTGCGTGCGGCCCGAATCCATTGCCCACGCTGAATCCACAGGGGCGCCAAGTCGTGGGTGCGCAGCAGATGAAAAGCCGCCCACCATTCCCGGGGCAGGTGAGGATTGTCGGGCTCCAAAGGCACGCGGCGCCCGCGATACGATGAAGATGGCCAAGCGGGGCTTTGCAACGCGCGGCGGATTTTCTCTTCGGCCAACTGTTCCAGCCAACCCATGCGCGCCTCCGTCACGGGTATTGTACCAGGGATGGCGCACAGCCGCAGGTGCGGTCCATGGCCAGGGGCGGTGCGTTGTGCGGGCGCGCTGGCGCCCATGCTGGCGCGGCGCGGTCCACGAAGGTCAGCCCCACCACGCGCCCAGGGCAAAGGCCAGCGCGTAGAGCAACGCCAGCCGTCCTGTTTGGGCCAGCACAGGGTTGAGCGCCCGGCCCCGAGCAGAGCGAAAGCGCTGCCACGCGCGCCAGGCCCAAGGCAGTGTGAGCAGCACGGCCAAACCACCCCGGGGCCAAAGACCAGCGCCTACAGCCCCCAGGGCCAGCACATAAGGGGCGAGCAAGCACAAGGCGTACTCTCCGCGCGTGCGGGCCGGACCCAGCCGCACGGCTAAGGTGCGTTTGCCGGCCCGGCGGTCATGTTCCAAATCGCGATAGTTGTTGACCACCAAAATCGCGGTGTTCAAACAGCCTAAAGCCCCGCCCAGCACCCACGCGCCAGGGTGCCAAGTGCCCGTCTGCAAGTAATACGTACCACCCACGGCCAACAGGCCGAAATAAAGGAGCACGAAAACTTCGCCTAAGCCGTGATATGCGATGGGATAAGGACCGCCGCTGTAAGCCCAAGCCGCCACGATGGCGCTCACGCCAATCGCCAAGATGGGCCAGCCGCCAACCGCGACCAAGTACAGACCCACCACCAAGGCCAAGGCAAAGGCCAACGCCGCGGCCGTCAGCACTTGGCGCGGGGTGCGCCAGCCCAATGAGGTGACACGCGGCGGGCCCAGCCGCGCGTGAGCATCATCCGCGCCACGTTGGAAGTCTTGCGCGTCATTGGCCAGGTTCACGCCAATTTGCAGCAGCAGCGCGGCCACCAATGTGGCGACCGCGACTCGTGCATGCCATTGGCCATGCGCGATGGCCAAGCCCACCCCCGCGATGACCGGTGCAGCCGCGGCGGGCAACGTCTTCGGGCGAATGGCCAACAGCCATACCCGCCACGCGGGGGGCGTCTCCGACACAGAAGTATTCACAAGCACCTCCTGCGTTGGCGCGCCCTCACACCAAGGGCAAGCGCATGTCCATGTCGCGAATAGGGGGGCGATGGCCCGGATGCTCAGCCACGGACAGCACCACAATGCTGATGTCGTCCGCGGCACGGCCTTCGTCCAAGTCCAGGGCTTCGGCCATGAGGGCGTCGGCCACGCGGCGGGGCGTCGCGCCCGCGGTGCGTGCGTGCCTTGCGAAGCGCGCGCCCGGGTCCCACTGCCGCCCCGTGCGCACGCCCGCGTGGGCCAAGCCATCGGTGAACATCAACACCCACAGGCCCACCTCCAGGGGGAACTCTTCGACCCGGGGACGGGTGTGCCGGCGCAGGCCCACGGGCGGGGTTTCGTCTTCTAAGCGCAGCAACGTGCCCGCGCGTAGCACAAACACGGGCAAGGGGTTGTTGCGGGTGATGACGACGGTGCGGCTGGCCATGTCCACAGAGAGGATGTTCAAAGTGGCCTGCACCCGGCCGCCGCGCTCCGCGTACAAGTAATCCGATGCCGCGCGCGCGGCCGCGCCATCGCGCACCCCCTCGGCCAGCAAAGTGAGCACTTTGCGCACCACCATGTTGGCAATGTGCTTCGCGCTGCGCCCAGAACGCTGACCATCGGCCAGCACCAACGAAATACCGCCCAAGGGGCGTTCGATGACTTCCAGGGTGTCGCCGCTTTCGCGCGTCGCGTATTTGCGCACCTTGGAAACCGCGATGTCAATACGCAACCCTGCCGTGTACATGGCGTTCATCCCCACACCTCGTTCTTGGCGTGATTCAGGCGGGCGGTCGTTCTTTGACGGCCCGAAACCAAGCGCCCCGGGCCCCACCCGGTAGGGGTTCCCACACAAGTTGCCCCGGCAAACCCACCGCAGCATAGCGCGCGACCAGCACTTGCCCCCACGACGCGGGCGAACCGTGCGTTTGTCGCAGGGCCCACTGGGCCACCCGCGACCACGCGGTGAGCAAGCCACCCTGCGCGGCAGTGAGCACCCACAACTGCCCACCCGGCCGGAGCACTCGCGCGACCTCTTGCGCGGTGGCAGGATCGGCAATGTAGGGCGCAGGAAAGGTGCTGAACACCCAATCGACGCTGGCCGCGGGCCAAGGCAAGGCTTGGGCGCGTGCTCGCACCACACGCGGCCGATGCCCCTGGGCCCGCACTCGCGCCGCGGCGCGACGGGCCATGAAGGGGCTGAGATCCACGCCCCAGGCCGGCTGCCCGCGCGCGGCCCACACGGCTTGCGCGTATCCTGGGCCAAAGCCCAACTCCAACACGCGCGCGGTAGGGGGCACTTGCCGCGCGGCCCACTGCACCCACTGCACCCAACGGCCTGCCGAGACCAACCAGGCCACAGCCGAATAGGCCCACGCGCCGCGCGTGTACAGCCACCCAAAGAAGCCGCGCATGAGCCATTCCAGGCCCAGCGCCGCCGCACGACCGAGAGGTGCCTTCATGGCCCAGCCTCACGCGGCCAAAAGATGGGCAAGCGCGCCGGATGCACCCGAAACACGAAACGCTCGCCCTGGGTGGTTTGGATCTCTCCATCCGCGTGCAACGGCGCGGGCGCCGCGCTGCGCACCTCCAACAACGTGGTGTGCGCTTGATACACGCCGCGCATGCGCACATGCTCCCCCGCGGGGGACATGGCCTTCAGAAAGCGCACGGCCAGCCGCCAGGCAGGCATCGCGTCCGCGTACACAAAGGTCAAACGGCCATCGAACCCGTTCGCTGCGGGCGTGGGGTAGAACAGCCCACCCGTGCGCGGCCAGTTCCCCACCGAAACCAAACTCATGGGGCCCTCCACGCGTCCCTCGGCCCATTCCAAGCGCATGTACCAGTGCGGGTTGTCCCACAAACCCTTCAGCGCGGCCAGGGCATAGCGGGCGGTCCCGCGCACCCGCCGGATGCGCTTTTCGATCATGCTGATATAGGGTTCAGCCCCCACTGCGGCATTGTTGACGAACAACACGCCATTGACCTCCAGCACATCCATCAAGCGGACCGCGCCTTGCACGGCCAGCCGGGCGACCGCGTCCAAATCATGAGGCAGGCCCAGGTTGTGCACCAAATCATTGGCCGAGCCCAAAGGGAAGAAACCCACGCACGGCCAACGGGCCGCGTCCAGGCCCAGGGCGTCGGCGATGCCGTTGATGGCTTCGCCAATGGTGCCATCGCCGCCCGCGATGAGCAAAGGGCGTTGCGCGGCGTGCCGCACCGCGGCCGCGGCCAAGGGGCGCACCTGCCCGGCCGCGGACGACACATACCACGTGGCCTGCAGCCCGGCCCGGGCCAGCGCGGCTTCCAACGCGGCGCGACGCGCCGCGGCGAAACCGCGTTGCGCTGCCGGGTTGAACACCACGGCCACTTCTGAGGTGGGGCGCATGGAGGGACCTCCTCTATCCTCCGTTCCCCTCCTCTGGCCAGCGCGACGATTTGGGCAAACGGCGTCCTTGGCAAGTATACCAAGGATGCTGCCCTACACGGCCCTGGGCGCGCCGAATGCCGGCTTGGGAAGCCCCATCCCCGCGCGGAACCGCGCGCGGAGAAGGCCGCGGTATACTTGACATGTCCCTGCAACGCGAGACACGACATCCAACGGCACTGCGCCCGCCGCGGACACGGCGGGCCTGCCGGGGCATGCCATCCCACCCGCCAAGGCCACCCTCATGTTCGCGCTCTACCTGCTTACCCCTAACGGCCCCCAGGCCCTGCCGTGGCCGTCTTCGGCTGCTTCGCTGGACGACGCGACCCGCTCCTTGCCCGCGGGCTTTTACACCACTTTTCGCACGTATGACCATAAGCAGCGGGTGCTGGGCCTGCGTCGGCACCTGCGCCGGCTCTACGCCTTCCTGCCCGGCCCACCGCCCCTCCGCCCCCGACAACTGCGATTCGGGCTGCACGCGGCGCTGGACGCGTTCCCGGCCGACGAAGCGCGCGTGCGTCTGATCATGGTGCCCGCTACGGGGTGCTACGCGCTGTTGGAGCCCCTCCACCTCCCCCCGCCCGCGGTTTACGAGCAGGGTGTGGCGACCATCACCGTCGACCTGCGCCGGCCCCGGCCCCATGAGAAGCGCACCGAGTTCGTCCAAGCGCGCGCGGCCCTGCAAGCCCAATTGCAGGCCCTGGGCGCCTATGAGGCCTTGCTCGCACCTTGGGGGCGCATTCGCGAAGGGTTGACCAGCAACTTCTTCTGGGTGCGCGACGGCACCCTGTACACGGCCAAGTGGGGCGTGCTGCCTGGCGTCACCCGGGCCACGGTCTTGCGCCTGGCCCGCGCGCGCGCCATCCCCACGCGTTACCGGGCCTTGCCCGTGGCCGAGGTCCCCACCTTGGCCGAGGCCTTCATCACCAGCAGCAGCCGGGGCATCGTCCCGGTGGTGCGCATCGACGCGCACACGGTGGGCCCCGCGCGGCCTGGGCCGCTCACGCGCGCGCTCATGCAGGACTATGCCGCGTATGTCGCGCGTGCGGCTGAGCCCATTGTGCCTTCAAGGTAAGCGGACGAGGACCACCGCGTGGTCATCGCGATAAGCCTCAACCCAACCATGGCGGGGTAACACATTCACAATGGGCATCTCGGGCTCCAACAACACAGTGTCCACCTCCCAACGCGCCAACACTTCGGGCCAGCCCGCTTCGGCGCGCACCACGGTCAAATATTGGGATAAAATCTCGTCGCCGTACAAATCGGTGCGGCCATCGACGAACACTTGCTGCTCGGGCCAGTGCCACAGCAGATAACCACCCCAGTTGTAACTATTGAACAAACGGGCTTGCGGCCGGTGGTGCTGCAAATAGGCCAGCGCGGTCTGCGGGTAAACGGCCGCGAAATGGGCCGCGGCCTGACCCGACGCATAGGGCCACCAGGCCTTCAACGCGCCCACCAAGAAGAAGCCGAGCACCAACAGGGCGTTGAGCCGCGGCCGCGGCCGCGGGGCTGACTTCGCCTTGGCGCGAGGCCAACGCGACCACCACCGCGCGGGCAGCGCCGCCCGCACCTCCTCAAGGGCGTGCGCGGCCGGTTCGATCCACACCACAGGCGCGACCAGCGCGAACAAGGCCACATGCCGCACGGCCTGCCATGCCAACACGCCAAACCCCAGCCACAACAGGAGATGTTCCCCCGGCAACCCCACGCGTGCGACGGCCAACACCACGATCAAACCCAGCCACCAAGCCCAAAACGGCCACAGCGTGGGGTCATCCAGCCGCGGGGGCTGCCATTCGGCGATGTATGCCTGCAACGCGCGGATGCCCACGGTTTGGAAGGGATAAAGCCAACGGGCCGGCCCCGTGGGATTGAGGGCCGCGGCCAACACCAGCCCCGCGCCCAAGCCCAGCCAACGCCGCGCCGCGGCGCGACCATGTCCGGCCGACTGGGCGCGCCACCAGGCCGGCAAGGCATAAGCAGCCCACAAAAGCCAGCCTGCGATAAAGCCACCGTGGGCGTTGGCCCACACCGCCATCAAAGGCACCAACATCCACAGCCGGCGCGTCCCGGCCCGGCCCTGCCGGTAGGTTTCCAATGCCCACAAATACACCGCGGCCAACACGAACGTGGCCAAATAGGGGCGAGCCGCCCAATAGATGGCCGCGGTCATGGCCGCCCACAGCACCGCTCCGGCCTGCAAGAAGGGTTGTGAGCGCGCACGGTTTCCCATCGCGGCCCACACCCAGGCCAACGCGACCGTCACCATGCCCGCGGTCCAGACATCCAAGCCCCACAGGCCGGCTACACGCAGCACCGCATACATGAGGATCTGCACCGGTGGGCCCGGCGGGTTCCACGGATGCCCCGCGCGCGTGTACGAAAAGGGGTCTCGCACAGGCCAAGCCCGCTGTTCCCACATCCACTGGCCGGTGCGCAAATGCCACCACGTGTCCGAATCCACCGACAAGCGCGCGGCCATAAAGAACACCGCGGCCAGGGTCATGCCCCAGACCAGGCGCTCGGTCGCGCGGCGTACGGCATCGCGTTCAGGGTTCACAAGACACCCCCTGGGGTGGTGGGGTCAGGCCCAAATCCCATGGGGCCAAGGGCCGGTCGAGGTCGTAGAACACGCGATAGGGCCCGACCACGGCCTCGCGCCATCGCACCCCGGCCGCGGTCAATTCGGCCTGCAAGCGCTGGTTGAGGGCCGTCTGCGCGTCAAATGTGACATAGGCCACGCGCGCGGCACACGCCGCGGCCTGAGTGTAGGCCGGGATGCGGTCGTAGCGTGGGGTATAACGCAAGTCCTCGTGGTAAGGCAAGCGGGGCGTATATCGCAAGGCCTCGTGGGACAGAAACGCCAAGGGATACGCGATCCAATAGTTGGTGTAACCGGTGGTCAGGTCGTGGGCCAACAGAAAATCGCGCAAGCGCACTTGTGCGGCCGCGTGAACGCGTGACGACGCGACGAACACGGGGCTCAAGCCCCCTGGACCGTGCGCCACCCGCCAGGTCACGCCCGCGTGCACCAAGGCCAAGGCGCCCAGAAGGGCCCACAACCCGGCTTTGCGCGCCCGCCACACGGCATAAAGACCGCCGACCAACACCACCGCAGTGGCATGGGCCCAAGGCGTGAAATACCGCCCCGTAGGGTCGCCGCCGTGGGGAGTGAACACGAAAAGCAACGCGTTGGCGGCCACCACGCCAGTGACGCCCCACCACACCCGCTTCGGAATCGCCCGGCGCTCGCGAAACCACAAGAACCACGCGAGGCCGTGCAGCGCCAGCACTGCGGCCACGAGCGGCCAGGGCGCGGCCGGGAACCAGGACCACGGGGCGCGCAACCCGGCCACTACGGGCCATCCTGCCAGCACCAGCATGACCGCGTGCCACGGAATGCCCCGCCACCATGGGCGCGCGAAATGGGGGAACATCCCCACGGACGAACCCGCCAACAGCGGCGCCCAGCCGTGCTGGGCCACGAAGGCCCAAACGGGGGCCAGGCCCAGCCCCAGGCCTGCTGCGGCTGCGGCCACGCCTGCGGTCAGGGTCGCGCGTCCCTGCGCCCACCAATGACGGAGCGCGTATAGGCCCACGGGCAGCAAATAGACCCACGACAAAGGCATCACCCACGCGCCCAGGCCCGCGAGCAAGCCCAGCCCTAAACCGCGGCGCCCGGCCGCAGAGGTATTGTCCCCCGGCCCAGCCACGCCCAGGCCCGCCAAACCCGCGGTGCCAATGAGCAGCGCCTCGTTGTAACCGCCCAGGGTCACGGTGGTGTAGATGGTGAGCAACAGGGGCGACACGGCCAAATAAAGCAACGCCAGCCGTGCCGGCTCGGGGGCCCACAGCCGCCGCAACGCCCAGGCCGTGAGCCCCAACAAGAGCGCGTACAGCCCAATTTGCACCCCCCGGGCGACGAGCACGCTTTCGCCAAACACCGCAAACGCGGCGGCCACCAGATACGCGTCCAGGCTGCCCATGTAAGCCTGACCGTAAAAGAACACCGGCCGCGCGCCCTGCACAATGTGGCGGGCCATAAGCAGCACCACGGCTTCATCGCCGTGCAAGGGGAAGGCTTGCGCGGCCAGGAGCCCGGCCCGCCAAGCGACCATGAGCGCGATCAAGACGCCTTCGGGCCACCATGAGGCACGCGGTTTCATGATTCGGCCTCCTGCACCGCACGATAGACTTGGACGATTTGGCGCGCAATGCGCGGCCACGCGTAGCCTTGCGCGACCCGGTGGGCTTCCTGGCCCAAGCGTTCGCGAAAACGAGGCGCGTCCAGCAGCAACGTCAGCGTTGCGGCCAGCGCTTCAGGGTCCTGCGGTGGCACCAAACACCCCGTGCGTCCGTGCCGCACCAAATGCGCCAACCCGCCCACATCCGACGCCACCACGGGCGTGCCGCAAGCCATGGCCTCCAACGCGGCCAGGCCGAAGGATTCGTAATACGAAGGCATCACTACGGCCTCCGCGGCCGCATAATACGCGGGCAAGACGCCCCGCTCGCGCGGGCCCAAAAACCGCACCACCTCTTCCAAGCCGTACTCGTGCCGCAACGCTCGCAGCGCGGCGGGTTCGACCGATCCATCGCCGCCGATCAACGCCACGGCCAAACGATGGCGCGCCACCACCCCCGCGGCGCGCATCCGTGCCACAGCCCGAATGAGCGTGTCCAGGCCTTTGATGGGGTCCAAGCGGCCGACGAACACCAACCACCGCCGCGTCGGGTCCAACCCGGCTGCGGCCAAGGCCTGGGCGCGCGGCCGCGGCGCGAAGTGAACGGTGTCAACCCCGGGCGGGATGACCACCACCCGCTCGGGCGACACCCCATAGTGCCAGTGCAGCAGGGCCCGCTCCCCCGGTGTGGCGACCACCAGCCGGTCGACCTCGCGCACGCAGCGGGCTTCGCCCGCCAAGCGCTGCGGGTCGGGCGCGCGCCCCAGTGCACGCGCTTTGCTCTGCTCCAACGTGTGGCACATGTGCACCACCGGCACGTGCCACGCCTCCCGCAGGGCCAGCGCGGCCAAACCCGAGAGCCAATAATGGCTGTGGATCAACGCGTAGCGCATACCGTGCGTCGCGGCCCAGGCGCGCACACCTGCGGCAAACGCGGGCCAATACGCGGGCAGTGCGTCCCGGGGCAAGTCGTGGGGCGGCCCCGCGGGGATGAAAATCACCCGCTGGCCTGGGCCCAAAGCGGGGTCGGTGACCACCTCGGCCGCGTCGGGGTGGGTGCGGCGGGTGAAGATGTCGACGCGCACCCCCAAGGCGGCCAGGGCCCGGCTCAAATCTCGAATATACACGTTCATCCCGCCGCCGTACACGCTGCCCAAGCGCGCCAGGGGGCCGGTGTGATACGAAAGCACAGCGATAGGCCACGGCCATGGGCTTGTCATTCGAGCATCCTTCGGCTATAATGGACACTGCCAAGCCACCGTAGCTCAGTCGGCAGAGCAGTCGCCTCGTAAGCGACGGGTCGCGGGTTCAAGTCCCGCCGGTGGCTCACAGGGCCCCGCACTCAGCGGGGCCCAGGGCGTTTCATAAGGGGGAACGGCTCCGCGAACGGCCAGCCACGCGCCGCGTCGGCCGCGCTACAGCACAGCCTCGGCCAACGCCGCGAGGCCGTCCAAATCATCCAAATCCAACCACTGCAACATAACACGCTGCACCCCGGCGCGGCCCAGCGCGGCAAGTTGCGCCCGCACCTGCGCGGGCGTGCCCACCACCACGCCACGCGCCCGCAACTCGTTGGCTGGCGCGCGGCCTTCAAGCCTGCGGGCCAAGTCCGCTTCGTCGCGACCGAAAATCAGGCCGGTCATCAACGAACGACGCACGGCTTCAGGCGCGCGGCCGACCGCGCGCAACCGTGCGTCCAAGCGCGCGTTGCGTTCGGCAAAGCCTTCGGGCGTCAAGAACAGCGCGTTCCATTCATCGGCATAGCGGGCCACCAAAGGCAGCGTACGACGCAAGCCATTGCCGCCCACCAGCAGCCGCGGCCCACCTGGCCGCGCCGGCCGCGGCAACAACACCGCGTCTTCCAGATGAAAATAGCGCCCGCGAAAAGTCACCCGTTCGTCCGCGCGCAACAGGCGGGTGATGACCTCCAAGCCCTCGGCCAACCGGTCGAAGCGCTCGCTCAACGACCCCAACGGAAAGCCGAACATGCGATGCTCGCGCGCCTGCCAGCCCGCGCCCAGGCCCAACACCAGGCGCCCGCCCGAGAGATCGTCCACATCTTTGGCCATGCGCGCGGTGTGCACCGGGTGCCGAAAAGAGAGCGGCGTCACCAGTGGGCCGAATTCGATGCGCCGCGTATGGGTGGCCAGATAGGCCAGCGACACCCACAACTCCAACGAGGCTTTGTCGGGCGGCCGGGCGTTGGTGAAGTGATCCGAGCGAAAAAGGCCCACGAAGCCCAAATCTTCCACGGCTTGAGCCAGGCGCTTCCAACGCGGCCAAGTCAAGCCGTTTTGCCCTTCGACCATGATGGCAATTTCAGGGTATGACATGCGCCCACATCCTTTCGGGGTTACAAAATGAGCATGGCATCGCCAAAGGAAAAGAAACGGTAGCCCTGGGCCTTGGCTTCTTCGTACGCCCGCAAGATGAACTCGCGGCCCGCGAACGCGCTCACCAACATGAGCAGGGTCGAGCGCGGCAAGTGGAAGTTGGTGATGAGCCCGTCCACAACCCGAAAGCGAAAGCCGGGCAAGATGAACAAGTCCGTATCGCCTTCCCATGCGGCAATGAGTTGACCTTGGGGTGCGTGCAAGGCCGCGGTCTCCAAAGTGCGCACCGCGGTCGTGCCCACGGCCACCACCCGCCCTCCGCGGGCCTTGGTTTCGCGAATGCGGGCCGCGGTCTCAGGCGGGACCCGGCACCATTCGGTGTGCATGCGGTGCTGCCGCGGGTCCTCTTCTTTGACCGGTGCGAAGGTATCAAGCCCGACGTGCAAGGTCACCGTAGCCCAGCCAATGCCTTGACGCTGCAAGGTCTGCAGCAAGCGGGGGGTGAAGTGCAGGCCCGCGGTGGGCGCGGCCGCGGAGCCGGGCTCGCGGGCGTAGACCGTCTGATAACGCTCAGGGTCGGCCACGGGCTGATGGATGTACGGCGGCAAAGGCACTTGCCCCACTTGGGCCAGCGCCTCGGGATCGAGTGGCTGGTTGAAACGCACCCGGCGCAAGGGACCGCCCAAGTCGGCGATGATTTCGGCCTCGAACCCCGCGGCCAGCGCGATGCGCCGGCCCGGACGCAAGCCGCGACCCCGCACCAAGGCCTGCCAGGTGTCGGCGGCCTCGGCCCGCAGCAACAGCAACTCCACTTTGCCGCCCGTAGGCACTTTGCGGCCCCACAACCGCGCGGGGATGACGCGCGTTTGGTTGGCCACCAACAAGTCGCCCGGCCGCAAGAAACGCGGCAAGTCGTAGAAACGCGCGTGCGTGATGGCCTGCGTGGCTCGCTGGAGCACCATGAGCCGGGCGTGGTCGCGCGGCTCCACAGGCTGCTGGGCAATCAATTCGGGCGGCAGATCGTAGTCGAAGTCTGCGGTGCGCAAGGGCCGTTCGTTCATGGTCGCACGTAAATGGGGTTGCTGTAGATCCAACCGCGCCAACGCCCCCAGGCGCGGCGATAGGCCTCGACCCGATAGACGCCGGGCTCGCGCACGGGGTAGGCCAACACTTCCGCGTTGGGCCACAAGCCCACAGGCTGCCCATCGCGCAGCAAACGCAGACGGGCGCGCGCGGGCAGGCGCACCTGCAAAGTTATGCCGCCGTCGAGGCGAATCTCATCGCCCATGCGCGCGGTATGGCCCGCGCCCTGGGCCCGAAAACGAAAACCGCGCGCCGCGCCCAACAGGTCGTTGGCCACAAAAGCGTGCCCCGCGGCCAACGCGGCATAGATCGCGTCTCGGTCATCTTCGAGCCGGCCCGAGAGGGGGCGTTCCAACAACACATGCGTGTTCACCGCCCGAAAGTGCGCCTCGTAGGGGAACAAACGCACGCGTCCGCCCAACTTGGGGATGGCATGGGCATCGGAACCGCCGATGGCCACGACCCGCTGCCCTCGCCGGGTGAGGTCGTCCCACAAGCGCAAGGTGGCCGCGAAGGGCGCGATCGCCACCCGATGGAATTGCAGCGCGTAGAAAAGCGCGTGGGCCCAGGTGCGCAGGTGGCCCTTGAATTCGCTCATCGCGTTCCAAATCTCCAAGCCGTGGTAGCCCCGCACGTGCCACGCGCGCCAGGGGAACGCGGCTTCGCCCACCGTGGGCGCGGCTGGGTCGTGAGGATGGGCCAGAAAGGCCAGCCCACGGCCGCGGCGCGTCGCGTCAATGAGACTTTGCGGGTCGGTCTCGTAGGGGGCCAACTCCATGCTGGCGCCGAAAGCGAGCAAATGATTGCCCCAGCGCTCAGGGGGCGCGGTGCGGTCGTGCACTTCTTCGCCCATCAGGGCCAAAACTCGCCGCGCGCCCTCGCTGTAATAGCCCTCAACGCCCTCGACCCGCACATTGTGGTCGGTGAATTGCACCACATCGACTCCGGCCCGCAGCGCGGCCCGCAACACATCGGCGTGCGTGCCGTGCCCGTCGGAGTACACCGTGTGCACATGGGGGTGAAAGACGATCTCGTGCATCAAGAAACCCCCGCGCGGACCTTGTTTGACGCCCGGCAGGGCTTGGGCTATAATCCGGGCCGGTGCCCCTCAAGGGGCCAGGATACCTTTCGGGAGGTTCGCTGTGGAACCCTTTCTGTACACCGCGTTGATTATAACCTCGATCGCGCTGATTGCGAGCGTCATCTTGCAAAGCAAAGGGGCGGGTTTGGGTGGCCTGACCGGCGCGGACTTCGGCGGCTTTGTCACCGCGCGACGCGGGCTTGAAAAGACCCTCTTCCAGGCCACCATCGTGCTGAGCGTGCTGTTCTTCGTGCTGGTCATTTTGATTCTGCGCCTGACAGGATGACCGGGCCCGCGCGGTGGGCTCGGCCCGGAGCCGGTCTGCCGCTCGCGACGCAACCTGGCCGTTCGCGGAGCCTTTCCCCATGAGCACCCCCCAAACTGCCGAGCCAGCCCCCCCACGCCGCGCGTTTTGGACGCGCTATGGTTGGGCTCTGGCGTTGCTCGCGCTGGCCGGCGGGCTCATCGGCTTTTTGCTGTGGAGCCAACGCCAGCCTCAGGCCGGTCGGGCCTCGGTGGCCGCGGGCACCGCGGTGCCCAGCGACGCCCCCGCGCCAGGTGGTACTTATACCGAGGCCTTGGTCGGCGCGCTGGGCCGCCTCAACCCCTTGTTCGACCACCTCAACCCCGCGGATCGGGATGTCAACCGCCTGCTCTATCGAGGCCTGTTGCGCTTCGACGCGCGCGGTTTGCCCCAACCCGACCTGGCCGAAGCCTGGGGCATCTCGAAGGACGGCAAGACGTACAACCTGGCCCTGCGTCGCAACGCGGTGTGGCACGACGGCAAACCCGTCACCACCGCGGATGTGCTGTTCACGGTGGAATTGATGCGCCAGGACGCGCTGCCCGTGGACCCCAATCAGCGCGCGCTCTGGCAACAGGTCGAAGTCGTGGCCCTGGATGACTACACCGTTCAGTTCCGCTTGGAAGAGCCCTTCGCCCCCTTCTTGGACTATCTGACCTTCGGCATCTTGCCCAAGCACATTTGGGAAGACATCCCCATCGACGCGCTGGTGGATGCCGACCCCAATCTGACCCCTGTGGGCAACGGACCTTTTCGCTTTGATCACTTCTTGGTGCACGAAGGCCGCATCACCGGCGTGGTGCTCAAAGCGTTTGAGGACTTTTACTTAGGCCGGCCGTATTTGGACGAGTTCATCTTTCGCTATTACGCCACGCCGCAAGAGGCGCTGGAAGCCTACCGGGAAGGCGAAGTGCTGGGTCTGGCCGAGATCACGCCCGACATTCTGCCCGCGGCGCTGCAAGAGCCCGCGCTGAACTTCTACACCGCGCGCTTGCCGCGCTTGACGTTGGTGCTGCTCAATCTGCGCGCCAACCAAGTCCCCTTTTTCACCGAAGCCCGGGTGCGTCGCGCGCTGCTGATGGCGGTCAACCGCGAACGCATCATCAAACAAGCCTTGGCCGGCCAAGGCCTGGTCGCAGACAGCCCGATCTTCCCAGGCACATGGGCCTATGACCCCCAAACGCCCCGGGTGCCCTACGACCCCGACGCCGCGGCACGGTTGTTGGACGAGGCCGGCTTCGTGCGGACCGACCAAGGCGTGCGGGCCAAAGACGACACGCAACTGCGCTTCACCCTGTCGCACCCCGACACGCCAACCCACACGGCCATCGCTCAAGCCCTGCAGCGCGATTGGGCCCGCATCGGCGTTGAGGTCACGCTGCAGCCCCTGCCATACGACATCCTCATCACCAAACGCTTGGAGCCGCGCAATTATCAAGCCGCGCTGGTCGATATGGACTTCTCCCGCTCCCCTGACCCCGACCCCTACGTGTTCTGGCACAAAGCCGAAATCGCAGGCGACGGCCAGAATTACAGCGGCTGGGAGCACGATCGGGCCAGCACGCTGCTGGAACTGGCGCGGGTTACCCCTGATCTTCAAAAGCGCATCAAACTGTATTACAGTTTCCAGCAGATCTTCGCCCAGGAACTGCCCGCTCTGCCCCTCTTCTATCCGGTGTACACCTACGCGGTGGATGCCCAAGTCAAAGGCATTCGCTTAGGGCCGGTGTTCGACCGCAGCGACCGCTTCAATCAAGTGACCGAGTGGTATATGATGGGGCGCCCGGCCGTCGCGCCAGTGGTCGAGGTCGAAACGGCCGAGCCTGCTCCGGCCGAGCCATAAGGGCCACGTCGCGGGCCAGTCAAACAACACGCCCGTGCGCCGCGAGATGCAACGCACGGGCGCGGCCTCAGCAGTGCTTTTCACGCCCCACAGAGCGGCCGGCCAAGGCCTCAGGGCGAGCACGCCCGCGGGCAGACCGGCCACGAGGGGCTTACTTTCAGGCGGGCGTCAACACCCGCAGCACTGCGCTCAAATCGTCGGGGGCGTCGAGGTTCACCCGCTGGGTGTCGCGGCGAATGCGTTTGACCAAATTGCTGAGCACCTGGCCCGGCCCCAATTCCACGAACGTGTGCACCCCGGCCTCCAGCATATGTTCCACACTCTCGCGCCAGCGCACCGGCCCGGTGAGTTGGGCGCTCAAATCCGCGAACAGCGCGTCGGCGGCTTGCAGTGCGCGTGCGGCCACATTGCCGACCACGGGGTAGCGGGGGGCGCGCAAGCGCGCCTGGGCCAACGCGGCCCGAAAGGCCTCCTGCGCGGGGGCCATGAGGATGGAATGCGCGGCCACGCTGACCTTGAGCACAATGGCACGGCGGGCGCCCAGATCCCGGGCTTGCTGCACCGCGGCCTCCACCCCTTCGGGCGTGCCTGAAACCACCACCTGCCCCGGGCAATTGTCGTTGGCCACTTGCACAAAGCCGATGCGCTCACTAATGTATTGCACCAAACCTTCGACCTTTTCGATGGACAAACCCAGCAGCGCGGCCATGCGTCCCGGATTGCGCTGCCCAGCCTCAGCCATGGCCCGAGCCCGCTTCTGGACCAACTGCAACGCGCTGGCAAAGTCCAACGCCTCGGTGGCGACCAACGTGGTCAATTCGCCCAACGAATGTCCAGCGGCGAAGCGCGGGGTCCAGTCGCCCAAACGCGCCTTGAGCACCCGCCACGCGGCCACCGCGTGCACAAACACCGCGGGTTGCGTGTGCTCGGTTTGATTGAGCACCTCCTCGGGGCCTTCCCACATGATGCGGCTGAGGGGGTAGCCCAAAACCGCATCGGCCTCCGCGAACACGGCTCGGGCTTCGGGGAACGCGGTCGCCAGCGCGCGTCCCATGCCGACGTACTGCGAGCCCTGACCAGGGAACAACACCGCGACATCAGTGGCGGTCGCACTCATGAGATTCTCTCCACGAATTCGCAGGATGACAACGTTGGGGCCATGCCCAGCGCTTTCTTATAACCCCACCCGCGGCCAAAAGACGCGCCCGGCACAAAAAAAAAGCCGGTGGGTCGACCACCGGCTCCCCTATGCGCTCCGAAGCGCTCACTCGGCCTTGACAGACACCACTTCACGGCCCTTGTAATAGCCGCAATGAGGGCACACTCGATGGGGCAAGCGCGGGTTGCCGCAGTTGGAGCACACCACCAGGGCTTGCGGCTTCAGGCGCATCCATTGCGCGCGGCGATGACGGCTCTTGGAACGGGGAACCTTCTTCTTCGGTACGGGGGGCATGACACTCTCTCCTTCTAAGACCAGCCTACCCGGCGCTTTGGGCCGGATACAAACAAACTCCCTTCCCTCGGCTCCCGGCGAAGACGAGGCAAGCGAGGGGCATTATAATGAAAGCCTGGGCAAGTGTCAAGATCCCTCACCCTTGGCAGCCGAGGAGGACCATGTCTCGCGCCCCTTCCCCGGTCAACCCCTATCGCGCCTTGCCCGCGACTGAGGCCCTGCGGCAGCATCCTGACTTGGCGCCGTGGGTCGACGAATTGGGCGCGCCCTTGGTGTTGGGCTGGATTCGCCAAGCGCTGGCTGAGGCGCGCGAGGCCATAGCCCAAGGGCAACCGCCTCCCACCGAAGCCGCGCTGGTGGCGCGCGTGCGGCAGGCCATAGAGAGCCACTGGTTGATGCGCCTGCGCCAGGTGGTCAATGCGACCGGCGTGGTCATCCACACCAATTTGGGCCGCGCGCCCCTGAGCCGTGCCGCGCGGCAGGCCGTGCAGCAGGCTGCGATGGGCTACACCAACCTGGAGTATGACCTGCTGCGCGGCCGCCGTGGCCACCGGGGCCGAGGCCTCACCGACGTGCTTTGCGCGGTCACCGGTGCGGAAGACGGGCTGGTCGTCAACAACAACGCGGCCGCGGTGATGCTCATTTTACGCGCCTTGGCCGCACGGCGGCGCGTGCTCATTGCCCGCACCCAACTCATCGAAATCGGCGGCGGGTTTCGCATCCCCGCGATTTTGCAGCAAAGCGGCGCCAAATTGGTCGAGGTGGGCACCACCAACAAAGTGCGCTTGGCCGACTACGAAGAAGTTCTCCAACGTCAAACCATCGGCTTGGTGCTGTGGGTGCATCGCTCCAACTTTCGCATTGTCGGCTTTCACGAAGAGCCCAGTCTGTCCGCGTTGGCGGCCCTGGCCCGCAAATATCAAGTCCCCCTAATAGCCGACGTCGGCTCGGGCGCGCTGCTCGACACCACGCGCTACGGCCTGCCGCCTGAGCCCACCGTGCCGCAAGCCCTGGCCGCGGGCGCGGATTTGGTGGCCTTCTCGGGCGATAAACTGCTGGGCGGCCCCCAGGCCGGCTTGATCGTGGGGCGCCGGGCTCTGTTGCAGCGCTTGCGCCGACATCCTCTTATGCGCGCGCTGCGGGTGGACAAAATCACTTTGGCCGCGCTGGAGGCCACCCTCACCCACTACGCCCGGGGCGAGGCCGAGCAGCAGGTCCCCATCTGGGTCATGCTGGCCACGCCTGTGGAGCGGATCCGGCAACGGGCCCGGCAATGGCAACAAGCCCTCGGCCTGGGGCAAGTGCTTCCGGCCCAATCCACCGTAGGCGGTGGGAGCCTGCCCACGGCCACCCTGCCCAGCGCGGCTTGGGTGCTGACGACGCGCAAGCCCCACGCGCTGGCCCGAGCCCTGCGCACGCAACCCGCGACGCCGGTGGTGGCTCGGGTGGCCCAGGGTCGGGTTTGGCTCGACCCGCGCACCGTGCTTCCCGAACAAGACGAGCCGTTGCTCCGCGCCGTGCGCGCGGCCTGGCAGGCGCTCGGTTAAAGACCTCGGGGCCGGCCAGCGCCGGCCCCGCGTTGGGCCAAACCATCAACCCCGGCGTTGCTGGTTTTGCAGCCACATCTTGACAAACACGGGCACCTCGTCGTCTTCCAACAACTGCGTCCAATCTTCGCGCAGTTCATCGGTCTCGGGGACCGGCTCCGCGGGGGCCGGCCGCGAAGGGGCCTCGGCCGCGGTGCGCCGGGGGACCGAGTGCCCAGGCCGCGCGCGTTGCTCGCGGCGGGACGAGGGCCGCGGACGCTGCCCGTCGAAGCCCGTCGCGACCACGGTGATGCGCATGCGCCCCTCCATGCTTTCGTCGATGACCGCGCCGAAGATCAGATTGACCTCGGGGTGTGCCACCGAGCGGATGATTTGCGATGCCTCGTACACCTCGTGCAAAGACAAATCCTTGCCGCCGGTGATGTTGAGCAAGATGCCCCGCGCACCCTCGATGGTCACATCCAGCAACTTGCTGGAGATGGCCGCTTCGGCTGCCTTGCGGGCGCGGTCGTCGCCCGAGGCTTCGCCCACGGCCATGAGCGCCGCGCCACCCTCGGACATAATGGCCCGCACATCCGCGAAATCCAAGTTGATGAGCCCGGGCACGGTGATCAACTCCGAGATCCCCTGCACGCCTTGCCGCAACACATCGTCGGCCGCCCGGAACGCGTCTTGCAAAGTCATGCGTTGGTCCACAATGTCGAGCAGGCGGTCGTTGGGGATGACGATGAGAGTATCCACGGCCTCGCGCAGGTTGGCGATGCCCTCTTCGGCCACCTTGGCCCGGCGAGCCCCCTCGAACGAGAAGGGGCGGGTGACGACGCCAATGGTCAGCGCGCCTTCTTCACGCGCCAAGCGGGCGATCACGGGCGCGGCACCGGTGCCCGTGCCACCGCCCATTCCCGCAGTGATGAAGACCATGTCCGCGCCTTTGAGGGTCTCGCGCAGTTCTTGCTGGCTCTCTTCGGCGGCTTTACGCCCAATTTCGGGGTTGCCGCCCGAGCCCAACCCCCGGGTGACCTTCTCGCCAATGCGCACCCGAGATGGAGCCAGGCTCTTGGCCAAATGTTGGGCGTCGGTATTGACGGCCACAAAATCCACGCCCTGCACCCCTTCGGCGATCATGCGGTCCACCGCATTGCAACCGCCGCCGCCCACACCGATGACCATGATGCGGGCAAAAGGTTCTGGCGCTGCATATCCGATCTGAGCGTTCATGATTTCAAACCTCCTCGCGGATGAATGTATTTTACCAAGATAGACGCGTTTTGTAAAGAGTACAAAGGTTTTTCGCGACAACATCGCGCGCGATAACGCGCGTATCGGCCGCGTTTCAGGGCAACAAGCCGCGCAAAAAGTGCAGCACCCGCTCCCACCAGGGTTCGCGCGCGTCCCAGCCGCGCGTCGCGGGCGTGAGCGATTGCTGATACAAATGCGCCAACTTCAGCGCGCCCACCGTGGCCGCGAAAGTGGTGTCCTGCAAGCGTCGGGGCAGGCCGGCCAGCGTCTCGGGTTGGCCAATGCGGCTGGGCAAACGCAGCACCCGAGTGGCCAAGGTGCGCAGCCCCGGCAGGTGGGCCGTCCCACCGGTGAGCACCACGCCCGCCGCCAACAGGCCCGGCACGGACGCGGCCTCCACCTGCTGAGCCGCCATTTGCAGCATCTGCTCGACCCGAGGGCCGATGATGAGCGCCAAGTCCGAAGGGCGCACCTGCAGTTCGGTCTCCGCGCCAAAGGGCCGGATGTTCAACGGCTCTTCGTCCTTCGCGTTCCGCGCGGGCAGGGCACGGCCATATTCGACCTTGATTTGTTCGGCCACTTCCAAGGGGATGTTCAACCCGTAGGCCAGGTCGCGCGTGATGTGGTCGCCGCCCCAAGGCAAAACGGCCGTGTGCCACACTTCCCCTTTGGCGTAGACGGCCACGTCGGTGGTGCCAGCGCCAATGTCGAGCACCACCACGCCCATGTCGCGCTCGGCTTGGCTGAGAACGGCCTCGCCCGCGGCCAGCCCCCCCAAGACGAACCCCTCCACCGCGGCACCGGCTTCTTCGACCGCACGACGCAGGTTGAGCAGCGCGGTCTTTTCCGCGGTCACGATGTGCACCTCAGCCTCCAAGCGGTAGCCATACATGCCCAAGGGCCAAGGCACGTCTTTGTCGTCCAGCCGAAAGCCACGGCGAATGACATGCACGACTTCTTGGTTGTGCGCGATGGTCACCGCGCGAGCCGAGTCCTCGGCCCGCCGGATGTCGTCCTCATCGACCACTCCGCGGCTCACGCCCACCGCGGCGCGATGGTTGCGGCTTTCGACGGGCGACCCCGCGAACGTAACATAAACCGTTTCGATGGGCTGCTGCGCGATGCGGGCCGTGCGCTCCAGCACTCGCCGCAGCACCCGCTTCACCTCGGTCATGTTGACCACCGCGCCCTTGCGCATCCCTCGGCTGCGCTCCAGCGCGGCCGCGATCACTTGCAGCCCCTTGGTGGGATGCGGCACCGCGGCCAGCGCGGCCACTTTGGCCGTTCCCACATCCAGCGCCACCAAGGGCGGGCCATCGTATCCGCGTGTCGTCATTGCCTACCTCGCCTCGCTTTCGAAATGCAGCGTGGGCGTTTGCCACGCGCCCAAATCGATCCACACCGGGTACAGCCCTCGGGCCTCCAGCGTGGCCGCCAACGCGTCATAAACGGCCAGGCGGGTCTCCAGGCCCGAGGGGTCGTGGCCGACAAACACCAGCCAACCCGGTTGGGCGCGCCATCCCAGGCCATACACCGGGTGATACACCAACGGCTGCGCCGCGCCCAAGCGCTCACGCAAGGCCAAGGCCAGGCGGACTTGCCCTCGCGTCGGCGGCGGGGGTGGCTCCATCCCGTCCTGAACCTGCACCTCCACCACAGGCCAAGCCGGGTCAGCCGCGGCCGGGGCCGCGAAAGCCACCCCTTGCGCGTCGACCCACCACGATTGAGTCCCAACCTGCCACACCAGCACCGGCTGCCGCTCTTGGGCGTGGATCACCATCCGGTTGGGCCAGACGACCTGGACGCGCACGTCGGCCAACGCGGGCCACGCGGCCCGCACCATTTCGGCGACTTGGTGCGCATCCACCGCGCTCAAGGGGCGCCCACGCCACGCGGCCACCGCGGGCAGCGCCCGAATTTGGGCGGGGTCGGTCCACCGTAGGCCCGTGACCTCGATCTCGGCCACCCGCAGCGAGGGATGCCACGCCAAAGCCAACGTCACGGTGAGCAGCAGGAGGAACCAGCCCCACGCGGCCCACCGCCGGGGCCAGGGCACGCGCCACCCACGGGCTCGGCCGCGTGCCGAGCCACGGCGAAGCGCGCGCGGTCGCGGCATGGGGGCCACCCCGCGCGCGGGCGGACGCGCCAAAATCGGCGGGCCTTGCTCCGACGTCACGCGTTGCGACGCCGGCCGCGGGCGCGTCCGCGGCCGCGCGCGGCGGGGTTTGGCCGTTCGCGAAGGCGGTTCCCCCGCCCCCGTCGGGCGCGTCATCACGCGCGGCGTGATTCGCGGCAGGGTGTCCAAGTCTGACCCACGCGTCATGTCAACGCTCTCCGGCCCGCTCCAAGGCGAGTTCGATCAGCCGATCCAGCAACGCCGGATAAGGCAGCCCAGAGGCCTCCCACAGTTTGGGATACATGCTGATGGGCGTGAAGCCCGGCAAGGTGTTGATCTCGCTTATGTAGAGGATACCGGTGCTCGGATCGAGCAGGAAGTCGACGCGCGCCATGCCCGCGACATCGGCCACCCGATAAGCCTCCAGGGCCAACGCCTGCACCCGGCGGGTCAGGTCGGCCTCTAACGGCGCGGGGATGAGCAAGCGAGAACCCGCGTCGAGATATTTGGCCTCATAGGTATAAAATTCGGCCGCGGGCACAATTTCGCCGGGCACCGAAGCCTGGGGCTCGTCGTTGCCCAACACGCTGACCTCGATTTCGCGGGCCCGCTCGATGCCCCGCTCCACCAGCAGACGGCGGTCATGTTGGGCAGCCTCGTCCAAGCCGGCTCGCAGTTGGGCGCGATTGCGCACTTTGCGCACGCCGACCGACGAGCCCAAATTCGCGGGCTTGGTGAACAAAGGATAGGGCCCCACGGCCTCCGCGGCTTCCAACACGGCTTGAGGATTCTGCTGCCAAGCGTGGCGGGTGAACACCGCGTAATCCACCACGGGCAACCCATGGGCCCGCATGATATCTTTGAAAAAGCCTTTGTCCATGGCCAGCGCGGACGCGGTCACGCCCGCGCCCACGTAGGGCACGCCGGCCAGTTCCAGCAGGCCCTGCAAAGTGCCGTCCTCGCCCCAGGGGCCGTGCAACACGGGGAAGACCACATCCAGTTGGGCCAAGAACTCGACCACACCATCGGCCCACGCCCACAAGCCGGCCCGCGAGGGGTCGGGGGGGATGAAGACGGGTTGGAGGCCCGCGGTATGGCCCTGGGCCAAGGCCTCGCGCGCGTCAGGGCCATAGAGCCAGGCGCCCTGTTTGGTGATGGCCACGGGGTACACCTGATAGCGCGCGGGATCCAAATGGGCCAACACCGAACGCGCGGACATGAGCGAGACCTCGTGCTCGCCAGAACGGCCGCCGAACAACACGGCTACACGCAGTTTCGTCACGCCTCACCTCCCGAGACTTCCAGCCACGTGGGCGGTCCGTAGGCCTGGGCCACCTGCCGCGGGTCCCACGCGCCCAGCAGTTCGATTTCGGGTTCCAACAGCACGCCAAAGCGCCGGTAAACTTCGCGGCGCGCGTGCACCAGCAACGCCCATACATCGCGGGCCCGGGCGCGGCCGCGGTTGACGAAGAAGTTGGCGTGCAATGGGCTGATTTCCGCGTCGCCCTGACGCAAGCCTTTGAGCCCGGCCGCGTCGATGAGGCGTCCGGCGAAGTCGTTGGGCGGGTTTTTGAACATCGAACCCATGCTCGCGCCCGGGGGTTGGGTTGCCCGGCGGCGGGCTTGCATCGCCTCGACCCGGGCTTGCAGCGCGGCTGGGTCAGCCGCGCGCGTCAGCCGGAACTCCGCCTCCAGCACGACGCCGCGGATTTCGCGGCGTTTGAGGGCGCTGGAACGATACGCGAAGCCCAACGCGGCCGCGTCGACCACGCGGCGCTCGGCCCGACCGGAGGGTTCCCACACCAACAGCGTGGCTTGGGTGAGCACATGGGCGATCTCGCCGCCGAACGCGCCCGCGTTGCCCACGACCGCGCCCCCCACCGTACCAGGGATACCCGCCGCCCACTCCAAGCCGGCCAAGCCTGCAGCCACGGTGCGCCGAGCCAGCGCGCCCAACGACGCGCCGCTGGCCGCGCGCGCATGCGCGACCTCGGCCGCGAGGTCCAACGCCACGTGCCGCGCTCGGTTGAGCACGACCACGCCCCGCACGCCCTCGTCGGCCACCAGCACATTTGAGCCACCGCCCAAAATGTGAAAAGGAATGCCGCGCTCCCAGAGCCAAGCCACAGCCGTGGCCAACATGTCGTTGTCGTGCACCGTCAGCAGCGCGTCCGCGGGCCCTCCGATGCGGGCCGCGGTCCACGGCGCCAGGGGGACATCGAAACGCACCGCGGGGCCGAAGCGCTCGGCCAACGCGTGTCGTTGCTGCGGGGTGAGGGGCGCCACGCGGTTCACGGCCCGACCTCCTGGGGCAGCACACCCAACTGTCGGAAGATGCGCGGCGCGTCGCCGGCCGAGAGCAGCACCACCACGGCCGGGGGCCGCACTTGCGCGGCCAAAAGGTCCGCGGCATGGTCCAAACTGCGGGCATGGGCCACGAAATGGGGCCCCCGCGCGCCCCGCGACGCGGCCAGGGCTTGCGCCAAGGCAGCCGCGTTGACGCCGGGCAGCGGCTGCTCGCGCGCGGGGTAGATGGGCAGCACCAGCACCGCGTCCGCGGCCTGCAAAGCGCGTAGGAAGCCGTCCCACAAGGCGCGGGTGCGGCTGTAGGTGTGCGGCTGCCATACGGCCCACAGGGTCGCGTCGGGGAATTGCTCGCGCGCGGCGGCCAAGGTCGCGGCGATTTCGGTGGGATGATGGGCGTAGTCGTCGACCCAGGCCAAGCCGGCGCGGCGCGCCACGATGGTGAAGCGCCGCCCCGCGCCGGGGAAGTCGGCCAACGCGCGCGCGGCCGCGGGCACATCCAAGCCCAGGCGATCCACCACGGCCAGCGCGGCGGCCGCGTTGGCCACGTTGTGCAGCCCAGGCACGGCCAGGCGCACGGGCACGGCCGGCCCAGCAGGGCGCTGCAGCCGAAACGCGTAGCCACGGCCGGGCTGCCGCGCCAGGTCGACGACGCGGTAATCTGCAGGTCCTTGCAAGGCAAAGGTGCGCACCCGCGGCGTGGCCGAAAGCCGCGCGCGCAGCGCTCGGACCCCTGGGTCGTCGGCCCGCAACACCAGCGTGTCGGTGACTTGCTGGGCGAACGCGACGAACGCGTCCAAATACGCGTCCCAGGTGGGGAACAAATCGGGGTGGTCGTGCTCCAACGTGGTCACCACCGCGACCTCGGGATGCAAGCCCAAGAACATGTGGTCATACTCGTCGGCTTCGATGACGAACCACGGGCCGCGGCCTACGCGGGCGTTCCCCCACCCCGGCACCTGCCCGCCGACGATGAGGGTCGGGTCTTGCCCCGCGCCGACCAGGGCCCACGCCAACATGGCCGTGGTGGTGGTCTTGCCGTGAGTGCCGGCCACGGCCAAGGTGCGATAGCCCGCGGTCAAGGTGGGCAAGAACGCGCGTCGGGTGAGGACAGGCACCCCCGCGGCCTGGGCCGCTTGCACTTCGGGGTGCTCGCGCGACACCGCGGAGGAACGCAGCACCAAATCGACCGCGGCCACATGGGCGGGGTCGTGGCCCACATGCACCGAGATGCCGCGCGCGCGCAGGGCGTCCACGCGCGGGGTGTGAGTGCGATCGCAACCGCTCACGGTCCACCCGCGCGCGTGCAACACTTGCGCGATGGCCGAGAGGCCAGTTCCACCGATGCCGATCAAGTGAATGCGCGGTCGGTCGGTCATAGCGCCCTCAAATGAACACCACCAGCACGAACACAAAGGCCGCGGTGACGACGATGTAGAGCAACGGCACCCCCAAATAGCGCGGGGGCATACTTTCCACCATGCGCAAAGCCGCCATGCCTTGCGGCGTCGTCGCGTCGGGGGGGATGATCAGGTTCCGCATAAACGCCTGGTATTCGGGCTGCATGAGATAGTCCACTTCGTGCAAAAAGAACCACAGAGACCCGACGATGAGATAGCCGTTGAGCAGGCCCAACAAAAAGCCCAACAGGCGGTTCTGGAGCCAATCGCGGCGGCCACCCCCACCGCTGCCAATGCCCGCAGGGGTTTGATATCCGAAAAAGGCCATGAACAACAACACGAAGGCCCGAATGAGGAACTCGGCGCGGGGTGAGGTTTGCAAAATCCATGGCGCATACACCTCGATCAACGTCAAGATCATCAGCGCAACCAACATGCTGAAAGTCACCAACAACTCTTTGGCCCATCCGCGCAGCGCGCCCACCACGCCGAAGAGCACTTCCAGAAACCAAAACAGGTAGACTAAGTGCACCATCGTTCCGCCCCTCCACGATACGGGGCCCGCGCGACCTCACAACAAGGCCAACAGCAAGAAGACGAACAGCACCAACATGACCACGAGCGAGGCATAGACGCTCTGGCCCAGCACCGGCTTCGCGATGTAGGCCGGCGCCATGTAGCGCAAGAAGTTGGGTTCGGTGAGGCCATAGGCTTCTGGGGCTACAAACGCATCAAAGGGATACCCATAGCCGGCCAAGTAGTACCACAACGAGCCGGCCAGCAAATAGCCGTTGATGGCCCCCAAGACCGCGCCCAAAATGCGATCTTGGGTCCGCGTGGTGCCGATGCGAGCCGCAAAACGACCCAACCCCGCGGTTTCGTAGCCGATAAAGGCAAAAGTCAGCAGCAGGCCGGCGCGAATCAGCACCTCGGTCCTCGGGTTGACCTGGTCGGCCAGGGGGGCGAATGTCCAACTCGGCTGCGGGGGCACAGCGTTAGGATAAAGTTCGATCTTGGGCTCGCGCTCGTTCAGGAACAGGGAGATGATGACAAAAGCCAACACCAGGCTGGAGGTCACCAAAATTTCGCGCACCCAGCCCCGAATCGCGCCCACGGCCGCGAAGAAGAGCACCAACAGCCAAAACACCACCTGCAGTGCGAGCATGGTCATCCCTCCTCGCCTGCGGCCAGGTCGCGCAGCAACGCGGCGATGCGATCTGCGGCGTGGGGTTGGGCCAAGCGTTGCATGGCCGCACGCATGGCCGCGCGTGCGGCTGAGTCGAGCAAAAGGGTGCGCACCACGGGCAGCAGTTGGTCGGCCAAGTCTGCGTCCGCGACCACTTGCGCCGCGCCCCGTTGCGCCAGCCACTGGGCGTTGACCTGCTGGTAGCGCCACGCGTACGGATAGGGCACCAACACCGCGGGCAGGCCAAACAAGGGGAATTCCCCCAACACCGACGCGCCCGCGCGCGCCACCACCAGATCCGCGGCCGCCAGAGCCGCGCCCATGTCACTGTCGTACAAGAAGGGGAACGCCCGATAACGACGCTGCAAACCCGGGTCCAAAGATTGCCAATGGGCCTGCACCACGGGCCAGTCGAGATGGCCGCTGATGTGCACCACTTGGGTCAAAGCCAGCAGGTCCTCGAGATGCGCGGCCAAGGCCTGATTGATGCTGCGCGCGCCTTTGCTGCCGCCAAAGACCAACACCACAGGCTCGTCAGGGGCCAACTGCAAGTGCTGCCGCGCTTCATCCCGCCGGCCGACCCAGGCAGCCACCTCTTGCCGCACCGGATAGCCGGTGACCACCACCCGCTTGCCCGGGAAGAACGCGCGCGACGCCTCCACCGTGACCGCGACCACGTCCGCGAAGCGGGTGAGGACCCGCAGGGCCAGGCCGGGCTCGATGTCGGGCACATACAGCAGGGTGGGGACGCGCCATCCGGCCAAGCCCACTGGCCCAGCGACATAGCCGCCGGTGAAAAACAGGGCTTGGGGACGAAACGCGCGCAAGATGCGGCGCGCAGCGAAGAAGCCGCGCGTCAAACGCCAGACATTGCCCGGCAAAGCGCGCCACCCCACCCCGTGCAACCCCGCGGCCGGGATGGCGCGGAACGGCACGCCAGCCCGCCGGACCAAGTCTTCTTCCATGCCCCCCTGACCGCCTACCCACAGCACCTGGGGCGCGTCAGGCGCCAGGCGCTGCCACACGGCCAGAGCGGGATACACGCCGCCGCCGGTTCCTCCGGCGCAAATCAACAACCGCACGATTCGGTCCTCCTTGGGCCTGGGCCGCGCGGCGGGCTTCACCGGCCACGCTGAGCACCAAGCCCAGTGATGCCAAGGTCACGGTCAAATTCGAACCGCCATAACTGAAAAAGGGCATGACGTTGCCTGCCTCGGGCAACAGCCCGACAATGCCGGCCATGTTGAGCACGGCCTCGCCCACCAACCACAGAACCAGGCCGCCGGCCAACAGCCGTCCCATAGGGTCGGGCGCGTCGGCGGCAACTTTGAGCCCCCGCCACAGCAGGAGGCCAAAGGTCGCCACGACCAGCGTCGCGCCCACCACGCCCCATTCTTCGCCGATGACCGCGAACACGCTGTCGGTGTGCGGCAAGGGCAAGTAGTAGAACTTGCTCTGGCCTTCGCCAATGCCCACGCCCAGCCAACCGCCGCGCAAGAACGCCCAAATGGCCTCACGCAAATGCCCCTCGACTTGTGCGGGCGCGCGCAGCGCGATCCAAAAATCGCGAAAACGGGTCACGCCCACCGGATACAACCAACGCATGGCTGGAATGCCAATGGCGAGGACCAACACGGCCACGGCCAGGGTGAAGCCCACCTGCTTGGGATGGGCACCGGCCAAAAAGAGCATCATCATCCCCAGCGCGAACACGGTGGCCGCGGCGCTCAAGTCGGGCTGCAACAGCACCAACAACGCAAACACGCCAGTGATGGCCCCTACCGAGACCAATTCGGTGCGCCAATCGGGCATGTCGCGGCGTCGGGTAGTGAGCCAAACGGCCAAGTACACGATGAGCACAGGCTTGGCGAACTCCGCGGGCTGCAGGGAACGCCCAAACAGGGTGCGGCCCGTAACGCCCGCGAGGCGATTGCGAACGAGCAAGACCAACAGCGCGAGGCCAACGGCCGCGGCCAGCACAGCCACCAAGCGAGGGCGGGCCCGCAGCGGAGCATATCCCACCCGCCACACCACCAGCATGAACACCAACCCCACGGCCACGAACACAGCATGCCGCACCACGAAGTAGAAGGCCGGCTTGTCGGTGCGGGTCACCGCGAAGGCCACGGAGGTGGAGTAGACGGCCACGGTGCCCTCAACGAGCAGCGCGAGGATGATGAGCAGCAACGGCCAATCCACCGTGGCCCACCACGGCGTTGGTCGCGCTTCCGAAAAGGGGCGGCCAGAGCGAGGCGCCGAGGCCTCGGGGCGAACTATGGCAATGCGTGGACCCATTGGCGAAACTTCTCCCCGCGTTCAGCAAAGTTGCGAAACTGGTCGAAACTGGCGCAGCCTGGCGAAAGCAGCACGACCGCGCCCGGTTCGGCCAGGGCCGCGGCCCGACGCACGGCCGTTGCCAGATCGGGCACCACGGTGAGGGTCTGGGGGCCGGGCCCTTCGGCGGCCTCAACCGCAGCCCGAATGAGATGCGCGGCTTCGCCAAACAAAATCAAGTGCTGCACCCGCTGCCGCACGGCCTGGGCAAACGCATCCCACGGCAGGTTTTTGTCGCGGCCGCCGGCCAGCAAAACGATGGGTTCCTGCTCAAACGAGGCCAACGCGGCCAGCACCCGCGCGGGGCTGGTGGCAATGGAGTCGTTGTACCAGGCCACCCCGCGATGCAACCGCACCAATTCCAGCCGATGGGGCACGCCGGTAAAGCCCTCGACCCCGGCGCGCATGTGTCCGGGCTCCAGGCCCAAAGCCCGAGCCACGGCCAGGGCCGCGGCCACATTGAGGCGATTGTGCCGGCCACGCAGGGCCACGACCGAGGCCGGCAAGAGCGGCTCCTCGCCACCGTTATCCGCGCGCCACACGAACATGTCCGCGCGCAGATACACGCCCTCGACCCCAGCAGGCGGGGGCGTAAGGCCAAAGCCGATCAAACGGCCCCGGACCTGGGCGCGCAAGCCCCACGCGTTGGGGTCCTCCCAGCCCAAGATCGCCACATCGTCCGCGCGCTGAAAGGCCAAAATGCGGGCTTTGGCCGCGATGTACGCGTCCATGGTGCCGTGGCGATCCAGGTGATTGGGCGTGATGTTGAGCACCACCGCGACGCGCGGGGACGCGTGGGCAACCTCCAGTTGGAAACTGGAAACCTCCATCACGGCCACGTCATCGCCGCGCATGTCAAAGACCTCGTGCAACAGCGGATTGCCGATGTTGCCCCCCACCCAGGCCCGGCGGAAGCGTTTTGGGCGTGGGGCCGCGGAATTCGGAGTCGCATCTTCTTGGCTATACGCAATGCCGCGCGCTTCGCGCGCCGCCGAAGCCACCATGCGCCCCACCAACGTGGTGGTCGTGGTCTTGCCCGCCGAACCCGTAATGCCCACGGTGGGACACGGCGCCTCCGCGAAAAACAACCCCGCATCGCTGACCACGGGCAAACCGCGCGCGCGCGCCGCCACCACCAACGGCATCTGCAACGGCACACCGCCCGACACCGCCACCACCTCAGGGCCCTGCAGCAGAAACGCAGGATGACCGCCGGTCACCCACGTGGCGCGAACTGCGGCCAAATCAGCCCACGCCGCGGCCAAATCGCGCGCCGGGCGCCGGTCGTTGACCACCACGCGCGCGCCGCGACGCGCGTAAAAACGGGCCAGCGACGCTCCTTGACGTCCGGCACCGAGGACTAAGGCCCAACGGGCGTGTTCGGGACGGCGGTTCGTCATCGTTGCTCCTACGCCAGGGCAATCAGGACGCCGATCAGCGCGGCCAGTAAGTTCACCAGCCAGAAACGCATGACCACCTGGGTCTCGCTCCAACCCGAGAGTTCGAAGTGATGATGCAGCGGCGACATCTTGAAGATGCGCTGCCCACCCGTGAGTTTGAAATACGACACCTGCAAGATCACGCTCAACGTCTCGGCCAAGGGGATGATGGCGATGAGGGGCAACACCAACCATTCGCCGGTCATGAGCGCGATGACGCCTAACGTCGCGCCCAAGGCCAGAGAGCCTGTGTCGCCCATGAACAGTTGCGCGGGATGCGCGTTGAACCACAAGAAGCCCAACACGCTGCCCACCACCAAGAACGCGAAGCGGGCCAGCGGCGCGTCGCCCTGCGCCAGAGCGATGCCACCATACGCCGCGAACGCGGTCGCGGTCACCATGCCCGCGAGGCTGTCTAAGCCGTCGGTCAGATTGACCGCGTTGGAAGTACCCACAATGATGATCACGCTCAGCGGCATATACACCCACCCCAACGGCACGGGCAACTGGATGCCGGGCAAATACATGGGCGGCGCTTCGTAAATGTCGTGCAACCACCACGCGGCCGCGGCCGCCAACAAGAGTTGAAAGGCAAATTTGGTGCGCGCCCGCATGCCCCCACCTGAGCCGCGAACGCCCATCCAATCGTCCACCGCGCCCAGGAGCGCGTGCCCCACCATGAGCCCCACCGGCAGCAGCATCTCTCGACCCAAAAACGTCAGGCCCCAAATCTCGGTGGCATAGAAGAACGTGGCCAGCAGCACCACGGGTAGGACGATGATCCACCCGCCCATGGTGGGGGTACCGACTTTCTCTTTGTGGCTCTGGGGGCCTTCGACCCGGATGCGCTTGCCAATGCGAAAATGCCGCAGCACGCGCAGCATGGGCTCGCCCCAAATCAACGTCAGCACAAAACTGGCGGCCATGAGGCCTAAAATGGCGGCCGTGTGAGTCATGAGGGCGCCTCCAATGCAGCAACGATTCGTTCCATGCGCATCCCCCGGGAGCCTTTGACCAGCACCACGTCGTCGGGGGCCAGCAGGCCCTGCACATGGGCGATCAAGGCCTCCACCTCGTCCGCGTCGAATTCAGCCACGCGCGCGGCAGGCAGCCCGGCCTGCCGCGCGGCCTCGGCCATATCGCGCGCTCGCGGGCCAAAGGTGATCAGATAATCCACCACCCCCGCGGCCCGCGTGCCCACCATGGCGTGGCCCTGCTGCTCATAGGGGCCCAGTTCCAGCATGTCGCCCAGGATGGCGATCTTGCGTCGCGCCTGGATGTCGGCCAACAAGTTGAGCGCGGCCAGCATGGATTGGGGCGCGGCGTTGTAAGTATCGTCGATGACCAGCGCCCCTTGGGGGGTGTTCACGATCATGACCCGCAGTTGGGCTTGGTCCGCGCGCAGGCCGCGCAGCACATCGGGCCAGTCGAGGCCGGCCAACAAGCCCACCGCGGCCGCACGCAGCGCCAACTGCACCGCGTGCCGCCCCAGCAAAGGCAGATGCACGGGGATGGTCTCGCCTTGATAGTGGAACACGAAGCGAATGCCGTCTAAGCCCAAGCCTTCCACATTCGAAGCCCACAAGTCGGCCTCGGGGCTCAGGCCATAGAAGAAGACGCGCGCCGCGGTACGGGCCGCCATGTCGCGTACCCAGGGGTCATCGTAATTGAGCACGGCCGCGCCTTCGGGCGGCAGCGCCTCGACCAATTCGGCTTTGCCCCGCGCGATGGCCTCTTGTGAGCCAGCCCGTTCCGCGTGCACCAAGCCGATGTTGGTCACCACGCCGATCATCGGCCGGGCAATGTCGCACAGCAACGCGATGTCGCCGGGCACATAAAAACCCATCTCCAACACTGCCCACTGATGCTCGGGCCGAGCGTGCAACAAGGTCAACGGCAGGCCGATTTCGTTGTTGTAATTGCCCGGATTTTTGAGCACGCGGTATCGCTGGGCCAGCACTTGGGCCACCAGTTCTTTGGTCGAAGTCTTGCCCACGCTGCCGGTAACGCCCACCACGCGCAAATCGGCCAACTGCTGCCGCCAATGGCGGGCCAGGGTTTGCAGCCCGCGCAGGGTGTCGTCGACGCGTAAGCAGCCAGGCAGGCGAAAGGCCGCCCACGCGGCAGGGTCGAAGCCGGTGCGCAGATCCAGCGTTGGGCAATCGGGCACCGGCCGGTGGATCAGCGCCAACCGTGCGCCGCGTGCGAATGCGTCGGCCACGAAGTCGTGCCCATCGTGACGTTGGCCGGGCAGCGCGATGAACAGGCTTCCGGGCGTTGCTCGCCGCGAATCAATCACCGCGGCCGACAACGGCTCTTGCCCACCGTGGGGGGGATAGACTCCCGTGAGGCCATGGATCACATCGGCTACACGCATACTTCACCCTCAACGCCCTTGATACACGGCTTGCTCCACCCCGTCGTCAGGGGGAATGCCCAAGATGACCACCAACCGCTCCACCACCTGCCGAAAGGTCGGGGCCGCGGTGAACGACGCCCAACCGTCGTTGGCCCGAGGGTCCTCCAGCCACACCAACACCAAGAACTGCGGATCGTCCACCGGCCCCCATCCCACCATGGTGGCATCCAACAGATCGTCAGGATCGCGGGGGTTGAAGGCCGTGCCCGTTTTGCCAGCCAAACGATAGCCAGGCACTTCGGCGTTCTCATACGTGTCGTGCGTCATGGCCTGGGCCAAAAACGCGTTGACCTGGGCCGCGGTCTCGCCGCGGATGACCCGCCGCACCACTTGCGGGAACGGCGTCGGCACCAAACGGCCGTTGACCAACTGGGCTTTGACCAAATAGGGGCGCATGAGGAAGCCGCCGTTGGCGATGGCGGCTTCGGCAACGGCCAGTTGCAACGGCGTGACCGACACCGCGTACCCAAACCCCAAGCGGGAATGATCCGAGCAGGCCGCGACGGAGAACATCCCCGAGCGCTCAGGGGCCAAGTCGATGCCCGTGGGCTCCCCAAAGCCAAACGCTTCCATGTAGGCGCGCACAGTTTCGCGGGGCACATGCATGGCAATGTTGGCAAAACAGGTATTGAGCGAATTGGCCAGGCACCCCACGATGTCTTGCTTCATGTGCGCGCCATAGTCCCAATTGTACACGGGCGCGGTGCCACCACAAGGATATTCCACACCCGTGTCCATGTAGGTGAAATCGGGGGTGATAGCGCCCGAATCTAAGGCAATGGACAACATGATAGGCTTCATCACCGAGCCAGGTTCGTACGTGTGCTCCACGGCCCAGTTCCAGCCTTGGCCTTCAAAAGTGCGCAGAAACGACAGCACGCTGTCGTAATCATCGAGGCGCGGGCGCGGGCTCATGGCCAGGGCCAAAATTTCGCCGGTCTTGGGGCGCATCACAATGATGACCCCGCGCCGGGCCTCATATTCTTCGATGGCCGCATCCAAGATGGACTCGACCAAGGCCTGCACATCCCGGTCCAAGGTGAGCACCACGCCGGAAGGGGGTTCGGGCAACGGCACTTGGGAGGCTGTTACGCTATAAGGCTCATAAAAGGGGATGGTGACCCATTCTTGCTGCAGCAGCCGGTCGTAGTATTCTTCGACGCCGAAGTTGCCGATCCACATGGGCCGGGCTTCGCGATCGCTGAGGGTCACAAAGCCGATCACGTTGCCGGCCACGTCACCCTCGGGGTAGTCGCGCACCAACACGGGCGTGAAGCGGAACACATCGTTACGTGTGGGGTCGATGGGCGCTTGGTCGCCCAACGCGGCCCAACGGGCCCACCATTGCAGCAGCAGTTCGCGCTGTCGGGGGGTGATGGTGTAGGACAACATCACCGCGGGCGGCATTTGGGCTTGGTCATCGGGCGCCAAACGGGCCCACAGATCTTCGGGCGCCATCTCCAACACTCCGGCCAACACCGCAATCACCTCGCCGGGCCGCCGCAGCGCGTCGGGGGCCACGTCCAATTGATACGCCAAGCGCACGCCGGCCAAAACCCGCCCGTGGCGGTCGGTGATCCAGCCCCGCGGCAAGGGGAACATCTCGCCGGTCATGTAACCCCGATCTTGGCGGGCGAACTCGCGAAACTCGGCCAGTTCGGGGTCGATTTGGAACCACGCCAAGCGCAGCACGATGAGCAACGCCAGCCCGGCCAAGAGCCCACCCAGCGCGTAGAACGGCCGCGGGCTGGGCGCGGTGGGCACAGACCCAGCCTGAGCAGCCTCGGGCGTTGGGGCGTCGGGGACGACGAAACGAGTTGGCTGGCGCACGGGATCCTCCTCACGGACGGCGGACCGCCTCAGGGCTGGCCAAGTCGGCCCAACCCAATGCCTGCTGCAAACGCTGCCAACCGCCCTGGGCCAACCACTGACTCCCGCTGAGGGTGTATTCGGGCGGCAGCCATGGGTCGGGCGTGGGCGGCGGCGCCCACACGCCAGGCACGTCGGCCGAGGCCGCGGGCGGCGCGCTCGGCAGCGCCACAGGCACATACAAGACACCCGCCGGCTCTGGCCAACGCAAATCCAACTGCTCGATCGCCTCTTGCATGGTGCGCGCGTTGCGTTGTCGAGCCAACTCAGTTTGCCAAGTCACGATATCCCACCACAGTTGCCACGATTCGTATTGCATGGTGCGAATCTCTTCCCACAGCACCACAGCCTGATTGGCCAAGTAGAGGTGCGCCGCCACCACTGCAAAGAGCGCGGTCACACTCAACGCCGCGCGCGCCCACCACACGCCCTGCCGCGACCAGAAACGCGACCACGCGGACGCGTGGACCGCGCGGCGGGCCCAACCCCACACTGCGGCGGGCTGCAACAAGGACGGGACGCGCCCGCGCGCGCTCATGCTCGCCCTCCTTGGGCGGCGGCGCGCTTTTCGGCCACGCGCAAGCGCGCGCTGCGCGCGCGCGGATTGCGCGCCACCTCGTCGGCCGTGGGCCGCACCGGAAACGGCCGAATCAGCCGCACCTGGGCCCGATGCCCGCAAGTGCACACCGCTTGCTCGGGCGGACACACGCAATCGCGGCTTTCGCGACGCAAAAAATGTTTGACAATGCGATCCTCCAGCGAATGAAACGCGAGGATCGCCAGCCGGCCCCCTGGGGCCAGCACCTCCACGGCTTGGGGCAGCAGACGCTCCAAGTTCTCCAGTTCCCGATTGACCGCGATGCGCAAAGCCTGAAAAGTGCGCGTCGCGGGGTGCATCCCTGGTCTGCCGCTGCGGGTGACTGCGGCGACCACGCGCGCCAGTTCGCCCGTGGTGGTGATGGGCCGATGCTGGACGATGGCGCGCGCCACCGCGCGCGCCCGCCGCTCTTCCCCATAGCGCCACAGCAAATCGGCCAACGCGTCCTCGGGCAGGGTGTTCACCAAATCCGCGGCCGTAGGCCCCGGCGTCGAAGGGTCAAAGCGCATGTCCAACGGTCCGTCTTGGCGAAAGGAAAAGCCCCGTTGGGCCGAGTCCAACTGCAGCGACGACACGCCCAAATCCACCAACACGCCATCGACTTGACCATACCAGCCCAGGGCGCGCACATAATCGGCCAAATGCACATACGAGCCGTGGCGCAGGTGCACGCGCTCGGCGAACGGTGCCAGGCGCTCGCGCGCGACAGCCAAGGCCTGGGGGTCCACATCCAGGCCCAACAACTGCCCGTCGGGCGCGCTGGCCGTGAGCAGCGCCGCGGCATGGCCTCCCAGGCCCACGGTGGCGTCCACATAGCGCCCCCCGGGCCGGGGACGCAGCGCGGTCAGCACCGCGTCCAGCAGCACGGGCTCGTGATGGGCGCGCGTCATCGCTCATCCTCGGGCGTTGGGCTCGCGGGCGAAGTCGAGGGCTGCGTAGCGGCTTGAAGTGAGAGTTGGAACATCGCGAAGCGCTGGGCATTGGCCTCGGCATCATGCAGCGCCCGCTCTTGCGCCTCCCAGGCTTGCGGCGACCACAGTTCGAAGTAGTCGCCCACGCCCGCGATGACGACCTCGTTTTCCAGCCCGGCCAGCGCTCGCAAAGGCGGGGCGATGCGCACCCGCCCCGCGTTGTCCAGCCGCTCGAACGACGCGGCCGAGAAGATGAGGCGCTTGAGTTGCCGGGCCACGGGGTCGGTGAGGCTGAGGCGCTGCAGTTGGGCCGCGAGAGCCTCAAATTGGGGCGGCGTCAGGGCCATGAGATTTTGGTCCAAACCGCGCAGCAAATACACCCCCGCTTGCAATGCCGGCCGAAACCGGGCGGGGATGATGACGCGGCCATGGCCGTCTAAGGTGTGGACGTATTGACCCAAGAACATTCGTTCTACGCCCCAATTAAAGGCAGAAACGCCGGAGTCCTCCGGCGCCCCATTTCGCGCCATTTTCTACCAGATTCTCCCACAGTATACCTTAAACGCGCCTAAGAGGCAAGGCGCCCCAGGCCAATTGAGGCCATGAAAAGGAAAATTTTAAGATTACGACCCGCGTAACGCTCTGTCTGCAAAAGCATCCAGAAAAGAACGCCGAAAACCGCACTTTTGGCAAACCTCGCGCGAGCACGCGTGGGAGCCTTCGGTCGCGTGGCGGGGTGCCCAGGCCCAGCCCACCAACCGCCACGCACGGCCGCGCGAACCGAGGTATACTTTTAGCAAAACCATCTGTTCCGGCATTCGTGGCACGCGCGCGGCCCGCGGCCGGACCGCGCCCCACCAGGAGGAGTTGTCCCATGAAACGAGCCGTGAGCATTAGCCTGGGTTCCTCCAAACGCGACAAGCGCGTGGAGGTGGAGTTATTGGGCGAGAAGGTCATCATCGAGCGCATCGGCACCGATGGCGACCGGGAGAAAGCCGCGCGCCTGTTCCGTGAGTTGGACGGCAAAGTGGATGCTTTCGGCGTTGGGGGCGCCGACCTGGCCACGGTGGTCGACGGCAAAGTCTACCCGCTGTATTCTGTGCTGCCCTTGGTCAAGGATGTCAAGCATACCCCCTACACCGATGGCGCGGGGCTCAAGAACACGCTGGAGTATCGCTTGGCGTTTTTCATCGACCGCCATTTGGGGGATTACATCGCCCAACACGGGGGCAAAAAAGCCCTCATCACGGTGGGCATTGATCGCTGGGGCATGACCAAATCGTTTGTCGACGCGGGTTACGAGACCGTGTTCGGAGATTTCATGTTCGGCCTGGGGCTGCCCATCCCCGTCCGCACCGTGCGCGGCCTAAAGCGCATGGCCGCGCTGTTCATGCCCATTGTGGGGCGTTTTCCCTTTGAATGGCTCTACCCCACCGGCGAAAAGCAAGACCAACGCATCCCAAAGTGGGAAAAGTACTACCGCTGGGCCACGGTCATTGCCGGCGATTGCCACTATATCAAGCGTCACCTGCCCGACTCGTTGCCCGGCAAGATTATCGCCACCAACACCACCACCGAAGCCGACTTGGAACTCTTCCGCCAAGTGGGCATCAAATATGTCGTGACCAGTACGCCGCGCCTGGACGGTCGTTCGTTTGGGACCAATATGATGGAGGCCGCGCTGATCGCCGTGGCGGGCAAAGGCCGCCCCCTGACCACCGAAGAACTCAACGAACTCATCGACCAATTGGGCCTGGAGCCCCAATTGGTTGAACTCTAAGCCCTCGCAGGAGACGCTCCCATGGAAGCCCTTATCTTGGCCGGCGGTCATCCCGGCCCCGACGACCCCTTATATCCATACACCCAGGGCCAGCCCAAAGCCTTGCTGGATCTGGCCGGCAAACCGATGTTGCAATGGGTGCTCGACGCGGTCAACGCGTCGCAGGCCGTCACAGGCTTGCGCATCTTCGGCGTCGATCCCGACGCGCACCCATGGGCGATCGCCAAGCCCGCGCACTTCTACCCCGACCAGGGGAGTATGCTGAAGAACATCCTGCGCGGCTTGGCCGACATCGGTCAGCAAGCCGCGCCCGACGAACCGGTCTTGTTGATCTCGGGGGATGTGCCCACCATCACCGGCGAAGTGCTGGACTGGGTCGCGAGCAATGCCGACCGATATCCGGACTTGGATGTGGTCTATCACGTGGTCGAACGGCGGGTCATGGAGGCCCGTTTTCCGGGGGCGCGGCGCACGTATTTGCGCCTCAAAGATGTGGAAGTGTGCGGCGGCGATGTGAACTTGGTGCGGGTGCGCGCCGGCCAACGCGACGACGACTTGTGGGAACGCATTGTAGCCAGCCGTAAATCGCCGTTGAAGCAAGCCGCGCTGCTGGGGTGGCGCGTGTTGCTGGGGGTGCTGTTTCGGCAACTGACATTGGAACAAGCCGTCGCTTTAGCCTCGCAGCGTATGCGCTTGGCCGGCACCGCGGTGCTCAGCCCTTACGCCGAGTTGGCCATGGACGTGGACAAGCCGGAACACCTGGAATTGGTACGCCGAGATCTGGCCGCCCGAATTGCCCAGGAGGCCGCATGAACTGGCGCGCGCGGTTGCACACGTGGGACGCTCGCCTCTCCGCGCGGTGCATCGCCCCCGTGGCCCGCTCGTCCGCGTGGCGCTGGGGCGCACGGCTGCTGGCGCATTCGGGCGATTCATGGGTGGTAGTGCCCGCGCTGTTGTTGGCGGCGTGGCTGTGGCCCCCGGCTCGGCCGCGGCTGCTCGTAGCCACCCTCGCGGTGCTCGTGATGGCCGGCTTGGTGCTGGCCCTCAAATTCGCCATTCGCCGGGAACGACCACGCAGCCCCTGGGGCCATATCTATCGCAAGACCGATCCCCATGCCTTTCCGTCGGGGCATGCGGCTCGCGTTTGGCTTTTGGCCGGGCTGGCGTGGGCGTGGCTTCCACCAGGCCTCGCGCTCGGGCTCACCCTGTGGGCGCTGGGCGTCAGTTGGGCGCGCCTGGCCTTGGGCTTGCACTACCCCACCGATGTGCTCGCCGGCGGCCTGCTGGGGCTGGCCGGGGCCTGGGTGGCCCAAGGTTGGGCCTAAGGGGGACGTTCTGCCTTGCGGGCAAAGGAGCCGTCGTCATGGACCTGCAAGTTCTCCACACCATCGCGCAACAACACGCGCACGCGCTGTTGGAATGGACGCGCCAAGCCTCCGTGTCGTCGCCATGGGCCGAACGGGTTCAGGGTTGGGCGTTGGACTGGGCGGCGCGCGCGGCCCAAGCCGCGGCTTCGTCCTCCACCGCGTGGCCCAGCCGACTCCAAGCCGCGTGCGAGGCCGCGGCCGCGCTGCGCGCGCTGTTGGCCCTGGCCCCTGAAGCCATGGCCGCTGCTGCCGCGAGCCACGACCAGGCCGTCGAGACCTGGTTGGCCCAAGCACAAGCCTACCTGGCCGCCGCGGAGCCGGTTCCCCCACCCACCCCTGCCGCCACGGCGGGCGACGCGCGCGCGGCCTTGCAAGAAGCCCTGCGGCACGACGGACGGCTACAACCCAACTCGGCCTGGTGCTTCGTGTGTGGCCTGCGCAACCCCGTTGGCTTGAAATTGCGTTTTTTGCAAGCCGCGCCCGGCAAGTCGTTGGCCTACGCAGTAGTGCCCGACGCGTATCAAGGCTATCCGGGCGTGGTGCACGGCGGCATCGTGGCCGCGATGCTGGATGAGATCACCGGCCGCGCAAGCACGGGCACCGACCCGGCCACGGCCCGGCTGTTTTATACGGCCCGGCTCTCTATTCGCTATCGCCGGCATGTGCCTACGCAACGGTTGCTCCGCCTGGAAGGCGAGATGGTGCGCGACAAAGGCCGCTTTTACGAAGCCAAAGGGGCCATTTACGACGCGGCCACGGGCAAGACGCTGGCCCAAGCCGATGCCTTGCTGGCCGAAGTGCCCGCATCAGAATTGGCCCAGATGGACCCGCAGGCCATCGGCTGGCGGGTGTATCCTTTGGAGGATTGCGGACCGTGAGGCAAACCGCGTCTCCGAGCCCCCAAGGCGTGGTGCACATGTTGCTCTCGCTGCTGGTGACGGGGCTGTTGGCGGCGATGGTCCTCTTTTGGGCGCAGATCAGCCTCGAGGGCCCTCTGCCTGCCCCAGGCCCCACGGCAACGCCCACAACCCACGCGCTGCCCGCCTTTTTCACGCCCGAGGTCCGATATTGGGCCCCCGACATTTATCGTTGGGCCGCGGAGCACGACCTGGACCCGCTGTTGGTGGCGACGGTCATGCAAATCGAGAGTTGCGGAGACCCGCGCGCGGTGTCGCGAGCCGGTGCCCGAGGGCTTTTTCAGGTCATGCCTTACCACTTTCAAGACGATGAGGATCCTTGGGATCCGAACACCAACGCGCGCCGGGGCTTGGCCTATCTGCGCCAAATGCTGGAACAGGCCAACGGAGAAGTGCGCCTGGCCTTGGCCGCGTACAACGGAGGCCCTGCCCGCCTACGCGAGCCCGAGGGCTGGTGGCCGGCCGAGACCCAACGTTATGTGTATTGGGGCTGGGGGATTTATCAAGATGCGCGCGCGGGGGCGCAAGAGAGCCCGGTGCTGGCGGAATGGCTGGCCGCGGGCGGGCGTTTTCTGTGCCATCAGGCCCAAGCGAATTTGCCCTTGTCGTCAGAATGAGCGATGGACGCGCGGGCTTCGACCTCGGCCCAGCCCTCAGGCTGTGTCGTTCTCGGCAAGGCGTGCCCGCAGCGCGTAGATTTGGTCGCGCAAGGCAGCGGCTTTCTCAAACTCCAAGGCTTCGGCCGCGGCTTGCATTTGCTTTTCCAGATCAGCGATGAGGCGCGCCAAGGTCGCGGGGTCGGCCGAAGGCGCGATGCGATATGGCAAGGGCTCTTCCGCGATGTGGGGCATGGCCGCGGCGGGCTCGGTTTCGGCCGCGTGCTCGGCCGCCACCCGGTCGGTGAGGTCGTGGATGGGCTTGACGATGGAGCGCGGAGTGATGCCGTGCTCTCGATTGTAGGCCAGTTGAATCGCGCGACGCCGATTGGTCTCGTCGATGGCCTGGCGCATGGCATCGGTGATGCGTTCCGCGTACATAATGACCTTGCCGCGCACATGCCGTGCCGCGCGGCCAATGGTTTGGATGAGCGCGGTCGCGGAACGCAAAAAGCCCTCTTTGTCCGCGTCTAAAATGGCCACCAACGAGACCTCGGGCAGATCCAGCCCCTCGCGCAGCAAGTTGATGCCCACGACCACGTCATATTTGCCCAGGCGCAGGTCGCGCAGAATGCCGACCCGGTCGAGGGTGTCGACCTCGGAATGCAGATAATAAGCCTTGATGCCCTGTTCTTGCAAATATTCGGCCAAGCGCTCGGCCATGCGCTTGGTGAGGGTGGTGACCAACGCGCGCTCGCCCCGCGCGACACGAGCCCGAATTTCGGCCAGCAGGTCGTCAATTTGACCCTGGATGGGGCGCACTTCGACTTCGGGATCAGGGATGCCCGTGGGCCGGATGAGTTGTTCCACCACCTGCTCGGCCTTGGCCAACTCGTAGGGGCCGGGGGTCGCGCTGGTGTAGATGGTATAACCCATGCGGGCTTCGAACTCCTCAAAAGTCAGAGGGCGGTTGTCCAGCGCGCTGGGCAAACGAAAGCCATAGTCCACCAGCGTTTGCTTGCGGCTGCGGTCGCCGTGATACATGCCCCGAATCTGCGGGATGGTCATGTGCGACTCGTCGATGATGAGCAGGTACTCGTTGGGCATGTAGTCCATCAGCGTCCACGGGGGCGAGCCAGGGGGGCGCTGCTCCAAATGCCGGGAATAGTTCTCGATGCCCTTGCAGTAACCCATCTCGCGCAACATCTCCAAATCATAGCGGGTGCGTTGGAGCAAACGCTGGGCCTCGAGAATTTTCCCCTGGGCCTCGAACCAGGCCACGCGTTCGGCCAATTCGGCCTCGATATCCGAGATGGCCTTTTGGAGTTTTTCTTCTTCGGTCAAATAATGTTTGGCGGGGAAGATTTGCAGGCTAAGGTGCACCGCGCGGCGTTCGCCCGTCACAGGATCGTATTCAATGATGCGCTCGACCTCGTCGCCGAAGAAAGTGATGCGATAGACCGTGCGCTCGAGGTACGCGGGCACGACTTCCAAAGTGTCGCCGCGCACCCGAAAAGTGCCGGGGCGCAGGTCGTAGTCGTTGCGTTGATATTGGCTTTCGATCAATTGGCGCAGCAGCGCCTTGCGGCGGTAGATCTTGCCCACCTCCAGGTGGATGATGCCCCGACCATAGGCCTCAGGGCTACCCAGGCCATAGATGGCCGACACCGACGCAACGATGATGACATCTCGGCGGCTCATGAGGGCGGTGGTCGCGGCCAAGCGCAAGCGCTCGATCTCTTCGTTGATTTCGGTGTCTTTCTCGATGTACAGGTCTTGCTGCGGCACATAGGCCTCGGGCTGGTAATAGTCGTAGTAGGAGACGAAATATTCCACCGCGTTGTCGGGGAAGAAGGCTTGGAACTCCGCGTAGAGTTGCGCGGCCAAGGTCTTGTTGTGGGCCAGCACCAGCGCGGGCATCTGCAACTCCGCGATGACCGAGGCGACGGTGTAGGTTTTGCCCGTGCCCGTCGCGCCGAGCAACACTTGGTGGCGATAGCCACGGCGCACCCCTTCCACCAGGCGGCGAATGGCTTGGGGCTGATCGCCCGTGGGCTCATAAGGGGCTTGCAGGCGGAACGCGTTCATAGGCGTTGGC
>CAYUOX010000030.1:0-3481 GCA_964446575.1 uncultured Anaerolineaceae bacterium | reverse complement strand
GCGAGGCAGCGCCTCGCCCCTACCCGCCCCCTGCTAACCGCATGGAACACGGAGGGGTGTTTTGACAAACGGCGACCGCGCGGCTAAAACAACCGCAACTGTTCGGGGCCGCCTTCGTCGCGGCGCTTTTTGCGGCGGGGGCGCTTCTCTTGGACGGTGCGCAGCACTTCGCGCAGGTCCTGCAAGAAGGGCGAGGGCGGCAGGCGCAGTTCGCGGCCGTAGAGGCGGCGGCGCTGGGCGTGGCTCAGGAACAGCCGCCGCCCCGCGCGGGTGATGCCCACATAGAACAGGCGGCGCTCTTCGGCCAGGTCCGCGTCGGCGGCGCGCGGCGCGTCGCCCGCCCCCGCGTCGGCCGAGGGCGTCAGGTGCTCCCGGCGGTAGGGCAGCAGGCCGTCTTCCAGGCCCACGATGAACACCACCGGGAACTCCAGCCCCTTGGCCGCGTGCAGGGTGAGCAGGGCCACCCGGTCGGCCCGGGGGTCGTAGAAGTCGGTCTCGGAGGCCAGGGCCATGCGGGTGAGGAAGTCGCGCCAGGTTTGGCCTGCGCGGGCGGCCTCGCGGGCACGGTCGCGCAGCCAAGCCAAGAGGGGGCTGGGCTCCAGCAAAGCCAGCAGCGCGTCCCAGGCCGCGGGCCAATCGTGGGCGGCCAGGGCTTCGGCGCGGCGGAAGGCTTCGAGCAGGGCCGCGGCCCGCTGCGCGGGACCGGCGCGCAAATCGGCCTGGGCCAGGGCGCGGGTCAGCCGGGCCGAAGCGGAGCCATCCTCCTCTGCCCCCAAAAGCACGGCCTCCCCCAGCCCTTCCAGCCGGAGGTGGCGCAGCACGGTGCGCCAGGGCAGCCCCGCGCGGGGGTTGAGGACCAGCCAGCCCAAGGCCAGGGCCGCGCGCACTTCGGCGCGCTGGGTGAGGGGCGCGTCGCCCTGGGTCTGGTAGGGAATACCCGCGCGGTCCAGGGCCTCTCGCAGGGCGGGCAGTTGGGCGCGGGTGCGGTAGAGCACCGCGATGTCGCCAAAGGCAAAGCGGGCCTCGGCGCTGCCTTCCACCCGGCCTGTGTCTACCGAAAAGTAACTGGTGCCGCCCACCAAGCGTTCGATTTGGTGGACCACATGCTCGGCCTCGGCGCGGTCGCTGGCCGCGGTGTGCACTTCCACCTGCACCTCTTCGGCAAAGGTGGCCAGCAGGTCGTGGGCTGCGGCCGAAGCCTGGCCCCGCAACAGGTCTTGGGCGGCTTGCAAAATGGCCGCGGCCGAGCGGTAGTTGCGCCGCAGCCGCACCACCCGCGCGGGCTGAAAATCCTGGGGAAAAGTGTGGAAGTAGCGGCTATCCGCGCCGCGAAAGCCGTAGATGGCCTGGTCGGGGTCGCCGATGGCGCACAGGTTGGCCCCGCCCGCGGCCAGCAGGCGCAGCAGGCGGTATTGCACCGCGTTGATGTCTTGGTACTCGTCCACGGCCAGCCAGCGATAGCGGGCGTGCAGGGCCTCTCGCACGGTGGCGTCCCGTTCCAGCAGGTCCACGGCCAGGGCCAGCAGGTCGCCGTAGTCCACCGCGCCCGCTTCCCGCAGCGCGGCGTGGTAAGCGTCCCAGTAGGGGGGCAGCGCCGAGGTGGCGGGCGTGCGGTCGGTCGCCCCTGCCGTGCGTTTGGCGGCCTGGATGCGCTCGTACAGGGCCTGCCGCTGGCGCGCGGTCAGGTCTGGGGCCACGCTGCGCAGCACCTCCAGCGCGTCCGCGTCGGTGGCGATGGTGAAGTCGGGCGGCAGGCCGGCCCGGTCCGCGAATTCCCGCAGCAGGGACGCGGCAAAGGCGTGGAAGGTAGCCACGGTGACGCGGCGGGCCAGGGCCTCGCCCAGCCAGGCGGCCAGGCGCTCGCGCATCTCTTGGGCCGCGCGGTTGGTGAAGGTGATGGCCAGCAGACTTTCGGCCGCGGCCCGTCCCGTGCGCACCAAGTAGGCCAGCCGCGCGGTCAGGGTGCGGGTCTTGCCCGTGCCCGGCCCGGCCACGATGAGCAGGTGGCGGTCCAGGGTGAGCACAGCCTCGCGCTGTTCGGGGTTGAGGGCAGCCAGGATGTCGGCGCCCGGGCCTTCGGGGATGAAGGCGGCCTCCGGTTCGTGGATGTTGCCCCCGGGCGTGGCCGGGCGGGATTTTTGGGCTGGAACTGACCCCGGGGGTTGGGGCGCCCCCTTGGGGTCCGGCTGGGCCGTTGCCACGGTCGCGGCCGCAGCCTCGGGGGCAGGCACCTCAAACAGGGGCAGGGGGTTTTCCGCCCGGGCCGGGGCGCCTTCCACAAAGACGCGGATGACGCCAAACTCGCCGTCGTAGCCCGGTTCCACCAGCACCTCGCCCCGCCGCATCCGGCCGATGCCCTCGGCCAGCCGGGGGCCGCCCACCCGGGCGATGTCTTCTAAGGGCAAATCCAGCAGGATCTCAAACTCAGGGCCCAGGCCGGCCAGCAGGCGTTCGTATTCCCGCATCACCCGCTTGCTGGTGGCGCTGCGCACGCCCAGGAACTCGGCCAGCACCTCGGGCAGGGGGATCAGGCTGTGGTAGGGCAGGGCGTTGGGCTTGACCGCGCCTTCGGGCCGGTCGGCCAGTTCCTCGACGCGGTGCAGCACGCCCACGGTGACGGGCTTGCCGCACACCGGGCAGCGGCCGCCGTGGGCCAGGGTCTCGCTGGGCTTCCAGCGCACGCCGCACTTGCGGTGGCCGTCGTAGTGATACTTGCCCTCTTCGGGGAAGAACTCCACCGTGCCGAGGAAGCGCTGCGGGTCGCCGCTGCGGATGGCGTCGAAGAGCGCGTCGTAGGTCAGGGCTGTGTTCAGGCGGTTGGCCTCGCGGCCCAGTTTGCGGGGCGAGTGCGCGTCGGAGTGGGAGACCAGGGTGTAGCGGTCCAGCGCGGAGACGCGCCAGTTCATGGGCGGGTCCGAAGAGAGGCCGGTTTCGAGCGCGAAGATGTGCTCGCTCAGGTCGTCGAAGCATTCTTCCACTGAGTCGAAGCCCGACTTGGAGCCCAGCAGCGCGAACCAGGGCGTCCAGATGTGGGCGGGGATGAGCACGCCCCGGGGGTCGGTTTCGAGCAGGATTTCCAACAGGTCGCGGGAGTCGAGCCCCAAGATGGGGCGGCCATCGGAGCGGATGTTGCCGATGCGCTCCAGGCGGGCCTGAAAGCGCCGCACCGCGTCGAAGGTGGGCAAAAAGACCACATGGTGGATCTTGCGGGTACGGTCGCCCTTTTTGTAGATGTTGCTGATCTCGCCGCCCAGCACAAAGCGCACCGGCCGGCGCAGCACGGGCGGCAGTTGAGCGTGCACGGCCTGCTCCACCTCGGGCTTGAGGCGCAGCAGGTCGCCCTCGGCCGGCTCCAGGTGCTGCTCCAGTTCGGCCAGCCAGCCGGGGTGGGCGATGTCGCCCGTGGCCACCAGGGTGATGCCCTTCTTCAGGGCCCACAGCGCGATGTGGGGGATGTCCAAATCGCGGCTGGTGGCGCGGG
>CAYUOX010000029.1:0-14134 GCA_964446575.1 uncultured Anaerolineaceae bacterium | reverse complement strand
ATCCCCCTCCCCAACCCCTCCCCCTTCGTAAAGGGGGAGGGGCGATGCGGGCCCGACACGCGCCTCACGCGCGCCATCTCCCCCCTTCCCCTACGAGGGGAAGGGGGGACCAAGGGGGGATGGGGTCAACGCGTTGGAAGTTGGAGGATGGAAGTTGGAAGTTGGCAGGTAGCATGTAGGGGCGACCCGGCGGTCGGCCGGACACCCGGCCGCGTGCCCAGGGGCAAAGCATGGCCTCGCCCGGCGGCCGTGGGGGCAGGGGCGCGCAAACATCCCCCGTGTTCGCCGTGTCGCTGTGGGAGGTGAGGCTGAGGGCTCCGCGGTTCTTGGCATTTGCCTTTGGTCCGGCTTGGCGAGGGCGTCGCTCCGGGCGCTGACGCGGGCAAAGTCTACGATGATGACAAGGCTGCTTTGTCTCTTGAATTGAGCGAGTTTTTGTGCTATACTGGTTTACAGAACAAACCAGTCTATGGAGGTGTAGAGATGGCCGGTGTCGTTTCGGGTGACCCCTTGCGTTGGGCCGAAGGCACGTTGCGCCGTTATTGGAGCGAAGACGGCCTGGCCGATGTGGTGGTCGGCTTGTTCCTCTTGGCCTATGGCGGGCTGTTCGGCCTCGGTCAGCATCCGCACGCGGCTTGGGCGCGCCTCCTGGCCGTAGGGTTGGCCGTGGGCATGGCGCTTGGCGCCCGCCCCCTGGTCCATCGCCTCAAGATGCGTTGGGTCTACCCGCGGGTGGGCTATGCCCGCCCTCGGACATGGCCGCGCGGTCAGCGGCTTCGACGTGCCGCATGGATGGTGGCCGGAGGAGCGATCCTTTTGGTGCTTTTGCTCGTGCTGGATCTCCCCGCGCGTGGGGCGTGTTTGCTCATGGGTGCTTTGATGGCCGCGTTGTGGGGCTGGCTTGGGTGGCGCCATCGGGCCCCGCGTTATGGCCTGCTCGCGGCCTTCAGCCTGCTCTGGGTCGGTTGGCTGAGCGCGCGGCCAGGTCTGACGTGCGACGTGGCGGTCGTGCTGATGGCCTTGGGCTTCATGTCGACCGTGCTGGGCGCGGTGGCATTTTGGCGATTCCTGCGGCGGTACCCGCTCCCCACGACCCCGGGAGGCGCGTGATGGGCAACCCTGACGCCCCCACCGACGGCCTGCCGCCGGTCGATCCCCTCATCCACGCCCCCGCGCGCCTGGCCATCATGGCGACGCTGGCTGTCGTCGATGAGGCTGATTTTCGCTATTTGCTGCGGGCCACAGGGCTGACGAAGGGCAATTTATCTGCACACCTGAACAAATTGGCCGCAGCGGGCTACATCCACATCACCAAGACCTTTCGCGGCAAATATCCTTGGACGTTGTGCCGCCTCACGCCTCAAGGCCGGGCCGCGTTTGAGCGTTATCGCCGCGCTATGGCGCACTATCTGGGCCTCGCTTCGGGTTCAGCGCTTCAGTCCGGCGTGACCTCGGCCGGTGAAGACACCTCGGCGCCTTGAAGGCAGGCCGTGCTGCGGGTGCACCATGACGGACAAACGCCTGCGGCTGTGACCGCGGCCACTTGCCGGTTGCGGGCTTTTCCGGTAAGATACATTGGGCCGTGGTTCGACGCGGCGTTTTGTCCGTTTGCTTTAACCCTCACTCATGGAGGAGAATCGTATGACTCGCAAACGCTGGTTATTGGTGCTCGCCTTGCTGGCTGCTTTGGCCTTGGCTTTGGCTGCGTGTGGCGGTGGCGCGGAGGAAGCCACCGAAGCCCCGGCGACCGAGGCGCCCAAGGCCGAAATGACCGAAGAGGCCATGCCCGAGAAGACCGAAGAGCCCAAAGAAGAGGCCACCGAAGAATCTATGGCCACCGAAGAGGCTCCTGAGGAAGCGCCTTTGGGCACGGCTGAGAATCCCATCATTTGGGTGTTGACACCGTCCCAAGACACGCAGAAGGTATTGGCCGGTGCCGAGCCCATTGCCCAATACATCGAAGAGCAAACCGGCATTGTGATCAAGCCCGTCATCCCCACCGATTACACCGCGCAACAAGAGGCCCTGTGCTCGGGTGAGGCCCAAATGGCTGCGCTCAATACCTTCGGCTATGTGCGGGCCCACGAACGGGGCTGCGCGGATGTGGCGCTGGTCTCGGTGCGCTATGGCTCCACCTCCTACGCAGGGCAAATCATCACCCAGGCCGGTTCGGGCATCGAAAAGGTGGAAGACCTGGCCGGCAAGACCTTCTGCCGCCCCGATCCTGAGTCCACTTCGGGTTGGGTCATCCCCATGCTGACCATGTTGGCCGCGGGCATTGACCCCGAGAAGGACTTGGCCGAGATCGTCGACACCGGCGGCCACGACGCGGTGGTCATTGGCGTGTACAACGGTGACTGCGACGCGGGCGCGACCTTCCAAGACGCGCGCGTGCTCGTCGAAGACGAGTACCCCGATGTTAAAGAGAAGGTGGTGGTCATCGCCACTTCCGCGCCCATCCCCAACGACAACATCTCCTTCCGCCCTGACTTCCCCGAGGATCTGAAGCAGCAGATCGTCGAAGCGCTGCTCAGCCTCAACGAAACCGAAGAGGGCAAGGAGATGCTCAAGGGCTTGTTCTCGTGGCAAGGCCTGGAGGCCGCGGACGACACCTTCTACGATGGCTTCCGCCAGCAGTTGGAAGCCGCGGGCATCAGCATTGAGGACCTGAGCAAGGAGTAGTCTGCGGACGAGCGCGACGCCGCGGGGGTGCGCTGCCCCCGCGGCGTTTTTGTCTGCCCCAGGCCGAACCCCTGGGGCCGCACCCCCTTGCTGGAGTACGCCATGCTGCGGGTAGAGCACCTGACCAAAGTCTACGAAACAGGCACTGTTGCCCTCAAGGATGTCAGTTTCACGGTCGAAGACGGCGAGTTTTTGGTCATCATTGGCCTGAGCGGATCGGGCAAGTCCACGTTGTTGCGCTCCATCAACCGCCTCATCGAGCCCACCGAGGGCCGCATCATCTGGAATGACATTGACATCACCGCCTTGGATGAGGCGGGTTTGCGCCGGGTGCGCCGAGAGATCGGCTTTGTGTTTCAAGAATTCAACCTGGTCGAGCGGCTGCCAGTGATTACCAACGTGCTGGCTGGCCGTTTAGGATATGTCAATCCCTGGTGGAGTTTGTTCTACTACTTTCCGCCCCATGACCATCAGCGCGCGCTGGAGGCCCTGGCCCAGGTCGGCTTGGCCGACAAGGCCCACAACCGGGCCTCCGCGTTGAGCGGTGGGCAGAAACAACGAGTAGGCATTGCCCGCGCGCTGGTGCAAAATCCGAAAATGCTTTTGGCCGACGAACCTGTGGCCAGTCTGGATCCGGTGTTGGCCCATTCCATTATGGGCTATTTAGAGCGTCTGAACCAAGAGCGGGGCATCACCATCTTGTGCAGTTTGCACTATTTGGATCTGGTGCAGCGCTATGCCACGCGGGTCATTGGCTTGCGCGATGGGCGCCTGGTCTACGAAGGCACCGGAGACGACATCCGTCACATGACCGACGAAGAGTTCAAACAAATCTACGGCGAAGAAGCCCAACGCCTGGGTGGGTGAACCATGAAAGCCAAGCGCTTCGTTTCTGCTGTGCTGTCGTTGCTGTTGCCGGGTTTGGGGCAGGTGGTCGCGGGCGCGTGGGCGCGCGGGGTGTACATTTTTCTGGGCATTGGCACGTTGACCGGGCTCACGGTGTTTACCGCGGCCCAGCGGGCGCGCTTCCCTGAGGAAGTGTATGGCCTGAGTTTTGTGGTGCTCGTGCGCTTGTTCTTGGCCGCGCTGCTCACCTTGGCCGTGTTACGGCTGGTGTACGAGGCTGTGGCGCGGCGCGTCGTGCCTTCTGATGACGAATTCGCCCGCCGTTTGGCCAACACTTTCTTTGTCGTGGTCGCGGTGGTGACCTTCTCGCTCATCGGACCGCTGATGCTACGCTGGGCCCTCATGGGGCAAGACGCGTCGCGTTTGCTCTACACCACGGTGTTGTTGATCATGGCCGTGGTGCTGGCCGGCTTGTGGTGGTGGGCCGTACGGGATGCTTGGGCCGTCGCCGAAGCCCAGGCCCAAGCGGAGCGGTCCCCCTCATGGAACGGTTTTATTGCTTTGGTGCTGGTCGGCACGTTGGTGCTGGGAACCCGCATCGTGGGCATTGACTTGCCCAAGGCCATCCGCGAATACAAGGAGACCGGGCGCATTTTGGGCGACATTGTGTGGCCGTGGCGCGCCGCGTTCGATTATGAGGCCACGGAGTTGCGCGCCTCAGCCCTGGTGCAAGCCCCGTGCCCCGAGGGTGAAACCGGTCCCCCCGTCAACGAGCCCAAGGAGGGCGAACCCTGGGTGGTGGTGACCCCCACGTGCGGCGAACTGAGCGTGCGCGATGCCAAAGGCAAACTGCAATATGGCACGTTGTTGCACATTCGCGGGGGCGGGTTTGTGCCTGGCAAGGTGGTCAAGATCAAGTGGGAAAATCCCATTGGCAATGAATTCACCCCCCGGGGGTTAGGCCCCACGGAGATTGAAGTCGGTCCCGATGGCACTTTTGAGAGCGAACTTTACATCCCCGACGTGGTGATCCCCTCGTTCGCGCAGGGGCCGCAGATTCACAAGTTGCACGCGGTTCAGCCGGGCGCGCTGCGGTTTACGGGCCAACTGAGCCGCGAGATGAAACTGGCCTTGCAGGCCATGCTTGAGAGCATTATGATCGGCCTGATGGCCACCTTCGCGGGCATGATTTTCGCGGTGCCCATGTCGTTTCTGGCCGCCCGCAACTTGACCCACACATTGCGCACCTCGCCCCAGGGCTTGGTCGGCGGCGTGTTCGGCCTGGTGCTGGGGGGCGGGCTGGGATGGACGCTGGCCCGCCAAGTGGCCACGTGGTTGGGTGGCTTAGAAGAAGCCCCTGTGCGGGTGGCCTTCATCGGTTTTGTGTTGGTGTTTGGCGCCGCGGTGCTGGGCTTTCGGCTGTTGGGTTGGGGCCTTGACCGCTTGGCCCAGCGGCTACCTCGCTGGGCGAACGCGGCCATTCGCTACGGCGGCTTTGCCCTCATCGGCGCGGCCCTGGGCTGGCCTTTGGGCCTGGGCTACGCGCACGGCATCTTGGGCATTGCCTGGGACCCCAACGACGCGGCCGCGGCCGCACCCGGCTTGGCCCGCTTGGGCGCGGGGCTGGGCGCGTTGGCGTGGCTCTATTTGGCCTACCGTTGGGGCGACCAAGGCGTGGTGCCCATTGGCCAGTGGATTTACACCGCCACCCGCACAGTGCTCAATGTCGTGCGTTCCATCGAACCCCTCATTTGGGGCCTGGTGGGTGTAATTTGGGTCGGCTTAGGGCCCTTCGCCGGGTTCATTGCCCTCACCATCCACACCATCGCGGCTTTGGGCAAACTCTATTCCGAGGCCATCGAGAGCATTCACCCCGGCCCCATCGAGGCGGTTCAGTCCACCGGGGCTAACCGTTTGCAAACCATCATGTTCGCGGTGCTGCCCCAAGTGCTGCCTCACTTCACCGCGTTCAGCCTCTATCGGTGGGATATCAACGTGCGCATGTCCACCGTCATTGGCTTGGTGGGCGGTGGCGGCATTGGTTTCTTGCTCATTCAGTGGATCCGGCAAGTGCAATACGAGCATGCGGGTTTGGCCGTATGGCTCATTGCCATTACGGTGTCGACTCTGGACTTTGTGAGCGCCACCATTCGTAAGCGAATTGTGTGAGCCGCGCGGCGTGTCGGTCAGTGCGGCTGATGAGGTTGGGCGATGGAGAAGCCGCTGCTTTTCGGCGGCGTGGTCTTGTTCGCCGCCTGGTTCGTCATGGCGTTGTGGTGGCACGCGCGACTTCGCGCGGTCGCGCACCGCGTGACGCGCGCCCCGCGTCCAAGGGGGCGCGAGCCCACGGTGCCGCTTGCCGTGGCCGGGGTTGTGGGCGCGAGCGCGGCCATCGCGGGCTGGCAGTGGCTACAAGGGCGCGGGTGGCCCAATGTGCAACCGGGGTCGTGGTTCGCGTCTTGGCGCGCGGTGGCCGAGGCCGTAGATGGCTTCTTGTTTGGCCCTTTTCCCCGGCCCGACCAGACCTTGGCCGGCCTGTTGGCCTTGGCCTTCGGGCTGGCGCTGCTGACCTGGGCGGCGTCGTTGGGCTTGCAGGGGGATGGGCTCCGCGTGGGCCGAGGGGCCGCGCGTTCCCCGCGGCTGTGGTTCGCGATAGGCGCCGCGGCCTGGCTGATGGCCTTGGTTTTGGCCCCTTGGCCCTTGCCCGGCCTGCAGGCTGGGTTGTGGCTGACCGCGTTGTTCGCGGTGGGCTACGGCCTGTTCTTGCGCCACGGCCATTGTCGTTGGTCTGGCCTCACCCGCGCGGACGGACGCTACATCGCGTTTTGGCTGGGCGTGGGCCTGTTCGTGGGCCTCTACCGGCTGCAGGGCTTCCCCGCGCACTTGTTGGGCGACGAAGGCGCGTTTTGGGACTATGCCGTCAGCCTGGTACGGGAGGACCATCGGCCGCGGTTGTTCGACTTGGGCGTGTATTCTTTTCCGGCGTTGAGTTCCTATGTGCAGGCCGCGGTGCTGAAGGCCTTCGGTCCGTCGTTTTGGGCGTGGCGTTGGAGTTCCGTGTTGACCTGGCTCGCGGCCGTGCCCTTTCTTTACGCGTTACTGGCCGAGTTCACCCCTTCTTCCCGGCGGTTGGCCCACCTGGGCGTGATCGCGTACTTGTTCGCCCCCTATGGCTTGGCCGTGTCGCGCTACGGCTACAACAATGTCCAGGCGCTGCCCGTCGTCACGGCTGCGTTGGCCGTGGCCTATGGGGCCTATGCCTACCGTAATCGCACGGCTTGGTATGTGGCGGGCGTGCTCGCGGGGCTGGGGTTCTATACGTACCCCGCGGCACACAGCGCTTTGCTCATCATCGTAGCCTTCGTGCTCACCTTGCGCGGGCCGTTTCCGCGGCGCCAGGCATTGGTGGCATTGGGGCTGGGCTGGGCCCTGGTCGTTGTTCCTGGTGCGTGGAATGTGGGGCTGCGCTATGGCCACGCGGCGTTGTACAAATATGCAGAATCCTTCGTCTTCAACGGTTTTTACGCGCGCGCCCTTTTTGGCGACGCCTTCGTCGAGCAGCATGGTTGGCGATGGGTGGTGCCCGCAGCCCATCAAGAATTGTATTGGCACTCGGCCCGTAGCCCGTGGCTGTTGCTCCGCGGCGTGTTGCGCACCGTGTTGGCCTTGGTACAAGCCGATGTGACCGTCCAACGGTTCATCACCTTTCCCTTGCTGGGGCGATGGGGCGCGCCTTGGGCTTTGCTCGGCCTGGTTCTTTGGCCGTGGATGCGCTGGCGGGCGGCCGCGCGGCGGTTGGTGGCCTGGTGGCTGCTCGTGCCCATGGTGTTCTTCAGCGTCCTCAACACCTTTCCCCCGCGGGCGTTGCACATGGTGGCCTTGATTCCGGCGCTGGCCGTGTTGGTGGCCAGCGGCTTGGACGCCGCGGCCGACGTGGTGGGTCGCGTGGTCGCGCACACCACGGTCGCGATGTGCGCGCGGGGCGTGGTGGTGGGGTTGGGCGTGTTTGCCCTGGTGTATGGAGGCTGGCAAGACTATTTCGGCCAGCCGTCCGACCTGTTCCCGCGGCATGATGTGGACGTCATCACTTGGGCCATGTTAGAAGCACAAGACGAGCCTTTTTATTTCGTCTACAACAAGAACGCGCGCCCCGAAGATACGCTCCCCCAACCGTATGGCCCGCGGTTTCGCCCTGATTTGCGTTATACCGTCTATCCCACGACCGCGCCCGTTGACCTGCGAGCGTTTCCACCCAATGCTGTGCTGTTGGCCTACGCCCACGACCGCGTGTTGCCCGAAGGGTGCATTGTGCACACATTCGATACGCCGCAAGGCCCCTTGGCCATGTGTGGCCCTCCGGCTCTGGCCGCGCGTCTGACCGCGCCATCGTTGTGGCACGTTCTGCTGGCCTCCTACGGCCGCCATCCGCAAAGGTGGCTGGCGTTGGTGGGCCTGGCCCTGCTGTGGTGGGGGCGACGCACACTCGGGGAGCCGTTGGCCGCGTGGCTTTCAGCCTGCTGGCGCCTCTTGTGCGCGGACGCGGAGCCCACCGCGGCAGAGTCTGCTTGATCCATTGCCCCCTTGGCCCGCGGTCGCGGCCCTTGGGCACGCGGCCGCGGGCCCCTACCTGCCGCTCTCACACAGAGACACGGAGAACACAGGAGGAAGATGTTTTCGCCCCTGCCCCCCACGGCCGCCGGGCGAGGCAGGGCCTCGCCCCTCCCTGCCCCCGCCCTCGGGCGACCGCGGGGTCGCCCCTGCCCCCTACCCGCTACCCGCTGCCTGCTCCCCTGCGCGTTCAACGGTATAATCAGCCCGTGCACAGGTTTCGGTTTATGCCATCGCAAGGAGAGTTGCACATGGACCCTATTCGCGTCATCATCATGGGCGCTGCCGGCCGGGATTTCCACAACTTCAATGTCGTGTTTCGTGACAACCCCCGTTATCGGGTCGTCGCGTTCACCGCGACCCAGATCCCCAACATCGAGGGGCGGGTTTATCCCCCCGAACTCGCGGGCGCGCTCTACCCTGAGGGTATTCCGATTTACCCCGAAGCCGAGTTGCCGCGTTTGGTTCGGGAGCACCGGGTTGACCAGGTCGTTTTCGCATACAGCGATGTGTCACACCAATATGTGATGGATCGGGCCTCGTTGGCCCTGGCCGCAGGCGCGGACTTTCGCCTCCTGGGCCCTGAGGCCACCATGCTGCAGGCGTCCAAGCCGGTGGTGGCCGTGGCCGCGGTGCGCACCGGGTGCGGCAAGAGCCAAACCACCCGGCGGGTGGCCCGGCTGCTGCAAGACTGGGGCCACAAGGTCGTGGTGGTGCGCCATCCCATGCCTTATGGTGACCTGGCGGCCCAGGCTGTACAGCGCTTCGCGACTTTCGAGGACTTGGACCGCCATCGCTGCACCATCGAAGAGCGGGAGGAGTATGAGCCGCATTTGCGCAACGGCATGGTGGTCTACGCGGGTGTAGACTACGAGCGCATTTTGCGCCAAGCCGAGGCCGAGGCCGATGTGATTCTCTGGGATGGCGGCAACAACGACGTGCCTTTCTTCCGCCCCGACGTGCACATTGTGGTCGCGGACCCGCATCGGCCCGGCCATGAGCGCACCTATTATCCCGGCCAGGTCAACGCCCGCATGGCCCACGCGTTCGTCATCAACAAGGTCGACACCGCGCCCCCCGAGGGCGTGCTCACCGTGCGGCGCAACCTGCGCGCCCTCAACCCCCAGGCCATCCTCATCGAAGCCGCGTCGCCCATCTTCGTCGACGATCCCGAGGCCATCCGAGGCCGCCGGGTGCTGGTCGTTGAAGACGGCCCGACCCTGACCCACGGCGAGATGGCCTATGGCGCGGGCTTTGTGGCCGCGCAGCGCTTTGGCGCGGCCGAAATCGTGGACCCGCGGCCCTATGCGGTAGGCTCCATCCGCGAGACCTATGCGAAATATCCCACGACCGGCACGGTCTTGCCCGCCATGGGCTATGGCGAAGCGCAAATCCGTGAACTCGAGGCCACCATCAACGCGGCCGACGCGGACTTGGTCATTGTGGCCACGCCCATCGATTTGACCCGCCTCATTCGGGTCAACAAGCCGGTGCAGCGGGTGCGCTACGAGTTGCAAGAGATTGGGCAGCCAACGCTGGTCGATGTCTTGGCCCCCCGCTTTGCCCCTGGGGCATAGGCGTCGGACGGCTCGACTCACCGACGGCTGCATGAGCAGGATGAGGCGTCGCATGGGAAGCCGCGTGCAAGGCCTGAGGGCCTTGAATTTGTGGGGGAACTGGCTCCGCGAACGGCCGGCGCGCGCGTTTATGGCTCGGCTGGGCTTCGCGGCCTGGCTGGTGCTGCTCGTGCTGGCCTTGGTCGGATGCCAACGCGCCGTGCCCGCGGCGTCGGCGGGCCCCGCGCGGAGCCCTTCCCCCAGCCCCACCGCCATGGTCACACCCACCCCCACCGCGTCCCCCACGCCCAGGCCAACGCGCACCGCGACCCCGCGGCCCACCCCCACACCCGAGCCACCGCGCCTTACCCTGCTGTTCACGGGCAACATCGTGCCCGCGCGCTGCGTGCAGGCGGCCATCGACGCGGGCCAGCGCACCCCCGACGATTTGTACGCCGAGGTCGCGCCCATCATTCGCCGCGCCGACGTGGCCGTGGGCACCCTCAACGCCGCGCTGAGCGACTATCCGCCCATGCGGGGGTGCGTGCGCACCTTCGTGTTGGTCGGACGCAGCGAACACGCGGCAGCGCTGGCGCGCGCGGGCTTCGACGGCATGAGCGTGGCCACCAACCACATCAAAAATTGCGGGCTGCTGGATTGCGGTGATCGGGCCTTTTTCGACACCCTGGCCCATTTGCGCGCCGCGGGGCTGTGGACCGTAGGCGCGGGGCCGAATTTGGACGCCGCGTTGGAGCCCGTGGTGGTCGAAGTGCAAGGCCTGCGGGTGGCTTTCGTCTCGCTGGGCTACATCGAGCCGCGCGCGTACGCGGGGCCCGAGACGCCCGGCATCGCGGTGCTCAACGAAGCCAACTTGGTCGAAGCCATGCAGCGGGCCCGCCGTCATCACCCCGACATTCTCGTCGCGTTGCCCCATTGGGGGCCGGAGTATGACCCCACCCCCAATGTTTGGCAGCGCGCGTTCGCCCGCCAGTTCGTCGAACAGGGCGCGACCGTGGTGGTGGGCAATCATGCCCACGTGGTCCAGGGCATGGAAGTGCTGGATGGGGTGCCCGTGTTCTACGGCTTGGGAAACTTCATGTTCGACCAAGATTGGTCGCGTGAGACCCGTCAGGGCGTGATGTTGGTGCTGCATTTTCGCGGCGCGCGGCTGGAAGGCTGGGAATTCATTCCGACCGTGGCTGATGGCGATGGGGTGGTCCACCTGGCCGGTGCTGAAGATGCCGCGGCCACCCTCGAACGCATTTGGCGCGCGTCGCCGCGGGGCTTGCCGCCTACGCCGACCTTGGTCGCGCCGTTGGCATCGGCGGGCCAATAGCGCTGCTCAGGGCGGGATGCGCGGGCTCGTTCTCGTGTTGCTGTGAGGGGGCGCCGGGGCCTGGCCGTTTTCCCGACGCGGGGAAGGGGGCCGGTGGGCGGGGCCTGAGCCCTGTGCCGAATATAAGGAGGTTGTAATGCGTATAGCCAAAATTTTCCTTCTCGTCAGTGGGCTGCTCTTCGCTGTGAGCGCATGCCGTTCCAAAGTCTCCCTGGCCCCTGATGCCGATCCGGCCCACGTGCCCTCTTTGGGTGGCGACTACCTCCTCAAGGGAGAAGACCCCTACGAGCAGGGCAAATATGGCGGCCGCATGGTCATCGAGCCTGGTCCTGAACCGGGCACTTATCGCCTGACTTGGTTGATTCGGGAGGCCTTCTTGCAAGGCGAAGGGCGCATCGAAGGCAACCAACTTATCGTCACCTGGCGCACTGCGCCTGGCTCCGCGCGGCCCATGCAGGGCACGGCCAAATATACCATCACCCAAGCCGGCCAACTCTACGGCCATCGCTGGATCGAGGGCTTGGAGCAACCCGCGTATGAAGAAATCTACCCCGATACCCGCTGAGCGCGCGACTTGGGCCGTGATGGGCCTGGCCGTTGGGGTCTGGGCGGCCACACTGTGGCGCCCGAATCGCGCGCCCGTATGGGGTACCGCGTCTTTGCAGTTCATCCCCTGGCGGGCCGCGGCCTGGCAAATCTGGACGACCCAGGGGGTCTGGCCGTGGTGGAACCCTGGTTTGGGCCACGGTGCACCCCTCATCGCCAACCTCCAGATGGCCTGGTTTTATCCGCCCACGTGGTTGCTGTGGGCCTTGGCTGCGGCCGGCGGGCAGGCCGCGCTGGCGTGGGGCCATGGCCTGCTGATCGGGCTGCATTTGCTTTGGGCCGCGGTCGGCATGTACGCCCTCGCGCGGCGCTTGGACCTGGCCGCCCCTGGCCCCGCCGTGGCCGCCTTAGCCTACGCGTTGTCGGGCTACTTGGCCACGCGTGCAGAGGTCTTCTTGAGCATGAACGCGGCCACCGCGTGGGTGCCGTGGATCTTATGGGCCGGCCTGGGCTTGCTTCAGCAGCCGGGGCCGCGCACCGCTGCCCTTTTGGCCCTGAGCGTGAGCCTGCAGATCTTGGCTGGCCACGCGCAAACCGCGTGGTACACCCTGGTTTTGTTGGCCTTGTGGGTGTTTTTCTGGGGAAAAGGCTCCGCGAACGGCCGGCCGCGCGCCCCATGGCGAGCCTGGCTACCCTGGTTGCTGGCCGCCGCGGGGGCCACGGTTTTGATCACCGCGGCCCAAGTCGTGCCCACGGCCGAATATTTGCGCCTGTCAGCCCGAGCCACCGGCGTCGAACGCGACTTCGCCTTCACCTACTCGTTGTGGCCATGGCGTTTGTTGGGGCTCGTAGCACCGAACTTGTTTGGCTCACCCGTCACAGGGGATTATTGGGGCTACGGCGCGTACTACGAAGACGCGCTCTATATCGGCCTGTTGCCTTTGGCATTGGCCTTGCGCACCTTGCGCTGGGCATGGCGCGGCCGGGGTGGACCGTTCCCCGAGGCCGCGGGTTTGGCCCGCTGGGCGTGGTTTGTCATCGTCGTCGCGCTGCTTTTGGCCCTGGGCCGCAACACACCCGTGTTCCCCTGGCTGTATGCGCACGTGCCCACCTTTGCCCTGTTTCAAGCCCCTACCCGGTGGAGCCTGCTGGCCGTCTTCGCCTTGGCCTTGCTCGCGGGTTTGGCCGCCGCGCATTGGCCGCAACCCGGACCGCGCGGCCGCTATTGGCTCAACCTGGGCTTGGCCGCCAGCGGGGGCGTGGCGCTGCTGGCCGCGGTGGGCGCGCTGCTGTTGACCGACCGCGGGCACACCATCGCGCGCGCGTTGGCCTGGGCCGGCCTGTGGGCCATGGGCGCGGTCGCGCTGGCTCGATGGGCGCCGGCCCCGAGCGCACCTTCGCGCGGCCGCTGGGCCGTGCTGGTGGTTGCCTGGGTGGCCGTGGATTTGGTCGTTAGCCATTGGGGGTGGACCCCCACTGTGCCCGCGCGGTTTTATGCCGGCCCTGGTCCGGCCGATATGCCCGCGGGCCGGGTGTTCTTCCCCTTCGACGACGAGTACGCGTTCAAATTCGACGACTTCTTCCGTATGCGCGACTTGCGCCCCGCACGGCCTTGGGAAGACCTGCGCGCCATTGGCTTGCCCAACCTGCGCTTGTTGGACCGCGCCGCGACCTGGAACAACTTTGATCCGCTTTTGCCGGCCCGCTACACCCGCTTGCGAGACGCGTTGGAGACCGCCCCGCCGGGGGCGCGCGAGCGGGTGCTGGACCGGCTGGCCGTGGTGGCTGAGGTGGTGCGCGCGCCCGAAGCGCGCCATGGGCGGCGGGTGCTGCCCCGGGAGCCCGAGCCATGGGCCCAATGGTTCCCTGACGCGCAGGTGGTGCCCGATGCTGAGGCCGCGTGGCAGGCCTTGTGGACGCGAGCCTGGCGCGGCGGCCCGGCCTGGGATCGCACCTTGACCATCGAGGCCGTGCCCCTGGACACCGCGACGCGCGCGTGGTCGGGCCAGCCTGACGCCATCCCCGGGCAGGTGCGCTATTCGACGCGCGGGGCCTTGGTGGCCGTGCGGCGGGCGGCGGCCACTCAGGTGCAGGTGTGGGTCGACGCGCCCTCCGATGGCTGGCTGCTGCTGGCCGAGCAGGCCTATCCGGGGTGGCGCGCCGCGGTCGATGGCGAGCCCGTGCCCGTCTATATTGCGGAATACGCGCTCATGGCCGTGCCCGTGCCCGCGGGCGTGCACACTGTGACTTGGGTGTATCGGCCGTTTTGGTGGCCCGCAGCGGGCTGGCTGAGCGTGGTGGGCATCGGGCTTCTGGTCTTTTGGACCCTACCGCGAGGGGCAAGCCGGCGTGCTCGGCACTAATGCCGGCCCTCACCCACGCCCCTCGGCGACGGCGCGGAAAAACCGGGGCCGTTTTCTTGCCGCGTTCATGAATTTGCATTGACATCGTTTTGAAGCGCGGTATAATAAGGCTGCCAGTGGCCCGTTAGCTCAATTGGGAGAGCAGCGGACTCTTAATCCGCGGGTTGCAGGTTCGAGTCCTGCACGGGTCACCAAAT
>CAYUOX010000028.1:0-43176 GCA_964446575.1 uncultured Anaerolineaceae bacterium | reverse complement strand
CCCCGCCACGACCTGACTTCGCGGGTCGCGGCGGGGCGGGGGTTCTGCGCGCGGGGCTGTGGGCCTATGCCGCGAACAGGCTCGCGTTGACTTCGGCCAATTGCTCGGGGGTGGGCCGGAGGCGGTCAGGCGTCAGTCGGTTCAGGGGCTCGTCGGGCAGGTCCAAAATATCGTAGATGTTGGGCGCTTCAGGGTCGATGTACAACAAGCCCGTGAGCAACACATTTTGCGCGTAACTCTCTTCAATGGCCTTGATCGCGCCAAAGCGATCCGTCGGGTCGTAGTCCTCGTCCACCTGCTTGAGGATGATGGTGGAGCCGTCGTGCAAGCGGATGTCGCGCACTTCGCCCGGCTCCAAGCCCTCGCCCAGCCAAATCTCTTCCTCCGGTGGCACGAAGTCGATCTGGTGCAACGCGGCCTCGTGGTCCTTGGCCCATTCGTACGAATAGCGCGACTCGGGCCGGTTGTTGAAGGTCACGCACGGGCTGATGATGTCGATCACAGCCAGCCCTTTATGGTGGAACGCAGCCTTCAGCAACGTCTTCACCTGCTTGGGGTCGCCCGCGAAGGTGCGGGCCACAAAGGTCGCGTTGGAAGCCAAGGCCTCCATGCAAATGTCGATGGGCATATACGGGTTCTCGCCCTGACGCTTGAGCCGAAGCCCTTTGTCGGCCGTGGCCGAGAACTGCCCTTTGGTCAGGCCATACACACCGTTGTTGGCCACGATATACACAAACGGCACATTGCGGCGAATGACATGCTTGAAGTGGCCCATGCCGATGCTGGCCGTATCGCCATCGCCGCTCATGCCAATGCCCTTGATGCTGCGATCTGCCACCAGCGCGCCTGTGGCCAACGCGGGCATGCGCCCGTGCAAGCCGTTGAAGCCGAACGAGCGACTGAGCATGTACGTCGGCGCCTTGCTCGAGCAGCCAATGCCGCTGAACTTGGCCACATCCTCGGGCCGCACACTCATCTCGAACAGCGCGGCGATGATTTGGCTGAGGATGGAATTGTGGCCGCAGCCCTGGCACAGCGTCGTAGGCGCGCCTTTATAGTCCGCTTTGGTCAAACCAATGGCGTTGGTCCTGGCCATGGTCGTCTCTCCTGCTATTGCTGGATACCCGAGACCACCCACTCGGCGGTCAACGGCAAGCCGTCCGAACGGCTGTGGGATACGATACGCGTGGCCAACTCCGGATAGGTCATGCGCAGCAACTGAGCCAGTTGGCCGTCCCGGTTGGCCTCCACCACATAGACCACCTCATGGGCGGCGATGAAGTCGCGCACTTCATCGTGGAAGGGCACGGCCCGCACCCGGAGGTAATCCGTGGGCAAATCGTGCTCGGTGAGCAAAATGTGGCGGGCCTCCACAATGGCCGGGTCGGTGGAGCCATAGGCGATGATGCCGACCCGGGCGTGGTCCATGGTGTCGATCACGGGTTTGGGAAGGTATTTACGGCCCTCGCGATACTTCTTCTTGATGCGCTGGTTGACCCGCACCCACACCTCGGGGTCTTCGCTGTAGCGGGCGCATTCGTCGTGCCCCGTGCCCCGGGTGAAGTATGCCGCGCCCGGATAGCGGTTGCCCATGACCGTGCGATAGGGCACGCCGTCACCGTCCACATCTTCATAGCGGCACCAACGCCGGCCTTCTTCGGCCCAGCGCTTGAGGTCCTCTTCCCAGAGCACTTTGCCTCGATCCAACGGGCGGTCGGGATACTCGAAGGGTTTGCCCATCCAGTGGTTCATGCCCAAGTCCAAGTCCATCATCACGAACACGGGCGCTTGCAAGCGTTCGGCGATGTCCAGCGCGCGCCAGCCATACTCGAACGCTTCGTTAATATCGGCCGGGAAGAGCATGATGTGCTCGGTGTCACCGTGGCTGAGGAAGTACGTGAAAGTGATGTCACCTTGTTGGGTGCGGGTGGGCAACCCGGTGCTGGGCCCGACCCGCTGCACGTTCACCAACACCACGGGCACTTCCGCGTAGTAGGCCAGCCCCACGGCCTCGGCCATCAGGCTGATGCCGGGGCCTGAAGTCGAGGTCATGGCGCGCAGACCCGCCCAGCCCGCGCCGATGGCCATGTTGATGGCCGCGAGTTCGTCTTCGGCCTGGATGCTGGCCACGGTGTTTTTGCCCGTCTTGGGGTCACGGCGCAGTTTGGGGATGTACTCGTTGATGGTCTCGGCCACGCTGGAGGCCGGCGTGATGGGGTACCACGCCAAGAACTGCAGGCCGCCGAACAACGCGCCCAAGGCCAGAGCCTCGTTGCCGTCCTCCAAAATCATGCCTCGGGTTGCGTCCATGGGTTCGACGCGGAAGGGGTCCTGCTTCTCCAGGTTTTCGGCGGCCCACTGGGCAGCCATTTTGACCACGCCGAAGTTCAATTCGGTGGCCTTTTCCTTGCCGTGGAAGTGATAACGCAGGGCCGCGTGGATGGCGTCCAAATCGATGCCCAGCAAATGGGCCAGCACCCCCACATAGACCATGTTGGCCACATAGTCCCGCAATTTCGGGGGTGCGCCCGACTCGCGCGCCAATTTGCGCACCGGCATGGGGTAATACACCACATCCTCGCGCTTTTGGCGCGGGCGCAAATGGTCCGCGTAGAGAAACGCGCCGCCGGGCATCAGCATGGCCAAGTCGTCGTCGATGGTTGCGGGGTTCAGCGTGACCACGATCTCGTGGCGGTCGCGGCGGGCGATGAACCCGTCTTTGCTTACGCGGATGGTGTACCAGGTGGGCAACCCCTGAATGTTGGAGGGGAACAAGTTCTTGCCCGATACGGGGATGCCCATTTTGAACAACGCCCGTAAAATGGTGAGGTTGGAAGTCTGGCTACCAGTGCCGTTGATGGTGCCCACGGTGATGGAAAAATCGTTCACCACCGTGGGGCGCGTCGGGGCTGGTGCCGATTGCGAAACGGTTTCGGGGCTCATCATTCTTCCTCCCAAAACGGCTCGGGGGAGAGCAACTGTTGGGTCTGCGGTTTGCGCTGTTTGAGCATGTCCAAATGCTCCTCAAACCAGCGTTGGGCTTGGTCGTAATCTTCGGCGATGATATATTCGACGATCTTTTGATGATAGCGCCACACCTCCCGGAGGAAAGCGATGTCGGCATAGCGGTTCAAGCCTACGGCTTCGTAGAGGTCCCAAAACGCCTCGACGATGCCTTTGACAAAGGTGTTGTGAATGCGGCGATACAGGGTGAGGTGCAAGTCGCGATGTTCTCGATGAGGGATGCGCGGGGGGTGATCGTCCAACTTGGCCCACGCGCGGCGCACCAGGGCCTCCAGATCTTGGCGATCCTCGGCCGTGAGCGACTGGGCCGCCCGCCGGAAGAAGGCTCGCTCGACCTCTTTGCGCAACTCCGCAAACTGGTCGAAATAGGCAGGGTCCAGCGCAACCGCGACGCGCAAACTCAAACTCACCGCGGGGGTAAACGAATAAGGCCGCAGCCGGATGCCTACTTTGGGTTTGGCGTCGACCAGTCCCAGGGCTCGGGCTACGGCCAGTTGCTCGCGCAGGTTCGGTACGCTACTGCCCAACCGTTTGCTGATTTGGTCCAACGGCGGCAAACGCACCTCGCCGTGAGGCGAAATCTCACCACGCTCTTGGGCCTCGTGATACGCGTGGATGAGATACTTCAAAAAGAGGGATAATTCAGATTTTCGCATGGGCCGACCTCGAGGTGGATTCTTCAAACTAAATAGTTTGATTTGAGGATGGGCCCATTGTACTCCTCGAGGCGCCCTTGTCAAGGGTCGATGCAGGAACCTACCCTTGACAATGCTCACCTTTTGCGGCTTATTCTTCGCGTGCCACCGGGATGAGGAACTCCACAAACTCACCTTCGCCCGTCTCCAGCGGCTCCACGGTCAAAGAGCCGCCCAAAATTTCCACCTGTTCCCGCAGCAGGCGCAAGGCCTCGTCGGCTTCTTCGATCTCTTCGGCAGGCGCCTCTTCTTGCGCCCAACGTTTGGAATCGGCCTGCATGCGCAAGAAAATCTGCTGGGGCTGAAAGTCCAGCACCACCTCCACTTGGCTGGCGTGGCCATAGGTCACCGCGCGCGTCACAGCCTCTTGCACGGCCCGAAAGATGAGCATCTGCAAATAGCGGGCCAATTGGGGCGGCGAGCCTTGGACTTGCAACTGGGTGCGCGCGTCGTGGCGTTTTTCCACCATTTGCAAATAACGCTGAATCGCGGCGACCAGGCCCAAGTCGTCCAGCGTGAGGGGCCGCAGTTCGGTAATGAACGCGCGCACTTGTTGGAAGGTCGTGTTGGCCGCGCGGCGCAAGTTATCCAACTCTTTGCCCGCGTCTTCGGGGCTGCTCTCGAACAGCCGATAAGCAATGTCGGCTTGCAAGATGAAGTTGGCCAAGGCCTGGGCGGGGCCATCGTGCACTTGGCGGGCCAAGCGCCGCCGCACCCGCTCTTCGGCCTCAATGACCATCTTCACCAAGTCCACCGACGCGGGCGAAGGGCCGCTACGCTGGGCTTGTTGCTCACCCAACTCGGCCAACTGTTCCAGCGTCTCCACATATTGCACCAGCAGTTCCCGATACATCTCCAGCGTCTTGCGCTGGTTCTCCAGACTCTCCACTTGGCCCCGCATGAGCAAATGCCGTTTCTGCGTCTCCAGCGCGGTTTCGTAGCCCTTGACCACGTCTTGCGTGTGCCCGCGGCGCACGGCTTGTTTCAAATAGGCAATGATGGACGCGCTTTGTTGGCCCAGGCGCTCGCTTTCCTCTTTGACCCGGTCGGTGGTCATGCGCAACTCACGCAAACGCCGGTCAATGCGATCCAGTTCCTTTTGCGCCCAGTTCAGGCGTTCGTGCACGGGCGTCTCGGCCGCATGGCCGTGCTCGGGGGCTTCCATCTCGTCAGCGTCATCGCGGAAAAAACGGAAATCGTCTTGCATGGCCTACTCTCCGGGAATATCCTTAGGCAGAAGGACACCCCCTGGGGGATGTATCCTGAAGTATAATCCAAAAACCGCGCTTCTACAACGCGCGACGGCAGGGTTATAGATGTATTACAATTCAAGTGGCGATGGTGATGCATGAGGCCAGGGCGGCCAAACCCATCGCCCCGCGCAGGAAGGGACTGGGGGAAACCGGCATCGGTCGACCAGATTTCGGCGTGGCTCGGCCCGCGGGCCGAGCGCGCAGGCATTCGCATCAACGAGTCGTCGTCATGCACTTCTTGTTCTTGTACGGTCCGCCAGGGGTGGGCAAAAGCACGGTTGGGCGCCATGCGGCCCAGGCCTTAGATTTGCCCTTTGTGGATTTGGACGCGCGCATCGCGCGGGCGGCCGGCCGTTCGATCGCCGACATCTTCGCCTCAGAAGGGGAAGCCGCTTTTCGGCAGCGGGAGGCCGCGGCGTTGCGCGACCTCATACGCCATCCCCCGGGGCCGCGCGGCGCGGTCGTGGCCTTGGGCGGCGGCGCGTTGCTCGACCCGGCCAACCGGCGGCTGGCCCACCAAGCCGGCATTGTGGCCTTGCTCACCGCGCGCGTCGAGACCTTGCGCGACCGTCTCGCGGCCCAGCCGGGCCAACGCCCCCTGCTTCAAGACGCGACGCAACTCACCGCGCTGCTGCAGGCGCGTGCCGCGCACTACGCCTCGTTCGCGCGGCAGGTGCCCACCGACGGCCAAAGCCCCGACGCGCTGGTTTGGCAAGTGCAAGTGGCTTGGGGCGCGTTTCGACTGCGGGGCATGGGGCCGGAGTACGATGTGCGGGTGCGGCCCGGCTGGGCGCGCCAATGGGATGCCGCGCTCCGGCCCTGGCTGACACCATCCCCCACCGCGGTGGGCGTGGTCACCGACCGCCATGTGCACCAATACCATGCCGCGGCCTTGCTGCGCGGGCTTGACCGTTTGCCCATCGACTTGTCGGTGCATGTGCTCAGGCCGGGCGAGGCCAGCAAGACGTTGGGCCCTTTGGCCGACCTGTGGGAAACGTGGGCCGCGGCCGGCCTGGATCGCCACAGCCTGATTTTGGCCTTGGGCGGCGGCGTCGTGGGCGACCTGGCCGGATTCGCCGCGGCCACTTACATGCGCGGCGTGCCGTGGCTCAACCTCCCCACCTCTTTGCTGGCCATGGTCGACGCGGCCGTAGGCGGCAAAACCGGCATCGACTTGCCCGCGGGCAAAAACTTGGTGGGCGCGTTCCACCCCCCGCGCGCCGTGCTGGCCGACCCCGAACTATTGCGCACCCTGCCCACCGCCCACTGGCGCTATGGCCTGGCCGAAGTGCTCAAACACGCCTTGCTGGACGGCGACACGGCCTTGCTGACCCTGCTGGAGCAAGGCTTGGACGCGGTGCGTCGCGCGGCCGACGAGGTCGTCCGGCGGGCCGTGGCCATCAAAGTCGCCGTTGTGCAGCGCGATCCCTACGAACGCGCCGGCCTGCGGGCGCAACTCAACGCGGGGCACACCGTGGCCCACGCCATCGAAGCCGCGTTAGACTACACCTATCCCCACGGCGCGGCCGTGGCCATCGGCCTGGTAGTGGAAGCCGCGCTGGCCGCGGCGCTGGGGCTGGCGCCGCGCGAGTGGCCTTATCAGGTCGCAGCATGGGCCCACGGCTTGGGATTGCCCACCCGCATCCCCGCGGAGGTGGGCTGGGCCGCGTTCTACCGCGCGCTGCAACACGACAAAAAACGCCGCGGGCGTCAGGTTCTCTTCGCGCTGCCTGTGGCCGTGGGCCAAGTGCAGCCGGGCGTGACCGTGCCCGAAGCCGCGCTGCACGACGCCTGGGAGGCTTGGCATGACTGAGTTCGCACCCGCCTCATGGGAGGCGTGGGACGCCTTTTTGGCCCGGCACCCCGACGCGCACTTGCTGCAAACGCGGGCCTGGGCCCAACTCAAAACCGAATTCGGCTGGCAGGCAACGCCGTTCATCGTCGACCAGGCCGGCGCGTTGGTGCTGTGGCGCCGGTTGCCCCTGGGCTTCCATGTGGGCTATGTGCCCAAAGGCCCCGTGGGCGCGTGGTCCGACACCCTGTGGCAGGTGGTGGACGCCCACGCGCGGGCCCGCCGCGCGGTATTCCTCAAAGTTGAGCCCGACGCCTGGCGCGAAGCCATGCCCTCACCGCCTCCAGGCTTTCGGGCCTCGCCGCATAGCATCCAACCCCCACGCACGATCGTGATCGACTTGCGCGGCGACGAACCCACCCTCTTGGCCCGCATGAAGCAAAAAACCCGCTACAACATTCGCCTGGCCGCGCGCAAGGGCGTGACCGTGCGCCCTTGGGATGACCTGGATGGCTTCTACGCGCTGCTGCAGGCCACGGCCCAACGGGACGGTTTCCCCCTGCACCCCGCGGCTTATTACCGCCGCGCCTACGAATTGTTCCACCCCCGCGGGGAGGCCCAACTGCTGGTAGCCGAATATCAAGGCGAGCCCCTGGCCGCGCTGATGATCTTTCGGCGTGGCCGCCGCGCGTGGTATTTCTACGGCGCGTCGTCCAACCAGCATCGCAACCGCATGCCCACCTATCTGCTTCAATGGGAAGCCATGCGTTGGGCCAAAGCCCAAGGCGCGGAGGAATACGACCTGTGGGGCGTGCCCGACGCGGAAGAGGCCGAACTGGAGGCCCAATTCACCCGCCGCCGAGATGGCTTATGGGGCGTGTATCGCTTCAAGCGCGGTTTCGGCGGCCAAGTGCGCCGGGCCGCCGGGCCCTGGGACCGCGTCTATCGTCCGGGTTTGTATAGACTGTACCTCTGGCGGATGCGTCGGGCCTGACGCGTTTGGGCCCGCGCATCGCGCATCCCCTCTATGCGCGAGGTGAACCATGTCTGACATCTCTGTTTTGGTCGCCGGCGCGGGCCTGCAAGGCACCGCGGCCGTGCACTTCTTGCTCGCGCGCGCCGAAGTGGCGCGCGTGTGGGTGGCTGATCCGCGCGCGGACGCGCTGGACGCGCTGCAACGCCGCTACGCGTCGCCCAAATTGCGTGCCTTGCCCGTCGACGCCGCGGACGCCGCCGCGCTCGCGCCCGCGTGGGAGGACCCCGTGACGGTGGTCATCGGCCTGGCACCCCCCGCGGTGCGCCTGGCCCTGGCGCGCGCGGCAGTGGCCCGCGGGGTCCACTATGTGGACGCGTCGTACCCGCTGCCTGAATTCACCGCCTTAGGCCGCGAGGCCGCGGCCCAGGGCGTCGCCCTGCTGCCCGAGTCTGGGCTGGACCCCGGCTTGGATTTGGTGCTTTCGCGCGTGCTGCTCGCCGACTTGGAGCAGGTGCGCCTGTGGCGGGTGTTTGGCGCGGGCATCCCCGAGCCCGCGGCCGCAACGCCACCGTTGCGCTACAAAATCTCTTGGACCTTCGCGGGCGTGCTATCCGCGTATCGTCGCCCCGCGCGCGTGGTGCAACACGGCCACGAAGTAGCCATCCCGCCGGAGGAGTTGTTCACCGAAGCCCACTGCTTCCGCTACGCTGTCCCCGAATTGGGCGAGTTGGAGGCCTACCCCAACGGCGATGTCACCCGCTATTTGACCCGTTTGGGCTTGCAAGGGGTGTGCACCGCGGGGCGTTATTCGCTGCGTTGGCCCGGTCACTGCGCGCTATGGCGCGCGTGGGGGCAATTGGGCTTCTTAGATACCCAGCCCATCACCGTTGACGGCGCGGCCGTGTCACCGGCCCGCTTCTTGCAGGCCCTGCTGGAGCCGCAACTGCGCTACGCGCGGCACGAACGCGACATCGCCTTGGTGCGGGTCGAGGTCGAGGGAGACCTCAACGGGCAGCCTGTGCGTCGCGCCGCGCAAATTTTAGATTATCGTGACCTGGACACCGGACTGCTGGCCATGCAGCGCACCGTTGGGTTTACCGCGGCCGCGAGCGCGCTGCTGTTGGCCACCGGCCAAATTCGTGACCGGGGCCTGCTCTCACCGTTGGAGCATGTCCCGCCCGGCCCGCTGTTCGCGGCCTTGGCCCCGCACGGCATCACGCCCACCTGGGAAGGCCTCGCGGCGGGGTAAGCCAAAGCCTTTTTCAGGGGACGGGAACCCTTGACGGGCCGGGGGCGTTATTAAGGGCGCAGTCGAGTTCCCCCCTCGTCCAGGAGAGAGTGCCATGTCCTTCCACCTTTCTGCATCCTCCAAGAGCGTCCGTTGGGGCGTCGGGCTCGTGGCGCTGATTTTCGCCTGGCTGGTTGCGGGGTGTGCGGGCCAAGCCTGGGCTGCCACGCCCCAGACCACCACGTTGGTGCCCGCGCCAGCCACCACGCCCGAACCCCGCGTAGCCAGCACCGTGGGCGTGGGTCGGGTCACGCTGAGCCCCGACCTGGCCACCGTACGCGTGGGCGTGCGCACCGAGCATCGCGATGTGGGCCAGGCCGTAAGCGAAAACATCCGCGTGGCCCAAGCCATCTACGACGCGGTGCAAGCCTTGGGCGTGGCCAAGAAAGACTTGCAAACCGCCAACTTCAACGTCTATCAGACCACGGTTGGGCCGTCCGACAACCCTCGCCAGGTCTTCGTAGTCGAAAACACCGTCAGCATCACCGTGCGCGACCTGGACAACCTGGGGGTCATCATCGCCGCCGCGCTGGACGCGGGCGCCAATCAAGTGTATGGCCTGCGTTTCGGCGCGTCGAACTATGAAGAGGCCTTGGTCGAAGCACGGCGTCAAGCCCTGCAAGACGCGCAAGCCCAAGCGCGGCTCATGGCCGAGACCTTGGGCATGCAACTGGGCGCGCCGCGGCGGGTGTCGTTCAGCGGTGGTCAGCCGGTACCACGGGCTGAAATGGCGTACAAGAGCGCGGGCATGGAGGCCGTGGCCGAAGTCCCCATCGAAAGCGGTGAACTGGTGGTCACTGCCCAAGCCTATGTCGAGTTCGACCTGCTGGAGCCCTAAAGAAAGCGCCGCGACGGCCGCGCGCCGACGCGAGGACAAGGGCCACGGCGTTTGTCGTCCCAGGGCCCCAATCGCCCGCCCATCCCCAAAATCCCTCGTGCCCAAGGCAACGCCCGACGCGGTTGGTGTCGGGCGTTGGCGCGCGGCGGGTTTGACCAACGCTTGAACAGGGCTTGAGATTTTCTGAATCTTGGGCGGCTATGCTACAGGGTGACGGCAATCGCATCATCCCACAAGTTCGGAGGTACGGACAATGAACAAGCGTTGGTGGATTCCCCTGCTGGGTGTCGTGGTCTTGCTGGGCGGCGTGGCCTGGGCTCTGGCCCGTCCCACCCAAGCGTGGGCCGCGCCCGAAACCGTGGTCGCCGCCTATACGTGGGACTGGTCGAGCGAAGAGGGCGAGCCTGAGGCCAAGGGGCAACCGCGGCCGCCGCGATGGTGCCGCCCGGCTGTAACGCGCCAAACGTTCTTGGCCCAGGCCCTGGGCATTGACGAAGCCACGCTGGCGCAAGCCCAACAGCAAGCCACTTTGGATTGGATTCGCTACTTGGAGCAACAAGGCCAACTGCCCGCGGACAAGGCTGCGTTGTGGCGGGCCCGCGTCTTGGCCCAGCCGTATCTGGACCCGGCCAAGTTGGTCGCCCAAGCCCTGGGCTTGACGCCTGAGGCCTTGCAGCAAGCCTGCACCGACGGCAAGACCTTGGCCGACCTGCTCGAGCAACAAGGTCTGACCCGCCAAGCATTCGCCCGCGCGCTCAAACAGGCCGCCGAAGAGGCCCTGCAACAGGCGGTGGACGACGGCGTGCTCACCCAAGAGCAAGCCGAAGCGCTCAAGGCCGCCGCGCGGCAACGCTTGAAGTCGCGCCGGCCAGATACCCGGCCGTAGGCCCTGCTTCCCCTTTTCGCGGCGCCCTCGGCCTCCAGGTCGAGGGCGCCGCGCGCGGCGCGGTATAATCTCGGCCACGGGCTGGCGCACAGCATTGGGACGCGCGTCCGTGGAACGAGACCATGTTGCCCATTCTGCATCCGCTTCTGCAACGGGTGGGGCTGCATCCGCGCAGCATTCGCAGCAAGGTCGCGCTGATGACCTTGGTGGTGGTGCTGTTGCCGCTGCTGGGCACCACATTGTTCGGCAATTGGATAACCAGCGATGTGCTGCGCGATCGGGCCCTGCTGCAAGCAACCGAGAACTTGGAAAAGCAAGCCCGCGAGTTGCGGGCGTTTCTGGAAAACGCGCGGCAGGATGTGCGTTACTTGGCCCAGTTGTATAGCATGCGCCAGTTGCTCTATGCGCAACACAAGGCCCAAATCGTGGACGCGATCTATTGGCGTGCCCAGTTGGCCGAAGACTTTCGCATTTTCGCCCGCACGCACCCTACTTACTATCAAATTCGCTATCTCGACGTGAACGGCGAGGAAGTCGTGCGGGTCAACCAACCCCTGGGCCAAGAGCCCTACATTGTGCCCGATTCCGAATTGCAGAACAAAGCCCATCGTTATTACTTCCAAGAGGCTGCCCAGTTGGCCCGCGGCGAGATGTATGTATCGCCCTTGGACCTCAACCGGGAGCATCACACCATCGAGCGTCCGTTGCATCCGGTGCTGCGCTATGCCACGCCCTTGTATTGGGGCGACCAATGGATGGGGGTTTTGGTCGTCAATTTGCACGCGCAGCCCTTGCTCAATATTCTGTACGAACACGACGCCTCACGGCGCTTGAACGGCGATACCCTGTTGGTGGACAGCGAAGGTTATTACTTGTTCCACCCCGACCCGGCCAAGCGCTGGGGCAGCCCCCACGATTTGAACACCGGCGAGAGCCTGCGCCGAGATGCGCCCGATGTGGCCGACGAAGTGCTCTCGGGGCGCTCGGGCGTGGTGTATCGCCAAGACGAAGTGTGGGTGTACACCCCCATCTACCCGGCCGAACAAGAAGATCCCCAATACTACTGGGTGCTCATCCGCCGGGAACCCCAGGCGCAACTGTTCGCCGCGGTCGGGTCGTTCCGCCTCATCGCGGGGGGCGTGTTGACCTTGGCGCTGGTGCTGTCAGTTATCATGGCCCTTGGCGTGGCCCGCATCGTCACCCGCCCCGTGGTGCGTTTGAAGGAAGCCGTAGAACGCTTTGGCCGCGGCGAGATGGAGGTGCGGGTGCCCGTCGACACCGAAGACGAGTTGGCCCATCTGATGATTGCGTTCAACCGCATGGCCGCGGCCATCCACCGGGACATGCGCCAGTTGCAATTGCTCAACCAAGGCGCCATGGCCCTGACCCGGCAGTTGGACTTGTGCCAAGCCTTGCACACCGCGGCCGAAGCCGTGGCCCGCCTCTTTGACGCGCCGTGGGTCGCGGTCTATCGGGTGGACGCCACAGGCCAATGGCAAGACGCGCAGGCCCACTTCGGCCCCGCGCCCCGCTTGATCACCGCGCGCCAAGTGCCCGAATGGGACGCGACGCAAGTCGTGAGCCGCATTCCTGCGCAGCAAGGCCAAGGCCATTGGTGGGCGGTCCGCCTGCATTGGGCCCACGACATCCACTATGTGTTGGCCTTCCCCGAGCCGCAAGATGTTGACCTCGCTCGCGCGCAGACATGGATCGCGGTGCTGGTGCACCAAGCCGAAACCGTGCTCAAAAACATCCACCTATACGTCACCCTGCGCCGGCATCGCCGGCAGTTGTCAGAACTGCTCAGCCGTGTGATCACCGCCCAAGAAGAGGAACGCAAACTGGTGGCCTACGATTTGCACGATGGCCTGATCCAGGTGCTGGTAGGCGCGCGCCTGCACTTGAACAACTATCTGCTGCTGCGGGAACAAAACCCCGCGGCCGCGCAAGAAGCCCTGGAACGGGCCGTCGCTGAACTGCAGCGCGCCATTCGCGAAGGGCGGCGCTTGATTCAAGGCCTGCGCCCCACGGTGCTGGACGATTTGGGCTTGGCCCTCGCGGTGCGCGAGATGGCCGAAGGGATGGCCCGCGAACACGGTTGGCAACTGGAGTTGAGCCTGGAAGTGCCGGGGCGGTTGGCGCCCGAAGTCGAAATCACCGCGTTCCGCATCGTGCAAGAAGCCCTGAGCAACGTGCGCAAACACGCCCATGCCCGCCACGTGACCGTGCGCCTGTGGGTGGCGCGGGGGCGGTTGTATGGCCTGATTCAAGACGATGGCCAAGGCTTTGACTTGCAAAGCGTGGATGAGCGCGACCAAGACACGCCCGCGGTAGGGCTGCACAGCATGCGCGAACGCGCCCGTCTGATCGGCGGCACGTGGCACATCACAAGCCAACCCGGCCAAGGCACGACCATCGAGTTCTGGATCCCCCTCACCACCGGGGAGGACGACCATGCCTGATGCCATCCGGGTGTTGATAGCCGACGACCACGGCGTGGTGCGCGAAGGCCTGCGCACTTTGCTCACCCAAGCCGGATTCGAAGTGGTAGGCGTGGCCGCCACAGGGCAAGAAACGGTGCACCTCACACGCGCCCATCAACCTCACGTCGTCTTGCTCGACATCCGCATGCCCGACATGGATGGGCTCCAAGTGTTGGAACACTTGCGCGCGGCCATGCCCCAGGTGGCGGTCATCCTGCTGACCACGTACGACAATCCCACCTACCTCAGCCGCGCCCTTGCACTGGGCGTCGCGGGTTATTTGACCAAGGACGCGGACCCCCAGGCCATCCCCTTGGCGGTGCGGGCCGCGGCCCAAGGCCACGTCTTGCTGGAGCGGACCGTGCTGCAGCGCGCGCTAAACGACCTGCGCCTGGGCATCGCGCCGGCCGCGGTGACCACCACGGTGGATGAACTGACCGAGCAAGAAGTGCGGGTGTTGCGACTGGTGGCCCAGGGCCTGAGCAATCAAGAGATCGCTGAACGGTTGCACATTTCCCTCAACACGGTCAAGACCCATCTCAAGCACATCTTCGCCAAGTTGGGCGTCTCGGACCGCACCCAAGCCGCGGTATGGGCCTGGCGTCGCGGCCTGGGCGAATGAGCCGCGCGGCGCCGCGGCGCCCCCGCGCCCACCCGGAGGGCAATCCCCACCACCCCGCCCCAGCCGCGCGGCCCCAAGGCCCGCGGTCGCCCCTGGCGAGGAAGGCTTTCCCAAATCATGCCAACCCGCGTACAATAGGGCATCTTGTCCCCGGGAGTCGCCCATGTCGTTACCTTTGCCTGCCCCCGAAGCGCGCCTGCGCGAACATCTCACGTTCCTCTACGGCGCGGAGGCCGCGGCCCGCCTTCTGCCCCAGATTTTGGACCGGGCGCGCGCCTTTCGCGCCCAGCATCCGCCGCCCGCGCCAGCGACCCGCCGCGTGCTCACCCACCAAGACGCGCTGCTCATCACCTATGGCGATCAAGTGCGCGCCCCGGCCACACCCCCTCTGGCCGCGCTGAGGGATTTCCTGCGCGTGTGGGCGCGCGGTGTGGTGAATTGGGTGCACTTGCTGCCCTTCTTCCCTTATTCGTCCGACGATGGCTTCGCAGTGGTAGATTACACCCAAATCCACCCCGGCTGGGGCACATGGCAGCACATTCAAGACCTGGCGCGCGACTTCGCGCTCATGTTCGACGCGGTGATCAATCATGTGTCGAGCCAGCACCGTTGGTTCCAGCGCTTTTTGGCCGGCGACCCGACCTACGCGGACTTTTTCATCACCGTGCCGCCGGACACCGACTTGTCGGCCGTGGTGCGCCCCCGACCGTGGCCGCTGCTCACCCGCTTCGACACGCCGCGCGGTCCGGTTTGGGTGTGGACGACCTTCAGCGCGGACCAGGTGGATTTGAACTACCACAACCCCCAGGTGCTGCTGGCTGTGCTGGATGTGTTGCTGTTCTACATCGCGCACGGCGCGGCCATGTTGCGCCTGGACGCCATCGCGTACATCTGGAAGGAAATCGGCACCTCGTGCATCCACCTGGAAGGCGCGCACCGCTTGGTCAAATTGCTGCGCGCGGTGCTGGATCTGGCCGCGCCCCATGTGTTGCTGCTCACGGAGACCAATGTGCCCCACGCGGAGAACATCGCGTATTTCGGCAACGGCTACGATGAGGCTCAATTGGTGTACCAATTTTCCCTGCCGCCGTTGGTGCTGCACACGTTTGCCACCGGCAACGCGCAACGGCTGACCGCGTGGGCCCAGACGGTGCGCGCGCCATCGCCGGCCACCACCTTCCTCAACTTCTTGGCATCCCACGACGGCATTGGGGTGCGCCCGGTCGAAGGGCTGCTGAGCCCCGCGGAGGTCGAGCATTTGGTGCAGCGTACCTTGGCCCACGGCGGCTTGGTCTCCTACCGCAGCCGTGCGGACGGTCAGCGAAGTGTGTATGAACTCAACATCTCGTACTTCGACGCGCTCTCTGACCCGGCCGGCGACGAGCCTTTGGCTTTGCAAGTGGCGCGCTTTGTCGCGGCGCACGGCATCATGTTCAGCCTGGCGGGAGTGCCGGCCCTTTATGTCCACAGCCTGTTTGGCTCGCGCGGGGACCCGGACGCCGCGGCCCGCACCGGCCATCCACGGGCCATCAACCGGGCCAAGTTCGACCGCCAGCAGGTGGAAGCCGAGTTGCGCGCGCCCAGACACCGTCGTGCTCAGGTGTATCATGGGCTGCGGCGCCTATTGCAAGTGCGGCAAACCCAACCGGCCTTCCACCCCCAAGGCGAACAGCAGGTGCTGGAGGCCGGCCCCGGCGTGTTTGCCGTGTTGCGCGTGCCCCCACCCCACGAGCGCGGCGCGGCCGTGTTGGCCGTGCATTCGGTGCGCGCCACGGCCCAAGAGGTGATCGTCCCCCTGCCCGCGGCGTGGGCGCGCGGGGTGTGGGTCGATTTGCTGGCGCCCAGGGAGCGCAGCGAAGCCACCGCGCGCGGGTTGCCCATGCATTTGGCCCCCTATCAAGTGCGTTGGTGGCGCCTGGAGGAACGCTAACATGCGAATTGCCATGATCTCGACCCGCTTCGCGGGGTTGGACGGCGTGTCGTTGGAAGCCGGCAAATGGGCGACCATCTTTCGGCGCCTGGGCCATGAGGTGGTCTTCCTGGCCGGCCTGCGCGACGCCAACGCGGAGCCCGGCGAAACCGTGCCCGAGATGCACTTCCAACATCCCGAAGTGGCCGCGATTCAGCAGGCCGTGTTCGGGCGCCATCGTGTCGAGCCCGAGGTCGGGCGCGCGTTGGAGGCCCTGGCCCAGCGTCTGCGGCAGGCCCTGCACACGTTCTTGGAGCGTTGGGCGCCCGCGGTGGTGGTCGTTGAGAACGCGCTGGCCATTCCCATGAACATCCCGCTGGGGATGGCCTTGCATCAAGTGCTGGCCGAGACCCAACTGCCCGCCATCGGCCACCATCATGACTTTTATTGGGAGCGAGAGCGCTTCTTTCCGAACGGGTTGAGCCAAGTGCTGCGTGAGACCTTCCCGCCCGCGCTGCCCAACTTGCGGCACGTGGTGATCAACACCCTGGCGCGCTTGTCGCTCAAAGAGCGCCGCGGGCTCGACAGCGTGGTGGTGCCCAATGTGGAAGACTTCGCGCGGGCCGCGCCGGGCCTGGACGCGGTGAGCCGCGGCTTGCGCGCGGAATTGGGCTTGGGCCCTGACCACTTCTTCGTGCTCCAGCCCACCCGGGTCGTGCCGCGCAAGGGCATCGAGCACGCGCTGGACTTGGTGGCCGAACTCAACCGCCACCCGCGCGGCTTGGCCGGTCGCCAAGCCGTGCTGGTCATTTCGCACCCCGCAGGCGATGAGGGCTACGCGTATTTGCGCAGTCTGGAGGCGCGGGCCCGCGCGCAGCAGGTCCCCCTGATCTATGCCGCGGGGCGCTTCGGCCCCCGCCGCGGCCACAGCCCCGGCGGAACGGTCTACAGCCTGGCCGACGCGTACACGGCAGCCGATTTCGTCACCTACCCCAGCCTGTATGAGGGCTTTGGCAACGCGTTTCTCGAGGCGGTGTATTACCGCCTGCCGCTGCTGGTGAATCGTTACCCCGTGTACGACAGCGACATCCGCCCCCGGGGCTTCGAGGTGGTCGAGATGGCTGGCCGGGTCACGCCCGAGGTGGTCGACGCGGCGCGCGCGGCCCTGCTTGACCCTGTGCTCCGGCGTCAAATGGTGGAATGGAACTACGCGCGGGCCCGGGAGCATTTTTCCTTCGAAGCCATCACCCCCATTTTGGCCAGCCTATTGCCCTAACTTAGGGCCAGACCCAACGCCCGTGAATCATCACACGCGTGGGGCGGGTCTCCAGCAGCGCCTCAGGAGGCAAGGCAAAGGGGTCGTGAGGCAACACGATGAGGTCGGCCCAGTACCCTTGGGCCAACCGCCCCAGGTCGTGTTCGCGAAAGGCCGCGTATGCCGGGCCGACGGTGTAGGCCAACAGCGCTTGCTCCAACGTGAGCCGCTGCTCCGGGTACCAGCCGCCTTGGGGCGTGCCGTCGGGCCGGCGGCGGGTCACCGCGGCCCACAGCCCCAGCCAAGGGTCCGGCGATTCGACCGGCGCGTCCGAGCCGAAGACCAGACGTGCGCCGACCAGGTCCAAACGACGCCATGCGTACGCGGTCTCGCAACGGGCGCCCCAAGCCTGCTCGGCCATGGTCATGTCGCTCAACGCGTGCACGGGCTGCATTGAGGCGATCACGCCCAGGCGTCCAAAGGCCTCCAGGTCGTCGGGGGCGACCCGCTGAGCGTGCTCAATGCGGTGTCGGGGCATGGGGAACGGCTCCGCGGCGGCCTCACGGGCGCGCGCGGCCGCGAAGCCTCGCAAGACGGCCCGGTTGGCCGCGTCGCCAATGGCGTGCACGGCCAACGACCACCCCCAAGGCCCCACCTGGGCCGCCTTGGCGGCCACTTGCTCCGCGGTGAGCAGCAACGTGCCGCGGTGGCCCGTGTCTGCGTAAGGCATCAACATGGCCGCGGTGCGGGGCCCCAGCGCGCCGTCGGCAAACCCCTTGAGCCCTACCGGCCACAACCACGCGTCCGCGCCGGGCGCACGCCAACGCAGTGCAGCAATGGCTGCGCCCATGTCCCACGGCAAATATTGGGCCACCCGCAACTGCAGGGCCCCGGTATGACGCAAGCGTTGCAGCGCGTCGAAACTCAACGTGCGGTCGAAATTGTGTACCCCAGTGAGACCCAAAGCCCACAGCCGCGGCAAGGCCTCGCGCATTTGGGCCGCCACTTGCGCGGCCGTGGGCCGCGGGATGGCCCGCCGCACGCGCGCGATGGCGCCCTCGAAGAGCAGGCCGTTGAGGCGGCCGCGCGCATCCCGGCCATAGTGCCCATCGGGCGGATCTTCGGCCGTGGGCGACAGCCCTGCGGCCTGTAGGGCCGCGGTGTTCACCCACGCCGCGTGCAACGACTTGGCCGTGAGGAACACCGGATGATGCCGCGCGACCGCATCCAAGTCTGCGGCAGTGCCGTAGCCCTCGGGCCAGACGTTTTGATCCCAGCCGTGGCCGATGACCCAAGTACCCGGCGGCTGTTGCCGCACCCGCTGCGCGACCCGGCGCACGCATTCCGCGCGCGTGGGGGTGGCGCAATCGACCGCGTGCAGCAACGCGGCATATTGGCGCAAGTGGAAGTGGCCATCGGTCAGGCCTGGCCAGACCACCGCGCCATCCAAGGAAGTTTCGCGCGTGATGCGCGCGCCAAACGCGGCCCGCAACTCGCGCCGCGTGCCCACAGCCGCGATGCGGCCGTCCGCGCGCACCAGCAGCGCAGACGCGTACGGTCGCCGCGGGTCCAAAGTGCGAATGTGCGCGTGGGTGAGCAAATGCATGACCGCACTCCGATGGGGGCGGGGCGCCGACCAACGACGACGAAAGAAAAAATCCCCCGAATGGGGGATTCGCCTATGCCGAGGGGGGGATTTGAACCCCCACGGGCGCAATGCCCACTGCGTCCTGAGCGCAGCGCGTCTGCCAGTTCCGCCACCTCGGCCCGGCGTCCATAGTATACCGCAGCCCGCCAGGCGCGTCAAGCGTCGCCTCGGCTCGTTTGCGAAATCAAGACCAGCCAGGCTCGCGCCGCCCCACGGCCAAGGGAGCCTGGAGATGGGCGCTCAAGCCGGGGCCTGGGGCGTCCTCGTGCCGGCCTCGTTCGCGGCCTGCGGGCGTCTCAACGCGGGGCCTCCCCCGCGCGCGGGCGACGTGCCACGCTGCTGCCGCCACCACACCAGCGCGGGCAAGGCGGCCGCGAAGCAAAACCACTGAAGCGCGTAGCCCAGGTGGGGGCCATCGTCCAGCGTGAGGGTGAGGCGCTCACGATAAGGCGGCCGGGACGGATCGGTTTGCGCGTCGGGCTCGGCCACCAGATACCAGGGCGCGAGGTCGGGGCCCAAATAGGCTTGCAGCGCGATCCAATCGAAGTGATACCACACCCGCGGGAACGCGGCGGAGGCCTGCGGCGTCGCCACCCCTGCGCCGCGCGGGGGCGGGGTGAACAAGAACAGCCGTCCCCGCACCGTCACCGGCCCGACCTCCTGATAGGCGTCCCACACGGCCGGATCGTCTTGCTCGGGCGGTAGCCATCCCCGCACCACCAGCAAGGGCCGCGCCACGCCATCCAGACGTAGCGGCGTGATTAGATGCAGCCCGGTCTGCCCGCGGAAGACCCGATTCTTGACCACGAAGGTGCGCGCGTGGTCCCACACCCCCCGGGCCTCCGCGGCCCGCAAATCCCACGCTGCAGGATCCGCCGGCCAGGGCATGAGGTTCAAGTCCACGCGCGGCGCCTGCCACTGCTGCCAAGCGCGCGCGTTGGCCGCGCGGCGCTGGGCCAAGCGCGACAGTTGCCAAAAGCCCAGCCGCGCCATGACCAGGGACGCGACCACGACGGGCACCCACACCCACACGCGGGGACGCCAGAACGACGCCATGGGTCACCTTGCGCGGCGCTGCTGCCACCACCAGCCCAACGCGACCACCACCGCGCCGCCCACGGCCGCCCACAGCCACCACCCAGCCCCCCGGGACGCGGCTTCCACATGCACAGCAAAGCGCACGGTTCCCTGCCCCTCGGCCGCGGTGACATGCACCTCTCCTTGCCACTCACCGGGCGCGGGCAAAACCACATCCGCGGCAAACGTCGGCGGTGGCCCAGGGTCCAACGCGGCCTCGCGAGCGACTTCTTGCCCCTCGGGGCCGATCAGGCGCACCACCACCTGGGCCTCGGTGACCGGCGTGTCGTGGTCCGCGGCCGTGGCCTGATACAAGGCCACAGTGACATGGAAGGCCTCGCCCACGCGCGGGGCTTCGGGTTCGGTCCACACCGTGGCCCGCAACCCGCCGATGGGCTGATCCACCACTTGCGCGGTTCCGCCGCCATGACCGCTGAGCACCACCAGCGCGGCCGCGGCCAGCATCCATGACAGGATTACCGCCGAGATACGCAAATCGTTTTTCATGACTTTGATTATACCGCAGCCACAAGCCCAGGGCCAGCCAAAGGCCGCGCGCCATCCGCCAAAATCTTCCGCGGCGCGCCTCTTGCCATGAAGAACGTTGGGCCACGGTCAGCCTCCCGCCAGCGCGTGGATCACGGCTTGAGTAACCTGCCGCGTGGTGGCCGTGCCCCCCAAGTCCGGCGTACGGATGTCTGAGGCCAACACGGTTTCGACGGCCGCGCGCAAACGGCGGGCTTGTTCGAGCAGCCCCCAATGTTCGAAAAGCAGCCCGACCGACAAAATGGCCGCCAAAGGATTGGCAATGCCTTGGCCCGCGATGTCGGGTGCTGAGCCGTGCACCGGCTCTACCAAAGGCGGCCCCGCCCCCACATTGGCCGATGGGGCTAAGCCCAAACCGCCAACCAGCCCGGCCACGAGGTCTGATAGAATATCCCCATAAAGATTGGGGGCCAAAATCACATCAAACGCCTCAGGCTGTTGAACCAAACGCAAAGCCGCGGTATCGACCAACATCTCCTCCACCACGATGGACGGCTCGGATGCACGGCTGTGCCGGGCGAAGACTTCTCGCGCGGTTTCGCGAAACAGGCCATCGGTGAGCGAAAGCACATTGGCTTTGTGGACGATGGTCAGGCGCGCGCCCAACCGCCCGCGCGCCTGGGCGCGCGCGAGGGCCACGCGCCACGCGGCTTCGGCGGCCTTTCGCGCGCCGTCGCGGGTCATGACCCGGCGGGCAACGGCCTTGTCCGGGCCTTCCCATTGCTCGTCGCGCACATAAAGCCCTTCGCAATTCTCGCGCACGATGACCAGGTCGATGCCCGGCCGCGCGCCGGGGACAGGCCACGAACGCGCGGGACGAATGTTCGCGCACAGCCCCAGCGCTCGTCGCAGGGTCAAAATGGGGCTGCGATACCCCGCGACCCGTCGCGAAGGCGAGGATGTCGCGCCGAAAAGGATGCCGTCGACTTGTCGGGCGAGTTGCAATACCGACACGGGTAGCGCGGTGCCGCGGGCCTGAAAGGTGGCAAAGCCGGCTTCGCCCCACAGCACGTCCACTTGGGGGAGCAAGGCCCGAAGCACATTCACGGCCGCGGGGATGACTTCTTGGCCAATGCCATCCCCGGGAAGGGCTAAAACGCGGCGCATGGGCATGGCTGTTCTCCTTGAGGAAGGGGGATGGGGGCGGTGGGCAATGGCGTGGCTACAGCCATGCTGCCAACCCGCCCGCGTCCAAGATTTCTCGCGCCAGGCCCTGGGGCCCACGGAAGGGGAAACGGCCCGCGGGCAGTTCCACCACGCCCTCCTCCCAGTGCACAACGACTGGATCGCCCCGACGGGCCGCGTCCACGGCTTGAGGGCTTTCCAACACGGGCAGCCCCTGGTTCACCGCGTTGCGGTAGAACAGCCGCGCGTAAGATTTGGCCACCACCGCGGCCACTCCCGCGTACTTCAAGCAGGTCACAGCCTGCTCGCGGGAACTGCCATGGCCAAAATTCTCGCCCACAAAGAGCACATCCCCCGGCTGCACTTCACGCGCAAAAGCAGGGTCCACATCTTCCATGGCATGGGCGGCGATCTCGCTTTGCGTGCGCAAAGTGTAGGTGTACTTGCCCGGGAAGATTTCATCGGTGCTGATGTGGTCGCCATACACCCACGCCCGCCCGCGCGTGGTCCCGCGTCCTGGCCAAGGCGCGGGCGCGGTTACCGGTGCCGCGGGTGGCGGGGGGTGTAACACCTCGACCGCGGGCGCGCGGGGTTCCGCTGGAGCACGCCGCGGCAAGATGATGCGCCCGGCGGCCGCGCTGGCTGCGACGACTTCGGCGGAGGCCAGGTAGATTTGCGCGTCGGGCTGGCCCATGCGCCCGCGAAAGTTGCGATTGGACGTGGAGAGCACAACATCGCCCGGCTCGGGAATGCCAAAATGGTTCCCCATACAGGGCCCGCACCCGGGGGTGCCGATCAGCGCGCCGGCTTGGACGAGGGTCTGGATGTACCCCCGCGCTAACGCGGCCTCCAGCACCCGACGGGAGGCCGGCACCACGATCAGCCGGACCTGAGGGTGCACTTGCCGCCCCTGAAGAACGGCCGCGGCCCGGGCCAGATCTTCCAACCGCCCTCCCGCGCACGTGCCGATGAAGGCCAGATGGAGCGGCTGCCCCTGGTTTTGTGCCACGCGGGCGGCGCGATCCACCCGGTGGGGCAGGGCCAGGGTGGGGCGCACCCGATCCAGATGCAGGCGATAGCGCGCGCGGTAGGCAGCGTCGGGGTCTGGGCGTAGACGCTGCGCCCACCGTCGCTCGTCGGCAGCGCCGCCCCCCAGGTAAGACCAGGTGGCCTCGTCAGGGGGCAGGTAAACGCTTTTGGCGCCTGTCTCGGCCATGAGGTTGGCAAGCGTCATTCGGTCGGCGGGGGAAAGGGATGCGAGGCCTGGCCCCGCGAATTCGACAGCCGCGTAACGGGCCCCTGCGGCGCCCAACGCGGCAACCAGCGTGAGGGCAGCATCCCGCGCGGAGACCCCGCGCGGCAGCGCGCCCACTACTTCGATGCGAATGCTCTCAGGGACCCGCAGCCAGGTGCGTCCGGTGGCCCAGAGGGCGGCCATTTCGGTGCGACCCACCCCCGCGGCAAACGCGCCCAACCAGCCTTGGTGCAGCGTGTGGCTATCTGCGCCCAAGAGAATCTGGCCCGGCCGCACCAGCCCGGCTTCGGCGATCACTTGGTGAGAGATGCCCGCGCCGACATCGAAGAAGTGCCGCACCCCCTGGGCCCTGACGAAGGCCCGGATTTCCGCGTGGTTTTGCGCGTGTCTGGGGGTGGGCGGCGGCGCGGCGTGGTCCAACACGATGATGAGCCGCTCCGGATGCGGCACTTGAGCGCGCCCCAAGTCCTGACGAAAAATGCGGGCAATGGCCGCGGTGTTGTCGTGGGAAAGGAGCCAGTCGGGCGTTACCGTGACGATATCGCCGGCGCGCACTTCCCCTCGCCCGGCTTTCGCGGCCAAGAGTTTCTGGGCAAAGGTCATCGCCATGGGGAACCTCCACTCACGAGATGGGGCATGGTGCTACGCGCGGACCCGCAACGCGGCGCTGTGATTGGGCACGGCGTCGGGGGCGAGGTGTTCTTCGACGGGGAAGGCCTCTTGAGGCGGATGGGCGCGCTTTTGCAGACCGAATTCTTGGGCCAGATCCAGCAGCACCTGCGCCGGCGATGTGCCGGGTACTCGGTCGTAGACCACTTCTTTGAAACGCCGGGCCATGGCCCTGGCCGTGGCTTCGTCCAAGTCAAAATAGTGCACCTCGCCCAAAAAGTAGCGGATGATGTTCCAGCCCGAGAGAGGGCCCAGCAAGAGGTCCCGCTGGTTGACCCCAAACAGGGCCAAGGGGGTGGCCTCATAGGTGCCGGTGTGTTTGAGCACAGCCTGCTGATGCACGCCCGCGGTGTGCGTGCGATTGGTCAAACTCACCGGCTCTTTGAAGGGGACCAACATATGGAGTTTGTCGGCCACCAACATGTTGAGGGGGTAGGACAAATGAATTTGATAGGGGAGCACGCGCTCGTATTCGCCATCCAGGAACAGGTTGAAAAGGAGCGCGGTCATTGACGTGATACCCGAGCGTTCACCGATGCCCAGCACCGTGGTATTCACGAATTGGGCGCCCGAGCGCACGGCGGTCAACGCGTTGATCAGAGCGAAGCCCCGGTCGTCGTGAAAGTGCACTTCCAGCGGGGTGTTGGGATAGCGTTCGCGAAAGGCGCGCACCCGCTGGGTGACCCGCGCGGGCGTGGCGACGCCCACGGTATCGGGCATACCCAAGCGGTCCACATAGGGGACGATCGAATCGTACACCCGGAAGAGATCGTCCAGCGGGGTACGGAAAGCGTCCTCGCCGCTAAAGCGCAGCCACAGGTTGGGGTGATGGCGACGCAAGTCCTCCAGCAAGGCGCGCGCTCGGCGAGCCACTTCATCCAGGCCTTTGCCGTGGTTGTAGCGCTGCGCCATGAGCGACGTGCCCATGTAGATGTGCAGGCCGTCAAAGCCCGCGTGGATGGCCGCTTCGATGTCTTGCGGGTGGGCTCGCACATGGGCCACCAAGAAGGCGTAGCCGTGCTGGGGCGCGAGTTCATCGCGTATGGCCTTCAGGGCTTGAACGTCCTCGGCTTCACGCGGGCTTACCGTCGGCGCGAAGAGTTCAATGAACTTCACCCCATAGAGGATCAAACCGCGCAAGAGTTCCTGCTTGTCGCTCTGCGAGAAGTAATACTTTTCATAGTCGTGCAACAAGGGGGATTGCTGCCCCTCGCGTAGGGTCGTGTCTACGATTTCCAAGGGGCGGCCTTGGAAGGAGCGACCAGCCATGATGGGACCTCCCTGAATGAGATAAAAAAATCCCCCGGTCCACGACCGGGGGGCTTGAGCGAACGCGCGTTGGGGGTATGACAATGCCATTACCTTCCCCATTCCGGCCGGGCGGAGGGCGTGAGGACCTTGGTGCGGCTCTTCTTCTTGGGGAAGGCAAGGCTGATTTGCATGCTTCGCTCACTCCGTGAAAATCGCCCTCTTAGATAACGGAGAATGGGCCTTTTGTCAAGGATGAGGGGGCGAAAATTTCACACGGAGACTCGGGGAGCACAGAGAGTGGGGGGTTGCGTTTCCCTGGGCTTTTCTGTATAATGCCCGTGCCCACCCGGCCACCATGCGGGCCGGGCGTTTGCCGCTATAAGCGGCCGTGCATTTCGCGCGGAGATCCGCGTTGCAGAGGGGCACGACCCCGAGGAGTGCGTATGACAACGACTTACTTGACGCCAGAAGGCTACCGCAAGCTCAAAGAAGAACTGGAGTATCTGCGCACGGTCAAACGTCAAGAAGTGGCCCAGCGGTTGCACGAGGCGCTACAAGAAGGGGGCGACCTCATCGAGAACACCGAATACGAAGCCGCGAAGCAGGAACAAGCCTTCGTGGAGGGTCGGATCCGCGAACTGGAGCATTTGTTGGCCACCGCGCGGGTGATTGAAAAACCCACTTCCAACGACGAAGTTCAAGTTGGCTCCAAAGTGGTCATCCAAGACGAAGACGGCGGCCCCGAAGAGACCTACACCATCGTCGGCGCGGCCGAGGCCGACCCCGCGCGGGGGTACATTTCCAACGAATCGCCGCTGGGCAAGGCCTTGCTGGGGCACAAAGTGGGCGATGTGGTTGAAGTCCACGCCCCAGGTGAAACGTTTCGCGTGCGCATCGTGCGCGTCGAATAGGTGCGCGCACGCCCTCCCCAGCGCCCAACCGGTGCGACGCCGGTTGGGCTTTTTTTACCCCTCTGCCTATACGCGATTGTCTATATCTCTATGCAAGGATACGTGACGAACTTCACTGGCGATTGTATGAAAACGGGATGAAAATAGGGATGTCCTTCGACCGGAACAACCGGCATCCGACGCTTCGTTTCTTCGTGGAGAGGTCACCGTGAACCGTTCTCAGGCTTCTTGGCTCTTTCTCTTAGGTGGGATTGTGTTGTTCGTGTTCGTCCCCGTGGCCTTGTTCTTGCCCAAGGCCACGGCGGCCAACGACCCCTGGGCTCCTGTGCCGCAACGGCCCGCGCCCACCGACCACTCGAACCTGATGCCAGGGCCCTACGAGACCCCGCAAGAGGTCACGCGAGCCTGCTTAGAGTGTCACCCCAACGCGGCCCAAGAGGTCATGCAGACCAGCCACTGGACCTGGCTGAGCGAACCCATGCGGGCGCGGTGGCTGGGCGGTCAAGAGATTCAACTCGGCAAGAAGAACGCCATCAACAACTTCTGCATCGGCATCCAAGGCAACTGGCCGGGCTGCACCAAGTGCCACATCGGCTACGGGTGGAAAGACGCGGATTTCGACTTCGAAAACCCCGAGAATGTGGATTGCCTGGTCTGCCACGCGGACATGACCACATATGCCAAAGGCAAGGCTGGCCTGCCCGCCGATGGGGTGGATCTCACGCTGGCGGCCCAGAGCGTAGGGGGCCCGCCCACACGTGAAAACTGCGGCAAGTGCCACTTCAACGGCGGCGGCGGCAACGCGGTCAAGCACGGCGACCTGGACGAAAGCCTCTACACCCCCGACCCCGAGTTGGACGTCCACATGGGCCAATATGACCTACTGTGCGTCGACTGCCACACCACCGAACACCATCGCATCAAAGGCCAAGCCTTGTCCTTCGCGGTGGAATACACCTCGCAGGTCGCTTGCGAAGATTGCCACAGCCCCCGACCGCACAAAGACGACCGGCTCAACGACCACACCGACGCGGTCGCCTGCAGCACCTGCCACGTGCCCTACACGGCTCGCAAGTGGCCGACCAAAGTGTGGTGGGATTGGTCCACGGCCGGACGGGACGACATCCCGCAAAACCACTACACATATTTGAAGATCAAGGGCTCCTTCCGCTACGAAAAGAACATCGTGCCAGAATATTACTGGTGGAACGGCGAGGTCGCGTATCGCTACCAATTGGGCGACGAGATCGACCCCAGCCGCCCCACACTGATCAACCCGCCGGCCGGCGACATCCATGACCCCAACGCCAAGATCTGGCCCTTCAAGATCCATCGCGGCCGGCAACCCTACGATACCCAATACCGCATCTTGCTCCAACCGTGGACCGTAGGCGAAGGGGCCTTTTGGGACGCGTTCGATTGGGACGTCGCGCTGCGCGAAGGGGCCAAATACGCGGGCATCCCCTTCAGTGGCGAGTGGGACTTCGCGGAAACGTGGTTCTTCTACCCACAAGCCCACATGGTCGCCCCCGCGGACCAAGCCTTGCAGTGCAGCGACTGCCACGGCCCCGAAGGGCGGCTGGATTGGCAAGCGTTGGGTTATCCGGGCGACCCCGCGGAATGGGGCGGCCGGGAAAGCAGCAGCAAATAGACCGCGAGGCCGCGCCCATCGCGCGGCCCGCATCACGGCAGCGGAGAACGACCATGACGACTTTGTTGCGACGACCTTGGCTGTGGATGGTGTTGGGCGGATTGGTCTTGGCCCTGGCCGGTGCCCTGGCTTTCACCGCCTATGCCGCGCCGGCCCAGCCAGCCCCCGCGACCGGCGAAGGCTCCCCCATGCATCCGCCCGTCATTTTGCGTGACGCCGACGGCAAGCCCGTGGTCGAGACCGGCAACCCCGTCTCGACGGTGCAAACGTGCGGCGCATGTCACGATACCGACTACATCGTGAATCACAGTTTCCACGCGGACGTCGGGCTGCAGGCCTGGGGCCACACGCAACAACCCCCGGCCCATCCGTGGGACCAGTCCCCCGGGCTGTTCGGTCGCTGGAATCCTTTGCTCTATCGCTATCTCTCGCCAGCAGGAGAACCCCTGGACTTGGGCACGCCCGAATGGCTGATGCGCTTCGGCGGCCGCCACGTGGGCGGAGGACCCGCGCAGTTCGCGCGCGATGGCCGGCCACTCACCGCCTTGTCCCCCAGCGCAGACAACCCCGAAACGGCCGTGCTGGGCGCCGACGGCCAACCCCAGGCCTGGGATTGGACCGCTTCGGGCACGGTGGAAATGAACTGCTTCTTGTGCCACCTGCCCAACCCCGACAACGAGGCCCGCATCGCCGCGCTGCAGGCTGGACAATTCGCCTGGGCCAACACCGCCACGCTGGACATGACCGGCCTGGTGCGCTGGAACGGCGACGGCTATGAATGGAACGCCGACATGTTCTTGGCCGACGGCTCGGTGCCCCGGGAGGTGTTGCCCATTCAAGACCCCACCAGCCAGAATTGCGCGCTGTGCCACGGCGTCGTGCAGGCCAAAGGCGACAACGAGCCCCTGCTCATTCGGCCGGGCGACCTGCAGCAGTGGGAAACCGCCACCACCGGCCAGATCTTCGCCGCGGATCGCATCAGCGAAAGCGGCATGAACATCAGGGGCAAAAGCGACCTGCGCCGGGCGTGGGATGTGCACGCAGAGCGCGATGTGCAATGCAACGATTGCCATCACTCACTGAACAACCCGGCCTACAAAGAAGAATGGGAAGACAAACCCGAATACTTGACCTATGACCCGCGCCGCGTGGAAATTGGCGATTACCTGCTGCGCCCGAACCACGACTTCGCTCGGGGCTACAGCAGCCAATATTGGGTGGACCCAGAATCGCAAGGCACGGTCCGGGCTTGCACCGACTGCCACGATGCCCGCGCGTCGCATGAAGATTGGCTGCCCTACACCGAACGCCACATGCGGGCCTTGGCCTGCGAGAGTTGCCACGTGCCCCAAATCCACGCGCCCGCGCTGGCGCAAGTGGACTGGACGGTCGTGCTGCCCAATGGTCAGCCACGACGCATCCTGCGCGGCATCCAAGGCGGCACCGATCCTGTCCACGACGAAATCGTGGGCTTTGAGCCGGTGGCGCTGCTCAAGGCCATGCCCGACGGCAGCCAAAAGTGGGCGCCTTATAACCTCATCGGCGTTTGGTATTGGGTGTATGGCGATCCCCCGCGGCCGGTGCCGCAGCACCTGCTGCAGGCAGCCTACCTGGATGGCGGGCAGTACCGGGACGACGTGGTGGCCGTGTTCGACGCGGATGGCGATGGCCAACTCAGCCGCGACGAACTTCGGCTGGACAGCGACGCCAAAGTCGAACGCATTGCCCAAAATCTGGCGGACTTGGGCCTGGACGGCCCGCGCGTGAGCGGCGAGGTCATGGCCTTCAACATCAACCACAGCATCGCGGACCACAACTGGGCCGTGCGCGATTGCCAAGCCTGCCACAGTGAGACTTCGCGGCTGGCCCAGCCCATGCAAGTGGCTTGGTATGTGCCCGCGGGAGTGGACGAGCCCGCGCAGGTGTACAACGCCCATGTGACCTTCGCCGGCCGCTGGGAACGCACCGACGCGGGCTTGTTCTTCCGACCGCAGCCCCAAGAGGCGGGTTACTACCTGTTTGGGCACTCATCCTACCCGTGGATCGACATTTTGGGCGCGCTCATGACCTTGGGATCGTTGCTGGGCGTGGTGGTGCACGGCGGCCTGCGCCTGGTCGGGCATCTGAAGATGGCCCGCAAAGCCCAAGCCCACGGGCAGGTGCCGTTGCAGCGCGCGTACATGTACGGCTTTTATGAGCGCTTGTGGCACTGGGTACAAGCCGTGGTCATCATTCTGCTCATCTTCACCGGCTTGGTAGTGCACCGCCCCGAGACCTTCGGCGGCTGGATGAACTTCCCCTTGGCCGTGCGAGTGCACAACATTCTGGCCATCATCTTGGTCATCAACGCGGCCCTGGCGCTCTTCTACCACCTGGCCAGCGGTGAGATTCGCCAGTTCATCCCGCAACCGCGCGGCTTCTTCAACCAAGCCATCCTGCAGGCCAAGTTCTACCTGGGCGGCATCTTCCGCGGAGAACCGCACCCCTTTGAAAAAGACCCCCGCCGAAAGTTGAACCCCCTGCAGCAGATTACCTACTTTGGCCTGCTCAACGTGCTGTTGCCCTTGCAGATTCTCACCGGGCTCATCATGTTCGGCGCCCAATTGCGCCCCGATTTGGCTGACAAACTGGGCGGATTGCGCTTCTTGGCACCGTTGCACACCATCGGCGCGTGGTCCTTCGCGGCCTTCGTCATCATGCACATCTACCTGACCACCACCGGCCCGACCCCCACCGCGTACGTCAAGGCCATGATCACGGGCTGGGAGGAGATCGAAGCGCATCATCCGCCCACGACGACGGCCGCCACGGCGGACACCCCCGAGGTGGAGGCATAGGCGGCCACCCCGCGGTGGGGAACGGCCCGCGCGGAGCCGTTCCCCCCGCAACTCTCTCAGGAGGCAGTGCACATGAGCGCAACCCCTTCGGCGCAACCTCAGCCCAAACCCAAACCCCAGCCCAAACCGTACCTCAACCCCTATGTGGGCGGGCTGCTGTTGGGGTTGGTTTTGTTCCTTTCCTTCCTCATCACGGGAAGCGGCCTGGGGGCCTCGGGCGGCGTGAACCGCATCGCGGTGTTCTTCGAGGACCTGATCGTGCCGGGCCATGTCGACCGTAATCCCTACCTGGCCCACATGGCCGGTGGCGACGCCAACCCGCTGCTGAACTGGACGGTGTTCGTGTTGGTGGGCGCGATGGTCGGCGGCTTTCTGTCGGCCAAATGGCACCACCGGTGGGAAGTGGCCACCTACAAAGGGCCGGGCGTCTCGGTACGCACCCGCTGGGTGTTGGCGTTTGTGGGGGGCCTCATCATGGGCTACGGCGCGCGCATGGCCCGCGGCTGCACTTCGGGCCAAGCCTTGTCGGGTGGCGCGGTGCTCTCCGCGGGCAGTTGGGCCATCATGATGGCCATCTTCGGCGGCGCGTACGCGTTGGCCTACTTCTTGCGCAAATTGTGGAACTGAGGCGCGAACCGCGAAGGAGGTCGCGATGGATTTCCCTCTGACCATGGATGTGGTGTGGGTCAAATTCTTGATTCACTTTCTAATCGGCATCGCCTTCGGCGCCGTGCTGGAGATGTCGGGCTTTGCCATTTCCACCCGCTTGGCCGGACAGTTTTACTTCAAAGACCAAACCGTGCTCAAGGTCATGTTTGGCGCGGTTATCACCACGATGGTCCTGATCTTCTGGTTCGTCGCCATGGGGTGGTTGGACTATGAGCGCATTTGGGTCAACCCGACCTACTTGTGGCCCGGCATCGTGGGCGGCCTGATCATGGGCGTGGGCTTCATCATCGGCGGCTTTTGCCCTGGCACGTCGTTCGTGTCTGCGGCCACGGGCAAGCTCGACGGCCTATGGTTCGCGCTGGGCGTGGTCGGCGGTGTGCTGCTCTTTGGCGAAACCGAGCCCTTGTTCCACGCTTGGTGGTACAGCAGCAACTACGGGCGCCTGACCTTGTTCGAGGTCTTTGGCACGTCGTATGGCGTGATGGTGGCCATCGTGGTCATCGTCGCGCTGCTCATGTTCTGGGGCGCGGACTATGTGGAGCGTAAAGTGGGCGGTAAGAACCCCGTTTGGAGCCGCACGGCCAAATGGGGCTTTGGTTTGGTGGCCCTGGCGGCTGTGGCCCTGCCGCTGTTTGGCGAGCCCACGGTGGACGAACTTTGGGCCCGGGTCGCGCCTGAGATGGAAGCCAAACTTCAGGCCCGCGAAGTGTACATCCACCCCGGCGAACTCATGGAAGCCCGCTACGATGAACGCTTCCGCACGGTGGTGTTGGATGTGCGCGCGGAGGCGGACTACAATCTGTTCCACATCCGCTGGGCGCACCGAGCCGACATGGACGACCTGCCCGCCTGGGCCCAACGCTTGAAGAAGGATCCACGGCTGACCGTGGTGGTGTTGGTGAGCAACGACGACCAGGCCGCGACCGAAGCGTGGAAGACGCTGGTCGCGTTGGGCGTGCCCAACGTGTACATCTTGGACGGTGGCATCAACCACTGGTTGGACTACTTCGCCCAAGACGACCCGCGCATCCATCCGCGTAGCCTCACCGGCGGCGTGAACACCGAGCGCCTGCGCTGGGATTTTGACTACGCGCTGGGTGAGGCGTCGCCCGCGGCCGATCCTGTGCCCGATTGGGATTGGCACGAAGAACTGCTCGAAGAGTTCCAACCCAAGATCAAACTGGAATTGCCGGCCGGGCCGTCGGGCGGTGGTTGTGGCTAAGCGCGCGAATGGGCATCCTCCTCCCAGAAACGCGGGGCCGAGTCGGTGGGCTCGACCCCGCGTTTTTGCACATCCTGCCCAGGGTGCGCGCGGACCGGGCAGGGCCCAAGTCCCCAGATCAGCGCGACCGGCCCATGCGGTCGCGCTTTTGCTGGTGCAGCGCGTCCAACCGGGCCTTGAGCGTGGCCAAGGTCGCGCCGTGCAGGGTGTAGGCGCGTAACAAAAACACGCCCGCGAGCGCGGCCAAGGCCGGCAAGCCGGCCATCATCCAGCGGAACGCCCACACCGCCCGCTCGGGCTGGGGCACATAGGCCACGCCCGGCGGCGGTGCGTGGTAGCCACCCCAACGCAACAATGCGGCCATGATGAGCCCTTGCGCCACAAACGCCAGCCGAATCACCAGCCCGTTGATGCCGAAATACATGCCTTCGCGGCGCACACCCGTGCGCAGTTCGTCCTCGTCCACCACGTCGGCCAACAGCAAATCGGTGAGCATCAGCAGCCCAGCCAGAGGCAAACCCATGAGCGCGGCCATGATCATGCCGCTGCGAAAGTCATGGGCCCAGAACAAACCCACCAGCACCCCCGCGGTCAACCCCAGCGCGACTTGCAGCGCGGTGCGACTGCCCACCCGCCGCGTCCACCAGGCCCAGGCCGGCATCGCCAGCAACGCCACCGCAAAGGCCACGCCCAAGAACGCGCTGGTTTGCATCTCGGGCGCCAGCAGCACGCCAGCGACTTGCACCGGCTCGACAAAACCCAACGCGTATTTGGTGTAGAACGGCGCGGTTGCGTTGAGCATCAAGAACACAAACTGCACCAACAAATTGACGGCCAAGAAGACGCGAAAATTCCCATGCCCGAACGTGGCCTTCAGCGCGGCCCAAAAGGGCAACGCGGCGTCCTCGCGGAATTCGGGGCGCTCGCGCGCGCCCAGCACCGTGAGCACGCCGAACACCGCGGCCACGGCCGTAAGCACGCCCGCCATCCACGCCCGGCGCTCCCAGTCCGCGCCGGCCAACACAGGCGGCAGGCCAATGCCCACGAACAACCCCACAATGGCGAACGCGTAACGCCACGCGTTCACCGTGGCCCGCTCGGCCAAATCCGCAAACATCTCCGGGAACACCGCGGTCCAATTGAGCGCGAAGATGGACCATAGCAGATCAAAGACCATCACCACGGCCGCGAAGTACAGCAGCAACCCCCATCCTCGCTGCGCGACCAAGCCGGCTGGCGGGTTCCACAGCCCATAGAACACCAACAACAGCGGCCCCAAACTGGCCGCCATCCACGGTATGCGCCGCCCCCAGCGGGTGTGGGTGTGATCAGACCAGTGGCCGGCCAACGGGTCGTTGATAGAGTTCCAAAAGCCATAGATGGCCCACACCGTGCCCACGGCCCGCGGGTCCAGTCCCAGCCGATCCACATACAAAAAAAGGATAAACGTCGTAAAGGCCCGATATGTCAGGCCGGTGCTCAACGCGCCAGACGCGTAGGCGATTTTGCGCCACCAAGGGGTATTCATCGCGCCTCCTGAAACCGGGGTCGTCACCCTTTACAACCCACGCGTGGGGCCGAGGGCGCGTTTTCGAGGGAACAGCGCCGCGCGCGGCCCTGGGCCGCCGCGGTCATAGTATAATCGCCTCGCCATGAGCGTGTTGTCCACCCCTGTACGCGCGGTGTTGTTCGACCTTGATGGCACCCTGCGGGAAACCGAGCCGACCCCACGGCAGGTGTTCCGCCGGGTGCTGGAAGATTGGGGCGTTCGCCTGCCCGAAACGACCTGGCGCGACTTGTGGCGCTGGGAGCACGCTTTTTGGGCCGAGTCGCCGCAACTGCAGGCGCTGGAGGCCCGCTACCGCACCCCCGAGGGGCGAGACATCGGCTTTTGGTGGTCGTATCAAGCCCTGAAACTGCAGCAGTTGGGCTTCGGGCCTGCCCAAGCCACAGCGCTGGCCCCGGCCGTGGTGAGCGCCATGCAGCAGCACTTCGAAGACGCCGAGGACCGCCTGCGGCCCGCGGCTCGGCGGGTGCTGGAACGGCTGCGCGACCACGGCTATCGGCTGGGCGTGCTCACCAACCGCCGCGTGCCCTTGCCCGACGGCTATCTGCACACGTTGGGGTTGAGCGACTTGTTGGATCGGGTTTGGGTAGCCGTAGATTTGGGCGTATGGAAACCCCATGCCGAAGCGTTCTTGCGGCCATTGCGCGAGTGGGGTTTCACGGCCGAGCAGGTGGTCTATGTGGGCGACAACTACTACGCGGATGTGCGCGGCGCACGGCAGGCCGGGTTGCACGCGGTGCTTTTAGACCCCGACGACGTCTTCCCCGAGGTGCCCGAGCCGCGCGTCCGGTGCTTAGACGAACTGCCCGCGGTGTTGGCCCAATGGAACGGTGGCTGGACGCCCGCTTAGATGCCGCGGCAGCACGGCCGCATCCGCGCGCGGGGCAGCGCATTTCTGCCGCGTGGTTGGCACGCCCCGCGGTCGAGGTCGCGCCCGCGTTGTTGGGGGCGCGCTTGGTGCGCCGCGAGGCCGATGGCCAGCGGGTCAGCGGCATCATTGTCGAAACCGAGGCCTATGGCCCCGAGCACGACCTGGGCTGTCATTGCCGGGCCGGCCCAACCCCCCGGGCCCGGGTGCTCTACGGCCCACCCGGCCGCGCGTATGTGTACTTTACCTATGGAATGCACTGGCTGTTCAACGTGGTCGTGGACCAGCCCGGCACGCCGGCCGCGGTGCTGGTGCGGGCCTTATGGCCCGACGAAGGCGCCGCACGCATGGCCGCGCGTCGTGGCGGCCGACCGCGGCACCAGTGGACCGACGGCCCGGCCAAACTGTGCCGCGCCCTGGACATCGACGGACGGTTTCACGACGCCGACCTAACCGCCCCAGACGCGGCCTTGTTCTTGGAGTTCGCGTGGCAATTTCCCCCCTCGGCCGTGACCACCGGCCCGCGCGTGGGGTTAAATACTGTACCGGAGCCGTGGAAGAGCATTCCTTGGCGCTGGCGGGTCGTGCCACTGCGCAAGTGAGCCGGCCCGCGCTACCCTTTTCCCCAGGAGGCCCCCAATGGGATGGTTAGACGGAAAGACAGCCCTCATCTTCGGCGTTGCCAACCAGCGTTCCATCGCCTGGGGGATCGCCCAGGCCTTCCACGCGCACGGCGCACGCCTGGGGCTGAGTTACGCGGGCCCGGCCTTGGAACGCCGCGTGCGCCCGCTGGCCGAGCGCTTGGGCATCGACTTCGTCGAGCCCTGCGACGTGACCCAAGACGACCAAATCGAAGCCATTGCCGCAAAAGCCAAGGCCCACTTTGGCCAAGTCGACATCTTGGTCCATTCCATCGCTTTCGCGGATCGCGAAGACCTGGCTCGGCCCTACTATCAAACCAGCCGCCAAGGCTTTCTGCTGGCCATGGAAATCAGTGCCTACTCCCTGGTGGCTCTGGCCCGGGCGTTCAAGCCCCTCATGCCGGCCGGAGGCTCGATTCTGACCCTCACCTACTACGGCGGCGAGAAAGTCGCGCCCGGCTACAACGTCATGGGCGTGGCCAAGGCCGCGCTGGAATCGTCGGTGCGCTACCTGGCCTATGATTTCGGCCCCGATGGCATTCGGGTCAATGCCATCTCCGCGGGGCCTATTCGCACATTGGCCGCCGCGGGGGTGAGCGGCTTCAAGACCATGTACAAGATGTTCCCCTTGCTGGCCCCCCTCAAGCAACCCATCACTCAAGAGGACGTGGGCCACGCGGCCGTGTTCTTGGCTTCGGACTTGGCCGCCAAAATCACCGGCCAAGTGCTTTTCGTCGACAGCGGCATGAACATCATGGCCTTCCCCGACAAGGACACGCTAACCCAAGAGTTTGGCGCGTAACCTGAGAATCGCTCCGCAGAAGCGCGGCATTCTGGCGAATGCCGCGCTTTTTTGTCGCTTGCTTGCCCCTGGCCCACGAGCCAGCAGGCAGTAAATGTAGCCCGCGAGCCGAGGGCAAACGCCCACGGGCCGACATGTGGGGGTGAATACGGCGCTCACGCTTGCCCTGTCGGCCTAAGGGGGACGCAATCTTAAAGTTTTTTGAAAGCATCTTGCCGCGGTATGAACGCCATGCTACAATATGCGCCCCTCGAACCCCGATATTTTCCGATCGCCCTCGTCACGACCCCTATATCTGGGGAGAGGAGCCGAGGAGTCTATGCGTTGTCCATTTTGCGGTTACGGAAAAAGCCGAGTCGTTGACACGACCCACGACGCGCACGGCAACATTCGCCGGCGCCGCGAATGCTTGCAGTGCCATCAGCGGTTCAGCACCTATGAACGCGTCCTACGCTCCAAGCCCATGCTGATCAAGAGCGATGGCACGCGCGAAGCCTTCGACCGGGAGAAGTTGCTGCGCGGCATTCGCATTGCCTGCTGGAAGCGCCCGGTGTCGGCCACGGCCTTGGAGCGGCTGGTGGAAGAGATCGAGACGCGCCTCCAAGCCATGGGAAAGCCCGAGGTGCCCTCTCGGGTGGTGGGGGACATGGTGATGGAGGGGCTCAAGCATTTGGATCAAGTCGCGTATATTCGATACGCCATCGTGTACTTGGGCTTGGACGACCTGATTTCCATCCGCGACGAAATCAACCGGCTGTTGGAAACCGACTGAACGGCCCAGGTAGCCAGAGTCAAGCAGGCCTGTGGCGCGGCCATGCGGCCGTGACCGCGCGATTCTTCCTTCGAGGAGGTCTTTCATGGGCGGTGCTGTTACCCCCCCCAAGCATGTCCTGCCCACGCCACCCGTGCCGGAGGATCTGCCCAAGATCACCTTCGCCAACGAAAACGCGCGCCTGGTGTTCTACAAGCGCTATGTGCGCAAAAACGTCGCGGGGGAACCGGCCGAGACGCCCGAAGAAACGTTTTGGCGCGTCGCCTATCACGTGGCCAAAGCCGAAGCCGAGTTCGGCGCCGACGACGCGCAGATCATCGAGCAGGCCAAGGACTTCTACCGCTTGCTGGCCGACCGTTTGTTCTTCCCCAATTCCCCCACCTGGACCGGGGCAGGAACCCCTTTGGGCCAACTGGCGGCGTGTTTCACGGCAGACATGCGCGTGGTGACCCGGGACGGGCTCAAACGGATCGTTGATGTTCAAGTGGGCGATTTGGTTCTTACTCATAAAGGCCGATACCGGCCGGTTATCGAGACGATGCGACGCCGTTACACGGGGCCTCTGTATCACATTAGGGTGAAAGGTATAGGGGTTACCTTGGAAGTTACACCCGAGCACCCCATATTGACACCCAATGGGTGGGTCGAAGCGCAACACCTTCAAGAAGGCGATTGGGTTGCCGTTGGCATGCCTCAGGGGATTCAAACCACCTCGGTATTCGACCTGGCTTCGCTGGAATATGCGCCCGACCTTGAAGTCGAAGTGACAGAGTCGGAAATCCGGGCGCGAAAGCCTGCTCAATATCAGCGTTCCGGCCGTTTATCCAGGTGGATTCCCCGTTTCGTGCGGCTTACCCCGGAACTCGCGCGTTTATGTGGATATTATGTGGCCGAAGGCACGATAGATCCTGATGAGCGTTACGTGCGATTTACTCTTGGAACAGATGAGCAGGAAATCCAGAAAGACATCATCGAATTGATAGATTCCCTCTTTGGCATCGAGCCCACAGTTATACCTTCTTCGCACGGAAGATGGGTGCAAGTTGATGTTTATAATCGGGTTCTTGCTACCTGGTTCCGTACCCACTTCGGGAAAGGATCTACTCAAAAAAGCCTCCCCCAGTGGCTGCTTTATGCGCCGCCTGAGGTCCAAAGGGCCTTTTTAGTCGGACTTTTCCGCGGTGATGGCCTATTTGTAGAATATGCGTATGCTGTTCCGCATCGTTCGCGCACGCATGTAAATCGAAGTTTGCGGCTTACGCTCGCCAATCCTTCGTTGATTCAGCAGGTTTGGCAAATTCTCCTTCGCTTGGGTTATGATGCGAATATTCGCCCTGTTGACACACGCTATGTAACCCCCAACGCGAGTGATACGGCTCAAGTCTCTTTGCCTCCTCTGTCTTCTCGAGACCTGGTTCAAGAGGCTTTCCATATCAACCTTCCCGCGCCGGATTCTCGCTATGTGCGTAAACATGTACTGCGTCAGAATGGAGAAGTTTTCTTCAAGATCGCGCGCATTGAGGTCGTGCCTTATCAGGGGATTGTCTATAACCTTGAAGTCGAAGAGGACCACACCTATGTGACGGAAGGGGTGGTCGTTCACAATTGTTTCGTATTACCCATCTCCGACGACATGGGGCGCAAAGATTCGGGCATTTTCATGACTTTGCGCAACGCGGCCCTCATCCAGCAAACGGGCGGCGGCAATGGCTTTTCGTTCTCGCGGCTGCGGCCGCGCAACACCATCGTGAAGTCGTCCGCGGGCAAGGCCACGGGCCCCGTTGGCTTCTTGCGGGTGTATGACAAGGCCTTTGGCGAGATCGCCCAAGGCGGCAGCCGTCGCGGCGCCAACATGGCTGTCTTGCGGGTCGACCATCCCGACATCGAGGACTTCATCACCTGCAAGACCGACGAAGACGCGATCACCAATTTCAACATTTCGGTCGGCGTGACCGACGCGTTCATGCGCGCGGTAGAAAACGACGAAGAGTGGGAGTTGGTCTTCCCCGATGTGCTGGCCCCCGAATACGAGACCTTCGACGGCACCTTGGAGGACGCTCGCGAGCAGGGCGTGCCCATCAAGGTGTACCGCAAGGTGCGGGCTCGGGAACTGTTCGACAAAATCGTGCGTCAGGCCCATCACAACGGTGAGCCCGGCTTGCTCTTCTTAGACACCGCCAACCGCGACAACCCCGTGCCGCACCAATATCGCCTCGAGGCCACCAATCCATGCGGCGAACAATGGCTGGGGCCTTATGAGAACTGCTGCTTGGGCTCCATCAACCTGGCCCAACACGCCACCCCCGAAGGCGGCGTCGACTGGGATAAACTGCGCCGTACTGTGGAGCGCGCGGTGCGCTTCTTGGACGATGTGGTCCAAGCCAACGCGTATGTGCCCGCGGTGCCCCAACTCAAAGAAGCCGCGCACCGCAACCGCCGCATCGGCCTGGGCATCAAAGGCCTGGCCGACCTGATGTACCGCAATCGGGTGCGCTACGGTTCGCCCGAAGCCCAAGACTTTGCCGCGCAAATCATGGAGTTCATCCGCTACCATGCGATGCGCACCAGCATCGCGTTGGCCCGCGAACGGGGGCCCTTCCCCGGCATCAAGGGCAGCATTTATGACCCACAAAATCTCAAGTGGAAACCTCCGGTTTGGCCCGACTGGTTGGGCGGCGGCCCGCGGCTGGATCTGCAGCGCCCCGCGTTGGATTGGGATGCGCTGGTGCGCGCACTCAAGCAATATGGCATCCGCAACGCCGCGCAAATGACCGTTGCGCCTACAGGCACCATCTCCACCGTCTCGGGCGTCGAAGGCTATGGCTGCGAGCCCGTGTTCGCGCTGGCCTATTACCGCTATGTGAACGACGAGGACGGTCAACGCATTCGCCTACGCTATGTCAGCCCGTTGTTCATGCAGGCCCTGGATGAAACCGATTTGGACGCGGACGCCAAAGAGGCGGTGATTCAGCATGTGCTGGAATACGGCACCATCCAAAATTACCCCGGCGAGTTGCCCGCTTGGCTGCGGGACACCTTCGTGGTGGCCCAAGATGTAAGCGCAGAAGAGCACGTGCGCATGCAGGCCGCGCTCCAAGTGTTTGTCGACAACGCGATCTCCAAGACCATCAATTTTCCCGCGTCGGCCACGCCCGACGATGTGGCCCAAGCCTTCATGCTGGCGTGGAAGTTGGGCATCAAAGGCCTGACCGTGTATGTCACCGGCTCGCGCGAAACCGTGGTGCTGGAGACGCAAGCCACGGCCAAAGAAAAAGGGCACGACGAGTCGGCCGCGGCCGAGGCCACGGCCACGACCCCAGCCCTGGCCTCACGCGGAGCCCCATCCCCCACCCCCCAGGAGGAGGCAGCCGTGACCCAGCCGCAACTGTGGCCCGAATACAAGAAACCCCGGCCTGAGGTCCTCAAAGGCTTCACATTCCAGGTCAACACGCCCTTGGGCAAGGCCTTCGTCACCATCAACGAAAATGGCGGCGACCAGCCCTTCGAGGTGTTCATCAATACGGCCAAGGCCGGCAGCGAGACCGCGGCCATCTCGGAGGCCATTGGCCGGCTGATCTCGTATATCTTGCGATTGAGTTCACCGGTTAAGCCCATCGAGCGGCTGGAAGAAGTCATCCGCCAACTGCGGGGCATTGGCGGCGACCGGCCTCTGGGGTTTGGACCGTATCGTATTCGCTCGCTGCCCGACGGTGTAGGCTACGCGCTGGAGAAGTACCTGCTCGCCTATCAGGAGCGTATGCAAGCCGCGACCAACGGCCAAGAAGCGTCGAAAGCCACGCTGGAGCCCACGATGCCGTCGTTGCCCTTGTCGGTAGGCCCCGACGAGGCCAACGGCGGCGCGACCCAGGCTGCGCCCGAAACGCCCAAGGTGTTTGCCGGCAGCGCGCAGTTGTGCCCCGAATGCGGCCAGGCAACGTTGGTCTTGGAAGAAGGTTGTGCCAAGTGCTATTCGTGCGGCTACAGCGAGTGCTGAAGCACCTCCCCGGCTGGGGGCGCGGTGCGGCCGCGCCCCCAGCCCCTCGGCCACAATCTGAACGACGCGGGGCGCGTCCCTAAGGCCCAGGAACACCAAGGGCACAACGCCCCCGAAAGGCAACGCGGCGTGCCCACCAGCGCCCCAACCCACCCACCAGCGCGCCGCTGGCCCCCCGTGGCAGGCTAAGCCCCCAACCCGCGCCACGTTTTCGTGCCCCACGCATGGGCCTGTCCGCGGGCCCATCCGCAGCGCTGAGCGGCACGCCCCTCGGCATCGCTCGCGAATAGAGAAAGCGGCCGATGCACCCCGACCTGCTTTGCCAACGTCCCTCCAAACCCTGGAGGGCATCCGCCCCCCCTTTGGGCTCGCCTTCCCTCCGTGCTCTCCGTGCCCCCAGGTGCAATTTTCGAACAGCCCCCCGCAAAGCCCTTGACACCCATCCCCGTGTTACTTATACTCGACCTAACGCCTCGGGCCGTCTGCAGGCGACGGCGATAGGAGAACGGAGATGCGGGATAGGAGGCCAAGACTTCGCCCCATTGGGGGGGATGATCATGCTGGGCTTGCTGCTGCTTGGCCTGATACTGGGCTGAGAGGTGCGGCGGGCCCTCGCTGACTACACCGGTCCCAACCGCAGCACGCAGGGCGCATATGTGGCGACAGATGTAATCAACGCTTTTACAGGCCGGTATTCTTGTTCCTTCAAGAACGTTTGTGGAGACACCACAAACTGGGGCTTGCGCTGTTCAGCAGATTTGTGTCGTGACCTGGCCCTTGGGCTCCCTTATCTGACCCTGGTGCCGCACTACGAGACCGTCAACCTGCCCCCAGCCACGGTGGCGGGCGAGGTGCAGTGCACTGGCCAAAACGGCTGGTGCCGGGGCAACGCAGTGGTGCACATCACAGGCCACGAACCTCTGAGCGGTTACACCATCACGGGCATCGAAGGCTTGTTGGATGGGGCGCAATTCGCCTGTCCGGGCGCGGTGTGCGACGTGCCGCTGGAAGGGAGCGGCACCCACACGGTGGTCTACTGGGCGCTGTCGAGTTATGGGGACACGTCGGAGCAAGGGACCCAACAGGTCAGGGTGGACGCAGACGCACCGCAGATGACTTACAGCGTGCAGCCTGGAGCGCCGGACGGGGCCAACGGCTGGTACGCCAGCACCCCCACGCTCACGGTGCAGGGCAGCGACGCCACCAGCGGCGTGGCAGCGCTGCAAATCTCGGCCGATGGGGGAAACACTTGGCACAACAGCCCCTGGAACGTCCCTGATGGGCAGCACCATTTGCTGCTTCGGGCCGTGGATGTGGCCGGGAACGTGACCCAAGACCAACGCTCGCTCAAGGTGGATACCGTACCGCCCCAGGTGTTGTACCAGATTCCGGCGCCCGATGGGCAGGACGGCTGGCACATCACCCCGGTGCACGTCACGGTGAGCGGTCAAGACGCCACCAGTGGCGTGGCCGAGGCGGCCGTGGCTGTGGATGGCGGCGCGTGGCAAGTGGGGGGCGCCACCCTGAACTCCGATGGCGAACACACCCTCACCTTTCGGGCCACTGACGCGGCCGGGCACACCAGCCAGGTCGGGCCGGTTACGGTCAAGGTGGACCTAACCCCGCCCCAGGTGACCTGGGGCGCCGAGTGGGGCCGGGCCCTGGGGTGTACCCCGACCCTGACCGGCCGGCTGACGGACGGGAACGGCAGCGGGGTGGCCGGGGCCGCCCTCTCCTGGGACGGAGGCCTGACCTGGCAAGCGTTGACCCTGGACGGTGATGGACGCTGGCACGTGCAGCCCGACCTGCGGGGCTGGGCCGACGGCGGCTACCGGGCCCTGGTGAAGGCCTGGGACCAGGCCGGAAACCAAGCCACGGCCGAACATGCCTTCACGGTGAGCAATCCAGCACCGCACATTGCCGTGGCGCCGTTGGGCCGGGCGCGGTGGCCGTTCTGGGAGACGCTGCACTTCGAGGTGGCCACCACCTGCCTGCCCATCGCTCGAATGCGGATTGTGGTGGAAGGCCCGGGGCGCAACCGCACGGTGACCTGGGAGACAGGGGGTTGGTCCGGGCCGGCGGCCGATGGAAGCCGACCCCAGAAGTACGGCGTGGACTGGCGCTGGGACACGCGCTGGGACGCGGGGCCGTATGCCGGGCCGGGGGAATATCCGGTGCGGTTCGAGGCCTGGGACGCCTGGGGGCGCAAGTGGATGGAGCGGGGAACCTTGGTGGTGCCGGTGCAAGTACCGGCGACACCGACGCCTGGGCCGAGCGCCACGCCCACGCCCACGGGGGCGCCGACGCCAACCCCCATGAGGACGGCCACTTTCGTGCCGCCGACGCCGCTGGCCACGGCTACGGCCGGGCCGAGCCCGACGGCGTGGGGCTGGGCCACGGCCACACCCCGGCCCACGGCCACTGCCGCGAGTTGGTGGAAGCATCTGTTCGGCCAGCCAGGTCCGACAGCCACCGCGCTGCCACCGTGGGCCACGGCCACAGCATTGGCGCCAGGCGGGGTAGGGCCGAGCAGGCCAGGGGGACCGGGGGCCGGTCTGGGGCCTTCCGGCAGAGGGCGCGGGCCGACCCCGGTGCGGTATTGGCCGTTGTGGGGCGGGGCCGCGGCCGCGTTCGTGGCGGCGTGGATGGC
>CAYUOX010000027.1:0-91874 GCA_964446575.1 uncultured Anaerolineaceae bacterium | reverse complement strand
CAGAGCCCTTCTCGGCAGCGTGCTCTTTCTCGCCCTCCTCGGGGCGGCGGCCTGGGCTCAATTTTGGGGCGCGCAGGCCACGGCCACGCGCGCCCAACGCGCATGGCAAGCCTCGCGCGCCACAGCCGCTCGCGCCTGGTTGGGCCTGCTGTGGCAGCAACGGCCTGCCGATCCCGCGCGCGCCGAGGCGTACGCGCGCGCGCTGGCCCAGGCCGGCCAATGGGCCACAGTGCAGCGCGTCCTCACCACCGCGCGCGCCGCGGGCGCACCCTTGTCACCGACCGGCTTCCGCCTGCTGGCCCAGGCCTACACCCGCCAAGGCGAACCCGCGGCCGCGCTGGAGGTCTGGCGCGCGGCAGTGCGGGTCCACCCTCACGAGCCGGGGCTATGGCGCGATTATGCCGCCGCGCTGGATGCAGCCCATCGGTGGCCCGAAGCCGGGCGAGCGTGGCAACGCGCCGCGCGCCTCGCGCCCGAGGACCTCGAAAGCGCTTATCAGGCCGCCCTGCACATGGCCGCGGTAAGCCCCCAAGCGGGCCGCGCGGCCCTGGCCCCTTTGGCCGCGGGGGGGCCTTATGCCTCCCAGGCCGCGCGTGTGCTCCAGGCCGTGGATGCCGGCTTGGCCGGCGGACACGAGACCTACGCGCGCGTGCAAACCGGCCGCGGTTTGGCCGCCGTAGGCCGGTGGGACCTGGCCACTTGGGCCTGGGCCTTGGCCGTGCGTCAAATGCCCGACTACGCGCCCGCGTGGGCCTATTTGGGCGAAGGCTACCGCCGCCTGGGCTGGGACAAAGCCGCGTTGGGCGCGCTGCGCACAGCCCGCGCTTTGGCCCCCCAAGACCCGTTGCCCGCGTTGTTGTGGGCCGCGTATGCCCAACAGCATGGCCAGCCCTTCACCGCCCTGGCCTGGGCACGACGGGCCTGGGCCGCGGCACCCGACGACCCCGCGCTGGCCGCCCACTTGGCCGTCGCGCTCACCCGGGCCTTGCCCGGTCAGATCGGGCCCGCGCTGGCCGTGCTGCACTATCCGCCCCGGGCCCACCCCCAAGACCCCGACGCATGGCTCACCCTGGCCCGCTTGGCCCTGCAGTGGGATCTCGTTGCCGAGCAAGCCCTCCCCGCGCTAAGGCACGTCTTGGCCCTCAACCCTGAGCATCCCCAAGCCTTGGCCCTGATGGGGCACGCGTACGCGCGGTTAGGCGATGCGACCACGGCAGAGCAATTCTTGATTCGAGCGCTGCAGCACGACCCCGGCCTGGCCGAAGCGCATCTTTATCTCGCGTGGGTCTACTTGGCGACCGACCGCGCGCCCGCGGCCCAGGAGCACTTGCTGTGGGCCATGCGCTTGGCCCCGCACGACGATCCCATCGCGGCGCTCGCGCGGCGCACTTGGCAGCGGGTCGCGCCCTGATCTTGCCTTACGCGCCGCGATGGTTGTCCTTTCCGCGCGGCCCCAACCAGCCGAAGACCAAATACAGAAAGCGCGGCAACAACTCGTCCGCGACAGGACTGGGCCGAAATTGGGCCAGCAGGGCCCGAAACCCTTCGTCCCCCAAATGTTTGACATACAAATCGCGATAGCGCAGCAGCCGAGCCATGTTACGCTGCTGATCCAGTTCAGGGTGGAATTGGGTGGCCCACACCGGCACTTTGGGGATGCGCAATGCCTGATAGGGCGAGCGCTCAGACCCGGCCAAGTGCACGGCCTTGTCGTGGGGGAAGCGCGTCACATGTTCCTTGTGCCCCAACTGGGCCCAAAAGCGGCCTGGCAACTGCCCGAACAAGTCGTCCTTGCGCCCTTGAGGGGTGAGGGTGATGGGGAAAGTGCCAATTTCGGCCCGGTCGACGTCCCGCTCCACCGTGCCGCCCAAGGCCACGGCCAACATTTGGAAGCCAAAGCACGACGCAAACATGGGCTTGCCTGTGCTCACCACTTCCAGCAGGAAGTCCATCGTGGCCCGAGGATGGGGGCAACTGCCGTCGGAAAGGTTATATTCGCCACTGCCTCCGACGAACAGGCCGTCGTAACGACGCCAGACCGCGGGCGCGGGCGGGCCCTGGAGCAGGTCATAGGCCTCGATGGCCTCATCGGGCAAGCCCGACGCCGCCAAGAAGGCTTGTCGCTCTTCTTCCCGCACGGGGTCGTTGGGATTGCGGGCTTGTAGCAGCAGAAAACGGGGCGTTGCTGCCATGCCGCGCCTCCTGAAGGGGATGGGGGACTGCACGGCCTCGGCCGAGCGGCCGTGCCGCGGTTCAATCGCGCCAGTCAAGCAGCACTTGGATGGCCTGATCGGGCCGCTCATCCAACAGGCGATACGCGTCCGCGGCGCGATGGGCGGGCAAGCGGTGGGTGACCACATGCTGGGCCGGACGCAGCCGTTGGGCCTGGGTTTCGGCCACGCGCCACCGCCGAGCCGAATCCCAGCGGGGGGTGAGTTCGGGCGCCAGGGTGGTGACTTGACTGCTCACCAGGCGCAATCGGGCCCGATGAAAGCGTCCGCCCAAGTGCAGTGTCGCGGGCTTGGCGCCATACCACGAGCCCACCACGATACGCCCCGCGAACGCGGTTACATCGATGGCTGTCTGGAGCGCGACGGGCGCGCCTGAGAGTTCCAACACCAAATCCGCGCCAGGGTAACGGGGATGCCGCGCTTTGCCCGCGCGGAGCCGTTCCACCTGGTCGGGCGTAGTAGGCGGCGGCAGGGCCTGGGTAGCCCCCCAAGCCAAAGCCCGCTCGCGGCGCAGGGGGTAGCGATCGACCACCGTGAGGGAAGCCAACGGCAGCGCAGCGAGCAGGGCCGTGGTGAGTAACCCAACCACGCCTTGGCCCAGCACAATGACATGCTCACCAATGCGCGGGGCCGCGTCGAGCAAGAGGTTGACCGCGGTCTCCAAGTTGGGCAGCAGAGCCGCGTCTTGTGGATCCACCTCGGGCGGCAGGGCGCGCACTTGTTCGACGGCTGTGGTGAAACAACTGGCGTGGGGCTGAAACGCAAACACCCAGCGCCCGTGCCACGTCTCGTCCACACCAGGGCCCACGTCGAGCACCCGACCGACCGCGCTATAGCCATAAGCCACGGGGTACGCGAAGCGCCCTTGCAGCGCGGGAAGCGCATCGTCCAGGGGCAAATCGTCTGGCCACTGGCCGCGGTAGAGCAACATTTCAGTGCCTGGGCTGGGTGCGGTCCAATGCACGCGCACCCGCACCTGGCCTGGGCCCGGGGCAGGGCAGGGCTCAGTGCGCCACGCCAGCCGTCGCGGGCCGGCAAACAAGAGCACACGGCGCTGGGGTTGGCTCATGGGGACGCCTCCGAGGGGGGCGCTGGCGGGCGGGATGGCCAGGCCAAGCGGCCCCAAACGACCCAATCGCGGCCATAGGCGCGCCAGCGGGCCTGGGTTAGCCGCGGAAAGGCGGCCAAGTCCGAAGGCGGGTGGGGTTCGGCCGCGACCAGATGGGCCAGCACAGGCACACCGCCGACCAGGTAGGGCGCGAGGGTGACCACGAGCCAATCGCCGAGTTGGGCTTGCAAAAATGCGGCCAACACGCGCGCGCCCCCCTCCACCATCAGGCTGGTGAGGCCTAAGTCGCGCAGCGCGGCCAACGTCGCGCCCAGGTCCACCCCCGCGGCTCGCCGCGGCACCCGGAGCACCTGCGCGCCCGCGGCCTGCAGCGCGGCGCCGCGGGCGGGGTCCGCGTCGTCTGCGGTCACAATCACCGCGCCGCGCGGGTGCTGCAGCACGCGCGCGGTGGGCGGGGTGCGCAAGCGGCTGTCCAACACCACGGGCCGGGGGTGCGGTCCGCCCACCCGCCGCGCGGTGAGTTTGGGGTCGTCGGCCAACACCGTGCCAACGCCCACCAAGATGCCATCGTGAATAGCCCGCAGCCGGTGGGTCAGAAGTTTGGTCTCCGCGCTACTGATGGCCAAAGGTTCGCTGCCGCGCACCGCGATGCTGCCGTCCAGAGTCTGCGCGTAGGTGAGGGTAATGACCGGGCGCGAATAGCGATGGGCCAAGGTCACGAAGGACGCCTGCAGTTCCTCGACAGGATCGGCTTGAGGGGGCATGTGCACCTCGCCGCGAGGGTGGGCACAAGTATAGGCCAAACCGCGCCTGCGTCAATGGTGGGAGGGGGATCAGAGAGCCAACGCGCCTTTACCGGGCGCGTGCCGCGCATAGCCGGAACGAGGCGGTGGCGCCCGGCTGCTGCCAGGGCCAACGCGCCCTGCCAGGACGCGCGTGCCGCGATGGCCCCAGATGCTTGCGCATCCCCGCGCGGGTTGGTATAATAAGACTCGCCCGGAGAGGTCGCGTAGTCCGGCCGAGCGCGCCCGCCTGGAGAGCGGGTAGGCCCCTACCGGGGCCTCGCGGGTTCAAATCCCGCCCTCTCCGCCAGTCCAGCGCCTCACCCCTCGTCCGGGTGAGGCGTTTTGGTCTTTTGGGCCGTGTCCTTCCGCCGGATGCGGGGTTGTTATTCGCACGCGACACGCTTCATCCCTATGCCTTTGTGGAGTTGTTGCCTATGGTCGCCTCTACCTCTTCTGCGCCGTCGTCGAGCCCATCGGCCCCTGCCTTTGTTCCGCCCGCGTTGGAAAACCTAACCGACACCGGCCTTCCGTTTTTGTGGCTGTTGGATTTGGCTTTGCGTATCTTTTATTTTCGCGGCTACTTGACCGGCAATCAGTTGGCCGAAGCCATGCGTTTGCCCTTCGTGGGCGTAGTGGAAGACATCGTCGAACACCTCAAGAAAGAGAAACTGCTGGAAGTCAAAACGGCTCGTCATCGCATTGGCGTGAGTGGTTTCGTGTACGCGCTCACGGGTGCAGGCATCCACCGGGCCCGTGAGGCGCTGGAACGCTCCCAATACGCGGGCCCGGCCCCTGTGCCTCTCCAAGTGTACAACCGGGCCATGCGCCATCAAAGCCGACATCGCACGGTCGTGACCGAACGCGACATGCGGCAGGCCCTGCGGGATCTGGTCCTCAAAGAAGAAGTCTTTCACCGCATTGGTCCCGCGGTCAACTCGGGCCAATCCATCTTTCTCTATGGCCCGCCCGGCAACGGCAAGACCACCATCTCTCAGGCCATCGGCAACTATCTGCTGCGCGACACCATCTACATCCCTTACGCCCTGTACATCGACGGGCAAGTGGTGGTCCTGTTCGACCCCGGCCATCACAAGCCCGTCAAGGAGCCGGCCCGCACAGGCAACAACCGCGGCCATACCAGTAGCCTGTCGTCCAGCAAGCGCGATGACCGCTGGGTCCGCATCCATCGGCCCTTCATCATGGTCGGCGGTGAATTGACCCTGCAAGATCTGGACTTGATCTTCGACCCCGTCAACAAGTTCTACCAAGCGCCAGTGCAGGTCAAGGCCAACGGCGGCATGTTGTTGGTCGACGATTTCGGACGGCAGCAGGTTCCGCCCAAAGATTTGCTCAACCGCTGGATCGTCCCGTTGGAAAGCCGCGTGGACCATCTCACGTTGCACACGGGCCACAAAATCGTGGTCCCCTTCGATGTGCTGGTGGTGTTCTCCACCAACTTGCCGCCCAAAGATCTGGTCGACGAGGCCTTTCTGCGCCGGCTGCGCCACAAAGTGCACATTGGCGATCCGGGCTTCGACGAGTTCCGCGAGATCTTCCGCCGCGTGGCCAAGGCCAAGGGGGTGGCTTACAGCGAGCGCGGCTTGGCCTATTTGCTGCAAGAGTGGTATGTCAAGCGGAATCGGCCCTTGCGGGCCACGCATCCGCGGGATCTGTGCAACCACATCGTCGACATCGCGCGGTATCGCGGGGTCGACCCAGCCCTGACGCCCGAACTCATCGACGCGGCCGCGCGGGTGTACTTCGTCGATCTGTAGGAGCGCGTTGTCGTGGCCGGGGTTCCCGCCTTCACCCCCGCGCTACCGCCCAAGGCCATCATCGCGCATCGCGGGGCGTCGGCATACACGGCAGAGAACACCCTGGCGGCTTTTCGGGCGGCCGCGGACATGGGCGCGCACGCCATCGAGTTGGATGTCAAACGCAGCGCGGACGGCCGGGTCGTGGTCATGCACGATGCCACCCTCGCACGCACGGCCCACGGCGCAGCCGGCGTGGTGCGGCGTATGTCTTACGCGCGCCTACGCGAGATGAACGTGGGGCCCCGGGGCCGCCCCGAGCGCATCCCTACGCTGGAGGAAGTGCTGGACGCGGTGGGGCACCGGCTGCTCGTCAACATCGAACTGACCAACTACGACGCGCCCTGGGATGATCTGCCCCAACGCGTGGCCGCGGTGCTGCAGGCCTGGGGCCAGCCGCGGCGGGTGTGGGTCTCGTCGTTCAACCCTTGGGCGTTGTGGCGCTGTGCGCGGCTGTGCCCCGAGGTGAGCCTTGGCTACCTCACCCAACCCACCCGCAGCAGCGTAGCCCTCTACCGCTTGCTGGCCCGTTGGCTGCCCCACGCCGCGGTGCATCCGCATCGGGATCAAGTCGACGCGCCTTGGGTGCGCCAAGCCCACGCCGCGGGCCGCAAGGTCTTCCCTTACACCATCAACCGCTACACGGCCCTGCGCGCCACCCTCGCCCGCGGCTGGGTCGACGGCCTGTTCACGGACCGCCCCGACATCGCGCTGCAAGCGCGCGCCGCCCTGGCCCCGCCCTCAGCATAGGAGCCTATCATGCCTGCCTCGATTTGGCGTCGCTGGTTCGCCCGTCTGCCCATGGCTCGGTCGACTCGGGCCTACGAGTTCGGCCTGGGCCGCTTGCCCACCCTGCCGCCCGGCCCCGTGCTGGACATCGGCGCAGGCCAAGGCTTTGGCGCCACCTACTTGAGTCGTGCGCTCGCGCCGCGGACGGTGATTTCCATCGACATCGAGTTGGGCTGCCTCAAACCCGCGTTGCTCAAAGCCGGCCCAGTGCCTCCGCGCTTCGTGCTGGCCAGTGCCACGCACTTGCCCTTCGCGGCCGACACCTTCGCCCTGGCCGTCGCGGTGATGACCTTCCACTGTCTGCCGCAGCCCGCGCGCGTCTTTCGAGAAGTGTTTCGGGCGCTGCAACCCGGCGGCCTTTTCTTGATCGCCGACGTCGACGGCAACCACTGGATGGCGCGCCCCTTCGAGGTGGTTGAGCATCTGTTCATCAGCCCCCTCACCCGAGCCTACACCCCCGCGGACCTGCGCGCGTTCGCCCACGCGGCGGGCTTCTCTGCCACCCAAGTGCATCGCCGGCCGGGCAAAGAACGAGGCTTCATGCAGTGGTTCGTGGCCCACAAGGCCACGGCTTCAGGGGGATGAACTCCGACTCGGCCCGCGGGCGTCGCGGTCGCGCCGCGCGTGCCCCGACCCACCTGCCTCGCGGAGGACATCGTATCATGCACTTACACATCGTGACCCGTCTGGACGACGGATCCCTGGAGGCCGACGCGTGGAATCGGCTGCTCGGCCGTAGTGCCACCCCGGTGCCATTTTTGCGCTACGAGTATTTGCGGCTGTGGTGGCATCAATGGGCGCGGCACGAATGGGGAGACGACATTTCGCTGTTCGTGGTCGTGGCACGCGACGCGCGCGGCACGCTGCTCGCGGCGGCACCATGGTTCCTCGCGGCCGACGCGCGCGGGCGGCGGGTGTTGCGCTTCATCGGTGGCGACGCGCTCACCGATTACAGCGATGTGTTGGTCCCACCCGCGCTGGCGGGGGCCTTCTGGCAAGCCGTGGCCGAGCGCCTCTTGGTGCAGCCGGCCTTCGACGCGCTGGACCTCACCCACATACCGCAAACCTCGCCCACCCTAACCGCGGCCCCGGCCGCGCTGACGGCCGCGGGGTGGACCGCGCGCGTCGCGGCCATGGAAACCGCGCCACAGATCGACTTGCCCGCCACCTGGGACGCGTATTTGCAAGCCCTGCCCAAAAAGCAACGTCACGAGTTGCGGCGCAAAATGCGCCGCGCAGAAGCGCACCAGCCACGCGTGCGCATGCGCACCGTACACACGCCCGCCGAGGTCGCGCGTCAAGCCGACGCGTTCCTGCGCCTCATGGCCTACAACCCGCGCAAAGCCGCGTTTCTCACCCCGCCAGTGCGCGCCTTCTTTCGCGCGCTCATGGACACGGCCGCGCGGCACGGCTGGCTGCATCTCGCGTTCTTAGACGTGGGCGAACGCCCCGCGGCCGCCTATTTGGCCTTCGACTTCGCCCAGCGGCTGTGGATGTACAACTCTGGCTTGGACCCCGCGTTCGCGGCCTTGTCGCCAGGCTGGGTGCTGGCTGGGCATCTCATCCGTCGGGCCATCGCGCACGGCTATCGGGTGCTCGATTGGATGCGGGGCGACGAGGCCTACAAATATCGCCTGGGCGCCCGCGACTTCCATTTGTATCGGTTGACGGCTCAGCCCGCGGTGTGATACCCTATCGGCATGATGGCCACGCCCGAGGACTTTGCCGCGCTCTATGCCCGCTTCGATGCGCCCATGACCGATGTCGATTGTGGCGCCAAGTGCGCGCCGTACAACGAGTATGGCGTGCCCTTCTGTTGTGACCCCCGGCACGCAGTGCCCACCCTGTACCGTGCGGAATGGGACCTATTGCGGCCGACCGGGCTGTGGCGGCTCTGGCGCGCCGACGATCCTGAAGAAACGCGCCGCCTCTGGGCCGAAACGCCACCCGAACAAGTGCCCGCGGTGTGCGCGGGCCCCGGGGTCATGTGCTCAGGCCAGCGCGCGTGGCGCAGCATCGTGTGCCGCGCGTTTCCTTTCTTCCCTTACCTTACGCGCGAAGGCGCGTTCTTGGGGCTGACCTACTATTGGCAATACGAAGATCGCTGTTGGGTGATCAGCCATTTGGCGCGCGTGCAAGACGCCTATCGGCAACAGTTCGTGGCCGCATACGAACGGCTGTTCGCGCTCTATCCTCACGAGCGCGAGACGTTTCGCTACCAGAGCATCGTCATGCGGCGGGTGTTCGGCCGCCGCCATCGCGACATCCCCTTGTTGCACCGCGACGGCGGCTATTATTGGGTGCGCCCCCGCGATGGCGCCCTGCGCCCGGCCCGGCCCGAAGCCTTCCCCCGCCATGGCGTGTACGCGCTGGCCGCGCAAATGCCCTTCCCCGACGAAGAGCCCCCGGCCGAAACCGCCTGATGGCGCGTGTCATGAGCGGCCTTTTTCGGTACAATAACCACAGGCGCGCCGCGGAAGCGGTCGCGCGCAGGTGAACCGATGGAACGCGCCCAAGGCACCCGATGGCATCGCGGGCTGTTGCCCCTGTTGGCCGCGCTGGCCGTGATTTTGGCCAGCGTTGGAGTATCTGCGCGGCCCGCGCGCGCCGCGTCGCCGCCAACCACCGACGAGGGCGAGCCCTACGCAGGCCAGCCCATATGCCCGCCCGCGCTGTATGGGAGCGACCCGGCCGGATGCCGGCCCGCGGGCGCTGCCGCTTATTTCACCCGGCTGCAACAGCAAGGGTTCCCTTACGCGCGGCATGACTTCCCGGGCGTGCAATTGCCCCTGACCTGGCTGGTGCTGCCCGACCCCCATACCCGCTACGCATGGGTCAAGGCCGATCGCCTGCGCTTCTACACCAGCCCCCAAGCCGCCATCGAAGAAACCGACAAACCCGCGCGCGGCATCGGCCCCGGCTTCATGTACATCGCGTACAACAACATCCAACGACTGGGCGCGCGCGCCGCGCTGCACACCACCGCGGGCTATTGGGTCAACCGCAAGGCTGTAGAACCGGTCACGCCCTCGACGTTTCGCGGCTGGCTCTTCCCGCGCCAAGCCCCAACGCGGCCCTTCGGCTGGGTGCGTTTTCGCGAAGTGCGCCCCAAAGCCACCCCCGGCTTCGGCTCGTGGGATTTCGCGCCCTACACCCTGGAGCGCTACCAGCAGGTGCAAGTGTACGATACCCGCACCGTCGACGGCCAAGAATGGCTGCTCATCGGGCCCGATTTGTGGGTCGAAGAGACCCGCATCGCCACCGTCACCCCGCGCACGGCCCCGCCCGAAGGGGTCCCCACCTCTCGCTGGATCGAGATCAACGTCTATGAGCAAACCTTGGCCGTCTACCAAGACAACCGGCTGGTGTTCGCGACCATGATCTCCAGCGGCACCGGCGAGTTCTATACCCGGCAAGGGCTCTTTCAAATCGAAACCAAACTGGAAACCGAAGACATGCGCGGCGCGTTCACGGCCGACAAGTCGGATTTTTACTACCTGGAAGATGTGCCTTGGACCATGTATTACGACGGCGCGCGCGCGATTCATGGCGCGTATTGGCACGACGGCTTTGGCTTCAAACAGTCGCACGGGTGCGTCAACCTGTCGGTGGCCGACGCGTATTGGCTCTTTCAGTGGGCCCACGAGGGGGATTGGGTCTATGTGTGGGACCCCACTGGCCAGACGCCCTTCGAGTAGCCCTTAGGTGAACAGCGCGCGCACCGCGGCGCGGCGCAGTTTTCCGCTGGCGGTGCGGGGCAGCGCGTCCACGAACACGAAGCGTCGGGGGATCTTGTATCCGGCCAAGTGGGTGCGGCAATACGCTTGCAAGTCTTCGGGGGACAGGCTCCGCTCGGGCTGCGGCACCACCGCGGCGGCCACGATCTGCCCCCATTCGGGGTCGGGCAAGCCCACCACCGCGGCGTCCGCGACCGCGGGGTGTTGCCGCAGCACAGCCTCGACTTCTTGGGGCGTAACATTCTCGCCCCCCGTCACGATGAGGTCCGACCGGCGGGCCAGCACCCACAAATCGCCGTCCGCGTCGAGATAGCCCGCGTCGCGGGTACGCAGCCAGCCCTCCACAAAGGCCGCGGGCGTAGCGGCCGCGTCGGAGGGCCAATAGCCCGCGAACACGCCCGGCCCTCGGACCCAAATCTCCCCCACCTGCCCAGCAGGCAAAGGCCGGCCAGCATCGTCGCGCACGCTGACCTGCGTAAACAGCAAGGGACGGCCCACACTGCCGGGTTTGCGGCGCACCTGTGGGGGAGCCGCGGTAGCCACCTGCGATGTGGCCTCGGTTAGGCCATACGTCAGGGCCAGAGGCCACCCGCGCGCCAACGCGGGGTTCAACACTTCGGGCCCTGCGGCCGCGCCGCCGATCAACGCCACCCGCAAAAACGCGGGCGGTGGCGCGGCCACGGCTTGCAACAGCCGATAGAGCATGGTCGGCACCAACGAGATCAAACTGGCCCGCAGGCGATGCAAGTCGTCCCACAGCCCGCCGGGGTCGAACGAGGTGCGCGGCGGGGGCAAGGCCACCGCGGTGCCATACAGCGCGCTGCGCCACACAATCGACAGGCCGCCCACATGGTAGAGGGGCAGGGTCAACAGCCAGCGGTCCGCGGGCACGACGCCCAAGCGGTAGCCCGAGGCCAGCGCGCTCCAAAAAAAGTTGGCCGCGGTGAGGCGGGCGATTTTCGGCCCTTGGGTGGTGCCCGAGGTCAACAACAGCATGTCCACGCCGCGCGTCGCACGAGGGACGGGCCCGGCCGGCCGCGGCGCCGCGTCGGGCAGATGCCAAGCCGTCACGTGCTCAGGCAAACGCAGCCCACGCGCGGCCTCGGGCGTCACCAAGACCGCAGCCGGACGCACCAACGACAGCACGCGCGCGTGCTCGCTGGGTCCAAAGCGCAAGTGCAGCCACAACGGCGTGAGTTCAGCCCGCAACAGGCCGTGCAACAGGGCCACGGCTTGCGGGGTGGGCCGGGCCGCCAACGCGACGACTTGCCCCGGCTCAAGCCCCGCGGCGCGCAGATACGCGGCCCAGGCATCCGCGGCGCGATGCAAATCCGCGTACGTCCAGACGCGCGTGGGCGTGACAATGGCCGCGCGCTGCGGGGACGCGGCCGCGCGCCAAGCCAACAGATCCACCGGTGGCGTTGGGAACTCATCCATAGCCAGGCCTCGCGAGGCGGTTCAAGATCGCGGCGGAGCCGGGCCGTTCGCGGAGCCTTGTCCCCCGAGCACCAAACACTCGGCCAGCCGAAAGTCAATTTCTTCGTCAATGTCGATGGCTTCGTGACGCGGAATCTCGAAGAGCAACGGCCGCTCGCCCAAACGATTGCCCCGGTCGAGCAGCCCCTGGCGAGGGAAGATGTAAAGGCAAGAGTTCTCTTCGTAGACGGGCGGCAGGTCTTGGGTGCGCAACAAATGGGCCGGATCGTGGTTGAGGGGGCGTCCGTGGGCATCCCACAAGCGGGTTTGCCAGCGCGTGACCGAAAAAAGGGAGTCGTGCGCGGGGTAATGGTCGAAGAAGGTCTGGATGGCCCGGCGCACGGTTTCGGGCCGCAGCAGGGGGTTGGTGCTGTGGGTCTGCAAGTAGAAGGCCGCGGGCACTTGATGCGCGTCGTGCACCAAGATGTCGTTCATGGGGATGTGGCCATCGCGCAGGTGCGGTGGGCGCTCGAGCACCCGCACTTGGGGGAAGTTGGCTTGTAGGCCAGCCTGAATGACAGGGCTGTCGGTGTCAACGACGATGAGGTCAATTTCAGGCACGGCCAGCAGGGTGCGGATGATGTAAGTGTAAAGCGGGCGCCCGGCCAAGGGGCGGTAGTTTTTGCCGGGCACCCGTTCGCTGTGATGACGCATGGGCACCAAGGCGACCAAGTGGTACATGGACGCTCCTTTCGGGCCAGGGATATCGGTGATGCCGCGCGCTACATCGACGCCACGGGGGAGATGGTGGCGCCTGGGCTCAGCCTGGGCGGGCGGCGATGTTGGGCCACAGCCGCGCGGGGCGGCGGCCCGCTTCGGCTTAGTCGCTCAGGTCAACGGTCAAACCGCCGACCATCTTGGCCACCAGGTTGTAGATGAGCGCGCCGATCGCGAACACGATGGCCAGCACGACGGCTTCGGTGAGGATGAAGCCCAAGTAAGAGACCAGCGCGGTGACGAAGCCGCCGCCCATGAGCACGGCCGCGTCGCTCTGCTCGGGCATGGCCGAGGCCAACAGGCTGGGCAGCGCCAGCAAGGGCAAGAAGACGCCCACACAGCCCAGAATCGCGGCGAGCAGCGCGCCCCATACACAACCGACTTTGCCGGCAGACACCGCGTCAATGGATTGAATTTCCCGGCGCATGGCAACAACCTCCCTCGGTAGGAAAGGCCACTTGGCGCGAGCGCGTCAGAGCGGCCGAATCAGATAATACGCGCCGCGCTGGAAGCCCCGACGCAGATAATACTGCCGGGTGCCCACCGCGGCGATGACGGCCAAACGCCGAAAGCCAGCCGCGCGCGCGATGTCGGCCGCGCGCGCCAATAAGCGCGTGCCCAGCCCCGCGTGCTGCGCCGCGCCCGGCTGCTCGTCGCCCACCGGCAACGCGGGGCCATACACATGCACTTCGCGGATGATGGCCGCGTCGCGCAGATCCTCCATGCCCGTGTCGGGGGCCTGAGGGAGGGGCAACGACAGGCGCAAAAACCCGGCCAACCGATCGTCGGGAGTGACGAACTGCAAGAAGTGCTCCTCCGCGAAGTCGGCCCGATAGGTGAAGTCCACCAGGGCCAAGTCTTGAGGCTGCACCGGCTGCCCGCGCACCTCGCGGCACCGAATGCAGCGGCAGCGGGTGCCCCGTCGGGCCATCTCGGCCTGCACATCTTGGCGCAGGCTGGTGCGCTTGTTGCCGGCCACCACATAGGTCGAAGGGATGTCGCGCACCACCCGATTGATGCGGCAATATTCGGGCACCGTGGCCTTGAGGTCGGCCAAGAGGTCGATGAGTTCCTCGGTGGTGTAGGGCCGATATTCCCCCCGCTGCCAATACGCGTACAGTTCCGCGTTGGGCAGCAGTTGGGTGGGGTAGATTTTCAGTTCGTCGGGGGCCAGGCCCTGCCACAAACGCGCGAAGTCTTCTCGGTCGCTGTCAGGGGTGGCGCCCAAGAGGTTGGGCATCCAGTGGGCGACTATTTTGAAGCCCGCGGCCCGCAACAACGCGAACGCTCGCCGCACCTCCGCGACGGTATGACCGCGCTTGTTCAAGGCCAAAATGCGGTCGTCCAAACTCTGCACCCCCACCTGCACCTTGGTCACTCCCAACGCGCGCAAACGGCGCAGTTCCTTGGGGGTGATGTGATCCGGCCGGGTCTCGACGACCAACCCCACGTTGCGGTGCCGCGCGGTTTCGTTCCAACGCTGCGCGGTGGTCAGGTCGGGCGCGTCGCGCTCGTTGAGCGCGTCAAACAAACGCTTGACAAACCAACGCTGATACGACCGCGGATACGCGCTCCAGGTGCCGCCCAAAATGAGCAACTCGATCTTGTCGGTCGGATGCCCCACCGCGTCCAACGCGGCCAACCGCGCCCGCACTTGTTCGTAGGGGTCGAACTGGTGCTGATACGCGCGCTGCGCGCCCGGCTCTTCGGGAAGGTAACTCTTGGGCATGCGCACATCGGTGGGGCAGAACACGCATTCGCCCGGGCAAGGATACGGCTTGGTCAACACCGTCACCACAGTCACCCCTGAAAGCGACCGCACGGGTTTAAGCCGCAGCCGGGCCAACAGGCGGGGGTCCTCTGGCAGCGCGCCTTGGGCCACCAACTGCCGATACAGGGCGACCAGCGTGGCCTTGCTCAGATAGCCCCACGGCAGGGGATGGCGCCTGATGGCCTGCTCCACGGGCAAGCCCGCGCGTACCGCGTCCAAGGCCGCGCGCGCGGCTTGCCGCACCCGCGGGTCTTCCAGGTCGGGGCGTCGCGCAGAGGGAGTGGACCAGCCAGGCCCGGGGGAACGCATCGCCGTACTCATGTCGAACATCCAACGCCTTCCAAAGGGCTACTTCAAGCATACCCGAGGCCGGGGGCTTTGTAAAGATGGCAACATCGCGCGAACCCGCCTCGACCGCCCGCGCGGCGGCCCCAAGCCCCGCGAGCGCAAACTTGAGGGCCCAACCGATCCGGCGCCGGCCGCGACCGCTCAGGCCTCTGGGGCCGACGGCGCGAAGCGAACCGCGGCCGTTGTAGCACAACCGTGGCGCGAGCGCCATTGGACATACTTTGCAACGCATTTGACATTCCCGTCGCCTGCTCGTACAATGGGGGTGATGCCCTCCCCCAGGGCCGCGGGTTGCCCGCGCAGCCCTGGGCTCCGCGACGATCCCGTCCATCGCCCGGGCGGCGAAGCGCGGTGTTCGGTCCCAACCCAGGGGGTATGGCTATGCCGGCTTGGCTTGAAGCGCTTCTCACGCCCATCACCGTGTTCGCCGCCCTCTACCTGCTGGCCTGGGGAACCCAACGATCGTTGTTGTCAAGGCCGGTGCGCGTGATCGGATGGGCCAGTGTCGTTGTCACGGGCTTGGCGATGGTGGGTTCATTCTGGTGTGAGTCGGTCTGGCCCTATCTGCAAACCGGCCGCTGGCCCTCGCTGGCGCGGGTGAGCGCGCAATTCGCGAGCATGGTGTTGAGCGCCGGCCTGATGTTGGCCGGCGCGGTGCGCTTTCTGCGGGCCTGGCGCGCGTTGGTTCCAACGCCGCCCACACCTGCAGCCCACGCGACGCGAACCGTACGGCTACGCTGGGCCGCGGCCCTCGTGATGCGCCTGCTGCGTTTGCCCGGCTTGGGATGGATGGCCGTGGGCCTTGGCCTGATATTGCTTGCGGGGCAACTGGGGGAACCGGACCCCACCTTGCGGCCCGACGCGCGGCTTCTGGCCCTGGGCATCGTCCTCTTAGGCGGCGGTCTGTTGCAAATCAGATGGTGCCGCACGGCAAAGGAGGGGGCATGACGCGCGTTCCTCTGGCCCACGCGCCAAGCCGCGGCCTGGCGCGCTGGCTGATGGGTCTGGCTCTCATGCTGCTGCTGGCCGGCTGCCGGGGCAAATCCGTGCGCATGCTCCGCCGCGAAGGGGAAATCTTCATTCGCCCAGACGGCCGCGTCGAAGTGGTCGAAACCTGGGAAGTGCGCTTCCGCGGCGGCCCCTTTCAACGGGCTTATCGCAGCATCCCCTTCCGGCGGCTGGAAGCGGTGCAGGATTGGCGCGTCGAAGAAGACGGACGCGCGTACCGCGGCGTTGACGACGAAGCCCAAGCCGAGCCCTACACCTTCTGGGTAGCCGAAGACGTCTGGGAGAGCCGCGTCGTGTGGTATTTCCCGCCGACGCGCGACGCGACCCGCACGTTTACCTTGCGCTACACCTTGCACGGCGCGCTGTGGATCGCGGACGAGGGCGATCGCTTCTTCTACACCTTCGTCGAGGCTGACCGGGCCTATCCCATCGACGAAGCGCGCGCCATTGTCCATCTGCCCCAGGCCTTCACGCCCGCGGTTCTCACCACCGCCACGTTTCGCGATGCCGAGGCCTCGGACGATGCCGTGACTTTCCCTTCCCCGGGCACGGTGGTCTTCCAAACCCATGACCTGGCGCCCGGCGAAGCGTGGGAGATCGGCGTACGCTGGCCTCACGCCGCGGTCCAAGCCACACCCCCGCCCTGGCAGCGCGAAGAAATGCGCGCGGTCATTCCCCTGGCCTACGACGCGCGCCTGCGCTTAGCGCCCGACGGCCGCGTGCACGTGCGCGAGACCTGGCACTTGGACTTTCGGCACGACGTGTTCACCCAATTCACCCGCACTTGGCCGCGGCACCATTGGGATCGCCTCGCGGATTGGCAACTGTCCCTGGACGGCCAGCCCTGCCCTTGGGTCGATCTGCCCCCTGCCGAAGGCTGCGGCTTCACGGTCACCGCGGACGATGACGCCTATGCCATGACCTGGTACTTCCCGGCCACCGAGGACGCGAGCCGCACTTTCACGCTGACCTACACCGTTTGGGGCGCGGTGGCCCAAGGCGACGTGGCTCAGTTGCGCCTGCCTTTGGTGGACGACCCCCTGCTGGCGTGGCCGGCCCAAGGGGTCACGGTGGACCTGACGCTGCCGGCCGAAGTGCGCGACGAGGCCCAGGTCACGCTGCAAGTCGACGGCCAGCCCGTGCCCAGCCAGGGGCAGCAGCCGGGGGCCACGTGGCAGTTCGCTGGGCCGTTCGACGCACAGCCCAGCCATCTGGCCTTGGCCGTCGAGGCCTCTTGGCCGGGCGCAGCCCTCGCGCTGCCCACGCCCCAATGGCAGCAGGCCCAACAAGCCGAAATGGCCGCGTATCGGCAGCGGCTGCAGCGGGCGATGCTGCTCGCAGGGCCTTGGATGCTCCTCATGGCCCTCGGCGTCGTCGCGCTGCTGGTGCTGGAACCGCCCCTGTGGCCCTGGCCGTGGCCGCGTGCCCGTCCCCCCGAGCCGGTGCCCCCCGCGCTGGCGGGCGTGTTGCTGGACCGGCGAGTGCTCCAGCGGCATGTGCTGGCCACCCTGTGGGACCTGGCCCGTCGGGGCCACCTGCGTTTGGAATACCGACCCGCGGCTACCCGCGGAGGCTCGTATCGCTGGCGGCGCCTCACGGCCAACCGCGACCCGTTGCGCCTTTACGAGCGGCGGGTGTTGGAGGCGCTGTTCCCGTCGGAGCAGGCACGCACCTGCGCCGCCAGCACCGCGCGCGACCGGCTGAACCACGGCTGGGGCGACATTGTGGCCGCGCTGCAGCGGGAAGTGGAACAACAGGGCTGGTTTCACGGTTCGGTCCAGGGGTGGGCGTGGCTGCCGCGCTGGTTGAATCGGCTGCTGCCCGTATGGGCCGTTCTCTTCGTGGGCGGCTGTTTGCTGCTCGACGCGCCGGCCACCGCGCAACAAGTGTACAGCCTGTGGTACGCGCTCTTCTTGGCCATGCTGGCCGCGTGGTGGTGGGTGCCGCGGCGGCTTCCTCCGCGCACCTGGCGCGGCTGGTGGGCCGCGGCCCGCTGGCGCGCCTATCGTTGGGGGTTGCGCGTGCTGGGCCGCGGCCGCGCGCGGTCCTCGGCGCTGGACTTGGCCTATGCCACGGCCTTTGGTCTGGGCCCGCGCTGGTGGCAACGCGCGGCCGACGACGCGACCGCGGCCGCGTGGTCGTGGGTGCGGGTCTCAACCCCTGGGCCTGCGCCTGAGGCCGACGCGTCCGAAGCCACGCCGGCCCCCACGCTGAACACGGCCGCGAGCCAGGTGTTCGCTACCCTGCAAGCCGTGGCCGAAGAGATCTTCTCAGCCCTCAACGCCGCGACCGCGCCCGAAACCGTCAGCGCCCGCTCCCGGAGGGCGTCCTCTTCCGCGTCCCGTTCGGGGTTCGGCCGCGGGTCGTCACGCGGCCGTTCCTTCACGGGCGGCCGCAGCAGCGGGGGCGGTTCCAGCGGGTTTGAATGACGCCCCAAGTCCGGCGCGACGCGCGGGCCACCCTCGGGTGGTCGGGGCTGGGGCCGGGGCCGCGCTGCAGCCGGCCCATCTTGACGTCGGAGCGCATGTCATGCCGACCGGCTACGCGACCGCTTTCGAAGGGCTCATGTACGGCTTGCTGCTCGTCGCCGCGCGCCACGCTTGGCGCACCCGCGGCGGGCCCGGTGTGCTTTCGCTAACCATGGGGGTAATCTACGGCGTGCTGCTCGAGGCCGCCACCATCCAGCAGTTGGACGCCTATCACTACGGCCGCTTTTGGGTCATGGTAACCCCCGAGGTGCCCCTGGCCATTGGCGTAGGTTGGGGCGTCATTGTCTACGGCGTTGGCTTGTACACGCGCGCCTTGGCGTTGCCTGTGTGGCAGCGCGCGGTGCTCAACGGTTTGTTGGCCCTCAATATCGACCTGGCCATGGACGCCGTGGCCATCCGCTTGGGTTTTTGGGATTGGGGCTTTGGGTACGATTTTCAATACTTTGGCGTGCCTTGGGCCAATTTTTGGGCCTGGTTTTGGGTGGTGAGCAGTTTCACGGGGGTGGGGGACAAGATCTTTGGGCCGGGCTGGCGCGCGTGGCTCGCGCCTTTCGTCGCTTTGGCCGTCGGGCTGATGACCGTGCTGGCGACCAACGCGTTGCTGGTGTTCGTGCTGCACCCCTGGGGGATGGACAACGCGGCCATCGCGCTGCTGTTGGGCACCGCGCTGCTGGTCGCGGGCTTCAGCGGTTTTTGGAAGCGCTGGCAGGCTCGACCCGCCCCGCTGGCCGGATGGGTCGCGCGCGCGTTCCACGGCTATTTTCTGATCGCGGGGTTGGTTTCGGGCGTGCTATGGCAGTCGCCTGTGTTGTTGGCCGTAGCCGTGGCCATGTTGGCCTTGGCTGAGGTGGTGTATGTCCTCGTGCCCGCGCGTTACGCGCCCGCAATACGCGCTCCGGCCAAGGACGCTTCTGCGTTACCCGGACGAAGCCACCAAAGGCCCAAGAGCGCATAGCCCGGCACGGGCACGAACAACCACGGGCTGGGCATGGGCTGCCCATGGTGGACGGTCAACGTGCTCACAAAAAAGGCCCACAGCCCAACCCACAGACCGACCACTGAAAGCATGACGAACGCCGCGCCCCAGCGTTTCCAACGCCGCAATGCTTCGGCCCACACATACACCAGCGCGGGCAGCAAAATGACGAAGTTGCCCGGATCGGTCTGAATGCCGACCCACTGGCTCGCGGCCAAGGTCAGCCACATGGCCCACGGGTATTGCCCGGGATAACGCACGGCCCGCCGCCACGCCCACAGCAGCAGCCCGAGTAAGCCCAGGCTCACCCACACGCCGATGATGGAGCCAAGCCCGGGCCACGCGGCGCGCAATACGGCCTGCACCGTGCCCGGCGGGTTATAGCCCGGAAAGCGCACCAATTCGCGGGCGTACTCGGCCCACCAAAGCGGATGCCACACCGTTGCCAGCCCGGCCAAAAGGGCCCAAGTCCCCAACATAAAGGCCAACAAGCGCCACCGGCCTTGACGCCACGCCCACAGCAGGGTGAACACAAAAGGCAGCAGGGCCAAGTTCGGCTTGATGGTGCTCAAGGCCAGCGCCACGCCAGCCAGGCCATCACGTCCACGGAGCACAGCCCACACAGCCAAGGTCAAGCCAAAGGCCACCAAGCCCACCGCGTTGCCGTTGATGAGGGTGCGCAGGCCATGGTACCAGGTTAAGGCAAAGAGCATGAGCCCGCCCAAAGCCCACGGCGAGGGGCGCCAGCGCGCCAGGGCCAGGCTCAGGCCCACCGTGGCCAGCGCGGCGGCTTCCAGCAAGGTCATCCACAAGGCCCGGGCCCAAGCGAAGTCCTCAATCCAGGCGAAAGGCGCGAAAACGACCACCGAGTACAACGGGTAGACCACCCGCTGTTGGTGCTCATCGGGCCGGGCCGGCCGGCCATAGATGCGTTGTTGGATTTCAAGGGCCACCGTATCGGTATAGGGGCTGCGGCCTTCGAAGAGGATGTGTCGGGCCGCGACCCAATGGACAAGAAAGTCGGTCCCGCCAGGGTTGGCGCGCGCGTAGGCCAAGTTGGCGCTGGTGAGCACGGCCGCGAGGGCCAAGGTCAAAATGAGGCCCACATACCAGTGGCGGCGGGTCATGGGGTTCTCTCCTCGCTATAAGCGAACAGGCGATAAGGCTATAAAGGGTCTGGGCCCCGGGGGTAGTCTTTGTGCGAAGGCCCGGGTGACCTGCGTGCGTCTACATCCTCAACACCCCGCGGGTGTATAGCAAACATTATCAGTATAACACACGCCACACATCAAAGTGTCGGCGCCCTGGCCCGGGGGCCGGAGACGCCGGTGCCCCACGATGCCCACTGTCGGCTCTTGGCCCAGGCCCTGGGGGTGGCGTTCGGCGCAGGGGACCAGAGATAATCCCCATCGGGGGCCCGGACGCTGGGGTTCGGTGTGATGGCTTAGGGCAGGGGGAGACCGTGAGAAGCGCTGCCCAGCGGGTTCTGCAGCGGAGCCCAAAGTTCCTCCCACAAGGGCGGGTTCCCGACGGGGAAACTTTAGCCTGGAACAGGGAGTGCCTCTTCCTCTTCCCGAGCGGGTGGATGGCGCAGGTCGTGCACCACGAGCGCCCCGGTCCACAGGCCGAACGCGGCCAGCAGGCCCCAGGCCACCTGAGGGGGCTCATAACCGCGGAAGTAGATTCCCAGGAGCGCCCAAGGCAAAAACAAGGCCGCTCCCCACACCCCCTGCCGCGCGCGAGCGGGCCGCTGCTGGAGCCACACCCACAGCGGCAGCACGTAGGCCCCTTGGCCCGTCGTGCTGGTTTGGGGGTGCAACAAGGTGGTCAGCCACGCGGTGTACGCCAGCCATGGCAAACAGCGGCCCCGCCCCCGACGCCAGCGCAGGCCGAGCCAGAGCCAGCCGGCCAACAGCCATGCCGCGATCAAACCATAGCCCAGCGTTCCGCCCGGCAGGCGCGCGGTGAGCAGCGCCAGCGCGCTGGGCATGGGGTTGTCGTGCCAATAGCGCAGCGCTTGAGCCACAAAGCGCGCCGGCCAACGGGGTTGCCACGCCATGGGCAGCACGAGCAAGGCCATGGTGCCCACCAACAAGCCGCGCCAGACCGCCAAGCCCCGCCGCCGAGAAGCGGCCCAAACGCCCAACAGGGCCCACAAACCGCCCTCTTGGGGTTTGGCGAACAAAAAGGCCAGCCCTGCGCCCCATGCTGCGCCGGCCCGCGCGGCATAGCGCTGCCACCAACCCCAGGCCAGCCAGGTGCCTTCCATGATCAGCAGCGAATATTGGCCCAGCAGCAAATTGCGCGTGACCGGAAAATAGACCAACACCGTGGGGGCAACCCAACGGGGCAAACGCGGGAACGCCCACCAGGCCAGGGCCAGCATGGCCATGAGGTGAAAAGCCAGCCATCCCGCGTAGGCCCAATCGTAGGGCAACCAGGCCAACGGGGCCAGGGGCAGCGCGGCGAATAAGGGGTAAGCAAAGCGCACAGGGTCTTCGCCAGGCCGGGCCGGCCGGCCATAAATGCCCATTTGGCTGCGCAGGGTCACGTCAGGCCCATACGGGTCTTGGTGTTCGACAAACAGGGCGCGGGCGCCCAGCCACACGGTCCAAAAATCCGCGCCGAGCGCCGGGGCCGTAGCCAGGGCCTGATGCAAACCCGCGGTCAGCGCGCCCCAAAGCAAGAGCCCCAGCAGCCCGCGCCGCCATCCCGCCCGCATGGTCGCCCCCGCGCTCACATGCGGAACACACCAAACCGGCCCTCTTGGTACGGCGAATGCAGCACCACATCCAGGGCCAGGCCCAACACCGCGCGGGTTTCCACGGGATCCAAAATGCCGTCGTCCCACAAGCGCGCGGTGGCGTAATAAGGGTTGCCTTCGCGTTCGTACTTTTCGAGAATGGGCGCTTTGAAAGCCTCGGCCTCGTCTCCGGCCAACGGCGGCAGGCCTTCACGCTCGCGCTGGTTGTTTTTCACCGTCAGCAACACGTTGGCCGCTTGCTCGCCCCCCATGACGCTAATGCGGCTGTTGGGCCAAGTCCACAAAAAGCGCGGCTGATACCCGCGGCCGGCCATGGCGTAATTGCCTGCGCCAAAAGAACCGCCGATGATGACCGTGATCTTGGGCACCGACGCGTTGGCCACCGCGTGCACCATCTTCGCGCCGTCCTTGGCAATGCCGCCGGCCTCGTATTCCTTCCCCACCATGAAGCCGGTGATGTTCTGCAAAAACAGCAGGGGGATGCCCCGCTGTTGGCACAGTTCGATAAAATGGGCGCCTTTGAGCGCGCTTTCGCTGAAAAGCACGCCGTTGTTGGCAATGATGCCCACGGGGTAACCGTGGATGCGCGCGAAGCCCGTGACCAATGTGGTGCCGTAGCGAGCTTTGAACTCTTGAAAGCGGCTGCCGTCGACCAGCCGGGCGATGATCTCCCGCACATCGTAGGTTTCGCGAAATGTGCGGGGCAAGATGCCGTAGATTTGATCCGCGGGATAAAGGGGCTCTTCAGGCGGGGCCAAGTCGAGAAAATCCACCCAGCGGGGTGCGGGGGAACGGCGCTCGGGCAGCGCGGCAATGATGCGGCGAGCCATCTCGATGGCCTGCTCATCGTTTTCCGCGTAGTGGTCGGCCACGCCTGAAATGCGGGTGTGCACATCCGCGCCGCCCAGTTCTTCCGCGCTTACCCGCACGCCCGTAGCGGCTTGCACCAAAGGCGGGCCACCCAGGAAGATCGCGCCCGTGCCCTTGACGATGATGGCTTCGTCGCTCATCGCGGGCACGTACGCGCCCCCCGCGGTGCTGTGCCCCATCACCACCGCGATTTGCGGGATGCCCTGCGCGCTCATGCGGGCCTGATTGTAGAAAATGCGGCCAAAGTGCTGCGCGTCGGGGAAGACCTCGGCCTGCAGGGGCAAAAACGCGCCGCCCGAGTCCACCAAGTACACGGTGGGCAAGTGGTTCTCCGCGGCAATCTCCTGCGCCCGCAAGTGCTTTTTCACCGTCAAGGGGAAGTACGTGCCCCCCTTGACCGTGGCATCGTTGGCCACGATCATGACCGTGCGACCGGCCACCCGCCCAATGCCCGTGACGATGCCCGCCGCGGGCACCGGGCCGTACTGGTCATCGTACACCCCCCACGCGGCCAAAGGCGAGAGTTCCAAAAACGGCGAGCCCGGATCTAACAGCCGCCGAATGCGCTCGCGCACGAACATTTTGCCTTGCGCAGCAATGCGGCGGTGGTACTTTTCCGCGCCGCCCTGGCGCACTTGGGCCAAGCGTTGGTGCAACGTTTGGGCCAAGGCCTGATGATGAGCATAGTTCTGCTGAAACGCGGCATCTTGAGGCTGGACAAACGTGGGCAGCGGATCGCCGATGGTCGTCATAGTGCACCTGCCGAGGTGAGAATGGCCAGGGGGAATTCGGCCGCGGCGAGCACGAAGCGCCCACATTATACCATTACGCGGTACAATGGCCGGACTGCATCCTCAACGCTCCGGGAGGTTGGCATGTCGTCGACGAACCCTCGCGGCACGCGGCGCGGTTTGGTGTTGGTCTTCACCGGCGAGGGCAAGGGCAAGACCACGGCCGCTTTGGGCCTGCTGCTGCGCGCTTGGGGCCGCGGTATGCGGGTGGTGGTCATTCAGTTCCTCAAAGCCGAGACCGGCCGTTGGGGCGAAGTTCGGGCCGCGCAACGCTTGGGCTGGGAGTGGCACAAAACTGGACGCGGCTTTACCTGGCAGCACACGCGCCCCGAAGACGATGCCGCGCGCGCCCGCGCGGGATGGGAATTGGCCCAAACGAAGATCGCGTCTGGGCAATACGACCTGGTGCTGCTGGACGAGTTCACCTACCCCTTGCACTATGGTTGGCTGGAGCCGCGCGCGGTGGTGCAGTGGCTGGCCGCGCACAAACCCCCGTCCGTCCACGTGGTCATCACCGGGCGCCACGCGCCGCCCGTGTTGCTCGAGTTCGCGGATTTGGTCACCCACATGCGCAAGGTCAAACACCCCTTTGACGCGGGCATCAAAGCCCAACCTGGCATCGAATTTTGAGCCCGGCCGCGGGTATAATTCCGCCGTATTTTCGGACTTGGAGGTGCTTCATGTCCTCGGCCGTCCCCCAAGTGGTGCTCATCGACGCGGGCAGTGGCAATTTGCACTCGGTGCGCAAAGCGCTGACGCGCGTGGGCGCGCGCGTGCGGGTCACCCGCGACCCCGACGACGTACGCCGGGGGCAACGGTTGGTGCTGCCCGGCGTCGGCGCGTTCGGCGACTTCATGCGTGGGTTGCGCGAACCCGGTTTGGAAGACGCCATCCGCGAAGCCGTGCAGCGCGGGGTTCCCATGCTGGGCATCTGCGTAGGCATGCAGGCCTTGTTCGAATGGGGCTATGAGATGGGCACCCACCGGGGCTTGGGTTTGCTGCCGGGCGATGTGGTGCGCTTCCCCGACGATGTGGGCGAAAAGGTGCCCCACACGGGGTGGAACCAGATTCATCCGGTGCGCCCGTCCCCCTTGTTGGAAGGCATTCCGGCCGGCGCGTATGTGTTCTTCAACCACGCTTACTACTGCCGGCCGGCGACCGACGACGTGGTGGTGGCCCGCACCGATTTCGGGCGATTGGAATACGTGAGCATGGTGCAGCGCGGCGCGTTGTTCGGCGTTCAGTTCCACCCTGAGAAAAGCCAACGCGTGGGGCTGCGTTTGTTGGCCAATTTTTTGCGCTATGAGCCGTGAGGGCCGCCATGGACAAGGATTCGTTCGTCGTTTATCCGGCCATTGATTTGCGCCGCGGGCGGGTGGTGCGTCTGTGGCAAGGGGATCCGTCTCGGGAGACCACGTTTGCCACCGACCCCGCCGCGGTGGCCCGGCGCTGGTTCGAGGCCGGCGCGACCTGGCTGCACGTGGTCAACCTGGATGCAGCCTTTGGCGAAGACGACACCGCCAATCGGGCGGCACTGGATGCCATTCTGGCCGAGGCTGCGCGGTATCGCGCCGCGGTGCAGTGGGGCGGTGGCGTGCGTAGCCCTGAGGCCGCGGCTTATTGGCTCACGCGCGGGGTGCAGCGGGTGGTGGTCGGCAGCCTGGCCGTGCGCGAGCCCGCGACCGTGGCCCATATGCTTACGCGTTGGGGTCCCGCGCGCGTTGCCGTGGGCTTAGACGCGCGCGACGGCCGGGTGCACACCCATGGATGGCAAGTGGCCACCGCGCGCACCGCGGCCGCGCTGGCTGCGGACTTGGCCGCGCGCGGCGCGCGCGTGTTCATCGTCACCGACATCGCCCGAGATGGCACGGGGCAAGGGCCCAACCTGGCCTTGGCCCAAGAAGTGGCCCAAGCCGCGGGGCCTGGGGCCCAGGTCATCGCCTCGGGCGGCGTGCGCGCCCTCGCGCACATCGTTGCCGCGCGCGCGGCAGGCCTGAGCGGCATCATCGTGGGCCGCGCGCTCTACGATGGTACCGTCGATTTGGCCGCCGCGTTACGCGCCCTGGCCGCGGCCTCTGACTGAAGGCCGCGCGCCGCGCCCAAGCCGGCCCTACACCGACGCGGCCGCAGGCGAGGCCACGGCTCGCAGGCGCGGATCATGCTCTAAAGTGGCGCGTAGACCTTGCTCCAGGGTGAACTGCGGCTCATAGCGCAAGAGGCGGCGGGCCTTGGTCAGGTCCGCCTGCATATGCGCGACGCCGCTGCTCCCGCGTGGGTTGAAGATGATTTGCGCGCGCCCCCCGGTCAATTCCACAATGCGTTGGGCCAGCGCGCGAATGGGCGTGGCCTGACCACTGCCCACGTTGAGGGTTTCGTACGCCACCCCCGGCGCGGTGGCCGCGGCCACCAAGGCTTGCACCACGTCGTCCACGTACACGAAATCGCGCGTCTGCATCCCATCGCCATGGACGACCAAGGTGCCGCCGCGGACGGCTTGGTACAAAAAATTGGCGATCACGGGCGGATACGCGGGCGGCAACGGCTGGTGCGGGCCGTACGCGTTGAAAATCCGCAGCGCGACCGTTTCAACGCCCCACTGGCGGCCGATGGTGTGCACATAATGCTCCGCGGCCAATTTAGACACCGCATAAGGCGAACCGGGGTTGGGCAACAAATCCTCCCGCAGCGGCTGCTCGTCTTGATGCCCATACACCGCGCCCGAAGAGGCGAAGATCACCCGGCGCACGCCGACATCGCGAATGGCCTCCATCAAGGTGACGGTGCCCCCCACATTGACGTGGTTATACTCCCGCGGATAGAGCACCGACTCGGGCACCGAGACGCGTGCGGCCAGGTGATACACGCAGTCCACATCTTGCAGCAGAGTCCATAATTTGGGGCGGTCGTTCACATCGCCGCGGGTGAAGAGCACTTCGGGCGGCACCCGTTCGGGGTCGCCGGTGGAGAGGTCGTCTAACCCGCGCACCTGATGCCCCTCGCGCACCAAACGGCGGGCCAAAGCCGAGCCCAAGAAGCCCGCCACACCGGTGATGAGGAAGTTCATGGCCCTCAACCTCCCTTCTTGGTTCGCCGCGGCGCGGCGCCATTGCCCGCGGTCGCGGGCCCGCTCCGGGCCACATCCTTCACGGTCACGAAAATCTGCGGACGGCGGCGCAACTCGCTGTACACAAAGTTCTTGACCGCCTGCTCGAGGGCTTTTTCCAAATCACCGGTCGCGCCTTTGAGGGCCTTCTTGATGCGCTTGCGCAACACGGCCGTAAACTCATCCGCGCCTTCAGGGTAGACAAAGCCGCGGGTGACCACATCCACATCGCCGGCCAGTTTGCCCGTCGTCGGGTCCACAGGCACGGTGACCAACAACAAGCCACCTCGAGCCAGGGCTTGGCGCTCTTTGATCTCGCGAATGCTGGACTCACCCACCACCGCGCCTTCGACGAACACCCAGCCTCCGGGTACGCGCTCGGCCAAACGCATGTGGCCGTTTTGAAACGCGACCACTTGGCCGTTCTCCACCACCGCAATGCGCTCTTGGGGGATTCCCAACTGTTGGGCCATGCGCCGGTGTTGGTCCAAGTGTCGCAGTTCGCCGTGAATGGGGATGAAGTACTTGGGCCGCACCAAATTGAGCATCAATTTCATTTCTTCTTGGCTGGCATGGCCCGAGACGTGCACCCGGGCGATGGGGTCATACAGCACGTGGGCGCCCTTGCGAATCAGGCTATTGATGGTGCGATACACGTTCTCTGTGTTGCCAGGGATGGGATGCGCGGAAATGATGATGGTGTCGCCCTCTTGTACGCTGAAGGGCCGCCGCCCTCGGGCGCCGCCCACCCCGGCCAAACGCCCCAGAATCGACGACGGTTCGCCTTGCGAGCCCGTGACCATGAGCACGACTTGGTGCGGTGGCAACTTGAGGGCCTGCTCCAACGAGATCAGCACCTCGTCGGGCACTTGCAAATAGCCCAACTTGCGGGCCATCTTGGCGTTTTCGACCATACTGGTGCCCACAAAGGCCAACTTACGTCCTAACCGTGTGGCCACATCGGCCACCTGCTGCATGCGCGAAATCAGCGATGCGAAGGTCGCCACCAACACCCGACCGGGGGCGGCGCGCATGGCCGCTTCCAGCGCGGGGGTGATGACCTGCTCGGAGGGCGTCCAGCCAGGCTTGTCCGCGTTGGTCGAATCGGCCAGCAGCGCCAACACCCCACCCGGCCGCCGCGACAGCGCGGCCAATGCCGCAAAATCCGTGGGGCGGCCGTCAATGGGCGTGTGGTCGAATTTGTAATCCCCCGTGTGCACCACCAGCCCCGCGGGCGTGGTGATGGCCAAAGCCACCGAATCGGGGATCGAATGGGTCACGTGGATGAACTCCACCTGGAAGGGGCCAATGCGCACACTGTCACCGGGACGCACTTCGTGGATGGGCAACTGCTTCAGATGCCGATCGCCGCGAATCTTGATTTGCAGCAGCCCCTTGGTCAGCGGGGTCGCGTACATGGGCACAGGGATGCGCTCCAACACATGGCGGACCGCGCCGGTATGGTCCTCATGGCCGTGGGTATAGACAATGCCCCGCACCCGGTGCGCTTTGTCGTAGAGATATTGGAAGTCGGGGATGATGTAGTCGACGCCCAACATGTCGCTGGTGGGGAACATGAGGCCCGTGTCGACGATGAGAATGTCGTCGCCATACTCGTAGGCCATCATGTTCTTCCCGATTTCGCCTAAACCTCCTAAGGGGATGATGCGCAGAACTTGGTCGCTCATAGAAAAACCTCGTGATGTCAAATTTCGTTCGCGTAAACCGGGCAATTGCTTCCGGGCGGAAGCCTTGCCGCAGGAGCCTCGATTGGACCGCGCGGAGCAGAGGGCCGTCAGGAAAGACGCTGGACCGGGGGCGCGCCCGGTCGTTGGAATACCGCGCCGGTCGCCATCTCAGCAGGCGCTGCGCCCCCTCCTCCAGAGAAGGTGCGAGGTTACGCGTCGCCTTCCATTATAGCACGGAACCGCAACGGCCTCGGCCGCGGGTATAATACCCCTGTTGCGTGTCCCATGCGTTTGTCTTGGCGAGGAAAACTCATGCCTCCAACCCCGCCATCCCTGCGGCCTGCGGCCTTTCGCTGGCTGCGCACGCTCACCGAAGTGGTGGCCGTCTCAGGCGACGAAGCCCCCGCGCGCGCCATCGTGCGCCGGGCCCTACGCGACCAAGCCGCGCGGCTCACCACCGACGCGCTGGGCAACCTGCTGCTCCATCGCCCCGCCCAGTCAACGGCCAAGCGGCCCTTGCGGGTGCTGCTGGCCGCGCATTTGGACGAAGTCGGGTTCATGATCACCCACCCCGCGGGTGAAGGGCTGTATCGGGTGCAACCCATCGGCGGCCTGACCGCGGCCACGGCCTTGGGCCAAGCAGTCTGGGTAGGCCCCCAGCGGCTTCCTGGCGTGATCGGCGCCGCGCCGGTGCATTTGCAACGCGGCACGCCCCGCTTGCCCACTTGGGATGACCTGCGCCTGGACGTGGGCCCGCGCACGCCCGTCGAACCAGGCCAGCGGGCGACTTTCGCCACGCCCTTCCGCCGCGAAGGCAACACCATCTTCGCCAAGGCCTTGGACGATCGCGTCGGCGTCGTCACCCTGATGGAACTGATCCACCACGCGCCCCCGCACGTGGACCTATGGGCCGCGTTCACCGTGCAAGAGGAAGTGGGCCTGCGCGGCGCGCGTGTCGTGGCCCACGCGGTGAACCCCGATGTCGCGTTCGCGCTGGATTGCACCCCCGCGCGCGATCTGCCAGGCCCCGATGGGCGCCTCGACCCTGCGTTCAACACCCGCCTGGGGCACGGCCCAGCCATTTACATCGCGGACCGCAGGACCATCTCGGACCCGCGCCTGGTGCGTCACCTGCAGGCCACCGCAGAGCGCCTGGGCCTGCCCTACCAATTCCGCCAAGCCGGGGGCGGAGCCACCGATGCAGGCGCCATGCACCTCCAACGCGCGGGTATCCCCAGCGTCTCGGTGTCGGTGCCCGCGCGCGGGCTGCACAGCCCTGTGGCCACCATGCGCGTCGCGGATTGGGACGCCACGTTTCGCCTGCTGTGGGCCGCGTTGCACGCGCTCACCCCCGCGTTGTTGGAGCAAACCCCATGAACACGCCAGACCTCGCCTTTTTGCTCAGCGAACTGAGCCGGGTGGACGCCCCCTCGGGCCATGAGGGCCCGCTGCGGGATTGGCTGCAAGCCCACTTGCCCCCGCACACCACGGCCCGCGTCGATGGCTTGGGCAACCTCATCGTGCTGCCCATCGGCACCCAGGCCGTCGAGGTGCTGGTGGTGGCCCCGCTGGACGAGGTGGGCTTTTTGGCACAACCGGGCCCGCGCGCGGGCTGGGTACGCCTGGCACCGCTGGGTCCTGCGGCCTTGCCTGGCGCGGCCGCGGCACGGGTGCGCTTCGTCGATGGCACGCGCGGGGTGCTCACGCGCGATCCGACCGTGGCCAAAGCCCAAGGCTGGGACGCGTGGTTGTGCGATGTGGCTCCGGCCTCTGTGCCGGTAGGGCAACCGGCTGTGTGGGATACCGAGCCTATCGTGCAAGCCGGGCGGGTGCTGGGCAAAGCCGTGGGCGTTCGGGCCGCGCTGTTGGCCACCTTTCACGCGTTGCAGCACGCGCAGCCGCGTCGGCCCACAGGCTGGGTGTTCGCGGCGCGCGAACAAGTGAGCGGCCACGGCAGCGCGCCCGCGGCGTTTGGCTTGCGGCCCCGCTACGCGTTGCGGGTCGTGCCCACGCCCGCGCGCGACGAACCGGGCCGCCGCATTCCGGGGGTGCGCATGGCCCAAGGGCCAGGCCTGCGGCGCCGTGAATGGGGGCGGGCCGCAGACGCTCGGCTGGTGGCGTGGCTGGCTCGCGTCGCCCGCGAAGCCCGGCTGGCCGTCCAAGACGAAATCCCCCAAGAGCGGGAACCCAGTTGGGCCTCGCTGCCTTTCGTGGCCGCAGGTTTGCCCACGGCCACCATTAGCATCCCGACCCGCAATTTGTACGCGGCTCATCAAGCCGTGGCGCTGGACGATGTACAAACCGCGGCCCATTGGCTGCAAGCCGCGTTGGAGGCCGAGGGTGACCCGCTGGCTTAGACAGGTCGCCGGGCTGCTGGTGGTGCTGGTGGCGCTGTGGGGCTGCACCGCGGGGCCCACCTGGCCATGGGCCGCGGACACAGCCATCCAACCCACCGCCACGCCCACACCCACGCCCACCGCGACGCCCGCACCCACCGCGACTCAGCCCATGGACCTGCGCATTTGGGTAGCCGCGTCGCTGGGCCCTGAAGCCCGCCCCGACGCGTGGAAGGTGCTCACCCGCGCGCGGGACGAATTCGCGTTGCGGCACGGTCTGACCGTCGAAGTGCGGGTCAAGCCCGACCACGGCGCGGGCGGCTTGGTAGACGCGCTGATTTGGGCGCGTGCCGCCGCGCCGGCTGCCGCGCCCGACCTCATCCTCGCGCCCGTGGAAGTGCTCGAAGACGCGCGAGTGAAAGCCGGCCTGCCAGGGCTGCCCGAGCCCCTGCATACCACCATCCTCACCAACGACGCGGGCTTCGCTTTCGCGCGCCAAGCCGTGCTGGAGCACGGCCAGCCCTTCGCCTACCCCGTCGCGGCCGAAGCCCCAGTGCTGGCCTGGCCGCGCCCGGCCGAGGCCGAATTGCCAACCACCTGGGCCCAATGGGCTGAGTCCCCCTTGCCTTGGACGTGGGCCGCGCGTGACCCCTGGGCGTGGGGCGCTTGGGCCCTGTACACGGCCGCAGACGGCCAAGTCGGGCCCACGACCCAACCCCAATTGTTGGCCACCGACACCTTGGCCGACATGCTGGAATTCCTGGTCCAGGCCCGCTGGAACGGCGCGCTCCGCAGCGACGCGCGCTTGTGGCACGACATGCGCGCGCTCTGGAGTGTGCATCAGCACGACGACATCGGCATGATCGTGTGGAGTTCTTCGGTGCTCGCCCAGCCCACAGACTGGACATGGGCACCGCTGCCCGGCCCCGATAAGCCAGGGCCGCTGCTCATGCGGGTGTACGCGTGGGCCGTAACAACCGACGACCCCGCGCGGCGTCAAGTGGCCTTGGACTGGCTGCAACGCGTGACCGCCCCAGGGTGGAACGGGCCTTGGGCCCGAGCCGCCGGCCTGTGGCCGACGTCGTCCGCGGCCTTGCGCCAGGGCTGGGAGCCGGCTCAAGCCTCAGCCTGGGAGCCCTGGCTGCAAGCCGCGCGTCCTGCGCCCCCATGGACCGCGCGCGCGGCCGCCAGTCAAGCCCTGCGAGCCGCGGTGCTGCGGGTGCTGGCCGGCACACACACGCCCCTCGATGCCGCGTATCAAGCCGCGGTGGACCTGGGCGCGGCCGAGCCACGCCCCACACCCACGCCGGCCGAGCCATAAGCGCGCCCGGCCTTGCGCGCCCCGCACGGCCGCCAAGGCTCAAATCCGCCACACCTTGACCACACGCCGCCCCCAGCGGAAGGTTTCGTGGGCCAAGACTTGTTCTGCATAATCCTGGGGCACGTCCACCCAAGTGGTGTCGTCGCCAATTTGGATGCGGCCAATGACCGCGCCGGGGATGTCGGCTTGATAGGCTAAGGTGCCGACCACATCGCCGGGACGCAGGCCATGGGCTCGCCCGGCCGCGAAGCCCAAACGCACCATGCCGGGCTCTCGCTCGCGACGCGTACGGCGGGGGCGCCGCTCGCGCGGTCGGCCCGGGCCCAGCCCTCGCGTTCGGCGCTCGCGCGGGGCACTGGAACATGCCTCGGGCTCATGCAACGGCAGCACTTGGGCCTGGGGTTCGTGGGCCTGAGCCAGATGCAGCGCAGCCAAGGTAATGGTGAGAGGGTCGTGCCCCTGTTCGACCAGCGCGTGCAGCACGCGCCGCGCGGCTTGGCTTTCGGGCACGCCCTGTTCCAACGCGGCCTGAAGTTGCGCCAACAAACGGGCTTGACGGGCCCGGGCGATGTCTTTGGCCGAGGGCAATTTGCCAAAAGGAATGCGTTGACGCACCCGGCGCTCGATGCGATGCCACAGGCCTTGGTCGCGGCGGGTGACCAGCGACCAAGCCAGCCCCGTCTTGCCCGCCCGCGCGGTGCGCCCCACCCGATGGATGTACACCTCGGGATCGGTGGGTAGGTCATAATTGACCACGTGGGAAATGTGCGCGATGTCTAACCCGCGCGCGGCAACGTCGGTGGCGACCAGCAGGCGCACCTGCCCACGGCGCACCGCGGCGAAGACATCTTCGCGCGCGGCCTGGCTCATGTCGCCATGCAGCGCGGCCGCGGGCCAGCCATGGTCGTTCAAGGCCTGGGCCACTTCGCGCGTACTCACCCGAGTACGGCAAAAGACCAAACCCGTTTCAACCGAATGCGCGGCCAACAAGCGCGTAAGGGCGGCCAGTTTATCGCGCTCGCGCACGCGGAAAGCCACGTGCGTGATGCCGCTGGCCATGGCTTCTTGGGGCTGGATGGCAATGTGCCGCGCCGCGCGCATGTAACGCGCGGCCAGATCGCGAATCGGGCGGGGCAAGGTCGCGGAGAAAAGCGCGGTTTGGCGTTGCGGTGACGCAGCGTCCAACAAAGTGGTGATGTCGTCGATGAAGCCCATGCTGAGCATCTCATCGGCTTCGTCCAGCACCACCCAACGCACCTGATCCAAGCGCAGCGCGCCCCGATTCAGCAGGTCGATCAGCCGTCCTGGCGTGCCCACGACCACCACAGCGCGACCGCGGCGCAAGGCCCGCAGTTGAGGGCCATAACCCTGCCCGCCATACACCGGCACAATGGGCAAATCCAAGCCGCGCGCGTAATCGGTGAGGGCCTGAGTCACCTGCAAGGCCAACTCGCGGGTCGGGGTAACCACCAGCCCTTGCACATGTGACGCGTGGGCATCGACGCGCTGCAACAGAGGCAAACCAAAGGCCGCGGTCTTGCCGGTGCCTGTTTGCGAACGGCCCAAGACATCGTGGCCGGCCAACAACAAAGGGATGGCTTGGGATTGGATAGGGGTGGGCTCAGTATAGCCCAAGGCAGTCAGGTTCTGGACCAAACGCGGATCCAGCCCCAACGACAAAAAGGGGTTGGTCATGGCAAAGGCTCCTTTTGAGCATCGCAGGAGCCCCGGCCATCCCCGGCGTGCGCCGGGCGCAAAGCAAAAGCGGGCCGGCAACCTACCGACCCGGACGAAGATGACGCGTTCGGCTCCGTTGGTTTGTTCAGCCATAGCATACCACACTTTCGCGCTGGGGGCCAGCCCAGACGACCCCAGCCCAAGGGATTTGGACGTTGCGCGAGGCCCTGGCCTTAGGTCGTCAGCCTTTGCCTTGGTTTGGCCTGGCCCTGAACCGTGCGCCAAGGCCATTCGCGACGCGCCCCGGCCGGGGGTGCGTTCCCAGGCGCGCGGCCGGTTCCGCGGACGCGCGGCCCTTCGAATGGGGCAACATTCACAGCCAACCCTTGGAAGACAGGCCAAATCGTGATAACATATTATCCCAAGCATTCGTGGACCATCCCCGACGAGGTTTTGTCTATGTCCAGGATTTTTCCCAACAAATATGTCATCGGCCTGACGGGGAACATCGCCACCGGCAAGAGTGTCGTGCGCAAGATGCTGGAACATCTGGGCGCGTACGGCATTGATGCCGACCGGCTGGCGCATCGGGCCATTGCCAAAGGCGCGCCGGGTTATCAGCCCGTGATCGAGACGTTTGGCCGCTGGATCGTTGGGCCCGACGGCGAGATCGACCGGCGCAAATTAGGGCGCATCGTGTTCAGCGATCCTGAAGCCCTGGCCCAATTGGAGGCCATCGTGCACCCGCTGGTCGAGCAGGCCATCCACTACCTCATTCGCAACGCGCCGCATAAAGTGGTGGTCATCGAAGCCATCAAGTTGTTGGAGTCGGGGCTGCACAAAATGTGCGACGCCGTCTGGGTGGTGGATGCGCCGCCTGAGGTGCAAATGGAGCGCCTGGTCAAGCAACGCGGGATGAACGCGGAGGAAGCCCGGCAGCGCATCATGGCCCAACCGCCCCAGTCCCTCAAACGGGCCCGTGCGGATGTGATCATCGACAACAGCCGCACATACGAATACACCTGGCGGCAAGTGGTCGATGCGTGGATGAAGATTCCGGGGGTGACGCCAGCGCAACCCGCGCGGCGCACCGTGACCGTGCCGGCGGCTGAGGCGCCACGACCGGCTCCGGCCAAGCCGACGCCTCCACGGCAGGCGACGCAACCTCCGCCCAAGCCCGCGCCGGCGCAGGCCGCGGAGGCCAAACCCGAGACCGCGCCCATGCCCGCGGCGCCGACTCCGGCCGCGGCCACCGTGCAGGTGGAAGTGGAACGCGCCACGCCCAAACACGCGCAAGAAATCGCGGAGTTCATCGCCCGGGCCACCCGGGGCAAGGTGCGCCCCGGCCGGGCCGACATCATCGCTCGCTTTGGCGACCGAGCCTACTTGCTGGTGCGCCGCAACGGCGAATTGGTCGGTCTGGTGGGCTGGCAGGTCGAGAACCTGGTCACCCGCATCAACGAGTTCTACATCCACACCGCGGAGGGCGCGGAACAGGCCATCCAAGCGGTGATGGACGAGGTGCTGGAACGCTCGCGCGAACTGCAATGCGAGGCCGCGTTGGTCTTTTTGCACCCCAAGTTCTACCAGCGCACCCAAGCCCAATGGCAACGCCTGGGGTTCGAAGAACGCACCGCCGAAGACCTCACCGTGCCCGCGTGGCAAGAAGCCGCGCGCGAGTCGCGGCCTCCGGGGTCGACCGTGATGTTGTTCAAACAGTTGCGCACCGACCGGGTGCTGCAACCGCTGTAATGCCCCGTGCCCGGGCGCAGAACAGACCAGCCCGTGGCCCCACGCGGCCCCGGTGGGTGCGAACCCTCGGGGCCGTGAGCGTGTGATGACCCTCCTCGCCCTGGGAGTCGGTTCGTCGTGCAGGCCTTTCTGGACAACTTGATGCTCATCTTCGAACGTTTCACCTGGGCCAGCCTGGTCGACATCCTGCTGGTGGCCTTCATCTTTTACATTGCGCTGACATGGTTGCAAGGCACCCGGGGCATGGCCATCTTGCGGGGCGTGCTGCTGGTGGTCATGATCTTGGGCTTGTTGACCAATTTGCTGGAGTTGCCGGCCTTCTCGTGGCTGTGGGGAACCGTGCTTCCGGCCTTGCTGTTGGCCATTCCCGTCATCTTCGCGCCGGAATTGCGGCAGGCGTTGGAGCGCGTCGGACGTTTGGGCGCGCAGCCTTCCACCCGCCGCGCGGTAGCGGGTCAAGTGGTGCACGCGACGGTCGAGGCCATCACGGGCATGGCCGAAGCCCGCATCGGTGCCCTTATCGTGTTTGAGCGCACGACCAGTTTGGGCGACTACATCCAAACCGGCGTGCTCTTGGACGCGTTGGCCTCGCCCGAACTCATCGTCCAAATCTTTTACCCCAACACGCCGCTGCACGACGGCGCGCTGATCGTGGGCCGGGGGCGCCTGCAAGCCGCGGCCTGCGTGCTGCCCCTGACCTCGGCCACCGAACTGCCCTTAGCCGATGGCATGCGGCGGCTGGGGCTACGCCATCGCGCGGCCATCGGCATCACCGAAGTGAGCGACGCGTTGGCTGTGGTCGTGTCCGAAGAAACCGGCATGATCTCCGTGGCCCGCGATGGCTATCTGATTTGGGATCTCAAGCCCGAGCAAGTGCGCAAGTTGCTTTTGGCCGGATTGGCCTCGTCGCCCATTCGAGCCTGGTTTCGGGCTTGGCGCTTTGCCTCCTGGTGGCGCCCAGCCCCCAATTCTTCTCGGGATGAAGCCCCATGAGTCTGGATTCCCCCCGCGCCGCGCGCTCGTGGAAGCAGCATCTGGTCAACTTCATCACCGCCCTCTCGTTGGCCGTGCTGATCTGGATTTGGGCCGAGTTGGAAAGTGACCCCAACGAGACCCGGCCCTACCCGCAGCCCATCCCCCTGGAAGTGCGCGGCCGGCCCGAGGACCTCATCGTGGTCAACTCGTTGCCCTCAGGGGTTCTGCTCACCCTGCGCGCCCCCCGCAGCGTATGGGAAGAACGCTTGCAACCCGAACGCATAGAAGCCTGGATCGATTTGAGCGGCTTGGATGTGGGCACCCATACGGTGCCCGTGCAGGTGCGCGTCCATGTGCGACCTGTGCAGGTCGTGGATTATCGGCCTGACGAAGTGACGGTGGTGCTCAGCCGGCTGGTCGAACGGGTCATGCCCGTGTATGTGGAAGTGGTGGGCGAGCCCGCGGTCGGGTACGAAGCCCGCCGCCCGCAGACCTGGCCCACCGAGGTCACCCTGACCGGCCCCGAAGAGGCGGTGCAGCGAGTCGACCGGGTGGTCGCGCGTGTCAACATCCAAGGCGTGCGCGAAACCGTGCGGCAGCAGGTGCGCCTGCGCGCGTTGGATGACCAAGGGTTGACCGTGACCGCGGTGCAAATCGCGCCCACCAGCGCGCTGGTCACCGTGCCCATCGAGCGCCTGGGCGGCTTTCGAGATGTGGTCGTGCGGGTCGTGCTGGAAGGCCAACCCGCGGTGGGCTATCGCATCACCAATGTGGCCGTGCACCCACCCGTGGTTACGGTGTTCTCGCAAGACCCCGCGCAAGTGCAAAACTTGTCTTTCGTCGAAACCGAACCCATCTTGCTCGACCAAGCCACCGAGTCGTTGGAGCGGCTGGTGCCTTTGCGACTGCCCGAAGGGGTCTCCGTGGTCGGCGACGATCGGGTGCGGGTGGAAATCCAAATCGAACCGCTGGAGACCAGCCTGACGCTCAACCTGCCCGTCGAAGTGGTGGGATTGGCGCCCGGGTTGCAAGCCCAAATCGCGCCCGAAACCGTGGATGTGCTCTTGGCCGGCCCTGTGCCGGTGCTGGAGGGATTGGATCCGCGCGGCAGCGTCCGGGTTGTGGTCGACCTAAGCGGCCTGGATGTGGGAACGTATACGTTGGAGCCCAAGGTTGAAGTCGTGCTGGAAGATGTGCGCGTGGTTTCGGTATTGCCTGTGACCGTGGAGGTGACCATTACGCCCCAGCCTCCTGTCACCCCTACGCCGACCACCACGCCTTCGCCGTGAGGTGCGCCATGGCCCGTTCTTCGCGTGTCTCGGCTGAAAAACGCGCTTGGCGCTTGCGTGAGCAGTGGCAGGACGCGCAACGCGCAGCCCGCGCGGCCCGCATGGCCTATTATCGACGCACAGGTCGGGTGGTGCTGGTCACGCCCGATACCGCGGCCGACGATTTGTTGGCCGAAGTGCCCACAGAGGCCGAAGCCGCGCCCGCGGCGCGTCCCCGCCGCCGTTGGTGGGATCGCGCGCTCTTGGCCGTGGAAGTGCTGGCCTTGGCCGGGCTGGCCTGGGTGCTTCTCAACAGTTTCAACTTGCTCAGCACCTTGAACGCCGAAGTCGCGGCCGCGTTAGCCCAACCCACCCTCACCCCCACCCCCTTGGTCCGCGCGGTGGTGCTGCCCGGTGGGCACACGCCGCCCACAGCCCCCGGCGGAGCCCGGCCCAACGAGGCCGAGATCCCCGAACATTTGCGCCCGTACGCGCAGGCCTACCAGGCCGCGCTCTCAGTGCCCACCCCCGGCCCCGAGCAGGCCATTCGCATTCAAATTCCCGCGATTGGTGTCGACGCGCCCATCGTCATGGGCGACGGCTGGGAGCAACTCAAAAAAGGGGTCGGTCAACATCCGGGCACGGCCAACCCCGGCCAACCGGGGAACATGGTCCTCTCGGCCCACAACGATATCTACGGCGAAATCTTTCGCGATTTGGATCAACTCCAGCCCGGCGATACCATCCTCATCCACACCCACAATCGGGTGTACACCTACGTGGTGACCGAAATCCATGTCGTCGAGCCCACCGATGTGCAGTGGATGGCCCCCACCACCGAGCCCACGGTCACCTTGATTTCGTGCTACCCTTACCTGGTTGACACCCAGCGCATCATCGTGCGGGCGCGCTTGGCCGAGGGGCGCTGAACGCGCCTGGCAGCGCGCGCGAGCCCTAACCGCGTGCAGATGCCGCGCCCCCGACCACCAAGGCGCCAGGCATCCCTATGGCTCGGGTGCGCCCAGAGCATCGCGCATGGCATAGAGCAACAGCCCCGCGGCCACAGCCACATTCAGCGAACGCACGTGACCACTCATCGGGATGCGCACCACGGCGTGGCACGCGGCCCGTTGCTCTGGGCTCAGGCCCCGCCGCTCGTTTCCCAGCACCAACAGGGCAGGGCGTTGGTAGTGACACGCGCGATAGTCGCGCGTGCCCCAGGCCGATGAGCCATACACATGATATCCGCGTGCGGCCGCCCAGGCGAGCAAATCCGCCCAGGTGGCCTGCACCGGCGGATGCCAAAACAGCGCGCCCATGCTGGCCCGCACCGCGGTGGGGTGAAACGGATCAACGCCCGGCCCTACGAGGATGGGGCCTGTCGCGCCAGCCGCGTCCAACGTGCGCCAGATGGTGCCCAAATTGCCCGGATCTTGGGGTTCGACCAGCGCGACCACCCATGGATGGGCCTCGGGCGAGAGTTCGTCCAGCGCGCGCGTGCGCTGGCGGGCGACTGCGACCAACCCCTGCGACTGTTCCTTGGGCGACAAAGTGTCCAGTGCGGGGGCTGAGGTTTCCACGACCTCGATGCCCGCCGCCTGGGCCCGCTGCACCAAAGCGCGTCCATACGCGCTGGTCAAGCGTTCGGGGCTCCAGAATAGGCGCTCCAGCCAAGCACCGGCATCCAAGGCCGCGCCAATGTGGGTCAGACCTTCGACCAAGAAGCGCGCTTGCGCCCGGCGACCTTTGCGGCGCAGCAGTTGCCGCGCGGCCTTGAGCCGAGGGTTGCGCGCGCTGCGAATGGGCACCGTCATCACGACTCCTCGCTCTGGGCGGGCGCTGCCGCGGGTGCGGAGGGGGCGGCGACGCCGCGCACCACCAGCCGCAGGCCTTGCCGATCCACCACCTCGACGGGTTGACCAGCCGTGACGGCCGTGGCGCCTGGGGCCAGCACGGCGCTCCAGGTCTCGCCGGCCACATACACGCTCCCGCGCCGGCGCGGGGTCAAATCCGTGCGAGCCCACCCAATGCGGCCAATCAGCCGCGCGGCCTCTTCTTGCCCAGTCAACACGGGCTGCTGCCCGGCCTGACGCACCAGGCGCCAACCCAGCGCCGAAGCCCCGGCCGAGGCCCCGGCCAACAACGCGGCCCACCAGGGGGACAAGCGCTGCTGAGGCAGTGCGAGGGGCGTGTTGAATAAAATCCAACCTCCGGCCACGAACGCCGCGGCTCCGGCCACGGCAAGGGCGCCATGGGTCGGCGCTTTGACCTCCAACACGAAGAGCACAAAAGCCAAGCCAATGAGCCACAGGCCCAGCCCGTTGGTGGGCAGAATGCCCAAGCCATACAAACCCAACCCCAACAAGACCGCTCCCAACGTGCCGGCCACCCATCCGCCGGGTGAGTAAAACTCGATGATGAGAAACTGCACGCCCACTGAGAGCAACAAGAGCACCACGTTGGGATGGGTCAGCAGGGCCAACAAGCGCTCCATGGGCCAAGGTTCGAGTTCGCGGCGCGGGGCTTCGCGCGTCTGCAATAGGCGCGGGCCGTGGACCGTCTCCACCACTTGGCCGTCCAACGCGGCGAGCAGCGCGTCCACATCGTCCACCACGCCGTCGACCAGCCCTGCGGCCACGGCCTCGCGCGCGGTCAGCGCGCGGGCATCGCGCACCATAGCCTCGGCCAGCGCCGCGGCGCGCGGCCCCCGCCGTTCGGCCAAGCCCCGCGCTTGCGCGGCGACAATGTTGGTGAACTTGGCCTGCAAGGTGGGGTCCATGTCGGCTTCCGCGACCGATATAGGCGTCGCCGCGCCAATGACCGTCTCGGGGGCCATGTACGCCCGGTGTGCGGCCAAAGTCAACAAGGCCCCTGCGCTGCCAGATTGAGCCCCACGCGGCGCAACGAACACCACTACCGGAACGGGGCTCCCGCGCCACATCTCCACGATCGCGCGGGTGGCTTCCAGCGTGCCGCCTGGCGTGTCGAGAAGCACCACCACCGCTTGGGCTTGCTCCCGCAATGCGGTGTTGAGCACCCGGCGCAAATAATCGGCAGTGGTCGTGCCGATAGGGCCTTGGACGCGCGCGAGCAACACAGGGGCCGGGCCCGCGGCGGCCGCGTTGGCCCCCGTGGCACGACAGCCCCCCAACGCGGCGGCCAACCCCAGCAAGAGCAAGGCCCAGGCCAACCTCCAGGGCCTCAAGCGCGCGGGGTGGTGGCGTCCAACCGCTGCAACTTCATGCGAATTTCGCGCCATTGGATCTTCGACAACCCCAGTTTGACGCGCAACTCGTCCAGGTCCATGCCTGCCCGATAGTCGCGCAGCGCGGCGGTCCAACGCAGCATGGCAAAAGATACCCGCTTGTTCAGGCCCGCGGCTTTGCCCAAGTCTTCCAACAGATATTCCAACCGCCGCGGGGACCAAGGGAACGCGCGTTCCACGGGCTCGTATTGAGCCACATACTCTTGAAAGACCGCGGCCCAGTCTTCAGACACCGCAATGCGCCGTTCTTTATGGCGATAGCGCGGGGCCGCGTAACGCACATACACCGCGGGGGCCTCAGGGCCAGTGAGCACGATGTGGTTGAGGTGCAAGTTCAAGGTTTCGCCCTTTTTGAGGCCCGTTTCCAACAGTAAGCCGAACAAGGCTGCCGGCCGTGCGTCGCGACGCTGGGTGCGCCATGCCTCGGCCACGGCCTGCAATGCGCGCACTTCGGCCGGGGTAAGCACCTGCGGCAACGGACTAAGCACGCTGCGCTGCACCACCCGCTCCGCGGGGTCGACCAAAATCACACCATACCGATGCAGCCAGCGAAAGAACGCCTTGACCGAGGTGATGCGGCGGGCCAGGGATTTGGCACTGCAGGGCACGCCACGCCCATGTTGCAGCCACTCCAAGAAGCGATTCAAGTCTTGGGTGGTGATCTGGCCCAAAGTGCGCTCGGGGGGCAAAAAGCGGGCCAGCAACTTGAGGTCGCCGATGAAAGCCTTGATGGTGTTGGGCGAGCGGCCCTGGTCCTGCAAATAAACCTGCCAGGCCTGAATTGCCGCCGGCAAGGCCGTCTGCGCGGTAATCGGCCCCAGTGCGGCAGGCCGCGACTCCGCGGTTTGACTCATGGCGCGTCCTCCCGATGCGTATAGGTGAACTCATTGTACCATGCCCGTGCGCGAGCCCTGGGGGCGCTGTGGCCCTTTGTGGCCGCGCGACCACCCTCGCGCCCTGCCCCGGCTGAGTTCGGGGGCCCCGGCGCGCGGCCGCCTTGACCAGGCCATGGGCCGCGTGATACAATCTCGCGCGTGCCAATTCATCCCCACGGCCGAGGTGCCCCAACCCCCGGATGGGAGGGCTGAAAGGCGAAGCCGGTGAGAGTCCGGCGCTGTCCCGCAACGGTAACCCGTCCCTCACGGCAGTGGCAATGGCCCCCGTGAGGCGGCGGGAAGCCCGGTCGCCCGCCTCGGTCGGTTTCCACGCCCTCGCGGAAGGGCAGTGGGAACGTGGCTGCATGGGCCTTGCCCTTTTTCGTCTCGTTCCCCTGTCCGCCGCGGGCCGGGGACATTTTCTTTTAAGGAGGTCTACCGATGCGGCATCGTCTTCCCCGTTTTGCCCGCGTGTGGATGGTGTTGACCGTGCTGTTGGCCATGGCGCTGGCAGCCTGCAGTGGCGCGACGGCCACGCCTGAGCCGCCCACCCCTGCTCCCATGGCCGAAGTCACCGACACGGCGGCGCAAACCACCCCCGCGGCCTCGCCGACCCCTGTGCCCACCGCGGAGCCGTCCCCCACCCCTGAACCCACGCCGGTGGTCGAAATGACCGACGACTTGGGGAACACGGTGGTCTTGTACGCGTATCCGCAGCGCATTGTATCGTTGGCCCCGTCCATCACCGAAAGCCTGTTCGCGCTGGGCGCGGGATCGCAAATCGTGGGCCGCGATTCCAACTCCACCTACCCGCCAGAAGTGGCTGAGATCACCGACATCGGCAGCCTGTGGCAAGAGGTGCCGTTGGAGAACATCTTGGCGTTGGAACCCGACTTGGTCATTGCCGCGGAGATCATCGCCGCGGAGAAGGTGCAACAAATGCAAGACGCGGGCCTCACCGTGTTCTGGCTGGCCAACCCCAAGGATTTCGACGGCCTGTATCGCAATTTGCGCGTGTTGGCCCAACTGACGGGCCATGCCGACGCAGCCGAAGACCTCATCGCCACGCTGCAAACGCGGGTCGACACTGTGACCGCGCTCACCGCGGACATTCCCGAAGACCAGCGGCCCGTGGTGTTCTATGAACTGGACGCGACCGACCCAGCCGCGCCGTGGACCACAGGGCCGGGCACGTTCATCGATACGGCCATTGCACTGGCCGGTGGCCGAAACGCGGGCGCGGCGCTGGAAGGCGAATGGGCCCAGATGAGCCTGGAGGCACTGCTGGCGGTGGATCCGGACATCATCATTTTGGCCGACGCGCCGTATGGGGTCACCCCCGAGAGCGTGGCCCAGCGAGAGGGTTGGCGCGCGCTCACCGCGGTGCAAGAGGGGCGGGTGTATCCCTTCGATCCGTATCTGTTGAGCGTGCCGGGGCCGCGCTTGGTGCAAGGCCTGGAAACCCTGGCCGTGCTGTTCCATCCGGACCTGTTCTGCGCGCAGGAGCAATTGCAGCCTGCGCCCAGCGCGGTGGAGTTGGTGTGCCCGGTCGAATGATGCATGGCCTGGGCCGTTCGAGTGCGGCCCTGTTCGCGTGGCACGCGGTGCTGTTAGGGGCCGCGTTCTTGTGGAACATCGCTTGGGGCGCGGTGGCCATCCCGCCCGATGTGGTGGCTCGGCTGCTGCTCGAGACCACAATGGGGTGGCCCGCGCCCCCAGTCTCGGAGGCCGTGCGCACCATTGTGCTGGTGGTCCGACTGCCCCATGCGGTCTTGACCGCGTTGGTGGGCATGGGCTTGGGGGCCAGCGGCGCCGCGTATCAGGGGCTGTTTCGCAACCCTTTGGCGGATCCTTATCTGCTGGGGGTGGCCTCGGGCGCGGGGTTGGGCGCGGTCATGGCGCTGAGCGCAGCCTGGCCGACGGACTTGGCCGGCATGTATCGCGTGCCCGCGGCCGCGTTCGTGGCCGCGCTGCTCACCGTGGCCTTGGTGTATGGGCTGGCCCGCCATCACGGTCAAGCCCCTACCGCGACCCTGATCCTCGCGGGGGTCGCGGTGTCATCGGTGGCCTCGGCGTTGATGTCCTTCCTCATGTTGCGCTCAACCGGGGAACTGCGCCGGGCGTTGGCCTACTTGTTGGGCGGCGCGCCCCTGCTGGGCTGGAAGCCCGTATTGGCCATGCTGCCCTATTGGGCCGTGGGCATGGCCGCGCTGCTTACCACGGGCCACGCGCTCAATGTGCTGCAATTTGGCGAAGAACAGGCCCACGCGCTGGGCCTGCCCGTCGAGGCCACCAAGGCTTTGATTTTGGCCGCGGCTTCGCTGACCACCGCGGCCGTGGTCGCCTTCGGCGGGGTGATCGGGTTCGTGGGGCTGATGGTCCCCCACGGGATGCGGCTGCTGTGGGGCAGTGACTATCGGCGTTTGCTGCCCTTGGCCGCGCTGGGCGGCGGCGCGGCCCTGCTCTTCTTCGATTGGGTCGCGCGCGTGGCGCTGCGTCCGCAAACCTTGCCCGTGGGGGTCGTGACCGCGTTGGTGGGGGGGCTGTTTTTCTTGGGGATGTTGCTCCGCGCGCGGCGCGGCGCGGGGTGGATGTGAGCGCGCGCCGTCGCGCGCCGCGCGGGCCGTTCTGCGCCTTCCCCCGCCCCCAGGCCCGCAGAATGTGCGCATGACCGCGCCTTACGCGCCAAGACGTATGCCATCCCCCTCAGGCGTCTGCTATAATGAAGATGCTTCGTCATGCACGCGGGCGCGCCCCGCGTGGCGTTGTTGTCCTTTTCGCACCACCCTCAGGGAGGCAAACGATGAGCGATTTGTTGGCCAACGGCATCCCCTTGGTGACCCTTATCATGGGGTTGGTGGAATTTTCCAAGAAGTTAGGGCTGCATGGCAAGGCCCTCACCGTGTTGAGCATGATTTTGGGCGTTGTGATCGGCATTGCGTATGAGGTCGCCCAAAAAGGCACGCCGGCGACCTTTGCCGAGTGGTTCAATACCGCGATTTTCGGATTGGCGTTGGGCCTAACCGCCAGTGGCGTTTATGACTTGATCGACGCTCGGTTCCCCAAAGTGAGGGGGTGAGCCATGGGGCGCGTGTTGGGTGTGGATGTCAGCGGTTGGCAAGGCCAGATTGACTGGCGAAAGACCGCCCAGGCTGGCGCGTGGTTCGCGTTCATCAAAGCCACCGAAGGCCAGGCCGGCACGGATCGCACGTTCGCGCGCAATTGGGCCAACAGCCGGGGCTTGTTGTTGCGGGGCGCGTATCACTTCTTGCGGGCCGGCCAAGACCCCGTGGCCCAGGCCGACCACTTCGCCGATGTGGTCTTGGGCACCAACGACCCCGGCGAACTCCCGCCGGTGTTGGATGTCGAGGACGCTGGCACGACCTGGGCGCAAGTGGTGGCGTTCATGGACCGGGCGCAAGCGCGCTTCGGCCGCGAGCCCATTCTCTACACCAGCAAGGGCGTGACCGACGCGATGGGGCCTCCGCCGCGTACTTGGCCCTTGTGGGTGGCCAATTACGGCGTTCCCCAGCCTTTTTTGCCCCAAGGTTGGGACTCGTGGCTCTTTTGGCAATACACCGATCAAGGGCCCGGCGCGAAGTTCGGCGTGTCGTCCCAAAACATCGACTTGAACTGGTTCAACGGCTCACTGCGCGATCTCTTCGCCTTGGCCGGCATGGACCTGCCCGAGGCCAACTGGTGGCGCCTCGGACGCTTAGAGCGTTTGCTGGGCATGAGCAGCGAAGTGCCCGAACAACCCGCCGAGCCCGAGCGTCGTCGCGTGACCGTGTGGCTATTGCGCGTGCGTTCGGGCCCAGGCTTAAAGTACGACACCGTCGGCATGTTGCGTAAGAACGACCTCATCACCGTATACGAGACCCGCGCCGGCGACGGCCTGGAGTGGGGGCGCATTGGCGACCAGCGTTGGGTGGCGTTGGCATACACAGAACCCGCCTAAGCAGGTTCGACCTCAGGAGCAGGGCGATGAAATTCCGCATTTTGGGCGACGACATTCAGTTGGTGGAGATCTTGCTCGAGCCGGGCGAGGTGGTTCAGTCAGAAACCGGCTCAATGGCCTACATGGACGCGGCCGTGCACATGGAGACCACGACCGGGGGCGGCCTGCTCAAGGGCCTCAAGCGCATGTTGGCTGGCGAGAGTTTCTTCGTCACCCACTTCAGCAACCCCACCTCGCGGCCCCTCATCGTCGCGTTCGCGGCCGCGTATCCGGGCAAAATCATCCCGCTGGACTTGCGCCAAGTTGGTGGCGCGTTCTTGGCCCAACGGGCCTCGTTTCTGGTAGCCACCGACAATGTCGATATCAGCATCGCGTTCACCCGGCGTTTGGGGGCCGGCCTGTTCGGTGGCGAAGGGTTCATTCTGCAGCGCTTTCAAGGCCCAGGGCAGGTGTTCTTCAACGCGGGTGGCACCATTGTGGAAAAGGATTTGCGGCCGGGCGAAGAAATTCGGGTCGACACCGGCTGCATCGTCGGCTTCGCGCCATCGGTCGACTACGACATCCAATTCGTCAAGGGCTTCAAGAACATCTTGTTCGGCGGCGAAGGCCTGTTCTTAGCCACGTTGCGCGGGCCGGGCAAGGTCTATCTGCAAAGCCTGCCGCTCTCGCGGCTGGCCGATCGCATTCTCTCCGCGGCTCGTCGAGGCGGCCGAGGGGGTGGCGAGAGCCGCGGCGTCGCTGGGCTGGGCGGTGAACTGCTCAAAGACATCATCAGCGGCTCGTGACGCCCGGTCCTCACGCTGGGCCGTGAGCCTCTTGGTGGTCACAGGCGGGGCCCTGGCTGGGTTGGCCGGGGCCCTGTACGCGCGCGCCTCGCCCGCGGCCGAATGGGTGGCGCGTGGGGCCGTGGTGTGGGGGATGAGCGTGGGCTTGGCCTCAGGGATGGCCGCGCGGCGGGTGGCACGACTGTGGCACCTACCTTTGGCCGCGGCGGCCGCGTTGGTCGGGCTGGGTTTGGCCGTGCAAACCCGCTTGGCACCGGCTGCGGGCGCGCGCCAGGCGGGGCTCGCCGCGGTGGGCAGTGGGCTGGCGGTGCTGCTCTGGCACACGCGCGGCGGACCGTGGGGCCGCGGCCGCGGTTGGGACGCGTTGCTGGCCCTCGCCGCGGTAGGCGTGGTGCTCACCCTGCGTTGGGGGGTGCACCCAGCCGGCTTGGCCGGGCGGCTGTGGCTGCCCGTAGGACCGTGGCACCTGCCGCCCGGCGAGGTGCTCAAAACCGCCTGGGTGGGCGTGGTCGCGCGGCGAGCAAGGCCCCGCGCCGGCCTGCCCGCGTCGACCTGGGCTTTGGCCTTCGGCCTGGCCGGCCTGCTCGTGGTGCAAGGGGATTGGGGCTCCGCGGCCTTGATGGTGTTGATCGCCCTGAGCGTGCACGCAGGGCAAGCGGATCGCTGGCGCGCCTGGTGGCTCGCCGCGGGGCTCTTGGCCGCACTAACGCCCGTGCTGCTGCAAATTCCGCGTGTGCGTCAGCGCTGGGATGCATGGTTATGGCCTCAGCGCGAGGCGTTGGGCTACGGCTATCAGCCCCTGGCCGCGGAGCAAGCGCTGCGCCGCGGCGGCTGGTGGGGGACAGGATTCGGCGCGGGCCAGCCCGAACAGGTCCCCTTGAGCCTCACCGACTTCATCTTCGTGGCCTGGGGCGAAGAGATGGGCTGGTTCGGCCTCGTGGTGTTGGTGGCCTTAGAGGCCGTTATATGGCTGGGGCTGGGATGCCGCGTTTGTCGCTTGCCCCCGGGGTGGCCACAGCGTTTGGGCATGGCGGTCACAGCCTACGGCGCCCACTTGACCGCCTGGGTGATGGCCGGGAACCTGCGCTTGGTGCCCCTGTCGGGCCTGCCGCTGCCGTGGGTGGCCCATGGCGGCGCGGCGTTGTTGAGCCTAACCGTCTTGCTGGCCGTGCTGACAGCCCAACGCCCCGCGCAAACGCCGGCCCCATGCCCGCGCGCCTGGCAAGGGATGTTGCGCGTCTGGGCCGGCGTGTATGGCTTGGTGCTCCTGCGCGCGGCGTGGCTGGTGATGACGGGCTGAGGCGGGCTACGCTTCTTCGTCCCACTCGGCGCGGGGCCGCGCTTCGTCGTCAGGAGGGATGCCCGGAGGCGTCACCCAGGGGTCATAGTCAAAGCCCAAGGCTTCTTCCCACGACGGTTCACTCGGACCGGCTTCGGTGGGCCGGGTCGGCATGGAGGGCAACGCGGAGGGCGCGGGCTTTTCAGGGGGCGGCGCGGGACGCACCTCTTGGGCCAAGTCGTGATACGCGGCCAGCCAATCCATGAACCGCTCCTGTTGTCGCAGCCACTCGGCCTCTTCCTTTCGCCGTCGCAGCGCTTCCATGCGCAAGAACAAATCTTGTTGAACCTGGTCAGGATGGGCGACGCGATAGAAAACCAACGGCTCCTCAGGGCCGGTCTGGATGGTGACATTCCCGAAGTTGAAGACGCGGGCCCAGAAGGAGGGGCGTTCGAAGTCCACACTGACCACTTTCTCCAGCGGCGCGACCTTGCGCTGCACTTCACCAAAAGGCACGGCCTTGATGTCTAAGATTTGCGTGTCGGTGAGTTGGTAGATGTCGTTGGCCCAGTCCCACGCTTGGTAGATGGCCACCAAAAACGAGACCAAGGAGGTCAAGAACACCAGCAACCCCAACGCGTCCGCGGACGGCCATTGCCATTGCTGCAGGCGATGGAAGAGGAAAAACATCCAAACCGCGCTGGTGAGCAGGATGGGAAGGGTTAGGCGCTGAAGCAGGAAGATCCAGTGTTTGCGATAGGTGATGATGCCACCATGCTCCACGCGGGCCTGCCGCACCATTTCCCACAGTTTGCGCGCCAGCATGCGGGGGCTGGCCACGGCCTCTTCGCTCACGGCCTCGGCAATGGGCTCGGCCTCGGGTTCTTGCGGCAGGGGCAGGCCCAACTTTTCTCGCAGGCGGGTTTGAATGACTCGTTTCTCTTCGTGCTCGCGCGCGGCGCGGCTGCGACGCACCAGTTCGTCCAGCACGATGGCCACATCGTCGGGCTGAGGCACCCAAACGAAAACCAGAGGCGGCTCGGCCCACGTGCGGGCAATGACCGTGCCAAAGCCAAAACGCCGGCCCCAAAACGTGGTTTCCACCTCAGCCGCGTTGATCATGGTAATGGGCACCTCGTGGCGGCTATCGTAGAAGGGAAAGAAACGCTCCACTTTGGCCGCGCGGCGCGAGGTGATGACATAGAAATCGTTGCGCCACTCCAGCCAAATCCAGAGCAGCGCGCCCAGGCCCAGCAACAGCACCACGCCCGCGAAGCCCAAGAAAGCCTTGAGGCCGGTGAGCACGCTGCCCACCGCGAACAAGAGCGTGGCCATAAGCGCGATCACGCCAGCCAGCGCCTCGCGCACAATCAGCACAAGGGGATGCCGCCGGGTGAAGGCCAGCACCCACTCCCGGGCCGGGATCCACGCGGGCCGCTGCTCACGCGCCCAGTAGTGGCTGCGGGCAGCCAACGCGATGCGCCGAGCCAAGGTGGGGTAGGCTTGGGCCAACCGCAATAGGTCAGGGCCTTCCAGGCGGAAGTAGACCGTGGGCCGCAGCGCGCGCACCGAAATCGGCGAGCGCCGATGCCACCAAATGGCCTCTTCCCCCGCGTGGTCCTGTTCTTCCAAAAAGCCCAGCAATTGGGCCCGCTCGCCGTAGCGGGTGAACACTTCGGCCCGCCCTTTCTGCAGCAACACAAAGGGCGGGTTGGGGTCCATGTGCTCGATGAGCCATCCTCCGGCCGGCGCGCGGATTTTTTTGGCCCGCTGCAAGAACTCGCGGCGGGCAGCCTCGGGCAGGTCATAAAAGAGGTGGACCCGAGTCAGCCAAGCCAGATCTTGGGGGTCGACCGCGGGTTCCGCGGCCGTGGGTGCGGCGGGCGTTTCGGCCATCGGCGCACCTGCTTAGGCCGTGTCCGTCTCGGGCGGCGCGTCCGGCGAGGGCTGCGCCGCGGGGGCTTCGGTCGCGTCTGCGGGGAGGACGGGTTGCGCCTCCAAGCCCGCGTCGTCGTGCGGCGCGACAGGCGCCACCTCGTCTGGGGTAGTATCCTCCTCGTCCAACCGGTAGTGCCAATACAGCACCGCCCAACCCGTGCTGATCAAGGCTGTAACGACCACCTGAACGCCGCTGCGCAACACCGCATTCACCACAAGGCCCACAGACTGGATCACGTTGCCCACATCGCTCAGCACAGCCGTGAGCAATTGCCACGGCACATTCACCACTTGGATGACCACCCCCAAGGCGATATTCACCGCGACGTGCAGGATGAGCATCCCATACAACCCCAGCCAGCCCCGGCGGCCGACCGCCACGAAGTTCTGCCAAGTCGCACGCCACGACGCCGGATACTCCATCACCGCGGCCACCCGCCAGGTCATCAGCCACGGAGCAACCAGGAAAATCAGCGGAAAGGCCACGCACAGGCTGCCGAACAGCACAGCGAAAAACGGCCCCGGCGTATCGGCATCGCTGCTCGCGACCAACGTGCCAATAATCAGGGCAAACCAAGCGATGAAGAGGAAGAACGCGGCAACCCCATAGGCCAACTGCACCACCAAGGCCCGACCGAAAGGCCCCCACAGATCGCGGCGGGCTTCGGCCCAGGTCAAGGGGGTGGCTTCGCGCCCCCATACGCGGCGCACCAACGTGAAGATGCCGGCCTCGGCCCAAACGCCCAGCAGCCACGCGGCCAGGCCGAGCACCGCCGCGAACACTATCGCGGCCACGCTCACGCCCAGCAGCACCGCGCCCTGCTGCTCAAACCACGCCTGCCATGCCTCGGGCGGTGCATCCAGGGATGGCAACAGCAGCAACAGGGGCGCGAACAAGAGCATCAACACAACCGTCGGCCCTTGGGCGATCAGCGCGAACACCCAAACCGCCCATTGCCGCGAAAGCAATGTCCACCAACGATGCCAAAAGCGGTCACTGCCCATAACGCCCTCCTTTCGAAGCCGAGGCGGCAGCCAGGCGCTGCGCTTCATGTTGCCAGCGTTGGCTGGCGTCCCAATACGCGCTGGTCCAGCCGACCAGCAGATACATCCTCCCGATGGCCAACAGCCAAGCCAGTCCCAGGGCCACCGGGCCAACCCAAGCCGGGGTGGCGGCCGCGAGGCTGCGCGGGTCGTCCGTCAACAGGAGGTGCACCCACGGGAAGATCCACAACAACCCGCTCCACGCGCCACCGACCACGACCCACAACAGCCATTGCCAAAACGCCAACCCTCGAAAACGGGCTGCATACCGTCGCATCACCCCCCAATACCGGCGCCAAGTCGTCGGCGGCGTGGCGGGATGCTCGACGATGGCCGCGATCCAAAAATTGAACCACCACGGCAGCAGGGCCCACCACAGCCCCAGTCCCCCGACCACGATCAGCACAAAAAACACCATCGGGGGGAGCAGCCACAGACCCACCACGAACACCACGAACGCGGGCACAAGGCCCACCGTGAGAAACACGATCAAGGCCAAGGTTTGCAGGCCATACACCACCGCAGCCCGCACCAAAGGGATCCAGAATTGGCGGCCAACAGTGCGCCACGACAAAGGACGGGTAGGCTGGGCAAAGGCAAGGCGCACCGTCCAGATGGCGAGCACGAACACGGCCATGCGCAAAAGGTGCAGCGCGAGCATGGACGCTTGGGCACTGGCCACAATGGCAGAGAAGGCCTCCATTTCGTGGCCGGGGCCAGGCGTGGCAGAGGTGTCTTGCGCGAAAGTCCGCAGCATCGCTTGTTGGGTGCGGACGGCCCACAGCGCGAGCCAGGTGAGGAGGCTATAGAGCACGACCTGGCCCCCGGTCTGCACCCAAAGCACAGGCTGATGGCGCCAAATTTGCTGCCAACGAGTTTGCCAATCCACAAGCGCTCCTGGGTTCAGAGTTGTGCCAACACCGCGGGCAAAGCCGCCAACACATCGCCGGCCAAGACAGCCGCGGGGTGCCCCAGTCGGGCCGCGGCCTCCAGGCCCGCGTGCGCGTGCAGCCACGCGCCAGCGACCGCGGCCTCGAACGCGTCCATGCCTTGCGCGCGCAGGCCCACAATGACGCCAGCCAGCACATCGCCCGTGCCCGCGCGAGCCAACGCGGGCGTGGCCACCGGCACCACCGCGGTACGGCCGTCAGGCGCGGCAATGACCGTGCCTGCGCCCTTGAGCACCACCACATGGCCCCACCGCGCGGCATACTCCTCAGCCACGGCCAACCGCCGGGCTTGAATGTCTGGCACCGCCAAGCCGGTGAGCACGCCCATCTCGCCGGGGTGGGGTGTCAGCACCGCGGGACCGGGCAAGCGTTGGGGCCAATGCGCGATGCGGGCGAGCAATTTGAGGCCGTCTGCGTCCACGACCAAGGGGGGCAGGGGGACGGGCTCCGCGGGGGCCGGCGCCTCGGGCGAAGACAAAAAGCCCACCCGCGGCCGGCTTTCAGGCTCCACGGCCAGCAACCGGGCCAGGAACTCGCGGGTCGTCTCCTCCAGCCCAAAACCGGGGCCCAACAGCAACGCGGTGGCCCGGCCGAGATGTTCCCGCAGCACCTCTGCGGCGCGCGCCGCGATGACGCCCATCTCGTCGGGCAACAGAATCCAAGTCGCTTCGGGCAGCGCGGCGGCCAAAGCGCCATGCAGCGGATAGGGCACGGCCAAGGTCACCAGGCCCGCGCCCGCCCGATAGGCCGCCTCGCCCGCCAACAGGGCCGCGCCGGTGAAGTTCACCGACCCCGCCACAACCACCGCGGTGCCAAACGTGCCTTTGTGGGCATCGCGCGGGCGGGGCGGCAGCGCATCGCGCACCCAGGCCGCGTCGGGCACGAAACGCCGCACGCGCGCCCAAGTCGGCAGGTCAGGGGGCAAGCCAATGTCGACCACATGAATGTCGCCAGCCAAAGTCAGGGCCGGCGGCTGTACCAGGCCGACCTTGACCGCGGCCATGGTCACCGTGTCCTGCGCAGGGATGACCTCGGCCGCGGCCGCGCCTGTGTCGCAGTCAATGCCCGAAGGCACATCCACGGCAACCACCCGCACCCCATAGGCTTGGACCGCGGCACGCGCCCGAGCCAATAGTTCGGCCACCGGCGGCTTGAGCGGTGGTCGGGCGCCGGTGCCCAGCACGCCGTCCAACAACACCGGATGCGCGGCAACCAGGTCCTCCAGCGCGGGTGCAGCCGGATCGTCGGCCAACACCACCCGCCCCCCGGCCGCCAGCACCCGTTCCACCAGCGGATCTTCGGGCCGTGGACGCACCAGATACGCGGTGACTTGCCAGCCGGCGCGGGCCAGATGGGCCAACGCCACCAACGTGTCGCCGCCGTTGTTGCCTCGGCCCACCAAACCCAGCACCTTGGGCTCAGAGAGCCCCTGATACAGCCGCTGGACCGTTTCGGCCAGGCCTGAGCCCGCGGCTTCCATCATCTGCGCGTAGGTCCAGCCACGGGCATCGGCCTCTCGCTCCAGCGCGCGCATCTCTTCGACGGTGACCAACGCGGGCATAAGCGTCTCCTTCTTCACACCATGAGCCTGCACAGGCGCGCGTGGGCGCGCCCGCGAGGGGCGAAAATATTTTACCACGCCACGGCAGGCCAGCCGGGCCGAACGCGCCCGCGCGCGGGCCTGACCAAGGGAGCGCTCCGCCAGGGCCTCTGCCGCCCCATGAGGGGAATGAGGTCCCGCGCCACAGCCGGCGCGCACCCGCCCAGAGCCCTGCCCTGCCCCCCCATGCCAAGGATAGCGCGGCGTGAGGCCCGCGTTCGCGGCCATCCGCAGAGCGTCATGGTGACCGCGAAGCGCGCAAAACGGCCAAGGGCGACCCTGCAGCGGGTCGCCCTCTCGTCACCACGGCCGAATGCCCGGCACTTCCTCGTTGCGCTCAGGCCTTGCCTTTGGCCGCGCGCACCGCGTCCCGAAAGGCTTCCAGCGTATAGGCCACATCGTCGTCGCTGAGCGCCGCGCACAAAAACCACGGTTCGCGACCGTCCGCGTCGGGCATCACGCCCCGCTGGATGAGTTCCATGCCGATGGCTTCGTACAGTTCCGCGTCGCCTTGCAAGTAATCGCGCAGTTCCCAGGGCGTATCTTCCAGGCCCAAGACCACGCCGAACATGCTGGGCGGGCCACCCACCCACGCGGGCAGGCTCTCCTCGGCCAAAATGCGGCGAATGCCCTCCATGAGCGCGCGACCCCGGGCTTCGACCGTGGCCAACGCGTCTTCTTCCTCCAAGACCTGCAGGGTGGCGGCCGCGGCCGCGGCGGCCACAGCATTGCCCGAATAAGTGCCGCCGTGCGCCATCGCGCCGGGCTGGATGGTCATCATCACCTCTTCGCGGCCCGCGATGGCGGCCACGGGGTAGCCATTGCCCAAGGATTTGGCATACGTCACCAGGTCAGCCCGCACGCCGAAGTACTCCTGCGCGCCGCCTTTGGCGATGCGAAAGCCCGTTTTGACCTCGTCGAAAATCAGCACAATGCCATACTCGTCCGCCAAGCGGCGCAGGTGCTCCAAAAAGCCGGGCTTGGGCATGATGCCGGCGAGATTCCCCAACACCGGCTCGACAATGATGGCCGCGATATCGCCCCACTTCGCCTTAACCGTGCGCTCCACCGCGTCGAAGTCGTTGAAGGGCAGCGTGATGATGTATTGCTGCACCGCCTTGGGGATGCCCGAAGTCGCGGCCGCGGGGATGGGACTGCGGCGAGAGCCAATCATGCGTCGATTGGACGACGCGTTGCTGAACATGAAATAGTCCACCTGGCCGTGGTATTGGCCCTCGAACTTAATGAACTTTTCGCGATTGGTATAGGCCCGCGCGATGCGCAACGCGTGAAAAGTGGCCTCGGTGCCGGTGTTGGTCAAGCGCACCTTGTCCACACCGGTCAGGCGCACAATGCGCTCCGCGGCTTCGATCTCCCACGGCGTGGTCCAGGCAAAGGTCACCCCACCCTCCAAGGCCTCTTTGACGCGCGCGTCCACCCGAGGATGCGCATGGCCCAGGATGACGGGTCCAAAGCCCAAGCGATAGTCGATGTATCGCTTGCCGTCCAGGTCCCAAATATACGCGCCCTGGCCGCGAGCGATGACCAGGGTGTCGTCGTCGCCCCAATAGCGGAAGTTGGAGTTCACGCCATGGGGGATCACGGCTTTGGCCCGCTGAAACGCCGCCTTCGTTTTCGGTCCTTGCATACCCATACGACACCTCCACGAGGAATGGTCTACCCGGCCACAAGGTAAGGGGAACCGCTCCGCGCGGGCCGGGTCATGCCGCGCGGGGATTCCATGTATTCTGTGTGGGCTGCGTTGGGGGGCCGGGGGCGGCCGGCCAGGCCGCGCCGCCCCCTGGACTTCACCCCGTTGCGGGGCGCTCCCAGGTCACTTTTTCGTAGATGCGAATGCCGCGTTTGGCCAATTCCGCGAAGAAAGGCTCGGGCTCCAGCGCGGCTTCGGGGGGCACCACCCCCTTGGTTTTGACCTGCCCATGGGCGATCATTTGCGCGCCAATGCTCAGCGGGATGCCGATGTTTTTGTAATACGCCGCGGGGCCGCCCCATTCTTCTTGGGGCGGATGTTCGTTCCACAACCGCACGTGCACGGGGTGGCCGTCTTTGGTGCCGAACACATCCACCACCAGGCCATAGGCCCACACTGGCGTTTCTTTGGTGCCGGGCATGGCCAGCATGAGGTCGAAGATGAAATCCAGCGGCCGGGCTTCGCGGTCGCGAACACGTACGGGCCGCGTGTCGTAGAAGCCGTTTTCCAGCAAGGCCTTGGCCAGCCGCATGGCATGGGGTGGGAAGCAGCCCCGCACCGCGACCTCACGCGCGCCGAACACCTTGGGCAAGGTGCGGGTCTCGGGGTGGGGGATGATCACCACCTCTTGCTCGCCAATGAGGTCGTGAAAACGCACCCGCCGCGCGCCCTCAAAGGGCCCTACCGGGTGGTGCCGGCCATCTTTGTAGTAGGTGCGCTCAGTGGTCTGCGGGTCAAACTCCCACAAGAAGGTCACCAACAGGCCTGGCGCGGGGGCTGGCGCGCGGAACGCGGCAAAGTAAATGTCGATGGTGTCGACCTGATCCATCAAGGAGGCCCCCCGGGCAGCCATGAGGTTGGTGATGCCCGGCGTGGCCCCCACCCCGGGGATGAACACGATGTCCTTGGCCTTCGCCGCGGCATCGTAATCCCACTGCTCTTCTTCAGTAGAGACATCCAGGCCGTTGACGCCGGCCTCGACCGCGGCTTTGGTCACCGCGAGGTCATACTTCCACGGCAGGCCATTGACCACGACGTCATAACCCCGGAACAAACGCACCATGCCGTCGTAATCGTTGGCGTCGAAGAACACCACCTTGATCCGAGGGTCAGCGAGTTCTGCGGCCAAGCGCTCCGCGGCCGCGGTGTTGTATTCCGCGATGACGATTTCGTCGAAATCGCTATAACGGGACAGATCGCGGGTGGTCTCGCTGCACACCGCGCCTGCACCGCCTAAGACCAATACACGCATCATTTGCCTCCATTTGGCAGAAGCGGTTCACGGGTTCGACCTTAGCCCAGCACATCCTGCACGGCCGCAAAGGCGTGGTCCAAAATCTCCAGGGCTTCGCGGATGTGCTCTTCCGTGGCGGTCAAGGGCGGCGCGATGCGCAACACATTGCCAAAGGCACCGCCTTTGCCAATGAGCAAGCCGCGTGCTTTGGTGGCGTCCAGCATCATGGCTGCGGCTTGGGGCGATGGCTCTTTGGTGGCCCGGTCCGCGACCATTTCCACGCCCTGCATCAGGCCCATGCCCCGCACTTCGCCGATGAGGGGGTATTTTTCGGCCATCTCATCCAGCCCAGCGCGCAGCAACGCGCCCAACTGGGCCACCCGCTCGGGCGGGGCTTCCTCTTGCAACGCCTCCAACGTGCCCAAGGCCGCCGCGCTGGAAATGGGATTACCGCCAAACGTGCTGATGCTCAGGCCCCGCTTGGGCAACTCGGCCGCGATCTCGGGCCGAGTGATGGTCGCGCCCAAGGGGAAGCCGTTGGCAATACCCTTGGCCGTGGTGATGATGTCCGGTTCGACATCCCAGTGTTGGATGCCGAACCAATAGGTGCCCGTACGGCCAAAGCCGGTCTGCACTTCGTCGATAATGAGCAGACCGCCATACTTGCGCACGATTTCGGCCACCGCGGGGAAGTACTCGGGCGGCGGCGTCACAAAGCCGCCCACGCCCTGAATCGGCTCCGCGATGAACGCGGCGATGCGGCCCGAAGTGCTGGTGCGAATCACCTCTTCCACATCCTCCGCGCAGGCCACGCCGCATTGGGGATAGGTGGCCTTGAGCGGGCAGCGGTAACAATACGGCGCCATCGCGTGCTTGATGCCCGGAATCTCGCTGCCCACCGGACGCCACGCGGCGATGCCCGTCAGATTCATGGCTAAGGCCGAGCGCCCGCTGTAACTGTTGCGCAGCGCGATAATCTCGTGCGATCCCGTATAGGCTTTGGCCAACATGACCGCGGTCTCGTTGGCCTCGGTGCCCGAGTTGGTGAAGAAACTGGTACTGAGGTCACCCGGCGCGATCTCGGCCAACCGCTCGGCCAGCGCGATGATGTTCTCGTGCAAATACAGCGTCGATGTGTGCACGATTTTGTCCAGTTGGGCCTTGACCCGCTCCAGCACTTTGGGGTGACCATGCCCCACACTGGTGACCAAAATCCCCCCGAAGAAATCCAGATATTTGCGCCCCTCCACATCCCACACATACAATCCTTCCCCGCGCTCCACGGCCAGGGGTTCGGTGTAATAAAGGAAGTAACTCGGCCACAAGTAACGTTCCTTGCGGCGCAACAAATCCGCGGTGCGCTCTGACATACAAACCTCCTACCGAGGTGGCACGTCCATCGGGTGGGATGCGTCCCGCCTCAGGGGGCGGTCTAATTCAACGACTGCGGCTTTTTGACGCTGAGATTCATTAACCGTTCGACTAAGGTGTCCACCTCCATGTCCATCATGCGGTCCAACAGTTCTTGCCGAAAGCCCAACAATTCTTTCATGGCCAACTGATGGCCTCGCATATAGCCTTCGGCAATGAGGCCGGCGACCACATCGGTGACCCGCTTGAAGGCCAAGAACACCCGCACGGCCTGCTCTTGCGGAAAGGCCTCCAGGCACTTCTGCAAGAACAATTGCTGCACCCGGCTCATCATGCCCAACATGTAGTCATTGGGCACCCGACGGGGAATGTGGATTAAACCCACCTTCCATTGCCACAGCCAAAACCCATCGTCGATCTCGCCACTGACCACGCGCAAGTACCAGTCTTTCAGCGTTTTCTCCCGGGCCGGCCGCTCCCCCGGTTTGAACACCGCGGCCGTTGGCGGATAGCCGAACAGGGTGTCGTAAAAGGCCTTGGCAAAATCCTCCGCCCATTGGGCCGTGACCGTTTTGGTTTGGGCCAGAATTTGGGCATCCTCCTGGGCGTATCCCGTCAATTCAATCAGGGTTTTGAGAACTTCAGAAAACATCGTTGCCTCCTGTGGCGATTTACCGCGCGTATGGTAACACATTTTGCCCTTTTTGGAAAGGGCAGCCGAGCGACCGATGTTTTAATCATACCAGAGGCTTTCGCAAAAAGTTGGGTACAATAAGAGCAACCTTTCGTTTCGGCTTGCCGCTTTTGCCGTGAGGTGTTCCTATGTCTGCCAAGCCTGCTTTGGACCAAGTGTTAGCCCCCTATGCCCACAAGGGCCGGACCATGCTCCTGCCCGCGCTACACGCGGTACAGGCGGCTTATGGCCACATCGGCCTTGAAGTTGCGACCGCGGTCGCGCGCGCGCTGGATGTGCCCGTGGCCGATGTGTACGGGGTGGTGGAATTCTACGCGCTGTTCTCCGCGCAGCCCAAAGGTGCGCACACGGTGCGCGTCTGCCATGGCCCCGTGTGCCGGGCCCAAGGCGCGGATCAAGTCGCGCAGGCCCTGGCCGAACACTTGGGCATCGCGGAAGGCGAGACCACCCCCGATGGGCAATGGACGTTGGAACGCTTCCCGTGCCTGGGGCTGTGCGAGCACGCGCCCGCGGTGTTGGTGGATGAGCAGGCCGTTGGGCCCGCGAACCCGGCCCAACCCGAGGCCATCCTCCACCCCGCCCCCACGGCTGAGCCCAAGCCCGTCGTCGGCGGCTCGGTGCGCGTGCTCACCGCGTGGGAAACCCCAGACCAGCCGCGCGATTTCGAGGCCTATCGTGCGGCCGGGGGCTATCGCGCGCTGGAGCAAGCCCCCAGCCCCGAAGCCCTCATCGAGGCCGTGACCGCGTCCGGCCTGTTCGGGCGAGGCGGCGCGGCCTTTCCGACCGGTCGAAAGTGGGCCTTGGCCGCGCAAGCCGCGGGCCAGCCCAAGTATGTGGTGGTCAACGCGGACGAATCGGAACCTGGCACCTTCAAAGACCGCGTGTTGTTGGAAGCCGACCCCCACGCGGTGCTGGAAGGCGCGCTGCTGGCTGCTCGGGCCATCGCGGCCGAGCGCGTCTATATCTACCTGCGCGGCGAATATGGCCGCGCCTATCGCATCCTGCGCGCCGCGCTGGAGCAAGCCCGCGCCGCGGGCTACATCGGCCCGGAAGCAGGTGTGGAAGTTGAGATACGCCGCGGGGCAGGGGCCTATGTGTGCGGCGAAGAGACCGCGCTGTTCGAGTCCATCGAAGGCAAACGCGGCTTTCCGCGGCTCAAACCGCCTTACCCCACCACCCACGGCCTGTTCGGCAAGCCCACGGTCATCAACAACGTCGAGACCTTGGCCGCGGTGCCGTTCATCGTGCGCGAAGGCCCCGCGGCCTATCGGGCCTATGGCACTCCGCAAAGCCCTGGCCCCAAACTCTTCCCCGTTTCAGGCGACGTGGCTCGGCCAGGGGTGTATGAAGCCCCCTTCGGCATCTCGCTGCGTGATCTGCTCCATTTGGCCGGCGGCCCCCGGGGCAGGGTGCAAGCCGTCTTGCTGGGTGGCGCGGCCGGCTTCTTTGTCGGACCCGACGCGCTGGACCTGCCCTTGACGCTGGAGGACCTGCAAGCCGCAGGCTTAGCCCTGGGCTCGGCCGCGGTCATGGTGTTCAACGAGGAACGCGACCTGCGGCAGGTGCTGTTGGATGTGGCTCACTTCTTCGCAGAAGAGTCGTGCGGCAAGTGCTACCCATGCCAATTGGGCACGCAACGGCAATATGAACTGCTGCAGCGCATCTTTGCCGGACGCGCGCGGCCCCAAGACCTGGCCTTGCTCGACGATGTGGGCTGGACCATGACCGACGCGTCCTTGTGCGGCCTGGGCCAAACCGCGGCCAACGCGGTGCTCAGCGCCAAGCGTCTGTGGCCGTCGCTGTTCACTGCCTGACCTACCGAAGGATGCGCGTATGAAAGCCTGGGCACAACCGCTGTGGTGGGGGGGATGGGCCTTGGTGGGCGCGCTGGCCAGCCTCGCCGGCGCGCTGTTGGCCGCGTCCTTGCATCTCCCTTTGTGGGGCGGTGCCGCGCTGCTGGGCGGGCTCAGCATTGTGCTGGCCAGTTTCATGGGGTGGCTGGCCCAAGAAGGTTGGTTCAGCCGCGACCCAACCACGCCTCAGGCTCCCCGCTGGGCGGTTCGTCTGCGCCAGGCCCAAGCCCGCCTGCGCGCGTTGCAAGACGCGCAGCGGGCCCAAGCGCAAACCCTGGAGCGCACCCGCCAGGCCGTCCAACGGGCCCAGCGCGCGGCCTCACACGCGTTGGCCCGGGCCACCAAAGCCGAACAACAAGCCCGCTATTGGGAAGCCCAAGCCCGCGCGTGCCAACAAAAAGCCCAGGCTTTAGCCCAGCGCGTCGCAACGCTGGAAGCCAACTTGAAGCGGGCCGAACGGGCGCGCAAATTGCTGGAAGCCGTTCATCGCCTGGAAACGTGGGAACACGTGCTGCCCGATAGCGAAACACCAACCGAAGACCTGGCGCCCGAGGACCTGGCCCAACGCCTGCGAGAAGCCATCGGTCGCCTTCAGGCCGAGCGTGACGCCGCGTTGGGCGCGGCCCGGCAAGCCGAAGACGCGCTGCAACACAAACAAGCGCTGTTGGCCGCCAAACAAGCAGAAATCGCGGCCTGCCACGCGCAACGCACAGCCCTGCAACAGCGCGTCCAACAGGCCGAAGCCCGCCTGCGGCAAGTGCTGACCGACTTGCTGGCCCCCCAAGCCGACATCGTGGCCCTGCCCTTGGCCCACTGGGAACCCTTGAGCACCCAACCCTACCAACGCCGTCCCTGGGAGGCGTTGCTCCAGCGCGTCCGTGACCCGCGCCAACGCGCGGCGCATCGCCGTCCCGGCCCCGCGGGCGGTTGGCTGTTCGCGCCGCCCGATACCCCGCGCCGCGTGCTGTTTTTCGAACAGCCCTTCCACAAGCACATCCTCTGGGTGTGCCGCCTGTGGGACACCCCCGAGCAAGCCCAAGCCGAACTGGCCCGGGCCGCAGCCCCCACTCGCGCCATGTGGTGCCCTGAACCCACGGCCTTCCTTTATTGGCTGCCGCCCGCGGACACATCCGCCGAGCCATGAGCCACGCCCCACTGCGCTCGTTTCCCGTTCGCGAATATCGGGGGGGACGATGGCGCGCGGCCACGGTGGACGCGCCGGCCGAGCAAGCCCTCACTCTCTACCTCAACGGCCACGAATGGGCTATCCTGCTGGCCAGCCCCCACGACCCGCTCAGTTTGGCGCTGGGCTACTTGGCCAACGAAGGCGTCCTCACCGACGCGGCGCAACTGGCCCAAGCGCGGGTATGCCCCGCGGGGGATCGGGTGGACATTTGGCTGAACGGGCCCGCGCCCGCGCGCCCGCGCGTCCAGACCACTGGCTGCGGTCGCGGCCTCACCCGCCAAGTTCCCGCCGCGACGCCCTTGCCTCGGGTGCACCACGACCTCCGCCTCACCCCCGCGACGTTGTTCACGTTGCTGCGCGCGCTGCAAGACCAAGCCCTGCTCTACGCCCAGGCCGGCGGAATGCACGCGGCCGGCTTGGGCACAGCCCAAGGCCACCTGCGTTGGGCCGCCGAGGATGTCGGGCGCCACAACGCGGTGGACCGCGTGCGCGGTCTGGCCTGGCGCGCGGGGCAATCCACCCAAGGCTTGGTGTTGGTCACCACAGGGCGCATCTCCGCCGAGATGGTGGTCAAAGCCGCGCGCATGGGCTGCCCTGTGGTCGCGTCGCGTACGGCCGCCACCGCGCGCGCGGTGGACTTGGCCCACCAAAGCGGCATTACCTTAGTGGCCTATGTACGCGCGCGCCGCTTGCGCGTTTACACCCATCCCCAACGGCTTCACGCCCCTGCTGAAGCGTAAAAACGAAGCGGGGCAACCCTTCAGGGCTACCCCGCGCCACCGAGAGGGACGGAAGGGAGTCACTCGGTCAAATCTAAAACGGGGGGCAATTGGTAGGGCAACGAGGGATAGCGCAGCATCAAATCGCCATTGCCCACCACCTTCGCGGTGTAGCAAATGAACTGGGCCCGAATGCTCATCGTCGCCGAATCGCCCCGCACCGCGCATGATTCGGGGTTCGCAGGACCGGGCACATAGACCGTGCCATCCAAGAAGAAGTCTTCTGTGCCCGTCAGATCCAGCCCCGCGCGGTTGTCAGGCGAAAGATAGAACAACATGCCGCGCCATTGATTGCCGGCCGCGTCCGTCAGGTTGGTGGGGGCGGTCAAGAAGACCTTGGCGTTGCCCGAGAAATGCACCGAGCCTCGCCGCACGTAAAACATCACCCCTTCGCCACGCACCTCACTACCGGTGATGCGTAAATCGCCGTCGATGCAATACAACCCTGGCTCAAACGTCACCACGCTGCCGCGCCCCGACCCGGTAATCCTGATGGAATCGTAACGCCCGGGCTGATAGGTGGTCGCGCGCGTAGCGCGACCACGATCTGGCCCTGAGCACTCCGGCTCGGGCAAGGGCGGCAGGGTCAGCGGGGTGCCTAAATCGTCATGAATGGTCGCGTCCAAAGTGTATGCGCCCCCACGCAAGAACAAGGGCTCGACTGAGAACAGTTCGTCCGCCCGCAACGTGAACGCGCCGGTCAAAGTCGTGGATGAGTTGACCCAAATGTTGCCTTCCACATCCACCAAACTGCTGCCGCGCACTTGCAAGCCCGGGTCTTCAGAGCCCGTAGTCAGCAAGGTAAAGCCTTGGGCGAAGTCTTGATAAGGCCGCACGCGACTTTGGGCGTGGACCGAAGCGTTCAGCGGGCCCGAGTAAACCACCTGGATCAACGCCGGGTCGACGGCTGAGGTGATGTCCACGTCCACATAATATACCCACTGCACGCCTTCGCGACGGGGGCCCGAGACGGTCACTGTGACCGTATTGCGCACCCCATCGTTGTCGTAGCCGTTTTCCGCGGCCCGAGCCAGGGCCGCGTCGATGGCCTCTTGAATCGCGGCGGCCGAAACTTCGCCGTTGGGCAAGACCCGGGTGTATGCCAAACTCAGCCCACCGGCCATCGCGGCAGCATCCGCCGCTGCTTGCGCGCGGCGCTTTTCCAACGCTACGCGGCCGCCGTCAATGGCCAGACCCGTCACCCCTACCAGACCGACAATGGCCAAGACGAAGAACACAATGGCCTGACCTGATGGGCAAGCCCGCACATCTTGAGCGCAACGACGCCAGAGATATTGTCGCAATATCATCATGTCCACTCCTCGGTGGGAATCAAGGTGCACTGGCGCACAAAGGGCGCAGTACGGTATGGGTGGCCTGAGCCTCTAAGCGCACCGTATCGCCCGGCCAAAACAAACGGGTAAACGGAAACACCAAGGACAACTCGTCGGCAATGCGCACCTCGACGCCGTGGCCAGCACAAGGCGCGCTGTAGAAATCCACCTGCACGGTCGCGGTGGATGATTCGGCTTGGGCCAGGGCGCGCGCGGCGATGCCGTCTGTATCGTGGGGATGCACCGACGCGTAGGCCGCGCCCTCTTCGGCCGCGTCGTTGAGGCGCACATACAGCGCCAGCGCGCGCCCCACGTCAATGAGGCCACCCAACAAGATCAAAAGCACCAGCATGATCAACGTGAATTCCACCAAACTTTGCCCGCGCCATCGAAAGGCTGTCATTTCGTCCTCCATCCACAACAAGGAGCCATTCGTCATGGCGTCACGACTTGCAACGACCCATCGGCCTGACAGGTGTAGGTCACCCGCAGCATCTCGCTGATTTCGCCGGTGACGAAAGTGGCCCAGACCTCAAAGGTGATGTCTTGCCCTGTGCGCAACCGCTCGCTGGGGTCATAGGGCGGGCCCGAAGTGCTGAGGATGGCCGAATACACGCCATCCACCGCGTGGCGCACTTTATAATCCGCGACCGGGTCGGTCCAAGCCGTGTTCGCGGCCCAGCCGAACCCCGTCACATCGCACTGGCCCGAATTGCCCACCGAGCCCGAGAGCACGGTAGGGTCTACCGGCGGCGGAGGTGGCCCACCGGGCGTTGCGGTGGGGGTGGGCGTCGAGGTGGGCACAGTGACAAAGGTGCTGGGCGCATCCAAAGGGATGGCGACCAAAATAGTGCGCTCTGTTTGCGAGCGCAGGGTCAACGTGCCCAAATTGAGCACCCAAGGGGTAAAGCGCACCTCGGCCCGCACCCGAATGCGGTCGCCCAAATTGATTTCCCCCGGCGGGCAGGTGGCGAACACCGCGGTGTCAGGGCCGTGGTCGTACTCAATGACAATGTCATCGGCCTGCATGCCCGCCAACGCGCCCAAACGCAACGCCGCGGCCCGAATCGCATCGCAGTCCGCGTAGCGCGGCAAGCCGTTTTCGCTCAGGCCGCTGGCCGCGCCATACCGAGCCGCCTCGCGCACCCCGGCCGCGGTCATGGTGTAGGCCAACGCCAAGTGCGCGAATTCGAACACCGCCACCAACAAGAACATGAACAGGGTGATGACCAAAGCAAATTCCACCAGCGCTTGACCGCGCGCCCAGGGCTTGGCCCAAGATTTCGTCCCACGAGAACGGTGCTTCATATCCCCTCTGCGTTTCATCTTCGAGGAATGGCCGGCCGGGCCGACGGTGCTCGGCTCGGGCATAAGGTTAAACGATGCCTCCCTGGGGGAACGTTACAGGCCAAACCGGGTTTCGGGGCGCGATGCGCGCGGCAATGCGCGTCCCACAGGTGATGGGGGCAGTTGGGTAAGGTTTAAGGACGCCCTTGGCCGGGGTTGTCGGCAGGTGGGCCTGCGTCATCGGGTGGGCCCGCGTCGTCGGGCGGGCCGGTGTCATCAGGGGGACCACTGCCCGGCGGCGCGGAACCGCTGTCGGCCGCGTTGTCGTTGCTGCCCTGCCCTTGGTCCGCGGGCACGCACTGATTTTGGGCATTGCCCAGCCCACGGGTCACGCATTCTTCGGTGGGGGCCGCATCCGCGGGCGGGTCGTTCGCGGCCGGGGCGGGTGTGGGGGTTGGTGTGGGGGTGGGGGCGCGAGCGAGCGTCGGCGTGGGCGTCGGTGTAGGGGCGTCGGCTGTATGGCTCGGCGCGGTAGGGCTGGGGGCCAACGACGGCGAAGGGGAGGCCACCGCACGAGGCACGGGCGGTTGCGCGCCGGTGCTCGGCTCGACGACCGAATGGTGGAAGTGATAGCGGGCCCGCCGGGCGACCCGCAAGGCCGCGCTTGTGGACGCGTGCGCGGGCAGTTCGGCCAGCGCCGCGGCTTGGGCGTCCAAGCGCTGTTGGACCTCATCGCGCAACGCGGCTTGGTCGTCGGGCGCGAGCGCGTCCCACGCGCGGCGCCCCGCATCCAGATGCGCGGCGTAGAGTTGCAAGGCTTCGTTGACGGCCTCGAGGTCGGCACGCTGCCACGCGATCTGTGCCTCGTGCAGGCGAGCGTCGGCCAAATCCAACGCCAAGCGCACTCGGGCCAGGGGCGTGCGCGCGAAGGACCAACGCACCTCTTCGGCAGCCCGCTTGAGCGGATAGGCCCACTCGCCCGGCACCGCGCCCGCGGCCGCGTGGGCTGTGCCCCAGGTGCCCAGGCCTAAGATCACCAACACCAACCCCAGGGCCCAAGCCCAGCGCGCCCAACCTGGCCAATGTCCCCAACGAATGCGCCGGCGAGACAACGCCGGCGACGCGTCCGGCCGCGGCCCAGGCGGGGGTGTCCAGCGCTGCGCGGCCGCGTGCAACGCGGGCCCCGCGGTTTGCCGCAGCCATAGCGCGGCATCCAGCGCCTCGCGCACGGCGGCCCGATGTTCAGGCGGCACTTGCGCCAAGGCTTCCGCGGGATCCGCACCCGCTTCGACGGCCTTCAAGGCCTGTTCCAACCAAAACTGCTCGTCCATCTCAATGGGTCAAACGCTCGTTCGGGCCGGATGTTACTCCTGGCCACGCGATTGCAACTTGGCGCGCAACGCGCGCAACGCCCGATATTGCAGCACCCGAACGGCCTCGGGTGAGCGCTCCATGATGCGGGCCACTTCCGCCGCGGAGAGGCCCTCGATGAAGCGCAACAACAACACCAGGCGGTAGTCGGGCGGCAAGGTTTGCAACACGGCTTCGATGTCGGCCAAGCGCGGGTCCGCGTCCAGTGGCGCAACGGCCAACGCGGGGTCGCGATCAGCCTCGTCCAACGGCACCTCCACAGGCCGCCGCTGCCGACGCCGGTGCGCGTCGGTAGCGATGTTGCGGGCAATGCGGAACAGCCAGGCCCGAAAGTGGCCTTCCTCTTGATAATGAGGCAAGGCTCGCCACACCCGCACGAACGTATCGTTGACCAGTTCTTCGGCCCGCCCTGAGTCGCCGGTGTAGCCCAAGAAAAAGGCGTACAAGCGCCGCGCATAGCGTTGATACAAGGCCTGAAAGGCCAAAGCATCGCCCGCTCGCGCCGCGCGCACCAAGATCTCATCCGGGGCTTCAGGTGTGGGCCGGGACTCAAGGCTCATGATCAACCAACGTCAGGGGTGGCCAAACAGCAGCGCGATTATACCAGTCGGCCTTGCCGCGCGGCGCGGCCACGACGTCTTTTGAGCCGCGGCGAAGGTACCAGCGCCCGCGAGGGACGCGGCCCCAGCGGCGTTGACGGGGGCGCGGGCGTCCGGTAGAATGGAACCCGACAGGCCGCGGCATTGGCCGCACCGGAGGTGGTTCCCCATGCCTGAGGACAAGCAAGCAAAGACAGCGACGCTGCTATTGCGCGGGCAGCGTTATACCGTGCCCGCGGGGCTGCGCATCCGCGAGGCCATTCGGCACATTGGGCTGACGCCCGAATCGTATTTGGCCGTGCGAGACGGCGAACTGGTGCCCGACGACGAGCGCCTCAAAGCCGGCGAAGTGATTCGCCTCATCGCGGTGATTTCGGGCGGATAGCCCGCGGAGGGCGGTATGCGACGGTGCAAGAAATGCGGCGCGCCCGCGGTGATCTACATGCGGCAACACCGCTTGGGCTTGTGCAAGGCTCATTATCTCGAATGGTTCGTCGAACAGACCGAGCGCAGCATTCGGCGCTATCGCATGTTTACGCGGGAAGAGAAGATCTTGGTCGCGGTGTCGGGCGGCAAGGATTCGCTGGCCGTGTGGGATGTGCTCTGGCGCTTGGGCTACGCGGCCGATGGGCTGTACATCGCGTTGGGCATTGACGGCGGCATCGGCTATTCGGCCGAGTCGCAGCGGCTGAGCGAACAATTTGCGGCCGAGCGGGGCTTGACGCTGCACATTGTGGACATTCCGGGCGAATATGGGCTGGGCGTGCCCGAACTGGCCCGCCGCAGTCGCCGCGGCAAGGGCAAGCCGTGCTCGGTGTGCGGGTTGGTCAAACGCCATGAGATGAACCGCATTGCCCACGACATGGGCTATGACGTGCTGGTCACAGGGCACAATCTGGACGACGAGGTCGCGGTACTGTTCGGCAACGTGCTCCAATGGCAAATGGGGTACATCGTGCGCCAAGGGCCTGTGTTGCCCGCAGAGCCGGGCTTTGCCCGCAAGGCCAAGCCCTTGGTGCGCTTCTATGAGCGCGAAACCGCGGCCTACGCGCTGCTGCGAGGCATTGAATACATCTACGACGAATGCCCCTTTGCCCAGGGGGCCAAGTCCATCTACTACAAAGAGTTGCTCAACCGGCTGGAGGAAGCCCGGCCGGGCGCGAAGTTGCAGTTTTACATCAACTTCCTCAAGGCCAAAGAGGAAGGATGGTTCCGTGACCCGCGCGCGGCGGACGGGCCGGTGCGGGTGGTGTTGCACCGCTGCGAGTCGTGTGGCCAGCCCACCACCGCGCCCGGTAAATGCGCCTTCTGCCGCCTGATGGAGCAGGTGGGCGCGCGTCCTTCCGCGGCTTCAACGGCGTGAACGCATCGCGCGCAAGGTCATCTTGCGCCGCGGGCCACAATCCGGTATGGTGACCATGTCGCAGCCCACGCGCGCGTGGGCATCTCACCAGGAGGTACCTCTATGGAGCCGAACGCCATCCGCCACATCTTTGTCGTGGGCGCGGGCACCATGGGCAGCGGCATCGCGCAGGTGGCCGCGACCTCGGGCTATCAGGTCACGCTCATGGACATCGCGGCCGACCAATTGGCGCGCGCCCAAGCGGTCATCGACAAGTCCACGGCCAAATTGGTGAGCAAAGGGCGCATCTCTGAGGAACAACGGGCCGCGGCCTTGGCCATCCGCACGACGCAAGACCTGCACGCGGCCGCGGACGCGGATTTCGTCATCGAGGCCGCCACCGAAAACCCCGAGATCAAACTGGACATCTTCCGTCAACTGGACCAGATCACCCGGCCGGAGGTCATCTTGGCCTCCAATACCTCGTCCATCCCCATCACGCGCATCGCAGCCGCGACCCAACGGCCCGCCCAGGTCATCGGGATGCACTTCTTCAACCCTGTGCCGTTGATGAGTCTGGTGGAAGTGGTGCGCGGCCTGGTCACCTCTGACGCGACCACCCGCACGGTCATCGCGCTGGCCGAGGCCCTGGGTAAAGTGCCCGTGGAAGTCAACGACTCGCCCGGCTTCGTGTCGAACCGGGTGCTCATGCCCATGATCAACGAGGCCATCTTCGCGCTCCAAGAGGGGGTGGCATCGGTGCAGGCCATCGACACGGTCATGAAGTTGGGCATGAACCACCCCATGGGACCGCTGTACTTGGCCGACCTCATCGGCCTGGACGTGGTGCTATTCATCTTGGAAGTGTTGCACCGCGATTTGGGCGAGGACAAGTATCGCCCCGCGGCGTTACTGCGCAAGTTGGTGGACGCGGGGCACTTGGGGCGCAAGGCCGGCATTGGGTTCTACGACTATCGCGAAAACCCCAAAGGGGTCGCCCGCGATTTTTGAGGACCACCCATCTTGGGCAGTGGATGGGGCCTGAGGCCCGCGAGGCCTTGAGCCCAATCTACGCGCGCACGCCAAGCCATCTACGGGGCCGCGGGCCTGAACCCGATCCAGGCGCGCAGGGCGGCGACGCCTAAGCCGTGTGCCCGCGCGCCCTCGTGACCACGCGGCGCCCCCCTACAGCCGCGCGCGGTTGCGGCCGACAAGTTGACGCATCGGGCGCAGGCAGTGCGCGAGCGCCGCCTGCTCGCTTACAGCCGCGCGGTTGCGGTCGACGAGGGCCGCTCCGCGCGGCTTTGCGCGCGGCCGATGCCAACGCCGGCACGGCGCGGTCAGGGCGCGTGATCGCGGGTCGGCGCCCGGCTCGCGGAAAGACGCGCGTCAACGCCGCGCGCCTGGTATAATTATGCCCACAGGAGAGCATCGTCATGCCCCGCCAGGCCTCATCTCCCCTACCGCCCTCGTCGGCCACGCCCCCGCCGACCGAGGAGCCGATTTCGCCGCCTTGGAACCCGACGACCAAACTGGTGGTCGGGCTGACCTTGGTGGCGATGGTGGCGGGGTTGCTGCTGCACTTTCGGGCCTACATCGCGCCGCTCATCTTGGCCGTAGTGCTGGCGTATTTCTTGTACCCCTTGTGCGTGTGGGTAGATCGGCACACGCCCCTGTCGTGGCGCGCGTCGGTGGGTGCCGTGTTCTTGGTGCTCATCGGGCTGTTCGTGTTTCTGATGATCTTGGCCGGCTTGGCGCTGGTGCAACAAATCCAAAGCCTGTATCGCCTGGTGGTTGCGTTCTTCGTGACCGACCTTCCCCAACTGGCCCAAAACCTCTCGGGCCAAGTGGTGCAAATTGGGCCGTTCACTTATGACCTGCGGCAATATGACCTGCCCGCGCTCAGCCAGCAAATCATCAACGTCGTGCAACCCGTGCTCAGCCAACTGGGCGGCATTGTCAGCGTCATCGCAACCCGCACCTTGGCCCTGTTTGGCTGGTTCGCGTTCATCATGCTGCTGGCTTATTTCTTCTTGGCCGAATCCAGCCAGGTCAATCTGACCTTCGTGGCCTTCGAGATTCCTTATTACGCCGCGGATCTGCGCCGTCTAAGCCGGGAATTGGGCTTGGTGTGGCACACGTTTTTGCGCGGCCAACTCATCGCGTTCGCGGCCATGAGCCTGTTGGCCGTGGTCTTGCTAACCGTGCTGGATGTGCCATACAGCCTGGGCTTGGCCTTATTGGTCGGGCTGGCGCGCTTCGTGCCCTACATCGGCCCTTTGGTGGTGTACGTGGTCTTGGCCGTTGTCACACTGCTGCAGCCCACCAACTTTTGGGGCATCACCCCGTGGAAGCACACCCTCTTGGTCATCGGCCTGGTCATGTTGGCAGATCAAATCTTCGACAACGTCATCATGCCCCGCTTTTTCGGCCGAGCGTTGGGCGTGCATCCTGCGCTCATTCTCATCACCGCGTTTGTGGCGGCCGACCTGATCGGTTTGCTGGGCTTTGTCTTGGCCGCGCCGCTGGTCGCATCAGGGCGATTGCTGCTGCGCTACGTCATGCGCAAAATGTTCGACCTTCCGCCGTGGGATGACATCCCCACGGCCGCGTCGCACCCACCGCCCCCGCCCCCCTCGCGACGCGAACGGCTGCAACGCTGGGCGCGTCAGTCGTGGCGCCGGCTGCGCGCCGCGGCCTCCACGCGGCCTTCGCCCCCCACCTCCGGGGACCGACCACCCCCAACTTCATCGCCTCGGAGGTGACCCATGGCCGTGATCCACGTCAACGACAAGTTCCAAGTGCGCTGGCGCCCGGGCATGACCGTTCAGGATGTCATCCGCGCGCTGCGCTTTTCCTACGCCTTGCTGGTGGTACGGCTCAACGGACAAGTCGTCCCGCGGGAACGGTGGCCTGAGCAACCTGTCCACCCGCAAGACGACCTGAAAATCTGGCACATGATCGCCGAATAGGCCCACAGCCGGCGGTATAATACCGCTACCTACGGGCCTGAGGAGGAAGGCATGGCCGCACAAACCCATTCCCACGAACCTGAGATGGTGGAACTGGCGAACACCCGCAACTTCATCGCTTGGATGGCCGACGAACCCGACGGCGAGAAAACCTATCACTTGGAGTTGGGCCAGGTCACGGTGCACTTTTTTGCGGAAGAATGGCGGGAGTTTTTAGACTTGATGCAGAAGGTGATGCGCGGGCATGAATTCTGAAATTCAGGCCCTGTTCGTGGGCCGTGATCTGCAAGTCAAGATTCGCTTGCAGTTGGCATTGCAACACTACGCAGCCGCGCGGGCTGAGGCGCGCGTGTTCGCCTTTTCGTCATGGGAGGAACTGCAAGGGGTGCTGACGCGCACCCTCGGCGCCCAGCCGCTGCTGGTCATCGACACCGTGTCGGTGGAACCACCGCCCGACCCCATTTTGCACGCGCTGGCCACTTGGCGCGTGCAGCATCCCCTGGGGCGGGTGGTAGCACTGCGGGGCCGCGGCCAGCCTTGGCCCGCGTGGGTCGCGCCCCTGCGCCCCGACTTCACCCTTTCGCGCGACCTGTCGGTGGGACGCTGGCAACTGGCCCTGGATCGCCTCTTGCGGCCCGAACTGGAAGTTTTGCTGGCCGCCCCGGTCGACCCGCCCTTGCCCGCGCACCCCGAATGGTTGGTCAAGCGCGCGGCCGAAGTGCAATTGCGCGAGGCCTTGGCCGAAGTACGGGCCAAAGCCATTCTCTTGTGGTCGCTGGACAACAAACCATGGGCCCGCGCTGGCGAACTTCCTGCGACCTTGTGGGGTTACATTTTGCGTCGTCTGCTGGCCCTGAGCGAGCGGCCGATTTATCCCGAAAGGCTGCTTTGGGCCGCGCCGCCCGAAGTGGCCACCCCGGAACGCTATTGGATTTACATTCGCCCAGCCACGCGGCAACTGCTGCTGGTCATGGTCGGAGCCGGCGCGCTGCCTTACGCGGCCCTGCGGCAGCAGGCCCAAGCCGTCATCCGCGGCCTGCTCACACCGCCCCCCCACCTGCGCCTGAGCCGGCCCACGGTGTTGCCCGCTCAGGAGGACAGTTTGGCCGAGGACGAAGAGCCCTTGCCGCCCGAGGCCTTCCAGCCGCTGTTCGACGATGTCCCGCAGCCCATTCCGCAGCCTTCGGACGACGCGCCGCGGCCCGCGTCCGATGCGCCACCCCCGCCGCCCATCGAGGGCCTGTCTCCGTCGCGCGGCTGAGGCGCGCCGCGGCCGACTCACCTACACAAGGGACCGGGCATGTCCGACTTGGCTTTGCTGTACCTCTTGGATGGCCACGCGCTGGCCTACCGCGCGTATTTCGCCCTCACCGGCGGCCGTGAAGATGTGGCACGACGCTGGATCACCTCCACGGGCGAACCTACGGCCGCCGTATATGGCTTCACCTCCATCTTGTTGCGTTTGCTCGAACAAGAGGAACCGCCCTACATGGCCGTGGCGTTCGACGCGGGCCATAGTTTTCGCGACCGCCTCTACCCTGAATATAAGGCCACCCGCGACAAGATGCCCAGCGAGATGCGGCCGCAAATGGACCGCATCCGCCAGATCGTCACCGCGTTTGGCTTGCCCATCTTAGAATTGGACGGCTACGAAGCCGACGATGTGTTGGGCTCGGCAGCCCACCGTGGCGTGCGCGAGCACGACTTGAATGTCAAAATCATCACCGGCGACCGCGACCTGCTGCAACTGGTCAGCGAACGCATCATCGTGACCCTGCCCGGTCGCAAACTCTCAGACGCGGAAGACTTCACCCCGCGGCGAGTGGTGGAAGTGCTGGGCGTGCGGCCCGAGCAAGTGGTGGACTACAAAGCCTTAGTCGGCGACAAGTCCGACAACATCCCCGGCGTGCCGGGCATCGGGCCCAAGACCGCGGTCAAATTGCTGCAGGCCTATGGCGATTTGGACAACATCTACGCGCATCTGAACGAGATCCCACCGGCGATTCGCAAAAAACTGGAGCAGCACCGCGACCTGGCCTTCCTCAGCCGCGAACTGGCCCGCATCCACACCGACCTGCCGGTGGATGTGCCCTTGGAGGCCGCGCGGGTCGGCCAATGGGACCCTGGCGCCATCGATGCCTTGTTCCGCGAGTTGGAATTTCGCACCCTCATGCGGCGCTGGCGCCATTGGCTCCAAAGCCGCGACACCACCGCGGCCGCGCACACAACCACCCAAACCCAACTCTCTCTCTTCGACGGACCGCCGGCCACGGCCCAAGAGGCCCATCCCGCCTTAGGAGTGCCCGACCTGCGAGTGACCGTGGTCGACACGCCCGAAGCCCTGGCAGCCTTGGCGCAAACCTTGCGCGCGGCAGACACCATCGCGGTGGACACCGAGACCGACCGCCTGGACAAAATGCAAGCCCGACTGGTGGGCTTGTCGCTGGCGGTCGAGCCCGACCATGGCTACTACATCCCTGTGGGGCATCGCCACGGCCGCCAATTGCCATGGGAGCAAGTGCGTGAAGCGCTACGGCCCGCGCTCACCAACCCGCGGCAAGGCAAAGTGGGGCACAATTTGAAGTTCGACTATGTCATCTTGGCGCGCCATGGCCTGACCATGGCGCCGCTCACCTTCGACACCATGCTGGCCGAATGGCTGTGCGACCCGGCCAGCCGCAACCTGGGCCTGAAAAATCTGGCTTGGGTGCGCCTCGACCTGCAAATGACCGACATCGTCGACCTCATCGGCAAAGGGCGCGGGCAAAAAGGCATGGACGAGGTCCCCATCGCCCAGGTCGCGCCCTATGCGGCCGCAGATGTGGCGGTGGTGTTGCGGTTGATCCCGGTGCTGCAGGCCGAAATGGAACGCCGCGGGGTCGCGCACCTGTTGCGCGACCTGGAAATGCCCTTGGTGCCCATTCTGGCCCACATGGAGATGGCCGGCGTCGCGGTCGATTTGGGCCAATTGCAACGGCTGGAAGCCGACCTCAGGCAGCGTTTGGCCGCGTTGGAGGCGCGCATCTACGACGCGGTAGGGCATCCGTTCAACCTCAACTCGCCACAACAGTTGGCGCAAGTGCTCTACGACGAGTTGGGTCTGCGGCCACCACCGGGCACGCGCAAGACCAGCAGCGGCCGTTACACCACGGCCGCGGACGTGCTGGAGGCCATGCGCCACCAGCACCCCGTGGTGGCGTGGATCTTGGAACATCGGGAATTGAGCAAACTGCTGCACACGTATGTGGTGGCCCTGCGGGAGCAGATCCACCCGCAGACCCGGCGCATTCACACCACCTACAACCAGACCGGTGCGGTCACGGGCCGCATTGTATCGCAAAACCCCAACCTCCAAAACATCCCTGTGCGCACCCCCTTGGGCCGCGAAGTGCGCCGGGCGTTCGTGGCCGCGGAGGGCTATCGCTGGCTGTCGGTGGACTATTCGCAAATCGAACTGCGGGTCGTGGCCCACATCTCGGGCGACGAGAACATGATCGCCGCGTTCCGGGCCGGGCAGGACATCCATCGGGCCACGGCCGCGGCCATTTTCGGCGTGCCGCTGGACCAGGTCACCCCTGAACAGCGCCGCTTGGCCAAAGCGGTCAATTTCGGCCTCATTTATGGCATGACCCCTTACGGCTTGAGCCAAGCCGTGGGCATCTCCCAAGAAGAAGCCCGCGCGTTCGTCGAGGCCTATTTTGCACGCTTCCCCAAAGTCAAAGATTATATGGAACGCACTTTGCGGCAGGCCTACCAGCAAGGCTATGTGGAAACGTTGTTCGGCCGCAAACGATACTTCCCCGAGTTGCAGAACCCCGACATTCATGTGAACGCGCGACGACGGGCCGAGCGTGAGGCCATCAACGCGCCTATCCAGGGCACGGCGGCCGACATTCTCAAAAAAGCCATGATCGCGGTGGACCAGGCCCTGCGTCAGACCGACCTGGGGGCCCGGCTGCTGTTGCAAGTGCACGACGAATTGGACTTGGAAGTGCCCGCGGCCACGGTCGAACGCGCCGCGGTGCTGGTCAAAAACACCATGGAAGGGGTGGTCGACTTGGCCGTCCCGCTGGTGGCCGATGTCAAGATCGGCCCCAACTGGGACGAACTGACGCCCTGGGAGCCGCGGCCCGACGCGCGCGCGCCCTGAGCCACGAGCCCTGGGCGACGGCCGAGCCAAAAGGCCCGGACGCGCCCCGCGCGCGGATGAGCCGGGGCCGGGGGCCACACCCGCGCGCATTGCCCCAAGCCGTATCCCCCGGCGGGCCGCGCGCTCGCGCGGAGGCTGTGCCGCAACTCAGCCGTTGGCGCGCCCGGCCCCACGGCCTTGGACGCGTTGCCCTTGGCGCCACCCCATCATCTGCCCAGGAGGCCGCCTATGTCTGCACTCGCGCCTTTGCCCAACCGCCGCGTTGTCTTGATCACAGGTGCTTCGTCGGGCATCGGCCGCGCGTGCGCGACCGCGCTGCACGAGGCGGGCTACACGGTCTACGGCACCAGCCGCGACCCGCGCGCGTACGAAGCCACGCCCTACCCCCTGTTGCCGCTGGATGTGACCGACCCGGCCGCGGCCCAAGAGGTGGTCCAGACCGTGCGGGAACGGGAAGGCCGCGTGGACGTCTTGGTCAACAATGCGGGCTGGGGCATCGCCGGCGCCATCGAAGACACCACCCCCGAAGAGGCCTTGGCCTTGTTTCGGGTGAACTTCTTCGGTGTCCATCATATGTTGCGGGCGACTTTGCCCCTCATGCGGGCCCAGGGGCACGGGCTGGTGGTGAACATCTCCTCGCTGGCCGGCCGCGTCGGGTTGCCCTTCCAAGGGTTCTACAGCGCGTCGAAGTTCGCGCTGGAAGGGCTCTCCGAAGCCTTGGCCTTAGAAGTTGCGGCCTGGGGCATTCACGTGGTGGTCATCGCGCCGGGCGACTTTCGCACCGACTTTGTCAACCGACGGCAGCGGGTGGCTGGGTTCGAGACATCGGCCTATCGCGAGCAGGCTGAGCGGGTGTTGGCCATCATGGAACGCGACGAACGGCGCGCGCCCCCACCCGACGCGGTGGCGCGGTTGCTGCTGCGCGTCTTGCGCACACGACGCCCACGCTTTCGCTACACCGTGGGCAGCCTCACCCAACGCGCGGCCGTGGCCCTCAAGGGCAAAATCCCCGACGACTGGATGCTGGCCCTCAGCCGCTTGGTCTATCAGATTCCGTCGGGCAAGGCACGCGAAGGCAACGGTTAGTCTTCGGACGCGGCGGCCGCGGTTTGGGCTTCGGCCAACCGCGCGCGCATCCAGGCGCGCACTTGCGCGGCTGAGGTCATCTTTAGCGCCGCGTGGGCCCACGCGCGCGCTTGCGCGGCGGTGACCACCCGCAGCGCGGCTTTGACTTGCGGCACCATCGGCGGATTGACGCTCAGTTCGTCGACCCCCAAGCCCAGCAATAGCACCGCGGCCGCGGGGTCACCGGCCAATTCACCGCACACCCCCACCGGAATGCCCACGCTTCGCGCGGCTTCCACCGTGCGCGCGATGAGACGCAGCACCGCAGGATGCCACGCATCGGCCAAGTGCGCCACACGAGGGTTCGTGCGATCCGCGGCCAGGGTGTATTGGCTTAGGTCGTTGGTGCCCAGGCTGAAAAAGGCCACCTCGCGGGCCAACGCCTCGGCCAGCAACGCGGCCGCGGGAATCTCGACCATGATGCCCAGAGGCATGTGCGCGTCGAACGCGACCCCGCGCGCTTGCAATTCATCCTGGGCCTGCGCCCACAAGGCTTTGGCCGCGCGCACCTCGTCCAACGTGGCCACCATGGGCAACATGGCCCACACTGGCCCCCGCGCGCCCGCGCGCAAAATGGCGCGAGCCTGGGTCAAAAACAATTCCGGGCGTTCCAAGGCCATGCGCACCCCCCGCCAGCCCAAGAAGGGGTTGGCCTCGGGCTGCTCTTGCAGATAAGGCACAGCCTTGTCGCCACCAATATCGGCTGTGCGGATGACCAGCGGGCGCCCCTGCAAGGCCTCAACCACCGCGCGATACACCCGATATTGCTCGTCCTCGTCAGGCGGGGCTTCCCGTCCGACGAAGAGGAATTCGGTGCGCATGAGGCCAACGCCTTCCGCGCCCAGAGCGACCGCGCGGCGTGCATCGTCGGGAGTGACGATGTTGGCCCATACGGGCACCCGATGGCCGTCGCGCGTGAACGCGGGGCGCGTATCCGCGCGCGTCGCGGCAGCCTGGGCCGCGCGCCGGCCGCGGAGCCGTTCCACCACGGCTGCGGGCGGCCGCACCCACACCTGGCCGGTGTCACCGTCCACGGCCAAGGGCGTGCCCGGCTCAACCGTGAGCACCTCAGGCCCTACTCCCACCACCGCGGGGATGCCCAAAGACCGAGCCAGCACCGCGACATGCGAGGTCGGCCCCCCGCGCGCGGTCACGATGCCTTGCACGGCCTCGGGGTCCAACTGGGCCGTGTCGGAGGGGGTGAGGTCATCGGCCACGAGAATGCCCGGCGTCGGGCCTTGCAGCACAGGCGCGGCCTGGCCCAATAAGAGCCGCAGCACCCGCCGTTGGACATCGCGCAAATCCGCGATCCGGGCTTGCATGTAAGGGTCGTCCAGATGCTGGTAGGCCTCGATGAGTTCGTCCAGCACGTGTTGCCAGGCCCAGGCCGCGCTGCGCCCTTGCCAAATCAAGGCGCGGGCGCGGGCCCGCAAGTCGGGGTCGGCCAAAAAGAGCGCGTGCGCGTCAAAGATCGCGGCCTGGGCTTCCCCCGCGCGGGCCGCGGTGCGGGCGCGCAGGCTGCGGATCTCGGCTTCGGCCTGAGCCAGCGCGTCCTCCAGGCGCTGCCATTCGGCCTCGGGATCTTGGGTCGCGCGCTCGGGCACATGCAGGGCCGCGGGGGCCAAACGCAAGGCCGGCCCCACGGCCGCGCCCGGCGATGCAGGGATGCCTTCCCAAGGTTGGTCCGCCGCGGGCGGGCCCGGGCGAGGCCGCGCGGTAGGCGGAGGGGGTGGCGGGGCTTCCATCTCCCCGAAGCCTTCTTCCACCAGACGACGCAGCGCATCCAGGGCCTGCTCCGCGTCTGGGCCTTGCGCGGCAATGGCGATTTCGTGACCTTGCCGCACGCCCAGGGCAGTCACTTGGCCGATGCTTTTGGCATTGACCCACTCAGTGCCTCGGGTGAGATTGCGTACCCGAATCTGGGCCTGATAACGGGCCGCGGTGCTAACGAAACGCGCCGCGGGCCGCGCGTGCAGTCCCAAGGGGTTGGGCACCACCACCCGCACTTCCGCGCCAGGGGCTGGCAACGGCCCTGTGCCGGGGATGTCGACTTCGGGGCGCTGGATCTGCGCTTGTTTGACCTGTAACGCCGCGCGGGCTTCGGCCAGAACCTGCTCCACGGCCGCGCCAGTGGCCGCCTGCGCGGCCGCGGCCAGCGCACCCTCAACAAACGGCGCGTCGCTCAAAAAGACCCGCTCGCGCTGCGCGGGCTCGAGGAATTCCAACGCCATTTCCGCGCTGAGCAACGCGCTGCCCAGGTCCATGAACACCACCACGCCATCGGGCGAATACACCTCGCGAATGGCTTGGGCCACCCGCAGCGCGTCCGTGCCCACGGGCTGTTCGTCCGATTCCACCCCGGCAGCCAGCGCGATCGGCACTTGGCCTTGGGTCATCTGCTCGGCCAAGATTTTGACCCCTTGGGCCAACTCTCGCACATGCGAAACCAAAACAAGACTGACCATAACCGCGTTATTTCCCCGTAGAAGTGAGCGCTTCGATGGCGGGGCCAAGGGCATGGGGGACCGGCTCCGCGCGGGCCATGCACGCGGGACAAGCCACCACCTCGCGCACCTGCGCCAGCACCGCGTCGGTCAGCGCTTCGGGCGGACCGGGTACGAAGCCCACAGCCCCACACGCGCACGCGTACCAGCCAATGGCCACTTGGTCATACGGACGGCGCGACACGGTCAAATCTACCAGTTCCACCCCCAAGCCCCAACGCGCGTTGGTGAGCAAACGGCGCGCTCCCGCCGCGCGCAACTTGCGTATATAAAGGGCCACCTCGGCCGCGGGGCAATGACGCATGAGCAGCACGCCCACCGTCACCCCTGGGGGAATGGCCACCCGACGGGCGTCGGCGACCAGGACGTGCACGTTGGCCGGCAGCGGGCCAGCCGCCAGGCCACGGCGCACCAGTGAGGGCTGCAACTCCACCGCGTACACCCGCCGCGCGCGAACGGCCATGCGACGGCTGAGGCGCAAATCGCCGGCGCCAATGTCGAACACGACATCCTCAGGCCCAATTTGAGCCAACACGGCCTGATATGTATCTTCGTCGTACGGCGCCCATCGCCGGCTCCAGTCCATGCCACCCCCTCAGTTCCCGCGGCGGCGCAAAAACCGCGTCACCCACAAGGCCAGCCGGTAGACCAGCCACAGGCTGAGCGCGGCCATGAGGGCTAAGCGCGCGGCAAACTCAATGTCTCCGGTTTGGCGGTAGGCGTCCCAGGCCACAAACACGGCCAGGGCCAGGCTCACCACCCCGAGCACGACGCGCGCGGTGGTGGGGTCGATCCAACCTTGGGGTTCGGAGGGCGTTGCGTGACGCGTCACGATCCTACGCCTCCTACGCGGGCCATCAGCCACAGGCCATAGCCGATGGTCAACGCCGCCAACAGGGTCACACCCGCGTTGACCCAGCCCGTGGCCCGCGCGGAGAGGCCCAAATCCAGGGCCACCGAGCGCAGCCCCAAAGCCGCGTGCACGGCCACGACCACCAAGAACAAGGCCTCAAGAGCCCAGATCACGGGCGAGGCCAAGTAGGCCTGCACATCCGCGTAGGTGCGCAGGCCCCCCTGCGCCACATAATGCTGGGCTACGAAGTGCAAGCCCAACAGCGCCACCAGCGCCAAACCGCTCACGGCTTGCACCAACCAGAGGACTTTACCACCGCGTGGAGAGGGCATGATGCTTTGCCTCCGAGGTCGAGGTCAAGGATGAACAGCCGCGACCAGGCCCCAAGCGCCAACGAGCAAGGCGACGATCATCAGGCCCATGAGGGCCCAAAACAGGCTTTTGTGGCGCCCCGCGGCCACGCCCAAACCCACCAGGGCCACCCGCACACCGTTCAGGCCGTGAAAGAGCACGCCGAACAGCAGCAACACATCCAACGCCAAGAAGAGCGGGCTGCGGGCCAGGGCGAGAAAGGCATCCCAGGCCTGGGGCCCCCGAGCCAGCAGGCGCAACACCCACAGGTGCAGGGCCAAATAGAGCACCAACCCGAGCCCCGTGAGCCGGTGGAAGACAAAGGCCCAATAGCCTACATCGCGGCCGCGGGGGTCGAACCAGGCCGCGAGGCCTCGCCGTTGGGCCGTCGGCGGGAGCGCCGAGGGGGCCTCGACACGCGCCGCGGGCCGCGGCGGAGCCGGTTCCCCCAACACCAAGCGCTGCCGCAGCGCGGCAATGGCCTGCCCCGGCTGCACATCGTTGGGGCACACCGAGGAACACTCGAAGGCCAGGTGACAGCGCCAACAGCCGTGCTCTTGGTCGACCCAGGCCAGCACTTGGGCGGGGTCCGCGCCGCGGGGTTCTTGCACCACACGCCACGCGGCCGCCATTGCCGCGGGGCCCAAATAGCGCGGGTCGGTGGCGACCACCGGGCACGCGGAGACGCACAAGCCGCACTCCAGGCAACTCTCGAAACGAGTGAGGGTCTCAATGCCCGCCGCGGGCTGAGAGCCGGCTTCGTTGTCGCTGGCGCGCACCAGGGGCATCCCGGCCTGGGCGAAGGTGGCGTAGAACGGCGCCATGTCGACCACCAGGTCGCTGATCAGGGGCGCGTTCTGCAACGGCTCGACCGTGACCAGGTCGCCTAAATCATGCAGCGGGGTGACGCAAGCCAAGACCTCTTGGCCATTGACCCGCATGCCGCACGTGCCGCACGAGGCGTGATGGCACGAATGCCGCAGGGTGAGACTGGGGTCGTGCTCGCGGCGGATGGCCTGGAGGGCCTCGAGCAGGGTCGTGCGCGGGGTCACCGTCACCGCGAAGGTGTCGTAATGGGGCGCCGCGTCGCCTGCTTTGTAGCGGAAGACCCGTAAGTGCACCGTGCGCGTGGTGTGAGACATGACAGCCCTCCGCGCTTACGCGTAGTAGGCGGTGTGGGGGAGCAGCACCACTTCGCGGGTTCGGCAGACCGCGTCCAGGCCCAGTTTGCGCACCACCAGGTCGGCAGTGACTTCGGCCATGGCGCGCGCGGTGGTGGCTTTGCCGCCTACGATGGTGACAAAACCCTCGACGCCTTCGTCCGCGTGGTCGAACACTTTGAACGTGCGGCTGAGTTCGCGGCCGCTTTGGGCGCCCCGCGACCCGACCAGGGGGCGCGCCGCGGCCCACGCCGCCCGCATGCGCGCCTGCGCCAACGCGGGAATCATTTCCGCGCCTTTTTCGTACATGAGGCGGATGTGTTCTTCGGGCACATCCAGATGGTCGGGGTCGTCGACCACCCACGAACTGGTGCCAATGACCGAGAGCGTACGCTGCGGCACCACGATGTCGCCATCGCCGGCCCGATGCAAGCGGTTGATGACCATGTTGGTCCAACGGCCATAGACGGCCACCAGCACGCCGGGGGAAGGCACTACGGGCACATCCACGCCGGCCAGGCGCGCGATGTGTTCGGCCCAGGGCCCCGCGGCGTTGACAACCAGGTCCGCGGTGAGGGTGAAGTCGCGGTTGCGCGTGTGGTCGCGGCCGCGCACGCCCGCGACCGTGCGGCCGCGCCAGACCAGGTCGGTCACCTGATGGTAGGTGAGGACGCGCGCGCCGTTTTTCTTGGCTGTGGCCAAGAAGCGCAAGGGCAAACGCATGGCGTCCATGGTGCCGTCGGGCACTTGGACGGCCAGTTTGAGGTCGGGGTTCAGGTTCGGCTCCAGGCGCAGGGCTTCGTCGCGGCTCAACGTGCGAGTGGGGATGCCCGTGGCCGCGCAGCCTTCCATGAACTCGTCGTAGTAGGCCAGATCTTCGTCGGTAATGGCCACGAACAGGCCATCGTTGAGTTCAAAGGAGCCGGGCGCGATGCGCCGTAAGATGAAGTTCTCTTCGATGCACTCGCGCGCGGACTCGGGGTCTTTAACCGCGTAGCGGGCACCGCTGTGCAGCAAGCCGTGGTGGCGGCCAGTGGTGCCCGAAGTGACTTCGCCGCGCTCAACGACGGTGACTTGAACGCCCCGCAGGGCTAAATCGTGGGCCAGGGCTGCGCCCGTGGCCCCGCCGCCGATGATGACCACGTGGTAGGCCGACATCGTCCGCTCCTTGTTGCGCCCGCGCGACGCGGGCCGCAACGGGTGGGTGGTGGTTCCCGCCTCGGGGGGGGGCGCGAGGCGGGAACCACGGTCAGGGGAGGAAACGAAAGCCTCGAATCTCGGTCGCGGGCCCACCCAAAGGGCGTTCCCACAACCCTGGTGGGACGGCTATTCGACCCAGCCGAAGGTGCGCTCGACCGCCTTCTTCCAGTGGCGGTACAGGTCCGCGCGGGTGGCCTCGTCCATTTGCGGCTCCCAGGTCTTGTCGACCTGCCAGTTCTGGCGCAGGTCGTCCAGGTCGTTCCAGAAGCCCACGGCCAGGCCCGCGGCATAGGCCGCGCCCAAGGAGGTGGTCTCCGCGACCACCGGGCGCACGACCGGCACGTTGAGGATGTCGGCCTGGAACTGCATGAGCAGTTCGTTGTACACCATGCCGCCATCGACCTTGAGGGCCTTGAGGCTCACGCCCGAGTCTTGGATCATGGCCTCGAACACATCGCGCGTTTGGTACGCGGTGGCCTCGAGGGCCGCGCGGCAAATGTGGCCCTTATTGACGTAGCGGGTCAGGCCAACGATGACGCCGCGGGCGTCGCTGCGCCAGTAGGGCGCGAACAGGCCCGAGAACGCGGGCACGAAGTACACGCCACCATTGTCTTCCACGCTGCGCGCGCATTCCTCGATTTGCGCGGACTTCTCGAAGAATTTGAGGTTGTCGCGCAGCCATTGCACCAGCGCGCCCGTGATGGCGATGGATCCTTCCAGCGCGTAGACCGCGGGGCCATCGCCGAACTTGTAGGCCACGGTGGTGAGCAGGCCGCTCTTGGAGTGCACGATGTCGGTGCCCGTGTTGAGCAGCAAGAAGCAGCCCGTGCCGTAGGTGTTCTTGGCCTCGCCGGGCGAGAAGCAGGTTTGGCCTACCAGCGCGGCTTGCTGATCGCCCAAGTCGCCGGTCACGGGGATGGTATCGCCGAAGGGGCCGTCGGCCTGGGTCGTGCCCCACGTGTTGGGGTCGCTGGACGGCACGATGCGCGGCAGCATGGCCCGCGGGATGCCCATGATGCGCAAGATCTCATCGTCCCAGTCCAGCGTCTCCAGATTCATGAGCATGGTGCGGCTGGCGTTGGACACATCGGTGACATGCGCGCCACCGTTAGGCCCACCGGTCAGGTTCCAAATGAGCCAAGTGTCAATGTTGCCAAAGAGGGCATCGCCTTTTTCCGCGTCCTCGCGCAAGCCGGGGATGTTGTCTAACAGCCACATGATTTTGGGGCCCGAGAAGTAGGTGGCCAAGGGCAACCCTACCTTCGCGCGAAAGCGGTCTTGGCCTCCGTCCGCGGCCAGCGCGTCGCAAATGTCCTTGGTGCGGGTGTCTTGCCACACAATGGCGTTGTAGTAAGGCTTGCCGGTGTGGCGATTCCAAACCACGGTGGTCTCGCGCTGGTTGGTGACGCCCACGGCGGCGATGTCGCCGGGTTGTGCGCCAGCCTTGGCCACGGCCTCTGAGACCACTTCTTGCGTGCGGGCCCAGATCTCCAAGGGGTCGTGTTCGATCCAGCCGGGCTTGGGGTAGATTTGCTCGTGCTCTTTTTGCGCCACGCTAACGACGCGACCTGAGCGGTCGAACAAAATGCAGCGGGTACTGGTGGTACCCTGATCCACAGCAGCCACATATTTGGCCATAGCACTGCTCCTTTCGGCAGGGGCGAGGGGGCTCCCTCGCGCGGGTCAATCGGTCACCACATCCAACAACGTCTTGAGCACCAAATGGGACGAAGTCGCGCCGGGGTCGAGGTGCCCAGCGCTACGCTCGCCCAGATAACTGGCTCGGCCTTTGCGGGCCACCATGGGGATAGTGGCATCGCGGCCTTGCTCGGCCGCGGCGACGCCGGCCTGCAAAATGGCCACGATGTCACCACCTTGCTCCAAGGCCTGCTGCATGGCCTCCACCGCGGGCAGCAAGGCGTCGACCATGGTTTTGTCGCCCCGTTGGGCACGGCCCCGCTGGATAACCCCTTCGACGGCCGCGCGCCACATGGCCACCAGGTCCTCGGCGGTGAGTTCGTATTTGGAGCCCGCGGCCATGCCGGCGCGCATGAACAGCGTGCCATACAAAGGCCCACCCGCGCCGCCTACGCTGGAAATCAGCGCCATGCCCACGGTCTTGAGAATGGTGCCGATGTCTTTGTCTTGCACCGAGGGCAATTGGCTGAGGACCTTCTTGAACCCGCGGTCCATATTGATGCCGTGGTCTGCGTCACCGATGGCCGCGTCCAACTGGGTGAGATAGTCCTTGTTCTCCTCCAGCACCGCGGCCAGGTGGGTGATCCAACGCACGATGTGGTCACGAGTGAGCGTTTGCAATTTGACTCCTCCACAAGGATGGGATGGGTGGTCGGCCCGGCAATGAGGAAGAGGGCGGCGGTTCCGCCGCCCAGGCCGCAACGGAACCGCCCACCATGACCGCCCAAATGCCAATCAGATGCCCCAACGCAGGCCAGGCGTGAGCACCGGGTCGTCCCACAACTCGACCATCTCGTCGTCCACCCGCAACAGGGTGATCATCACGCCTTGCATTTCCAAGGACGTGATGTAGTTGCCGATGAGGTTGCGCACGATCTTGAGCCCTTTGGCCTCCGCGATGAAGTGCAACTTGCGATACACCACGTACAGTTCCGCGATCGGGGTGCCGCCCATGCCGTTGACCATGGCAATGACCCGGTCACCGGGCTGGAAGGGCGGGTCGGTGAGTTCCACATCCACCCATTCGCCCTTTTCCTCGTCGAATTCCCGCACGACGCGCGTGTACGCGGGGTCTTCGATGATGGAGAGGGCCAACATCTCGGTGATCTCGTCCGCGGGCTTCCAGGGGATGCGCTCGCGGCCTGGCTCCCCATGGATGCCGATGCCGATCTCGATCTCATTTTCGCCCAACTCGAACGTCGGCGACCCCTTCGCCGGCACGGTGCACGAAGTGAGGGCCATGCCCATGCTGCGGCCATTGATGTTGACCCGCCGGGCCAAGTCGGCCAAGCGCTTGAGGTCATAGCCCCGCTCGGCCGCGGCGCCGACGATTTTCTCGGCCAACACTGTGGTGCCCGTCCCGCGGCGGCCTTGGGTGTAGAGGCTGTCTTTGACCGCGACGTCATCGTCGATGAGAATATTGAGCACCCGGATGCCCTCCGCGCGGGCCAAGTCCGCGGCCATTTCGAAGTTCATCACATCGCCGCTGTAATTCTTGACCAAGAAGAGCACCCCCGCGCCGCTGTTGACCGTGCGCGCGGCCTCCAGCATCTGATCGGGCGTGGGCGAGGTAAAGACCTCGCCGGGACAAGCCGCGTCCAACATGCCTTTGCCCACGAAACCGCCATGCATGGGCTCGTGACCGCTGCCCCCACCCGAAATCACCGCCACCTTGCCCGGCACGGGCGCGTCGGCCCGATACAAGAAGTTGGGGTCATAGTGCGCTTTGAGAATGTCGGGATGGGCCAACACCATCCCTTCCATACTTTCTTTGACGAACGTTTCAGGAGAGTTGATCAATTTCTTCATCGCCAAACTCCTCAGGCGGGAAACAGGCTCAGGCCTTCTTGCTCAGGAAGGGCTTCACCAAGCCATCGTACGAAAGCGCGCCCAACACACCGCCGATGATGGCGCCCAACACCGGCGGGCCAAACCAATAGGCGCCGTCGAACAGCCCCTGCGTCCCAACCAACGCGCCAAAGATGCGAGGACCCAGGTCGCGGGCCGGGTTGATGGCGTAGCCCGACGGACCACCCAACGACAAGCCCACGGCCAGCACCACAAAGCCGATGAGCAAGGGGGCCAAGTTGCTGCCCGGTGCCAAATTGTCTTCGTCGGTCATGGCCAACACACCCCACAGCAGCGTCGCGGTGCCGAAAATCTCGGCGATGAACGCGTTGGTGAAGGAATAGGACCCAACCGCGTTGCCCGTCGTGGCCGCGCCCCAAAACGCTTGTTCAAAGATGGAGCCCGGCCCCGTGCACCACACATTGGGCATGCCCGCCGCGACCAAGCCTTCCCGATAGACCAAATATACGCCCAGCGCGCCCAAAAACGCGCCCACCACCTGGGCAACGATGAAGGGCAACACTTTGGACCAAGGGAAGCGCTTGGTCGAAGCCAAGGCGATGGTCACCGCGGGGTTGATGTGCGCGCCCGACACCCCACCGGCCACATACACCGCGACCACCACCGCAAAGGCCCAGCCCCAGACGATGGTGTTCCAATCATAACCCGGAGGGGCCAAGCGAGGCGCCAACCCCACATTGGCCACCACGCCATCGCCTAACAAAATGAGGATGAAAGTGCCAAAGGCCTCGGCAATCAGTTCGCCGGTCAGACTTTTGGGTTTCATAGGACCTGCTCCTTTTGGTGAGGGGAACGCACGGATACGGCCGGGGCAGATCCGCGAAGCCCGCAACGAACACTGGCCGCGTGCACCGCTACGGACCCACCCTTATGCTTCATTATCGGCCAGGGTGGGGGCCTTGGTCAAACGCGCGCGGCCAATGGTCGCGAAGTGAAACGCATCTACAACAGATATGTTTCAGATTGAAACATGCCTGCGCGCCCCTCCCTCAAGCGCGGGGCCGAAAGGCGTTCAAATCCACCCCCAAGGCCTTCAAGCGCCGCCAAAGGGTGGTGCGGCTAATGCCCAGGACCTCGGCCATGCACTTCACCCGCCCCTGACAAGCCTGCGCGGCCCGCAAAATGGCCTCTTTTTCGGCCTCGGCCAAGGTCAACACAGGCTGTACATTGCCAGCCTGCACCACCCAACGCCGCCCCTGGCGCACAGCCGCGGGCAGATGTTCCGGACGAATGAGGCCATCTTCCGCGAACAACGCCGCCCGCTCCAAAACGTGCTCCAGTTCCCGCAAATTACCAGGCCACGGATAGGCTTGCAAAAGGTCCATCACCCCCGAGGCCAAGCGCAAGGGGTGTCCCAATTGGCGCTCCAGCCGATCCAACACCCGCTGGGCCAACAAAGGGATGTCCTCAGGGCGCTCGCGCAACGGCGGCACCCAAAGGGTGAACACCCGAAAACGACGGTACAGGTCGGCCCGAAAACTGCCTTCCTCCACCCGGCGTTCCAAATCGGCCGAAGTCGAGGCAATGATGCGCACGTCCACGGGGATGGGACGCGAGCCACCCAAACGCAGCACGTGCCCCATTTCCAACACCTGCAACAGCGCGGCCTGAACTTCCAGGCTCAGGGCCTCGACACGGTCCAAGAACAGCGTGCCGCCGTCCGCGAGTTCAAACTTGCTGGGCCGACCATCGGGGGGCAGGCCTTGATACGCGCCCGCGGCATAGCCCAAGAACTCCGCGGGCATGAGTTCGTGGGGGATGGTTTGGCAATTGACCGCGATGAAGGGGCCCTGGGCGCGCGGCCCTGCGTTGTGGATGGCCCGCGCCAGGGGGTTTTTGCCCACGCCATCCTCCCCGCGGATGAGCACCGGGGCCCAACCCTGGGCCACCCGACGGGCCTGCCGCCGCAAGCGTCGCATGGGCGGCGAATCGCCCAACACTGCGGCGTCCAAAGTCAGCATGGCTTGGGCGCCCACCAGGCGGTGCACCAAGGCCCGCACTTGGCCCATGGGCCGCAAGGTCATGATGAAGCCCCCGCGCAGGCGTACACCCTCGCGCATGGGGCGCAGGCTGACCACGCACGATACGGTGCGGTCTTGCACTGTGATGGTGGTGGTCAAGTCTTCCAGGGCGCTGTGGGCTTCGATGGCCTGCTGAACCTCAGGGGCGAAGCGCAACACAGTATGCAAAGGGCGCCCCACCACGCCGGTGGGCGAAACGCCCAAAATCGCGCCAGCGCGGGCGTTGATGTGCGTGATCACTCCTGACGCGTTCCAGGCCAGCACGCCTTCTGAAATGGTCTCAAACACGTTGTGCAGTTCACTATAACGCGCGTTGGCCTCCTGCAGGTAATGGTCCGTCTGCATTTGATTGGTGATGGCCCGCGCGGCGGCCATGACCGCGGCCAGGGTGTGCGGATGCGCGTTGGGCAGGCGGGTGATAATGCCCAAGACGCCCAAGATGCGTCCGCTGACATCGTGAATGGGCGCGGCTGCGACGGCCAGGTCGTGGAACGCGGCCAGGTAGTGCTCTGGGCCGACCACCTGCACGGGCATGGCCTCGCGCAAGGCCAACGCGACCGCGTTGGTGCCCCAGCGCCCCTCGCTCCAATACACGCCCCGCTGCCAGCCTTGCGCGTGCAGCATGGGCAACATCTCGGCATCCCCCACCAGGTCTAAAATGCAACCGGCCCGGTCGGTGAGCAAGACCGCGCAGAACGAACCTTCCATGAACTGATGCAGATCTTCGATCACAGGCCGGGCCACGGTGATGAGAGGCGTGTTGCGCAAACGCACCACTTGGAACGCGCTTTCGGCCAAGGGCGTGGCCGTAGGCGTCATGTAAGGGTCCAAACGCGGCACGCAGCGCAGCCACGAACGCCAAACCACAGGGTCCACCCGCATTTGATCTTCGGGTGGCAAGCGCCGCGTTTGCACAAAGGTGTGCCACAACCGCTTCAGGTCGTCCCAATCTACAGGATATGAGGAAGGTTGCAAGGCCGGCCTCCTGTCCAACGCGACCGTGTGCCATTCTTCATTGTACCTTGCCGCGGCGCCCGCGCGCGAACCACTCGGGTTGGGGTACAATTTTCGTATCGTCAGAGCAAACCCGCGCAGCGTTGAGGTACCCCATGAGTTTCTTCGCCGGCTTGGGCTACGAGTCTTACGACCGCCGCTATTCGGACCGCGAACTGGCCGCGCGGCTGATGCGCTATTTTCGCCCGCATGCCGCGCGCCTGACCGCGGCGGCCATGCTGGTGGCCGCGGCTTCGGTGCTGGCGGCCGGCACGCCCGTGCTCTTCGCGCGCATGGTCAACGCCATGGCCGCGCATCTGGCTTGGCGCGAAGTGTATTTGCTGGCCGGGCTCATGACCGCCCTGGGCCTGGGCGTCTGGCTGGTCAACTGGGGGCGGCGGCACCTGCTGGGCACGGTCATTGCCGATGTCACCTATACCATGGCCACCGATGCCATCCAAGCCGTCTTGGGGCACGACCTGGCCTTTTTCGACCAGCACGCGTCGGGACGGGTGGCCTCGCGCATCGTCAACGACACCAAGGAGATCGGCCAAGTCGTCACCCTGCTGGCCGACTTTGTGGCGCAAATGTTGCATGTGGTGGTCTTGGCTGCCTATTTGATCGCCATCGAGTGGCGTTTAGGACTCACCGCCATCACGCTCATGCCCCTGCTGTTCGGCTTGGCCTGGGCGTTTCGTCGCTGGGCTCGCCGGGTGACATTCGCGGGTATGCGCGCCTTGGCCACGGTCAACAGCACCATCAAGGAAACCCTGGCCGGCATTGCAACGGCCAAAATCTTTCGTCAAGAAGCGGCCATCTATGCCGAATTCGAAAAGGCCAATCGTCAATCGTATCGGGTCAATTTGCTGCGCGGCTGGAGCCTGGCCATTGTGTTCCCGGTGCTCAGCGTGGTCAGCGGTTTCGGCAGTGCCTTGCTGCTCTATCTGGGCGGCCGCGGCGTCTTGCACGGCACCATTACCGCGGGCGATTGGATGCTGTTCTTGTTGAGTTTGGAGCGCTTTTGGTTCCCGATGGCCAGTTTGTCCGCGTTCTGGTCGCAAGTGCAAGGCGGCTTAGCCGCCGCGGAGCGGGTGTTTGCCCTCATGGATGCTCCCCGTCAGGTGCAGCAGGTGGCCTCGCGGCCGGTGCCGCGCCTCAAAGGGGATATCCGTTTTGAGCAGGTGACCTTTGCCTATGTGCCCGGCCAGCCCGTGCTGCAAGACTTCTCGCTGCACATTCGCCCCCGGGAAACCATCGCCCTGGTCGGACACACCGGCGCGGGCAAGAGTTCGATCGCCCGGCTGGTGGCCCGACTGTACGAATTCCAAGCCGGCCGCATTTTGGTGGACGGGATGGACATCCGCACGCTGGATTTGGCGCAATATCGCCGCCAGTTGGGCTATGTGCCCCAGCGCCCTTTCCTGTTCGCGGGCACGGTACTGGACAATATCCGCTACGCCAACCCCGCGGCCACCGAAGAAGAGGTGGCGGCTTTGGCCCGCCAAATCGGCGGCGGCGCTTGGCTTGACGCCCTGCCCCAAGGGCTGTACACGCCCGTCGGCGAGCGCGGCAGCGCCCTCTCCATGGGGCAGCGCCAATTGGTCGCCTTGCTGCGCATCTTGCTGCAAAAGCCCGCGATCTTTATCCTCGACGAAGCCACGGCCAGCATTGACCCCTTTACTGAACAGCAAATCCAAGAAGCCCTGCACCTCATCTTGGCCCAAAGCACCAGCATCCTCATTGCCCACCGTTTGTTCACCGTGCAAAGCGCGGATCGCATTCTGGTGTTGGAACGCGGGCGAGTGATCGAAGAAGGGGATCACGCCTCCTTGTTGGCCCGCGGCGGGTATTATGCGCAGTTGTACAACACTTATTTTCGGCATCAGAGTTTGGAATATGTGGAAGAAGCCCGTCGTTTTTTAGAACCCTGACGACGGCCCGGTCCTTTTGCCGGGCAAGGGAGGTGGGTTATGAAACGCTGGCGCTTGGCTTGGTGGGGCCTCGCTGGGCTCATGCTGATGGTCGCGTGCAACTTGCCCCTGCGCCCCGCGCCCCAAATGAGCGATCCCACCCTGACCGCGCTGTTCATGGAAGTTCCGACGCTGATTCCGACCCTGAGCGGGGGCACGCTACCGCCGCCGGCGTTGACCGCGTGGCCCGCTACGGCAACGCCCGGCCCGACCCCCACGCTGCCGCCCCCACCCGGCCCGCTACGGGAAGGGCCCACGGTGCGCGCGCTGCCCTTTGCCGCGCCCCCTACCCTGGACGCGACCTTCGACGATTGGCCAACCCAACCATGGTATTCCGCGGACCGGGTCATCTATGGCGCGGACCAATGGCGTGGGCCCCAAGATCTCAGCGCGACCTTCGCGGTGGGCTGGGACGAACGCGCCCTCTACCTGGCTGTGCGGGTGACCGACGACGTGTACGCCCAGTCTGCAGCCGGATTCAACCTGTTCCGCGGGGATGCGTTGGAAATGGTGCTGGACACGGATCTGTTCGGCGACTTCCAAGATGCGCGCATGTCGGGCGACGACATGCACTTAGGATTCTCGCCAGGATTCGAGCAGCCGGGGCAACGCACCGAAGCGTATTTGTGGTTTCCCGAATCCCTGCGCGGGCCGCGGACCACGTTGGTGGACATTGCCGCGCGGGCCAGCGTCAATGGCTACGACGTCGAGATTCGCGTCCCGTGGGATGTGCTGCTCACCGTGCCTCAAGCCGGGCGCTACTATGGGTTCGCGCTGCGGGTTTCGGACAACGACGAC
>CAYUOX010000026.1:0-26483 GCA_964446575.1 uncultured Anaerolineaceae bacterium | reverse complement strand
AAACGGCGTGAACTCCCCCCACCCCTGCAGCGCACAGTACTTCGTGATCGCCGCCGTCAGCGTCGTCTTCCCGTGGTCGATGTGCCCCATCGTCCCCACATTCAAGTGCGGCTTCCGCCGCTCGAATTTTTGCTTGCCCATTGTCGGCCTCCTATTGTTTGCTAAGGATGAGATGGATGGGTATTTTACCCGATTCCGGCCCAATCAGATACGGTCGCCGCGCACGATGGCCTCGGCCAGGGTTTCGGGCACGGGCTCATAGTGGTCGAACTCCATGGTGAACACCCCGCGGCCCTGGGTGGCCGAGCGCAGCGCGGTGGCATAGCCGAACATTTCCGACAAAGGCACCATGGCCCGCACCGCGCGCACATTGCCGGGCCGGGCTTCAATGCCCTGGATGTCGGCCCGACGGGCGGACAATTGGCCCAGCACTTCGCCCAAATACTCTTCGGGCACGGTGACTTCGACCTTCATGATGGGCTCCAGCAGCACAGGCTTGGCTTGTTTGGCGCCTTCGCGGAAGGCCATGGACGCGGCCATCTTGAAGGCCATCTCGCTGGAGTCCACCTCGTGGTATGAGCCGTCGATCAGGGTCACCTTGACATCGGTCACCGGATAGCCAGCCACCACACCCGCGTCCGCGGCCTCACGGATGCCTTTTTCCACCGCGGGAATGAATTCTTTGGGAATCGCGCCGCCCACAATTTTGTTCTCAAACGCGATGCCCGTACCCGGTTCGGCTGGCTCGAGGCTGAGAATCACATGGCCATACTGACCACGGCCGCCAGTCTGCTTGACGAACTTGCCTTCCACTTTGGGCACGGCCCGCGTGATGGTTTCCCGATAGGCCACCCGGGGCTTGCCCACCCGCGCCTGGACGTTGAACTCCCGCTTCATGCGGTCGATGAGGATGTCCAGGTGCAATTCGCCCATGCCCGAGATGATGGTCTGGCCCGTGGCCTCGTCCACCCGCACTCGGAAGGTAGGGTCTTCTTCGGCCAACTTCTGCAGCGCCTTGGAGAGTTTGTCTTGATCCGCGGTGGACTTGGGCTCGACGGCCACGGAAATCACCGGCTCGGGGAAAGAGATGCTCTCGAGCACAATGGGCGCTTGCGGGTCACACAGGGTATCGCCGGTGAAGGTGTGCTTGAGCCCCACCACCGCGGCAATATCACCCGCGTAGACCTCGCTAATGTCTTCGCGGCGGTCCGCATACATGCGAATGAGGCGGCCGATGCGCTCTTTGCGGCCTTTGGTCGCGTTGTACACCGTCGCGCCTTGGCGCAGGGTGCCTGAATACACTCGGAAGTAGGCCAGACGGCCCGCGTAGGGGTCGGTGACGATTTTGAACACCAGCGCGGCCAAGGGCGCGTCGTCGCGGGCCTCGCGGATCTCTTCCTCTTCAGTGTCAGGGTTCACCCCGCGCACGGGGGGGATGTCCACGGGCGAGGGCAGGTAATCGACCACGCCATCGAGCAAGGGCTGAATGCCCTTGTTCTTGAGCGCGCTGCCGCAAAACACGGGCTGCAAGTCGCCGCGGATGGTGGCCCGCCGCAACGCGGCCTTGAGTTCGGCGACGGTGATGTCCTCGTCGCCGAAGTACTTGTCCATCAAGGCTTCGTCGGTCTCGACGATTTGCTCGATCATGCGCTCCCGGGCCTCTTCGGCCGCGTCGCGCAATTCGGCGGGGATCTCGACCACCTCGGGCTTTTTGCCCAGGTCGTCGACCCAAACGATGGCCTTCATCTCCAGCAGGTCGATCACGCCCCGGAAGTCAGCCTCGACGCCGATGGGCAACTGCACAGCCACAGGGTTGGCGCCCAACTTCTCGCGGATGCTGTCGATGGAGCGCTCGTACGACGCGCCCACCCGGTCCATTTTGTTGATGAAGCAAATGCGGGGGACGCCGTAACGGTCGGCCTGACGCCACACCGTCTCGCTTTGCGGCTCCACGCCATGCACCGCGTCGAAGACCACGATGCCCCCGTCGAGCACCCGCAGCGAGCGTTGCACTTCCGCGGTGAAATCAATATGGCCGGGGGTGTCGATGATGTTAATCTGATAGCCCTTCCACTCCGCGGACACCGACGCGGACACGATAGTGATCCCGCGCTCCCGCTCCTGTTCCATGTAATCGGTCACGGTGGTGCCTTCGTGCACCTCACCCAAGCGGTGGGTGCGGCCTGTGTAGAACAGGATGCGTTCGGTGGTCGTGGTTTTGCCCGCGTCGATGTGGGCAATGATGCCGATATTGCGGTATTTTTCGATAGGGTGCTTTCGCGCCATGACGCTCTTCCTAATTCACAAGATACCCCGACAAGGCCACACCGACCTCAGACAGGACAAGGGGCGCGCAGCCCACGAGCCCGCGCCCCAAGTCATCCAAAACACTGCCGCAACAGGGCCGACCCGGCTTACACCCGGAAGTGGGCGAAAGCCCGGTTGGCCTCGGCCATGCGGTGGGTTTCCTCCCGCTTACGCACCGCGGCGCCTTGGCCTCGAGCCGCGTCCATAAGTTCGGCCGCCAACTTCTCCGAGAACCCCTTGCCAGGGCGGGCCTTGGCCGCGGCAATGATCCAACGACAAGCCAACGCGAACTGGCGGTGGGGCGGCACCTCCATGGGCACCTGGTACGTCGCGCCGCCCACCCGGCGAGGCCGCACTTCCATAATGGGCGACACATTGCGCAAAGCCTTCTCGAACACTTTGATGGGGTCGTCGCCCGTCTTCTCTTGGATGATGTCAAAGGCCGTATACACCAAGCGCGCGGCCACGCTCTTCTTGCCGTTGCGCATCACCCGATTGATGAAGGATTGCACCTTCACACTGCCGTACTTGGGGTCGGGCGGGACTTGCCGTCGTTCAGGGCGATACCGTCGCGGCATACCAAACTCCTTACCTTAAATACTGGGGAATCCTCCGGTTAGGCCGGCCACGCGCAGGCGCGGCGGCCTTTCGCGGGCCAGGCTACTTCTTGGGCCGCTTCGCGCCATACTTCGAGCGCGCCTGCCGCCGCGCTTCCACGCCGGCCGCGTCCAACGTACCCCGGATGATCTTGTACCGCACACCGGGCAGGTCTTTCACACGGCCACCCCGCACCAGCACCACCGAGTGCTCTTGCAGGTTGTGCCCTTCGCCCGGAATGTACGCGGTCACTTCCATGCCGTTGGTCAAACGCACACGCGCGATCTTGCGCAGCGCGGAGTTCGGCTTCTTGGGCGTCATGGTCCGCACCACGGTGCACACGCCCCGCTTTTGCGGCGAACCCTTCGGCAGCCGAATGCGCTTGCCCTTCAGCGAGTTGTAGATGTACAACAGGGCCGGCGCCTTGACTTTCTTGCGCTTCGGTTTGCGGCCTTTCCGCACCAGTTGGTTGATGGTCGGCACGGTAACCTCCTTACTGAACCGTTCGCTTCCGTGGCCCGCGGGCCGTTTGTAGCACACAAAAACCCCCGCATAGCCACCTCGGGGGGCCATGCTGCGGGGCCCAAGATCTGCGAATGGCGCGGCGCTTGGCACGCCGTGGCAGACGAGCATTGTAGCACGCGCCCGGCCCGCCGTCAAGAGCCCCGGCGCTTTCTTTTCGCGCTCAGCCCTACCTCGGCCACCGCGCCGCAAGCCCCGCCCGCCGCGCCCCGCACCGCCTGCCGGGACAAAACGCGCCGGGCTCTACGCGCAGAACCCGGCGCCATCCAAGGCGGAGAGGGTGGGATTCGAACCCACGGTGGGCGCAAGGCCCACAGCGGTTTTCGAGACCGCCCCGTTCGTCCACTCCGGCACCTCTCCGGGCGGCCTTAATTATACGCGCAGAAAGCCGAAAAGGGAAGGGGAGAAGTGGGGGGAAGTTGGATGAAAGGCATCGCCAGAAAGGCACTCCCCTGAATCGATCGCCCCCGAAGCCCGCAAGCCCCGCGGCCTGCCCCCCCACTTGTTTCGGGTCATCGCGCCCCGCCCCCTGGGGCGGTTCGAAAATTTCACCCAGGGATACGGAGGGCACGGAGGGGGTGGAGAGCAGAAAAGGGATTTTAGGGCATAGAGGGCCGTTGGAAGAGCAAACCGGGGCGAGTCTGCCGCGTTCTTTTTTGCGCGCGATTTCCGGGGGCCGTCCCGCTCCGCGCCGCGGCTTAGACCGGGAACGCCTGAGGCAAGGCCCCGTCTCACGGCTGGACGTCGACTTTTTGCCCCCCGTACCCCTTGACAGAATAGAACATTTGTTCTACAATAGAAGCACCTTCAAGCCTTGGCAGAACGGCCCTGCGGCCGCCGGCATCTCGGTTGCGACCAGGAGGTTCGATCATGTTGCCTCGCCCTTCTCTTCCCCTCCGATCCGAACAGATCTTTGGTGCGCTCATCTTGGTGGCCCTCTTTTTCTTCGAGGTCTTCAACTACAGCACCACCGATTTCGCGCTGCACGACTTGCTGGGCGACCTGGCGTTTCTGGGCATCAAGTGGTCCACCATCTTGGCCATCGCGTTTTGCGGCATCGACTTCGCGGGCATTGCCCGCTTGTTCACCCAGCACGAAGAAGCGCCCACCGAGACGTGGTATTTGTTGGGCGCTTGGCTGCTGGCGGCCAGCATGAACGCGATGTTGACGTGGTGGGGCGTCAGTGTGGCCCTGTTGCAGCACGTGCCCGCGGGGGCCAGCGTGCTGGGCACCGAAACGGTGCGCAAGGTCATCCCCGTGTTCGTGGCCATTTTGGTGTGGCTGGTGCGGGTGCTCATCATCGGCACCATCTCCATGGCCGGGCCGCAATTGTTCGGCAATTGGGCTGCGGCCGAGCCGCGCACACGACGTCGCAGCACGGTGACCACGGCCACGCGACGCCCGGCCACGGTGCGCGCCGCGTCGGTGCGGCCGCGCGCGGCCGAGGCCTATGCAGCCGGCCCAAGCCGCCCAGCCCCTTCACCGCGCCCGCGGGTGGTGGCCGAGCCTGTGTACGAACCTGTCAACGCCGCGCCCAGTGTTGGTGCCACGAGTGGCTCGCGTTCAACCCGCTTCGTCTGAGTGCACCGCGCACCGCCTCGCCCCTCGCGGCCCCCGCGTCTCGTCTCGTGGGGGCCGCGATTCCGTTCTGCGCATGCGCATAACTGGGCCCTCAAAGGGCCTGACGGGTTTCGCGAATGGCGATGCCCCGCTGCCGCAACGCTTCCATCACATCTTCGGGCGGCACCGCGGTCTCTTGGGGATGCGCGCCAGGCGGCACCACACCATGGGCTTGAAAGATGCTCATCACCGCGCAATGCCAACCCGTCAAGCGCTCCATGGCCCGAAAACCGGTTACTGGGTCGTACTGATCCAGCACATCCAACACCCAGCGGGCCGGCCGCCCCTGGTGCTCGCCTTCGCCGATGACGCGGATGACCGCGATGTCGGGCTCGTCGGGCCGGGCCCGAATTTGGGGTTCCAACAAGGTGTGATACAACGCTCGCGGCACCACCGGCTGCCCATCTACCAGCACCGCATCTTCGCGGAACAAGCCCAGTTGCTTGAACGCGCGAAACCATTCATAATGGCCGGGGTAGCGTAAGGTTTTGTTGACATACGTGCGCAATCGCCCCTGAAACGACCAAGGGGCCGTCGAGGCGCCTCCTGTGGTAACGAAGGCCTCCAATTCGCCCAGGGGCTCGATGCGCACCCGTTCATAGTGGGTCAGCCCTTCCACCTCGACGAGAGCGCCGTCCATGAGCAACACCGTCGTGCCCGCGTATTCGTTGGTTAGGCCGTTGATGTGGAAGGTGAGCGCGTAGTTCCACGGTGGTCGTGGATGTTGGGGCAGGCCGCCGTCGTAAATGCGCACATGTTGGGGGTGGTCCATGTGGGCCACGATGTACGCGCCCAACGTATTGATCAAACCCGGCCCCATGCCGCAATCGGGCACAATGCTCACCCCCGCGGCGCGGGCCTCAGGGTCGTGTTCCAACTGGCGGAACACCGTGGGCGTATGCCCGCCCATATCGCACAAGTGGGTTCCTGCCGCGATGGCCGCGCGGGTCAAGGCCAAGTTGTATTGAAAAGGAACCGCGCTAATGGCCGCGTCCACCGGCGCGAGGAAGGCGCGCACCGCGTCTTCTTCGGCCACATCGACCACCGCGGGGAAGGCCACCTCACGGCCGACCAAGGCGTTCACGCGCGCGGCCGCGCGGCGGGCCGCCTGGGGGTCACGGTCCGCCAGCAAGACCCGAGCAGCCTCGCCGTGCCGGGCCAGGTCATACGCCGCGGCCGTGCCCTGCCGACCCGCGCCCAACACCGCGTAAGTCCACGGGCTCATGGTCGGCCTCGCGCTTTAGGCTTCGTCCGCGCCGCGGCGCAGGATGATGAGTTCTTCCTCCAAGCGCTGGCGTTCAGCCTCACCCGCGCGCCGGATCTCTTCCCACAGCGCTTGCCAGCGGGCGCGCACTTCATCGCGCAACGCGTCGCCGGGCTCGGGCGCGTACAACAACGCCAAGATCGTCCCCACGAACGCGCCCAAAGTGGCTCCTGTGATAAAATACGCCAACCGCCGCATCGTTTGCCCTCCTGCACAACGGGAGTGTGAATCACGCGTATGAACCCGCCATCGGCCTCGCCATCCACCCGCCCCGGTTTACCGCCGGGCCTGGTGCTTTTCGTCGGCATCTTGGCCGTGTCGACGGCGTCGTTGTTCATTCGGTGGGCCCAACAAGAAGCGCCCTCGTTGGTCATCGCGGCCTATCGGCTGATCTTCGCCACCGTGCTGCTGGCGCCTTGGGTGTTGCGCCAACATGCGGCCGAGTTGCGCGGACTGCACGGGCGACACCTGGGCTGGGCGCTGCTGTCGGGCGCTTTTCTCGCGGCCCACTTCGCGGTCTGGATTACATCGCTGGAGTATACCACGGTCGCCAGTTCGGTGGTCTTGGTGACCACCACCCCCTTGTGGGTGGCCCTCACCGCGCCTTGGACCTTGGGCGAACGCCTCTCGCGCCGCACGTGGTTGGGCATTGGGGTGGCGCTGTTCGGCGGCGTGATCATCGCTTTGGGCGATGGCTGTCGCTGGCAAAACGGCCTCGTGTGCCACGACCTGGGCACTTGGCAAGGCCGCGCGCTGCTCGGCGATTTGCTGGCCCTCATGGGCGCTTGGGCCGCCGCAGCCTACCTGAGCATCGGGCGCCACCTGCGCGAGCACACCTCCTTCCCGCTGTATGTGCTGCTGACGTATGGCATGGCCGCGGTGGTGCTGGCCGCGGTGGTCACCTGGCAAGGCCTGCCTTGGACGGGCTATTCGCCCGTGACTTACGGCTGGTTCCTGGCTTTGGCGGTGGTGCCCCAATTGGTGGGCCATTCCTCATTCAATTGGGCCTTACGGCATCTTCCCGCGTCGGTGGTCTCGCTGCACCTGTTAGGCGAGCCCATCGGCTCCACATTGCTGGCCCTGATCTTTCTGGGGGAAGTGCCCTCGGCCCTGACATTGGTCGGTTCCGCGCTGGTGCTCGTGGGCCTGGCCTGGGTCTCCCGAACCTCGGCCACGGCCTGAGCGAAGCGCGTCCTCATCATTCCATCTGGGAGGGAGCGCATCATGAGCCAATGGTTCCTGGGCAAGCGTTATGATTTGCACGCGGGACGTCTGCTTGACGAGGCCGTGTTCTACGATCCCGACGACCTGACCACCCACGCGTTCATCGTGGGCATGACGGGCTCGGGCAAGACCGGTTTGGCCATCACCCTGCTGGAAGAGGCCGCGCTCACCCGCATCCCCGCGCTGCTCATCGACCCCAAGGGCGACCTGACCAATGTGGGGCTGCACTTCCCGGAACTGCGCCCCGAAGATTTTGCGCCATGGGTGTCGCCCGACGAGGCGCGCCGCGAAGGCAAGACAATCGAAGAAAAGGCGGCCGAACTCGCCAACCTATGGCGAAAAGGGCTCGCCTCGTGGGGCATCGGTCCCGAGCGCATTCGCCAATTGGCCGAGTCGGTGGCGTTCACCATCTTCACCCCTGGCTCCGACGCGGGTGTGCCCATCTCGATCTTGGCCTCCCTGGCTGCGCCCTCCATCCCCTGGCAAGGCCACCAGGAACTCATCCTCGAGCGCATCAACGGCACCGTGACCGCGCTCTTGGGCCTGGTGGGTCTGGACGAGGTGGATCCGCTGCAATCGCGCGAGCACATCCTGCTGGCCAACATCTTCCGCCACGCGTGGTCCCAAGGCCGCGACCTCACATTGGCAGAACTCATCTTGCAAGTGCAAAACCCGCCCTTTGACAAATTGGGCGTGTTTGACCTCGAAACATTCTTCCCCGCCAAGGAGCGCGTCGCGCTGGCCATGCGCTTGAACAACATCTTGGCCGCGCCCACCTTCCAGCCCTGGCTGCAAGGCGTGCCCCTGGATGTGCCCAGCCTGCTCTGGACGCCCGAGGGCCGGCCCCGCCACAGTGTGTTCTACCTGGCCCACCTCAGCGACCGGGAGCGCATGTTCTTCGTGACCCTGCTCTTTGCCGCGGTCGAAACTTGGATGCGCACCCAACCTGGCAGCGATGTGCTGCGCGCCATTCTTTATTTCGACGAGATTTACGGCTATCTGCCGCCCACGGCCCAGCCCCCTTCCAAACCGCCCCTGCTGCGGATGCTCAAGCAGGCCCGCGCGTTCGGGGTCGGCCTGGTGCTGGTCACTCAAAACCCGGTCGACATCGACTACAAGGCCCTGAGCAACGCGGGCACGTGGTTCATTGGCCGCTTGCAAACCGACCGCGACAAACAACGCCTGCTCGACGGTCTGGAGGGCGCCGCGCCCGGCATGGACCGCCGCGCGTACGACGACCTTATCTCGCGGCTGCGCAAGCGCGTTTTCTTGCTGCACAACGTGCACGAAAGCCAGCCCCTGGTCTATCACACCCGCTGGGCCATGAACTACCTGCCCGGCCCTTTGACTCGCGCGCAAATTCCCACGCTCAACCGGCTGCTGGGCGTCACCGAAGCCGTGGCAACCCCTGCCTCGCGGCCTGGGGAACCGGCTCCGCCGCGGCCCGCGCGCGCGGCCGCGGCCCCCGAGGCGTCACCCCCCACCTCCGCGGGGGCCGCGACGGCCTTGCCGGGCACCCAAACCCGGCCGCGCGTGCCCGGCGACGAATACTTCTGGCCGGTGGAAGTGCCGCCCCATCGGGCCGCACGGCAGGCCGGCTTGGAGGGCGACTACTTGGGCGTAGTCTATCGTCCCGCGCTGTGGGCCCAAGCGCGCGTCACCGTAGTGCGCGCCAAATATGACTTGGATTGGGAAACGACCTGGGCCGCGTTGGTCGAAGAGCCCAGCCGCCGGGTCGACTGGGACGCGTGGCAAGCCACCCCGCGAGAACCCGACTTCTTCGATCCCGAGCCCGTGCCCGACGCGCACTTTTTGCCCCTCGAGCCGCCCTGGAACCGGGCCACCGAGATCAAGCGCTTGCGCCGCGACTTCCAAACCTTTGTGGTGCGCACGACCAAAGTGCTCGTGCGGATGCACAAGGGGCTCAAGGTCTATGCGGGGCCCCAAGTGAGCGAAAGCCGGTTCAAGCGCTTGTTGCGCGAGGCCGCACGGCAGGGCTTGGAAAAGGACTTGGCCAAAGTGCGGCAAAAATACCGCCGCAAACTGGAGCGCCTGCGGGAGAAACTCGCCCGCGAAGAACGGGAATTGGCCCAAGATTTGGCCGAATACGAACAGCGTAAGCAAGAGGAATGGGCCACCCACGCGGAGAACATCCTGGGCTTGTTCTTGGGCCGCCGCCGGCGCTTGACCACCTCGCTGACCAAGCGTCGTCTGGCCAAGCAGGCTCAAGCCGACATCGAAGAGTCGCGGCAGGCCATTGCCGAATACAAAGCCCAAATCGAGGCTTTGGAAGAGGAAATGGACGAGGCCATGGAAGAAGTGCGGGAAAAATGGGCCGCGCGGCTGGAGGAAGTGGACGAAGTGCTCATCCGGCCCTACAAGCGCGAGGTGGATGTGGAGATGTTCGGCATCGCGTGGATGCCCTATCACGTGTTCCAAGTGGATGGCGAACTCGAGGATGCACCTGGGTTCCACGAACCCCACGAAGACGACGCGTAGCGCGGTCCGATGGCCGGGGTTCAAGAGGCCCGCGACGTGCGCGCCGGCTCGACGAACAAACGCCGATACACCTCGCACGAGGCCAACAGGTCTTCATGTCGGCCCTGGGCCACCAAGCGCCCGCGGTCCAGCACCAAAATCCAATCGGCCCAGCGAATTTGCGATAGGCGATGGGTGATGATGAACGTGGTGCGGCCGCGGGCCACCGAAAAGATGGCCCGCTGGATGCGGTCTTCGGTTTCGCTGTCGATAGCGCTGGTGGCATCGTCCAAGATCAAAATGCGCGGGTCCGCCAAAAAGGCCCGCGCCAAAGCGATGCGTTGCCGCTGCCCGCCCGACAGGGTCAAACCGCGCTCGCCCACGACCGTGTCATAGCCCTGCGGGAACTGCACGATGGTATCGTGAATTTGCGCCAATTTGGCCGCCCGTTCGATGTCCTCCCGGCTGGCATTGGGCCGCCCAAACGCGATGTTCTCGGCCAGGCTCTTGGAAAACAAGAACACGTCTTGCTCGATCATCGCGATCTGCGAACGCAGCGCGCCTAAATCCCAATCTCGCACATCCACATCGTCGACCAGCACCGCGCCGTGGCGCACATCGTAAATGCGGGCAATGAGTTTGACCAGGGTGCTTTTGCCCGCGCCCGTGGGGCCGACCACAGCCACGCGCGTCCCCGCGGCGACGCGAAACGAAATGTCGTGCAGCACGTCTTCGGTGCCCTCGTACGCGAAGAAAACGTGCTCGAATTCCACATCCCCGCGCATGGGGGCCGCGTAGCCACCCAGGTTCTGATCCAGCGGGTTTTCGCGGTTCAAGTATTGCAGCAGCCGTGCCGCGCTGGCCAGGCCCAGCGCGACCTGAGAATACGCGAACTGCGACACAAACGCGGGGAAACGGAAGAGTTGCAGCAAAGAGACATACCCCACCACATCGCCCAACGAGAGGTCCCCCTGCATGAACAAGGCCAACGCGTGCAGCGTGCCCGCGCCCATGGCCAGGCCCAACCACATCAAAGGCAGAAAGCGCGCCTCGATGCGTATCTGGCGAATCATTTGATCGCGATAGCGCCGAGCCAGGGCGACCAAGCGCGAGGCCTCGCGCGGCTCTTGGGCCAGCACCTTGACCGTTTCCATGCCGTCCAGCACTTCATTGAGCCGGGCACTCAGCACCCCAAACAGCCGCCGCACCTGCAGGCTGACGGGCAGCAGTTCATACAGCATTTGGAACAGGAGGACGAAGTATCCCGCGACGAAGAGGATGGGGGTGATCAGCAACGCGGGGTGATAGCGGGGGGCGTAGATTAGCGGCGCGAGCAGAAACGCGCCCGAGCCCACCACCAAGGACAGGCCCGGGCTGAACATGAGGTTGATCTCGCGCACGTCGGTCGTGGCCCGGGCCATGAGTTCGCCCACCGCGATCTGGTCGTGAAACGCCATGCTCTTGCCCAGCAGCGCGGCGTAGAACTCGTCGCGCACATCGCGCTCGACCCGCTGCGCCAGCGTCTCCGCGCTCAAGTTGCGGGTGGACATCAGCGCCCCCCGCACCAAATACACGCCCGCGACGGCCAGCGCGTAGGTCAGCAATACCCGCAATGCGGCCTCGGGGTCATGCCGCGAGGCCAACAGCGCGTCGAACGCGCGGCCCACTAACCGCGGCACGTAGCCCATGCTGAGCGCGTTGCCCAGCGCGCCCAACAGCATGAGCCCGATGAGCGGCCAGTGCCGTCGCGCGTGCGAAGCGATCCAGCGGGCAGGCGAGCGGCGATCCGTGCGATACTCGTGAGGGGGGGAGAATTCGGTGCGTTGCATGAGACGGTGCTCGGCGTAAGGATGGACGCCCCGCGCGGGCGGTTGCATTTTACCATAAGGCCAATGGCCAAACGCACCTTGGCCGCGGCGACAAACCTCGAAAGGCCCAGGCCCGCGCTCCAAAGGCGCGACTTCCTCCCCAGGCCGGGGTTTTCTTTTTGTGACCTGTTCGCCTGCCATCCCTTCTCGAGGAGCCGGACCCTATGAGCAAACCCGTGGCTGTGGTTACCGACAGCACTGCAACCATCCCGGAACATTTGGTGCAGCAATACAACATCACTGTGGTACCCTTGCAGGTCATTTGGGGCACCGAGACCTTTCTGGACGGCATCGACATCACGCCCGAAGAGTTCTACCGCCGCTTGCGGACTTCCAAAGAAATTCCCACCACATCACAACCGTCGGCCGGTGCGTTTGCCGAGGTGTATCGCCGCTTGCACGAGCAAGGCCACGACATCTTGGCGGTGCTGATCTCGTCGAAACTCTCGGGCACCATTGCCTCGGCCGAACAGGCCAAGGAAATGGTCCCTGAGGCGCGGGTGGAAATCGTGGACTCGCTGCAAGTGGCCATGTCGTTGGGCTTCCAGGTGTTGGCCGCGGCGCGTGCGGTGGCCGATGGGGCCGACCTGATGCAAGCCAAGGCCGTCGCCGAGCAGGCGCGCGACCGCGCGGGCGTGCTGCTGCTGGTGGAGACGTTGGAGTATCTCCATCGCGGGGGGCGCATCGGCGGCGCGGCGCGGCTGTTTGGGTCGATGCTCAACATCAAGCCGATCTTGGAAGTGCAGAACGGCCGGGTCGAACCCGTGGAAAAGGTCCGCTCGCGCAAGAAGGCCCTCAAGCGGCTGGTAGACCTGGCCATTGAGCGCATGGGCGGACGAGAACCCATCCGGGTGGCCGTGCTGCATGCGGACGCGGAAGAAGAGGCCCAGCGGCTAATGGACATGCTCAAGGCCAAGATCTCGCCGGTCGAGGCCTACATCACGCCTGTGAGCCCGGTGGTCGGTGTTCACGTCGGCCCTGGCACCGTGGGCATCACCTACTTGTCTGGCATGTAAAATACGGGCAAGGCACACCCTCCGTAGGCCGGGCCGAGGGACGACCCTCGGCCCGGTTGCGCGTCACGGCCACGGCGGAGCCTATCCCCCAGGTGCCAACCCTTGCCCACGGCGCACAAAGCGCGGTCGCGGCGGGCTTAGATTTGCGCCAGGGCCTGCTCCAGGTCGGCCAGCAGGTCTTCCACCGGCTCGATGCCCACCGAGAACCGCACCAAGCCATCGGTAATGCCCATGCGTTGGCGCTCTTCAGGGGGCACTTTGGCGTGGGTCATGCTCGCGGGGTGTTCGATGAGGCTGTCGACTTTGCCCAGGCTCACGGCCAACGCGGGCAAAGTGACGCTTTCCATGAGGCGCACGCCGGCCTCGTAGCCGCCCTGCAGTTCAAAAGAAATCATGCCGCCGAAGCAGTGCATTTGCTTGCGAGCCACTTCGTAACCGGGGAACTCGGGCAAGCCGGGGTAGAACACGCGCGCCACTTTGGGATGCTGGGCCAAAAAGCGGGCGATGCGGGCTGCGCTTTCGCAATGGCGCTGCATTCGAATCTCGAAGGTCTTGAGGCCCATCATGGTCATCCAAGCCTCGAAGGGCCCCATCATGCCGCCGAACGTCTTGAGCATGTCCTTGACCGGCCCGCGGATGAAGTCTACATCGCGGCTGACCACCGCGCCGCCAATGGCCTGGCCGTGGCCCGAGATGTATTTGGTCGTGCTGTGCACCACCACATCCACCCCCAAACTCAGCGGGCGTTGGCAATAGGGGGTGGCAAAGGTGTTGTCGATGATGACCCACGCGCCGGCCCGATGGGCCAGGTCCACCACCGTGCGAATGTCGGTGATGTCCAGAGTAGGGTTGGCCGGCGTTTCGATATAGGCCCAAGCCACCTTGACATGCTCCCGGAAGGCTTTCTCCCAAGCCGCGGGGTCGTTGCCATCCACGAACACCACCTGGATGCCCAGGGTGGGCGCGACTTGATGCAGGAACACGAAGGTGGTGCCATAGACCACTTTCTGCGCCAAGATGACCGAACCGCGGCGGGCCCGCGCCAACAGCGCGGCTGTGATGGCCGCCATGCCCGAGGCAAACACCAGCCCCGCGGCCGCCTCTTCGGGCGGTGTGCCTTGGCGCAAGAAGTCGTAAGCCTCGAGCAGCGCGATCTTGCGGGCCAAATGGTCCGCGTTGGGGTGTGCGACCCGGCCATACACATACCCCGGCTGTTCGCCTCCGAAGATGGCCGCGCCAGTGGCCACATCGGGGAAGGCGTACGTGCTGGTCGGGAAGATCACGGGCAGATGCGCGTGATAAGGGTGCAAGCCCGGATCGTCGCCGCCGTGCAGGGCCCACGTGCCCAAATGCCAATGGGGAGAGGGGTTCGCGTGACTCATATGGCCTCCTTGGCAAAAAAGAATTGCGTGCGAAAAGCAACGGGGCGGCGCAGGTCACTACGCCGCCCCGGAAGCGCCATTAAACGCGCGTCCACATCCGGCCTTGGGTCCGCATACAGGCCATGGCCGGGCAATTCACGCGCCGCAGCAGGGAAAGCGCAACGGCCCAGTGCATGGCCTCAGGCCTCCACCACCCGCACAAAACGCCGCTTGCCCACCCGCAACACCCCCGGCCCCGGGAAGGGCGCCAGCGCGTCGGTGAGCACTTGCCCGTTCAGCCGGACGCTGCGCTGGTTGACCAGGCGTCGGCCTTCGTTGCGGCTGCTCACCAGGCCCGCGCGCACCAACACATCCAGCACGGTTTGGCCGGGTTGCAGCACATACTCGGGCATGTCTTCGGGCACATCGCGCTGCTGGAACACGCGCACGAAGTGGGCCTCCGCGCGAGCCGCGGCCTCCGCGCCGTGGAAGATCGCCACGACTTCGCGCGCGATGCGCATCTTGAGGTCGCGCGGGTGCAACCGCCCAGCCTGCAGGTCGGCTTCCAGCGCGGCGATCTCCCGCGGGCCCCAGCGGGTGAGCAACCGCATGTAGAGGGGCATAGCCTCGTCGGGCACGCTCATGATCTTGCCATACATGTCCTCGGGCGTCGCGGTCAAGGGGATGTGATTGCCCAAGGACTTGCTCATCTTCATCTTGCCGTCGGTGCCGGGCAGCAAGGGCAAGAAAATGCCCACCTGCGGCCGTTGCCCAAAGGCTTCTTGCAGTTTGCGCCCCGCCACAATGATGTTGAAGGTTTGGTCCGTACCACCGATTTGCACATCGGCTTCCAGGGCCACTGCATCGTAGCCCTGCATCAAGGGGTAGAAGAACTCGTGCAAGTGGATCGGGTCGCCTTTGTCATACCGCTTGCGGAAGTTGTCGCGCGCCAAAAATTGCTGCACGGTGAAATGCGACGCGAGGTGGATCAAATCGCCGAACTTGAGTTGACCCAGCCACTCGTGGTTGTAACGAATGACCGTGCGCTCAGGGTCCAAAATTTTGAAGGCCTGATCCGTATAGGTTTTCGCGTTGGCCATCACCTCTTCGAAGGACATCAACGCGCGGGCCTTATCCTTGTCGCTGGGGTCACCCACCAAACTGGTGAACGAACCGATGAGGAAGATGGCCGTGTGGCCCAGGTCTTGGAACTGGCGCAACTTGCGCATGGGCACCGTATGGCCCAAGTGCAAGTCCGAAGTGCGCGGGTCGACCCCCAAATACACCCGCAAGGGGCGGCCGGTACGCTGCGATTCTTCCAAGCGCTCCCGCAGTTCCCGGCGCATCGCCCGTTCCAACTCGGGGTCGCCATACTCAGTACCCTGGAAGAGCAAATCCAGTTGTTCGTCGAGGGGCATTTGCCGCGGATCCACCATGTTTGGCCTCTGGGGGAAAGGAGTTTTGGGCCCGCGTGCGGGGGCGGACCGAGGGCCATTGTACCACGAACGCGCAAAGCCCCCGCGCGCGCGGGGGCCAAAGGCGACGGCGGGATTCGAACCCGCGAATCAGGGCTTTGCAGGCCCCTGCCTTACCACTTGGCTACGTCGCCTGGTGAGAACGAAAGGCCGAGGGCAAACCCGACCCTCGGCCCTTTGCCCTCCAGAGCGGGCGACCGGACTCGAACCGGCGACCTTCTCCTTGGCAAGGAGGCGTTCTACCAACTGAACTACGCCCGCTTGTGGATTGTCCCGGCCCTCAGCCGTGGGAGGAGGGCAACCCAGTGCCGAGGGCCAGAGTCGAACTGGCGACACGCGGATTTTCAGTCCGCTGCTCTACCTCCTGAGCTACCTCGGCACTACCTTACTGGCAGCCTCAATTCTACTGAGAAGATGGGCCTTTGTCAAGCGCCGCGCCGCGATTCGCGGCGCGCGGCCGCGGGCCTCACCCCCCGACGGCCACCACGGCCAGCGCGAGCATCTCCGCGGTTTCCACCAGCGCGCCGTAGAGGTCGCCGGTGAAGCCCGGCACACGACGCTGCACCCAGCGGGCGAAGCCCACGGTGCCCAGCATCACCCCGCCCCAAGCCCACCATCCGCTGGGATGCCCCCAAGCCGCGAGGACGAGCGCGACGCTCGCGCTGGCTCCGAGCAGGTGCCGCGTCTGCGCGGCGTCCTTCAGCCCGCGGCCCAACCCTTGCGCACGCGCGTAGGGATAGCGCACCACGGCCCAGGCCGCGGCCCAACGGCCCAGCATGGGCGCCAGCCAGACCCCGCGCGGGGTGAGCAACGCCACTTTGAACAGCACCGCGAACACACCGGCCAGCACGCCAAACGCGCCTACCCGCTCGTCGCGCATGATGCGCAGCCGCTCCGCGGGCGTCGTGCCGCCGAACAAGCCGTCCGCGGCGTCCATCACCCCGTCCATGTGCAGCGCGCCGGTGAGCACCACCCCCAACGCGACCACGAAGACCTGCGGCCAAGGCACGCGGGCCTGCTCCAAGCCCCACCAAGCCGCGGCTTGCACCGCGCCCAGCAGCAACCCCACCGCAGGATAGCAAACCACCGCCCGGCCCCACACATCGGGGTCATTGTCAGGAACCCGCCGGGCGGCTGTGCGCCACACGGTCAAAAAAGCCAGCGCGGCCCAGCACAAATGCCAAGGCCGCGCGCGCAGCCGTTCCCCCGGCGCCCAAGGCGCGGCCCTCACTCGTCACCCTCCGCGCGGGCCACAATGCGCCGGTAGAGTTCATGGCGGGGCCGGCCACTCGCTCGAGCCAAGCGGCGGGCCAACGCGCTGGGACGCTCGCCCGCGGCCAGCCCCTCGGCAATGGCCTGGGCCAGGCGCTCGTCGTTCCACGCCTCGGCAGGACGGGGCTTCGGCGGGCCAACGACCAACGTGAACTCGCCGCGAGGTTCGCGCGCGGCCCAAGCCTGGACGGCTTGGGCCAAGGTACCCCGCCAGATCTCTTCGTGGGCCTTGGTCAGTTCGCGCGCCAAGGCCACCGCGCGGTCGGGGCCCAACACCTCGGCCATGGCGCGCAACGTCGCGTCCAAGCGATGGGGCGCTTCGAGCAACACCAAGGTCACGGGCCAATCGGCCACGGCCGCGAGCCAGCGCCGGCGTTCCGCGGCTTTGCGCGGGGGGTAGCCCAGATACGCGAACGGCACCGCGGGCAGACCGGCCGCGCTCAACGCGGCCAGGGCCGCACTTGGGCCAGGGACAGGCACGACCCGGTGCCCAGCCTCCCACGCGGCCTGCACCAGCGCCAGGCCAGGGTCGTTGAGCACTGGCGTGCCCGCGTCAGAGACCAACGCCACGCTTTGGCCTTGGCCCAGCGCGCGCAGCAGCCGCGGGGCTTGCCGCGCGTGGGTGTGTTCGTCATAGCGCACCAAGCGCCCCCGCGCCAGGGGAATGTCGTAATGACGCAGCAGCCCGGCCGTGCGACGGGTGTCCTCCGCGGCGATGAGATCGACCTCGCGCAACACCCGCAGGGCCCGCAGCGTGATATCTTCTAAATTGCCGATGGGGGTCGCCACCACGAACAACGTGCCCATCGCCTGGCTCCTTGCGCTGGAGGCCCCACCTCTTTTCCCCTCCCTGCTCCCCGCTAACTTCTAACCTCCAACTGCTATCTCCCCGCGCTTAAAACAACAACGGCGAGGCTGCCCCCGCCGTTGCATCTGGGTTGGCGTTCAGGCCTCAGCCTCGGCCGCGGGCTCGTTCTCGGCGCCGGCGCCCTTGCGCGGGATGCGCTTGGCGGCTTCGCCCACCACTTGCGCGCCTTTCTCTTTGAACTCCGCGGCCCGCTCTTGCAGCGTCTTGGTCAGTTCGTCCACCTGGGCGGTCAACTCTTTGACCCGCTCTTGCAAGCGGCTCACCGTGGTTTCCGACACCGTAGCCGCCCGCTCTTTGAGTTCGATGCCCTTTTCCTTCAGCACCGTGCGGGTCTCCTCGCCAGGCTGCGGCGCGTACAACAGGGCCAACACCGCGCCCACAGCACCACCCACGATGAAACCAGCCAGAAAGGCTCCGAAATCATTGCGCTCGCTCATGGTTCGCTCTCCTCTTGCGAGATGGACCCCCAGCGGGGGTTAGGCGCGCGGCCGGCGGCGGAACAACGCCATCACGCTGCGCGCCATGGCCACCATCTGATTGGCTTTGATGACCGGCGCGGCCGCGTGCCGGCTCAAGAATTCCGCGGTGCCGCGCAGGGTGTGCACCGTCTCTTGGGTCGATTCCAAGATCGGCCGCACCTCATGCTGCAACAAGTTGATGAGCACGGCCAACTGCACCAGCAGCACGGTCAGCGCCAGCCCGATGAGCAACCCTTCCACAGCCAAGAAGATGATGACAATGTCACGAATGCGCGCGGTGGGCGTCTCGGGCTGCAGCAAGAAATATGTGCTCGCGGCACAGCCCAACAACAGCACCACCAACGCCGCGACCAGCAGCCCCCAACGCAGGGACGCGCCACGTGAGGCCGGCGCGGCAGCCGGCGCTTCAGCCTCCGTCGGCAAAGGGGAAGACGGGGGTTTGGTGCTCATACTTGCATTATACCCCAAACCCCGCGCTCGTGGGTGGTAGAATTGCGCGTAGAACCGCCTTCCTCCGGCCAACGTATAGGCCCGCAGCGTGGCCTGCCCGCGCGGCCGCGCGGGCCTGCATGCAACGCATCCCGAGGTGCATCATGCCCGGCATTGTCTTGCTCGGCTTAGGCCCTGGTGACCCTGCACTGCTCACCCGCGCCGCGTGGCAAGTGCTGCGCGAGAGCGAAGAAGTCTACTTGCGCACCCGGCAACACCCCACGGTGGAAGGCTTTCCGCCAGGGCTGCGGGTGCACGCCTTTGACCATCTTTATGAGCAAGCCGACACCTTTGAGCAGGTCTACGAGGCCATTGTGGGGGAAGTGCTCCGCTTGGGGCAGCGGCCACAAGGGGTGGTCTACGCGGTGCCGGGCCACCCGCTGGTTGCCGAGACCACAGGCGTAACCATCTTGCGCCGGGCTCGCGAGCAGGGCCTGCCTGTGCGGGTGGTGGAGGGCCTGAGTTTTCTCGAGCCCGTCTGGACCGCGCTGGGCCGCGACCCCTTCCCCCATACCGCGCTGGTGGACGCGCTGGAACTGGGCCGCCGGCTGACGCCCCCCTTCCCGCCCAGCGCGCCCGCGGTAGTGGCGCAATTGTACGACCGCCATCTGGCCTCCCATGTCAAACTCACCCTCATGCACCATTACCCCGACGAGCACCCCGTCACCTTGGTACACCGGGCCGGCTTGCCCGACCAAGCCGTGCGCGCCATGCCCTTGTATCAAATCGACCGCGACCCCGATATCGGCCTGTTGACCGCGCTCTATGTGCCCCCCTTGGGGCCGGGCACCGCGTTCGAAGATTTCGAGCATCTCATCGCTCGGCTGCGCGCGCCTGACGGCTGCCCTTGGGATCGCAAACAGACCCACGCCTCTCTGCGGCCGTATTTGCTCGAAGAGACCTATGAGGTGCTGGATGCGCTGGACCGGCGCGACCCCCAAGCCCTGCGCGAAGAACTGGGCGACCTGCTGCTGCAAATCGTGCTGCACACCGAAATCGCGGTGGAAGAGGGCGAATTCACCATGCCCCAAGTCCTGCAGACCGTGCACGACAAAATCGTGCGCCGGCATCCCCATGTGTTCGGCGACGTGCAGGTCGACAGCGCGGATGAAGTCGTGCGCAACTGGGAGGCCATCAAGCGCCGCGAAAAACAAGCGCAAACCGCGGCGCCAGCCAGCGTGCTCGACGGCATCCCTGCGGCATTGCCCGCGTTGGCCAAGGCCCAAGCCGTGGGCCGCAAGGCCGCCAAAGTGGGCTTCGATTGGCCCTCGGTCGACGGCGTGTGGGCCAAGGTCAAAGAAGAACTGGAGGAACTGCGGGCCGCGGCCGACCCTCAAGCCCAAGCCGCGGAACTGGGCGACTTGCTCTTCGCGGTGGTCAACTTGGCCCGTCACCTGGGGCTCGACGCGGAGACCGCGCTCCGCGAGGCCACCGCGCGCTTCATGCAGCGCTTCCGTGAGGTCGAACGCCAAGCCTTGGCCCAAGGCCGCGAGATCCAACACCTCACCCTCGAAGAGATGGACGCGCTGTGGGAGGCGGCCAAACAACAGGAGGATCCCTCATGACCTACGCCTTGTCTGACCTGCACGCGCCCGTACTGCGCGGCGCGAGCCTTCAAGCCCTCGTGCTGGCCCTGGAGTCGCCCCTGGGCGCGCCCTTGGCCGCGCACACCTTCCGTCTGATGGAGGTACCCCGCTTTCGGGCCGCGGCGGTCGATGATGCGCCCTTGTTCCAACCCACGCCCCCGGCCCGCGCGGAGCCCTTCCCCCCGCAAGCCGACTTGGTGGCCACCTGGGCCCAAAGCCTGGAAGCCGCGGGTGTGCCCAGCCGCATCTTGGCGTTTCACCGCGCGTATCAAGCCGGGGTGTGGGACCCCATCGCCGCGGCCGACGCGTTCTTGCGGGCCTGGGCCGCGTCGGAGCAAGAGGCCCCCGCGCTGCGCGCGTTCACCGCGGTGCGGGCCGACGACCTGCGGGCCCAGGCCGAAGCCTCGGCCCAGCGCTGGCGCGCGGGCCGGCCGCTGAGCGTGTTCGACGGCGTGCCCATTGCCATCAAAGATGAAACCGCGGTGCAAGGCTATGCCACCACCTGGGGCATTCGGGCGCGCGAAGATCGCGTGGCTGAGCACGACGCCACCGTGGTCGCCCGGCTGCGCGCGCTGGGCGCGCTGATTGTGGGCAAGACCAACATGCACGAGGGCGGCATCGGCGTCACCGGCCACAATGTGCACTACGGCACCGCCCGCAACCCCTACGCGCCGGCCCACTACCCCGGCGGGAGTTCCAGCGGCTCCGCGGTGGCGGTGGTGGCCGGCTTGGTGCCCGCTGCCATGGGCGGCGACGCGGGCGGGTCCATTCGCGTGCCGGCCGCCTTCAGCGGCGGCGTGGGGCTCAAGCCCACATTCGGCCGGGTGAGCCGTCACAGCGCGGAGCCCTTAGATTGGTCGGTCGCCCATTTGGGCCCCTTGGCCGCCCAACCCGGCGATGCCGCGCTGCTTTTGGCCGCGGTCGCGGGTCCCGACCCGGCGGATCCGGCCACCCAAGGCCAACCTGGGCTGCAGCCCCCGGCCTGGCAAGCCGACCTCAGCGACCTCACCCTGGGCGTATATTGGCCCTGGTTCCGCCACGCGGCCGCGGAAGTGGTGACGGCCAACGAGGCCATGGTGCAGGCCTTCGCGCGCGCGGGCGCGCAAGTGCGCGAGGTGGTGCTGCCCGATGTCGCCGCGGCCTTCGTCGCCCACCTGGTGGTCACCGGCACCGAACTGGCCACGACCTTGGGCAGCCTGCCGCGCGCCGCGCTGGGCTGGGAGGTGCGCAACACCACCGCGCTGGCCCGCTACTTCCGCGCGGCCGACCTGCTGCACGCGCAACGCTGGCGGGCCCGCTGGGTGCGCACGCTGCAAGCCGCGTTCGAGCAGGTGGATGTGCTGCTCACACCGGCCACGGGCATCGCCGCGCCGCCCATTCCGCCCGCGGAAGAAGAGGTCTCTGATTTGGGCCAAATGGCCGCCATTATGCGCTTTGTATCGGTGTTCAACCTGAGCGGCCACCCGGCCATCACCTTCCCCGTGGGCTACACGCCCGACGGTCGGCCCCTGGCCATGCAAGCCATCGGCCGCTATTGGGACGAGGCCACCCTGCTGCGCCTGGCCTGGGTCGCTTCGGGGTTGGTGGAACCGCGTCCGCCGCGGCGCGACTACGCCGCGCTGGCCGGCCCGCCGTCAACGGCCACGGCCGCGTAGCCGACCTCATGGCTCCGCCGAGGGCAACGCGTCGCACGCGCCATAGCCCAACAGGCACACATCGTCCAACCGCATCCAGGCTGGCACGGCCACGTCCTCGGGGCCGAAGAGCACTTGGAGCCAACCGTCAGGGCCTTGGCCCACCACCGGCACATAGGCCTCGGCAGGCAGCGCGGCGATCACACGTGCGTCGTCACGCGGCTCAGCATAGACCTGGGCTTCAGGCCCCGCGGGCGTGACATAACACCGGTCGGGCCGCGGCACCGTCACCTCGGGGATGCCTTCGCACGCGCCTTCTACCCAATTGGCCTGGGTGATGGGCGCCCAACGCAGGCGGAACGGCCCCACCGCGCACGCTTGCGCCACGCCCGGATCGAAACCGACCCAGCCTTCGGGCCCAAAGGCCAGCACTTCGACCCGGCTCCCCTGGGGCAGCGTGCCGAACAGCGGCGCGCCCTCTGCCGGATAGTCGTACACCGGTGTGTCGGCGCCCTCAGAGACCAGCCAGCACGAGCCCGCGGGCATGGGGGTCTCGGCCTCGGCCGAAATCTCGTCCGAGGCGGTCAGTTCGACCGCCGCGACCTGACTGTGAAACGCCCAACCAAAGCCATACACCCAAACCTGGGTCACGCGAACCGGGGGCTCGGGCAATTGCATTAAATCGTCCGAGGTCCAAGTGAACCACTCCCCTGGCGCCACCAAAGTGAAGTGGTTCACATCCGCGCCGGGCACAGGGGTGATGTAAAAACCGTGGAACCACTCGCGCGCCTCGCCCGCGGCGGTCTGATAACGCACGTGCACCTGCAAGCCAGATTCTGGGAAGGCCTGCGGATTCGCGCCCGCGATGTTGCCGCCCTGTTCGTCCAAAATGCGGCCCATGACGGTGATGTACGCATGGGCGTAGTCCTGCACCGGCAAGTCCAGTGGCAAGTGCAGGCCGGCCCCGCCGCCATCGTTGAAACTCTCGCGGCGTTGAAAGTCGGCCACCCGGCCGTGCGGGTCCACTTCCACCCAGCGCACCTCATTGCGCCCGGCCACCCACGAACCCGGCTTGGTCCAGGGCTGCCAGTCCTCCAGACGGGGCAGCAGCCCGATGCCCGCAGGGGGTTGGTGCAGGCCCGCATAAGGGGTGGGCCGCGAGGCCGGCGGCAGAGGTGTGGGCCGCGCGGGCGGCACCGGCGAGGTCAGCGGCGCGGCCGTGGGCAGAGGGGAATCCGCGGCCCCGGGGCGCGCCTCTACAGAAGGCATCGCGGCCGCAGCCGTGACAACCCGGGGCGTGGCGTCGGGTTGGCCGCGTCGCGACAGCAGGACCGCGGGCAACCCACCGCAAGCCCAGGACAGCAACAGCCATCCGCCTAAACCGAGGAGCAGTTTGTGCCGAGACATGAACCCCTCCTAAGGTGGGAATCCACAGCACAGGCGCACCGCGCGGCATGGCCGGCCGTGCGCTTCGTGTCTATTTCTATTGTAGGCGCCTCGAGGCAGAATGCTATGCATTTTATCGAAAAAGCGCGCGCTTTGTCAGGGGTCCGACGCGCCAAGGCAACGAAAGCCGCGCGTCCAAACCCGCCCCAGGGGGTTTAGGAAGATACCCCGCGAGTAGGATACTCTCGGGGGCGCATCTTCCGGCGTCAGCCGTCGAGGGACGACATGGAAATTGTGGGCATGCTGGGGTTGATGGGCGGCTTGGTGTGCGTGGTCGCGGGGCTCATGCTGGCGGTGGTGGCCCTGCTCGCGTGGCTGCTGTGGGCCTGGATACGCCAGACGCGCGACACGCCGCGGCAGTTGACGCCGCGTCCGGCCGAGTTTTTACGCGCGGCCCGGGCCCAATTGTTGCCGTGGCATCCCGCGGCCTTGGGCGACTTGGCCGCGCGCTGGGAAGGCGAATGGACCTCGGCGCTGCCCACCGTGACCATGGGCGAGTTTCGCGGTGTGGTCAAGAGTTTGGCCCGGCCGCAGGCGCGGGGGTGGCTGGCGTTCCATTTGTCCCGCACGACCCGCCGTGAGGTCCACATGGTGCTGTGCTCCTCCGCGCGGTGCCTCACCCTGCACACCGTCTTCCACAGCCTGTGGCAGGCCGCGGGGCATGTCACCATCCAGGTCGATGGCCGGGCCTGGGGCCGCGCGGTGTTGCCAGCGGGCGTGTATCGCCGCGGCCACATCGTGCTGCAAGACGCGTCCGGTCGCGAGGTCGGCTTCTTGCGGCATCAAGCCCGCCGCTTGGTGCGCGCCGGCTGGGTCGGCCGCATGACCATCTACTACGGCCCTGTGCATGTGCGCGGGCGCCCCAGCGCCGAAGTGGCGTGCACATGGGTGAAAGTGCCCAACGCGGCGCAACGGGCCCGATCGTCGGGCTACGGACGGCCCTTCACGCCTTACCCCGCGCTGCGGAACATGGCGCAGCCCTTGTCTGAAGACGAGGAAATCTGGCTGTTGGTGGCCGTGGCCGTAGAGATTATGCTGGACATCCTGATGCACGATAACAAGCGCATCCAAGACGGCTGGACCCCACTGCCCGGCCTGCAGGTGACTTTCGCCCGGGCCGAGGTCTAAACATGCGTCGGTCGCGCAAGGCCGAGCCGCGCGGGCGACCCGGCTGCGGGGTTGGGGGAACCGCGTCCGCGGCGGCGCGAGCGCGCCGCGTTGGCCGCCCTGCTGCGACCCGCCGCGGCCCCACAGTCCGCGTCCGCGGCGGTGGGAGAAACGCGCGCCGCGCGGCCGGCCCCGGCCGAGGCGGAGCCCGTCCCCCAAATGGAGGTGCCTATGCCGGCCGCAGTGCTCATGGTGCAGGGCACCATGTCGTCGGTGGGCAAAAGTTGGCTGGTCGCGGCCTTGGCGCGCATTTTCGCCCGCCGGGGATGGCGGGTCGCGCCGTTCAAGGCGCAGAATATGTCCAACAACGCGGCCGTCACGCCCGAGGGCGGTGAGATCGGCCGCGCCCAGGCGCTGCAGGCTTTGGCCGCGGGGGTGGCGCCGCACGTGGACATGAACCCCATTCTGCTCAAGCCCGAGGCCGAAGCCCGCGCCCAAGTGGTGGTGTTGGGCCGACCGTGGCACACCCTGCCCGCGCGCGGGTACTATGCCCTGCGAGAGCGCCTCTGGCCGGTGGTCACAGCCGCGCTGGACCGGCTGCGGGCTCAGTATGATCTGGTGCTCATTGAAGGCGCGGGCAGCCCCGCGGAACTCAACTTGCGGGCCCACGACGTGGTCAACATGGCCGTGGCCCGCTACGTCCGCGCGCCGGTGGTGTTGGTTGGCGATATTGAACGCGGCGGTATTTTCGCGCAATTGCTGGGCACGCTGGCGTTGCTGCCGCCCGAGGAACGGGCCCTGGTGCGCGGGCTGGTGGTCAACAAATTCCGGGGCGACCCGACCTTGTTCGCGGACGGCGTGCGCATTTTGGAGCAGCGCAGCGGTTTGCCCGTGTTGGGGGTGATTCCTTATCGCGCGGATGTGCTTTTGCCCGCGGAAGACGCGGCCTCGTTGCCCGCGGACGCCGCGTCGCCGGCCGGCGCGATTGACCTCGCGGTGCTGCGCCTGCCCCGGGTCGCCAATTTCGACGATTTGGACCCCTTGCGGGCCGAGCCCGATGTCAGGGTACGCTGGGTAGACCGGCCCGCGGCGTTGGGGCAGCCCCATGCGGTCATCCTGCCCGGCAGCAAAAGCACCTTGGCCGACTTGGCTTGGCTGCGCGCCCAAGGCTGGGATGCCGCGCTCACCCGCTACGCGGCCCAAGGCGGCGCGGTGGTGGGCCTGTGCGGCGGATATCAGATGTTGGGGCAACGCATTGAAGACCCTCTGGGCCTGGAAGCCCAACCCGGCGCCGCACCGGGCTTGGGATTGTTGCCCGGCGTGACCCGCTTCGTGGGGCCCAAGGTGACGGCCCAAACCCGCGCGGTGATCCGTGGCGGACCAGGCTGGCTGCGGGCGTTGGCCGGGCGCACGGTCCAGGGCTATGAAATCCACTTCGGCCGCACCACCACCCCGCGGCCGTGGCTGACCATTGTGGAGCGCAACGGCCGCGCCGTGCGCGTGCCCGCCGGCGCGGTGCAGGCCCACGGGCGGGTGTGGGGCACGTATCTGCACGGCATCTTCGCCAACGCGACGGTGAGGCGGGCTTGGTTGGCCCACTTGCGGCAGCGTGGCCGTGCCGCGGTGGATGGCGCCGCCGAGACCTACGATCTCGACGCGGCCCTGGACGCGTGGGCCGACGCGGTCGAAGCCGCGCTGGATGTCGACCGCCTGCAACGCTGGCTACGCGGACGATGACCGCGCAGCCCCTGGGCCCCACGGCCACCTTACGACCGCCCTCGGGCGACCGCCGGGTCGCCCCTACCCACTACCTGCTTCCTGCTCCCTGCAAACTTCCAACTTCCAACACGCCGACCCCATCCCCCCTTGG
>CAYUOX010000025.1:0-10476 GCA_964446575.1 uncultured Anaerolineaceae bacterium | reverse complement strand
CGACGGCGTCTCGAAATGCTCAAGCCCAAGTTGGAATATCAAGCCGCGCGCGAGCGCGCGGTACAGGGCTTGGCCCGCATTTTGAGCGAGGCCATCGATTATGTCGACCCTCAACAAGAGGGCTCGTTTCAGCGCTTCATGGAACTCTTTGAGGCCATCCTGGCCTACCATCGGGCCTTGGGGGGCCGCAACTGATGCACACCCGCCGCGCCTTCGCGCGCTTGGACTCATCCCCTTAGGAGGACTCCCATGAAACTCTATGGTCGTGTTTTCATTCAGGCCACCATCGTGGCCAAGACCGGCTTGCACATCGGCGGTTCGGGCGCGGATCTGGAAATCGGCGGCCTGGACAAAGAGGTCATCCGCGATCCTTTGACCAACCAGCCCTACATCCCCGGCTCGAGCCTGCGGGGCAAGATGCGCTCGCAAATGGAGAAATTGCTGGGCCTGCCCCAGAACCGCCGCATCGGCCAAGCCAAGATTCACACCTGCGCTACAGCCGACGAGTTCCACGCCAATGGCGGCTGCCCCGTGTGCACCGTGTTCGGCGTGCCCGCGGAGCTGGATTTCAACTCCCCCACCCGCTTGGTGGTGCGTGATGCCCTGCTCACCGACGAAAGCGCGCAACGCCTCGAGGATGCGCACCTTGATTTGGCCTACACCGAACTGAAAACCGAAGTCGCCATCGATCGGGTGACCAGCAAGGCCAACCCCCGCACCATCGAACGCGTGCCCGCGGGCGCGGAATTCGGCCCCGTCGAGTTAGTGTTCAGCCTGTATGACCTGCCCGCGGATCTGCACCGCCTCAAGGTCGTGCTCGACGCGTTGCAACTGGTCGAGGACGATTACTTGGGTGGCCATGGCTCGCGCGGCTACGGCAAAGTGGCCTTCAAAGACATCAGCATCACTGCCCGCCGGGCTCAAGACTATGACAAAGAGCACGCGGTCGAGGACTACACCGATTTGTCCGCATGGGCTGAGGACTTCCCGGGCTTTTTGCAAAGGCTCCAGGCGTTGTTCGCCCACCACGGAGGGTGAGCCATGCACCTCCAGATTTGGAGCATCCGAGGCCGCGCCTTCCACTTCGGCCGGGAAGAGGGCTTGGGCATGGAAGGCAGCGCGCTCACCTGGCCGGCCGATAGCCTTTTCGCCGCGGTGGTGGCCCGCCTGGCCGCGCACGAGGGGCCCCGGGCCGTCGAGCAGGGCCTGCAGCCCTTTCGCGCGGGCGAGCCGCCTTTCCTCCTCACGTCCACCTTCCCCGCGATATGGCCGGCCGGGGCCAACGCGACGCCGGTGCTGCTCTTTCCCGTGCCGTTGGCCGCGCGACGCTCGCGCACACCTCTGCCCGCGGGGGTGCAGGGCAAGGACTTGAAGCGGGTGCGCTTCGTCTCCGAAGGCCTTTACCGTCAGATGCTGCAAGGCGCGACGCTGGCCCATCTATGGCCCCAAGCCCGCCGTGCGGCCCACCAAACCCTGCTGTTCGCGGCTGCCGATTGGGCCCGCTTGCCCACCCCGTGGCAGCGCGAGGCCGAGGCGTTGACCCTCTGGAAGCAGCGCAAACGCCCCCGGGTGACCGTGAACCGTTGGTCGTCGCGCAGCAACCTGTTCCACGTGGGGGCAGTGCACTTTCGCGCGGAACCCGAGCGCGCCGCGGTCGGGTTGTGGTTCGGCGTGCAATGGCTGCGGCCGAACGATTCCTTCTGGGCCTCGCGGCTGCCCAGCCTGCTCGCGGACCTGGGCCTCGCGGGCCTGGGCGCGGAGCGTAACGTGGGCTACGGTCAGGCCAAACTGCGCCTCCAGACCACCCTCATCTTGCCTGACCCCGCGCCTCAAGGTTACTGGACCACCTTAAGCCGCTATTGGCCTCGCCGCGACGAGGTGCCCGCGTTGCACGACCCTGCCGCAGCCTACGAACTTGTGCGGGTGGGCGGCTGGGTCGATGGCGCAGGGCAGCGCCGCCGTGGGGTATACATGCTGGCCGAGGGCGCGGTGCTGGCTCCCTTGGCTCAGCCTGGCCCTTATGGCCGCGTGGCCGATGTGCGGCCCTTGTATCGTCCGAGATCGGACGCCCCCCTGAACGACCCCTTGGGCCATCCCGTCTACCGTTACGGCTACGCGCTGGCCGTCGGCTATGCAGGAGGAGGCGCACCATGACAACTTTTCGCGTTGAAATTCGCACCCTAACGCCGCTGCACATCGGCACCGGCGCGGAATTGCGTTATGACTTCGACTATGTGGTCCACCAGGGTCGCACCTGGCGCTTGCATGTGGACCGCATCTTGGAGGCCCGCTATGACGCGCGGGCCCAAGGCGCCATCCCCCTGCCGGGCCGCATGTTGACCGCCAACGACTTCCAGCAACGCCCCGAGTTCTTCCGCTACGTCGCCACGGGTGTGCCGCGGCGCGCCAAGACCTACGCGGCCTTGCGCGAGTGCATCAAAGACCCCTGGGATCGGCCCTACATCCCCGGTTCGTCGCTCAAAGGCGCGCTGCGCACCGCGTTGGCCTGGGCCGGATGGAGCGAACTCCACTTGCCCTTGAAACGCAACCTCATCGGGCACCGGGCCAAGTTCGCGGCTCAGCCCTTGGAGCGGCGTATCTTCGGCCCCAACCCCAACCGTGATCTGCTGCGCGCATTGCAGGTCTCAGACCTGTTCGGGCCGCAAAAGCCGGGCCAAGGTGTGGGCGTGCTCGATGTGCAGGTGGTGACCCGTCAAGGGTTCAAGGCCCCTATTCCTATCGAGGCCGTGGTGCAGCAAACATTCACCGGTACGCTCAAAGTGGACGATTATTTGCTCTCGGCCGTGGCCCAGCAGTTGGGCTTCGCGGACCGTCGGCATTGGCTGACAAACGACTTCCTCCCCCGATTGCGGCGCTACGCGCGGCAGCGTCTCGAGGCGCTGAGCGCCCACTTCGCGGCCTTCGCCCGCAGCGGTGTGCCCGGCGCGGATGACCTGGTGCGGTTCTATCAGAAATTGCTCAACACGACCTTGCCCGCCAACATGACCTTCTTGCAACTCGGCTGGGGCACCGGCTGGGACGGCAAAACCTTGTGGACCCACTTGCAGCAAAACCCGCAACTCTTCGAGGCCCTGATTCGAGATTTCCGCTTGCAGCGGCGACCCAAAGGCGCACCCCCGCGGCGCCCTGGCGCGCCCTTCCCCTCGTCGCGGCGGGTGGTGGTGCGCCGGCAGCGAATCGCCGCACCCTTGGGTTGGGTGGTGCTGGCGTTGGAGTAGCGCTTGAAAGGTGGCGCGGGGCCGGGCACGCGGGCCGAAAGCACAGCCTGACCTCGAAAGCCCAGCGGCTCGCCGCGTGCTCCGCGCGGCTGGGCAAGGCAAACCACGCGTTGCTGAGCGCCACGTGCTCTGATTCGCTGGGGGAGACCCGGTGTCGGCGCGCGTCGCGACGCGGATAGGAGGTTGTTCATGGCTCGGATAGTCGTAGCCTTCTTGGGCATTTCGGCTCGGCGCACCCAATATCGCTGGTCCGAGGAACTCGTGTACCCCGGCGAAGTGTTTCCTGAGGCGTTGCTGGACTATTTGGACGAACACCGCGGGGGCTTTGACCAGGCACTGCTCTTGGTCACCGAAGACGCGCGGCGCAAGACCTGGCCGTTGCTGCAGGCCCGCAACGACGCGCGCCTGCGCGCGGTCGACATCCCCGAAGGGCACACGCCCGCGGAAATGTGGGCCTGGTTCGAGGCCTTGTTGCCCTATGTCGCGCAAGGCGATACGCTGATCTTCGACATCACCCATGGCCTGCGCAGCGCGCCCTTCCTTATCTTCCTCTTCACCGCCTATTTGCGCCAAGTGCGTGAGGTCCACATCGAGGGCGTCTATTACGGCGCGTACGAACTGGGCCGCGGCGGGCCCGCGCCGGTGATGGACCTTTCCCCCTTTGTGCGGCTGTTGGATTGGCTGATCGCGTCGGCCTTTTTCCAGCGCAATGGCGACGCTCGGCTGCTGGCCCAGGTATTGCGCGATATCGCCCAGCAGCATCGGCTGGGGGAACTCAAGACGGCGGCCCAGAACCTCGAGGAACTTTCGTTGGCCTTGATGCTCACCCGGCCGCTGGAGGTGATGGAAAAGGCCCATCGCTGGGCCCAGGACTTGGCCGCCCTGGAGCAGCGGCCAGAGCCCGCCCTGCGGCCGTTTCACGAGTTGGCGGTTCAGTTGCGTCACGCGTATGCGGCCCACGCGTTGCTTTCCCCAAAAGAACACCCCTGGCCGGCCCTGGAGCGCCAGTTCCGCCTGATCGAGTGGTATGTGGAAAATCGGCAGGTGCTGCAGGCCGCGACTTTGGCCGTGGAGTGGGTGATCTCTGTCGTCGCGTGGCTCATGGAGGGGCGGTTGGTGCTTCGTTTGCGCCGCCGCGAATCTTGGGCCCAGGCCGTGCATCAGGTGGTTCGCCATGCCACCGGGCGCATGCCCGAAGAAGCGTTGTCGGAACAGGCCTTGCAGTTGCGCGCCGCGCATCCCGCGTTGGTGGCGCTGTTACAACCAATGTGGGAGGCGCTGTCTACGCTGCGCAACGACCTCAATCACGCCGGTATGCGGGAAAATGCAAGCCGGGCCAGCCGTTTGCGTCAGCGCATGCAGCACCTGATGCCCCACTTGAGGGCCTTGTTCACCTACGCCGCCCGGGCCCAAGCCGCCCCCGGGGCTTCTTCCAGCGAGGCTGACGCATGAGGCTCTTGAACTTCGCCCAGCCGCTCACGGAGGGCCAAAAGACCCCAATCGGGGCTCTGGCTGCCGCGCCGCCCATTGCCCGGGTTATTGCCGTGCCTGTGCACTTCGACAACGAAGGCCCCTTTGGGCTCCACGGGGCGCGGTTGGTGGCGCATCTCCCCCGCACGCCCGCGGGGTGGCAAACCGAGCTCATTGTGGTCAACTCGCCGGCCTTGAATTGCATGACCGCGCGGCCCTTGGCCGACTTGCCCGGCCCAATGGGCTGCTTCCCGCCCATGGTGCGTTTGCGACCCGTACCTGGCGTGGTGCTGCCTTGCGATGAGGTGGCGGAAATCTTGAACTCGCAGGCCGGCCGCGAGGCCGCGCGGCAAGGACGTTTTGGAGGCTGAGCATGGCTTCGACGCCTGAACTGGCGGCCGTGGTGTTGCACGTGCGGCCCCACGCGGTGCCTACGGACCGGGTTTTGCCCCGTTGGTGGGGCCGCGCGGCGCACGCCTTGTTCCTGCGGGCCATGGCCGCAGTGGATGCCGGGCTGGCTGAGCGCTTGCATCGACCGGACGATGCCCCTCGGCCTTTCACCGTGTCCACGCTGATGGGGCCGCGGGCCCACGCGGGCTTGCAGCCCGATGCCATTTACCGTTTGCGTTTTACGGCTTACTCCGCGACCGTGGCCCAGGCGCTGCTGGCCGCGGTCGCGCCGCGGGGTCCCTTGGGCCCCGGCGCGACCATTGAGTTGGACGGTGTCCCCTTTGCTGTGCTGCCACGGGACGACGCCCCTTCGCCTTGGGAGGGCGCGACCACATACCCCGACTTGGCCGGGCCCTGGCTGACGGCCCGCCAAACCCCGCCACGGCATTGGACCCTGCGTTTGGCCTCGCCCACCACGTTTCGTTCCGGTGGGGTGCATGTGCCGTTCCCGTTGCCCGCGCTCGTGTTCGGCAGTTTGTTGCAACGCTGGAATGCGTATGCCCCCATTGCCCTGCCCGACGAGACGCGCCGTTTTGCCGCCCAGGCGATGGCTGTGAGCCGCTATCGCCTGCAATCGCGCGCGGTGCCGCTCAAAAGCGGTGGCTTGCGCATTGGCGCGGTGGGCGAGGTGACATACCGCGCCCTGAACCCCGACCGCTATTGGCGCAGTGTGATTCAGGTGCTGGTGGCCTTCGCGCGCTTTGCCGGCGTGGGTGGGGGGACTTCGTTTGGGCTGGGCCAGGTGCGTTGGTCGCCACCTCAACCCTCGCCGTCCGCGGAGGATGTATCCTCATGATGGTGCATTTGACCACCCAAGGAGCCCGCGTGCATTTGCACCAGGGGCGCTTGCACGTGGTTCTGGACCATGCCGTCTTGGCGCGTTTGCCTTTGAATCAAATCCGCGAAGTGGTGGTGTGGGGGAACGTTGGCTGGACCACGCCCGCGCTGCTGGCTTTGGCCGCTCGTGGCATTCCGGTGATTTTCTTGACCCGCCGCGGCCGCTTTCGGGCTGTGTTGCACGGCCCTGAAACGCCCCATGTGGCCTTGCGGCGCGCCCAATACGCGGCCACCGCGTCCACGCGCTGGGTGGTTGCCATGAGCCGAGATTTCGTGGCCGTCAAATTGCGACATCAAAGGGTGTTGTTACAGCGGCGTCGACGACGGCACGGCCCCTTGCCAGCCGTGGATGCAGCGTTGGATGCTTTGCAGCGAGCCTTGGAGGCTTTGCCCCGCAAATCGTCCCCCAACAGCCTGCGGGGCCTGGAAGGCCGGGCCGCGCGCTTGTATTTCCAGGGGTTGCGCGCGCTGCTGCGCCCTGAATGTGGCCTACAGGGCCGCACGCGGCGCCCACCGCGCGATCCGGCCAACGCGCTGCTGTCGTTGGGCTATACGTTGTTGACGCAGCGCGCGCAAAGCGCGGCCCGGGCCGTGGGGTTAGACCCGTATGCCGGATTTTTGCACGGGGTGGTTTATGGGCGTCCGGCCCTGGCCCTGGACCTGGCCGAAGAGTTTCGTCCGGTTGTGGATGGCTTGTTGTTGGCCTTGTGCAATGCCCGGCGATTGACCCCTGACGATTTCGAGCCCACCGGCACGGGTGGGTGGCGCTTGCGCGACGCCGCCCTCCCGCGCTTTTTGCACGCGTTTGAACACCGGTGGGCCCGTTTGGTGCGGCCCGCGGGCCATACCGAGCGCCGCCCGTTGGGGCAATGGCTGATGGAGCAGGCCCGGCAAGTCGCGCGGCGTTTGCGTGACGATGACCCGGGCTTTCGGGGTTTGGGGTTTCGCGGATGACCAAGCGTGGGTTCTATGTGATCGCGTATGATATTCCGGACGATACGCGGCGTTTGAAGGTGGCGCGCTTGCTGGAGCGCTTTGGCGATCGGGTGCAGCATAGCGTGTTTGAACTCTATCTTACGCCCGAGGAGGTGGCGACCTTAGAGGCGCGTTTACGCGCGTTGCTGAACGAAGCCGAGGATGTGGTGCACTGGTACGCGCTGTGCGCGTTGTGCCGCCAGCGGACCCGCGTGCTGGGCCGTGGTCAAACAACCTCGCCTCCACCGGTGGTGAAGGTAATATGACATAAAGCACGGCCTTCGATGATCGAAAGCGCGTTTGCCCGTGGGGCCGCGGGGCGCGCGCACCCTATTTGCAAAAGGGTGATCGCACCAAAGTGGGGCCTCGCGCGCAGCCATGCCATTGGCTGTTGAAACGCGGCTTTGGCCTGGACGAAACCGCGAGACCGCAGTATACTAACCCGTGTTGAGGCCATATTTTGCGGGGGGAGTTTCGAGGGAGCAAAAAGCAAAAATGCCCGCCAGGGCATTACGACGCGGACGCGAAGCCGATTATGAATGAGCGCGTATGCATCGGAGCAAAAAGCAAAAATGCCCGCCAGGGCATTACGACGGAGACTTGGCCCAGAAACGAAGGTAAGTCTCCAGGTCTATTTCTGAGCAAAAAGCAAAAATGCCCGCCAGGGCATTACGACGGGTGCGGAAGTGCGAGGCGCTCAAGGCCGCGCTTCCGTGCCCGAGCAAAAAGCAAAAATGCCCGCCAGGGCATTACGACGCTGGCAATAGTCGGCCAGGCAGCGTCGCCCGGCTCGTGAGCAAAAAGCAAAAATGCCCGCCAGGGCATTACGACGAGGGGCAGTCCAGAGCCGGATCGTTTTATCCAGCAGATGCAGGGAGCAAAAAGCAAAAATGCCCGCCAGGGCATTACGACATGGTATACTGTAGGCAGGGTGGAGCAAGGCGTAGCCTGGAGCAAAAAGCAAAAATGCCCGCCAGGGCATTACGACAAGTATTCGAAAACATCTTTTTCTTGCCTCTTATTCTCGGGAGCAAAAAGCAAAAATGCCCGCCAGGGCATTACGACCGGCCAGGCAACGGGCCATTTATCATCCTCCTCGCCGCGAGCAAAAAGCAAAAATGCCCGCCAGGGCATTACGACAGGTCCGGCAACTGCTCGAACGTCAGCAGCTGCCGAATCCGAGCAAAAAGCAAAAATGCCCGCCAGGGCATTACGACCCGTATCCTATACAAAAGAAAGTATTTAAATTCTTGTACAGAGCAAAAAGCAAAAATGCCCGCCAGGGCATTACGACCATACCACTCGATGCGGAGCGCCCCGCCGTGGCGGCGGAGCAGGAGCAAAAAGCAAAAATGCCCGCCAGGGCATTACGACTCTCTTATATGGCACAGACCCGGGTATTTTGGGATGTTCGAGCAAAAAGCAAAAATGCCCGCCAGGGCATTACGACGCGTACATGCGCTCAGCCTCGCTTAGTGGCTCATTCACATAGCGCGAGCAAAAAGCAAAAATGCCCGCCAGGGCATTACGACAATAGCGGCGGGCCTGCTCCGGCCCGCCGTATGCCAACACGAGCAAAAAGCAAAAATGCCCGCCAGGGCATTACGACGGCGGCAATCGGCGCCAGCCGAGCTCGCGCACGACGAACTCAGCCAGAGCAAAAAGCAAAAATGCCCGCCAGGGCATTACGACATGGTCTGAATTCTGGACACCATGACTCACTCCTCCTACTAGAGCAAAAAGCAAAAATGCCCGCCAGGGCATTACGACATGTGCAGAATGTTTTCTGCAACATCGCGGGCGTATTTCAGCTCGAGCAAAAAGCAAAAATGCCCGCCAGGGCATTACGACTCCCGGGCCACCGGGGCCACCGCCGCCACATGCTGGCGCGAGCAAAAAGCAAAAATGCCCGCCAGGGCATTACGACTCGACTTCTTCGCGAATCGCTTGACGCATCTGGAGATTAATATGAGCAAAAAGCAAAAATGCCCGCCAGGGCATTACGACACGGTGCGCACGAGGCGGAACACCAGGGCGGCACCGACCAGAGCAAAAAGCAAAAATGCCCGCCAGGGCATTACGACCTGGGACAAGGCAACTCGGTCTGTGTGACCGGTCGCCGTACGGAGCAAAAAGCAAAAATGCCCGCCAGGGCATTACGACTGGCTGTGGCCCTGATAATCATGCCGGCCTTCATCTCGCGAGCAAAAAGCAAAAATGCCCGCCAGGGCATTACGACCGGCCTGGTGAGCCGCCAGGATTTCATCGAACACATTTGCGAGAGCAAAAAGCAAAAATGCCCGCCAGGGCATTACGACTCGTGCGGAGCGCTGCCGGTACAACGCCGCGACTCGCTCGAGCAAAAAGCAAAAATGCCCGCCAGGGCGTTTGGCTGGTGGCTGGAGGTTGGAAGTTAGGAGATGGCGAGTGGCGCGACGATGCTCGTTGGGGTGGCATCGCGGAGCAGGGGGCAGATAGGGGCGACCCGGCAGATCGCCCGGACACGCGGCCGCGTGCTCAAGGGGCAAGGCGCTACCTCGCCCAGGGGCTATGTGCCCAGGCGCGCGCGCGCCGCTGCCTCGCCCGGCGGCCATGTGCCCCAGAGGCAAGGCGCGGCCGCGCCCTGCAGTGACGCGCCCAGGCGCGAAAACATCCTCCCCTGTGTTCTCCGTGTCTCCGTGTGAGAGCGGCGGGCAGCCGGTAGGGGCACGCGGCCGCGTGCCCAGAGGCCGCGCGCCATGGCCCGGCCAGGCGGCGGGTTCCCCCCCTTCGCCAGGGGCTGTGCGGGCCCAACGAGCGCGTCGCGCGAACCATCCTCTCCCTCCTTCCCCTACGCGGGGAAGGGGGGCCAAGGGGAGATGGGGTCGGCGTGCTGGGAAGTTGGAGATTGGCGGGCAGTAGGCAGCGGGTAGCAGGTGGGACAAGCACGCGCCCCATGCCGCACGGGGGGCGCACGGGAGGGCCCTGCTGAACCTTCCATATGGTCAGGGGGCGGGCGCGCCCCCCCGTGGAGAAGCGCGTGAAGTCGCCCGTGGTGGCGCGAATGCGCGCGAACGAGGGATATTAGCGCTCCCCGCGCCTCGCACCCAGAGACACCGAGAACCCGGGGCGATATGGTCTCGTCTCCGCGCCTCCGGGCGTGTTCCCCGCGGCCTACTGCGCGCCGGAATTAACCCTATCGCCGGCCCCCCGTAGTGGGGCAGTGAAATAATGTGATCTTAGCGCGGCTACGCGGGGCTGGGCGGCCCAGGCCGTCGGCGCGTGCAAAATATCCGTCCGCGCGGGGGTGGGGACGCGGCCCCTGACCGCGCGACCGAAAGGCGGGGCCGCATCTCGCCCTACAACAACCGTGCCCTTCCGTGTTCGCCCGTGTGCATCCGTGGTCTCCGCGCGGTGCCTGCGCGGCCATGGGGCGAGGCCACCGCGCGGGGAAGGGCTAAGTCGTCGGCGCGGGCGGTTTGGGCGCCTCGGGCCCCGCGGGAGGCTCAGGCGGGGTCGGCCGCGC
>CAYUOX010000024.1:0-21259 GCA_964446575.1 uncultured Anaerolineaceae bacterium | reverse complement strand
GATAAGGGCATTATAGCATGGTTAGAAGTTGGAGGTTGGAGGTTAGCGGGTGGAGGTTGGCAGGGAACGGCGGGGGCGGGGCGGGTGCTTCCCATTATAATGGGGCTCAACGACTCGCAAGCAGGAGGTGCATTATGCGCTTGCACGGCAAAAAAGTGGTTATGCTCATCGATCAAGGCTTTGAAGACTTGGAGTTCTGGGTGCCCCGCATGCGGTTGGAAGAAGAAGGCGCCCATGTCGTGGTAGCCTCACGGCAGCCGGGTCGCTATACGGGCAAGCATTGCCTGCAAGCCGAGGCCACCGTGGCCGCGAAAGCGTTGAATCCCAACGACTTTGACGCGGTGGTGGTGCCCGGGGGCTGGGCGCCCGACAAACTGCGCCGTGACCCCGGCGTGCTGGATTTGGTGCGGGGCGTGTATCAGCGCGGCAAGATTGTGGCCAGCCTGTGCCACGGCGGGTGGGTCCTCATCTCCGCGGGCATCGTGGCCGGCCACAAGGCCACCGGCTCTTTGGGCATTCGCGATGACATCCTCAACGCGGGCGGCACATGGGTCGACGAGCCCGCGTTTCGCGATGGCAACTTGGTCTGGGGCCGGGTGGTGGCCGACATCCCCGCGTTTTGCCGCGAGTTGGTGGCTGCCCTGGCTGAGCAGGAGTGAGCCATGCCGCGCGAACCCCGCTTGACGCACCTGGATGACCATGGCCGGGCTCACATGGTCGATGTGGGGGCCAAACCTATTACCGAGCGTGTGGCCGTGGCCAAAGGCGAAGTCCACATGCAACCCCACACCTTCGAGTTGCTGCGGCAAGGCGCGCTCAAGAAGGGCGATGTGCTCACCGTGGCGCAAATCGCGGGCGTGATGGCGGCCAAGCGCACCGCGGATTTGATCCCCCTGTGCCATCCGCTGCCGCTGACCCACATTCAGGTGGACTTGACTTTGCGGGCCGACTTGCCGGGGGTGGAGATCACGGCCACGGTGCGCACCCGGGCCCGTACGGGCGTGGAGATGGAAGCGTTGACCGCGGTCAGCGTGGCCGCGCTCACGGTGTATGACATGGCCAAAGCCGCGGACAAAACCATGCGGTTGACCAACATCCGCTTGGTTGAGAAGCGCGGCGGCCTGAGCGGCGATGTGCGCAATGCGTAATCGTCGCGCGGTGGTGCTGGTCAACCCCATCGCGGGGGCGCCAGGCCGGCCCGCGCGCGGCGCGCGGATGCTGGCCGAGGCACTGCAAGCCGCGGGTTGGCGCGCCAAGTGGGAGGTGGTGCGCGGCCGCGAAGCCATGACCGCGCGCGCGGCCGAGGCCGCGGCCCAAGGTGTGGATGTGGTCTTCGTGGCCGGCGGCGATGGCTCGTACAGGGCCGCGGCCCAAGGGCTGGTGGGCACCACGACCGCGTTGGGGCCTCTGCCTTTGGGCTCGCGCAATGTGTTGGCTCGCAGCATTGGCTTGGCCCCGTTGCCCGGGGGCCGGCACTGGATGCGCGCGTGGCACAAATGGGCTCAGCGTTTGGCCCGGGGCCGCGTGGTTCAAGTGCGGGATGTGGGTGTGGTGAACGGCCAAGTGTTCTTGTGCTGGGCAGGCGTGGGCTTCGATGCTGCTGTGGTGCACCGGCTGGAGCGTCATCGCCAAGGGCCGCGCGGGCAAGTCGTCCTGCGTTATGCCCTCGCGGTGCTGCGTTTGCTGTTGCACTGGCCAGGCTTCGAGGTGCGCGAGCCCCCCACCCCGACGCGGCAGTGGATGTGGCTGGTCTTCAAAGAGCCCCGTTACGCGGGGGATTTGGTGCGCTTGCGGGTGGCGCTGCAGCCAGATGATGGCCAGTTGTTGGTGTGGCAGGTTCCGGGTCGCGGGTTTGGTGGTTTGGGCCGTGCGGTGGGCGCGTGGTGGTGGGGCTTGCTCCGTGGGCGCACGCCCTATGTGGCGCGCCTAATGTGGCCTCAGACATGGCACTTGGCCGCGGAGCAGCCGGTGCATTTGGATGGGGATCCTCTCTTTGAGGCCGCGGTCTTAGCGTGGGCGTTGCGGAAGCGGGCGTTGCGGGTGTTTGGCGTGGGTGATTGAGGTGTTGGGGTGAAATTAGGAGTGTGGATGAGGTTGTTTTATTGGCTATACGCATTAACCGCGCGAAACCAAAATGAGCACTGACCTCAGCCCCTTGGCCGCCTCGCAACGGCGCATTCTGCCTTCAGCCCAGCCCGCGGGGGCTCGCCCACGCCCGCCGCGCGCCCCCGCATCGGCAACGCGACATCAACGCAGGCCCCCAACGCGGGCAAGCCAAACACGGCGCGCACCCAGCCATGGCGCCAACGCCGCCCCGCGACGCCGCGCTGATGGCGCAGCCGCGCGCAGGGCATCGCACCCACCTACGCGCCCTCCCCTGTCGCTGGTCTTTTCCCCCGTGGCAAAGGCGAAGCCCAGGTGACCTGGTGGTGATGTATTTTCATTGAGCCTACAGCCACCGATGTTTTTGTTGGCTATACGCATTAAGGCCGGGCCGCCAACCGCTCCCGCCACTAAGCCCCTTCTTCGCCCACCAGGTAACGACGGTACGACGCGGCTTCCGCGAAAAACTGCTCCCACTCCTCGGGACGCCCCTGCCGCAGCAAACGCCGCAACCGGGCCAGTTCGTCTTCCATCCGCTCCAGGGCCTCCAATACCGCGTCCAGATTCGTGGCCATGATGTCGCGCATCATGCGCGGCGACGACGCGGCCAACCGGCTGGTAGAGCGAAAGCCCGGCCCCACGAACGAACGCATTTCCGCGGGCACGCTGCGGGCCAGGGCCACCCCCAGCAAGTAGGGCAAATGGCTGGTGAAAGCCAACCCTCGGTCGTGCTCTTCGGGCGTGGCCCACACCGGCCGGGCGCCCACCGCCTGGGCCAAGGCCTCGGCAAAGGCGCGCGCGCGCGGCGAGGTGCGCGGCAGCGGTGTGAACACGAAAGGCGCGCCCCGAAACAGGCCCGGGTCGGCATGGGCCAACCCCGCCCGCTCTTTGCCCGCGATGGGGTGTCCGCCCAGCACATCAAAACGCGGGGGCAAATGGGCCAAGGCCTGGCACACGGCCTGCTTAGTCGAGCCTAAATCCAGCACCAGCGCGGGCTGAGGCATCCACCCCGGCAACGCGGGGATAATCTCGACAATGGCTTGCACCGGCGCGGCCAAAATCACCGTGTCCGCGTGGGGAAGCACTTCCTCGGGCCGGGCCGCGACAACATCCACCAAACCCCACTCGCGGGCCAGGGCCCGGGTGCGCGGGTCAGGGTCCACGGCATAGAGGCTCGCGACGCGGTCGCGCAACGCCATGGCCAACGAACCGCCCATGAGGCCCAAGCCCACGATCGCGACACGCCGAGTGTGCAACGGAAACATGGACGACATAAACCCTCCTCGCGGCAGAGATGTGCAATCTTAGCATAGCCTGCGAATGCAAGAGAAACGTTAGAGCCCGGCTACCGGCCCCAAAGCCTCGGCCAACCAACGGGCCACTGCACGCGGGACATCGTAAGGTAACATGTGCCCCGCGCGGGCAAAGATGGCCACGCGCGGCAAAGCCGGGCGCGAACGGGCCAATCGCTGGGCCAAGGCCGTATATTTGACATCCCAACGGCCCGCGGCGTAAACCACCCGCGGCGCGAGGTGGTGCAGCGCATCCCACAAGGGCGGTTGCCGCCCCGGGCTCATGCCCACGAGGACCGCGGCCATGGCACGCGGATCCTGCCCCCGCCGTGCGGCCACCAAGGCCGCGCGAGCCCGCGGCCGCTGGTGCAGCGCGAACAAAGGCTGCGCGTACCAGATCTGCAGGAACGCGTCCAGGCCGTGGCGAAGCAAGGTCTGGGCCCGGTGTTCGTCCAACGCGGCGCGTCGGGCGCGGGCGTCACGGTCCACCAAGCCGGGGTGTGCGGCCAGCAAGGCCACCCCGCGCACTCGCGCGGGATGCCGCGCGGCCCAAGCCAGGGCCAAGCGGCCCCCCATGGAATAGCCCACGAGCACTACGGGCCCTTGTACCCCCGCGGCGTCTAAGTAAGCGTCCAGCCAAGCCACCCACGCGGCATAAGAGGGGGTGGCGGCCGCGTCCAAGCGCGTGCGCCCGTGACCAGGCAGGTCGGGCGTGAGCACGCGCGCGGGCCGCGGCCACGCGCGCGGCCACGCGGCCAGCACCCGCCCCCAATCCGAGCCTGTCCCCAAGAAGCCGTGGAGGAAGAGCCACGTCGCGGGCCCGCTCTCGGAGACAATATCCCTCAAAATGAGCCCCCACGAAGAAGGATTAAACCGCGATGAACAGAACAGCAGATTTCGCCCATGACAATCGTCACTTCGGCAGAGATTTAATGAACTTGTTAGCCTGATTTAAGGGGTTTATCACCCGAAGCCCCTACCATAGGGCCGCAACGAAAATATACCACAGGAGCACGGCATGCGCACCCTTCGCATCGGCACCCGAAAAAGCCGCCTGGCCCTATGGCAAACGAACTTGGTGGCGAAACGCCTGCGTGAGCGCTGGCCGGAATTGCACGTTGAAATTGTGCCTTTTACCACTCGGGGCGATCGGGTGCTTGACAAGGCGCTGCCCGAGATTGGGGGCAAGGGCTTGTTCACGGCCGAACTCGAGGCCGCGTTGCGCCAAGGGCGCATTGATCTGGCGGTGCACTCGCTCAAAGATTTGCCCACCGAAAACCCACCTGGACTGACCCTCGCGGCCGTGCTGCCTCGGGAAGACCCGCGCGACGCGTGGCTGAGCAAGCACGGGCTGGCCCTGAGCCAATTGCCTCCCGAACCGGTGATTGGCACCAGCAGCCAACGCCGCGCGGCCCAGGTGCGCTTGTTGCGACCCGACGCGCGCCTGCAGCCGCTGCGGGGCAACGTCGATACGCGGGTGCGCAAGGCTTTGGATCCCAACGGGCCGTATGACGGCGTGGTGCTGGCGTGGGCCGGGCTGAAGCGCTTAGGGCTCACCGATGCGGTGGTGGAAGTGCTGCCGCTGGAGGCCATGCTGCCCGCGGCCGGCCAGGGCGCGCTCGCGGTGCAAGCCCGCGCGGACGACGAAGCCGTGCTGGAACGGCTGCGTGCGCTGGACGACACGGCCACCCGGCTGGCGGTGACCGCGGAGCGCGCGTTTTTGGCCGGGTTGGGCGGGGGCTGCTCCTTGCCCATTGCCGCGTGGGGGCGGGTGCAAGACGGCCGTTTGCACCTAACCGGCCTGTTTGTGGTGGATGGGCAAGCCATTCGGGCCACGGGTGACGCCGCGGCTACAGAAACGGAGGCGCGCGCGTTGGGTCAGCGCTTGGCCGCGGAGGTTCAAGCCCGCCGGCCGCGCGCGTCGCGACGCTTTGTGCGGCCCGCGTTTCACCCACGGCCGCGGGTGTTGGTGCTGCGCTCCCCAGAGCAGGCGCCCGAATTCGCGCGCCTGCTGCATGAGGCCGGCTTTGAGCCTGTGCTGTACCCGGTGTTGCGCATCGAGCCCGCGATGGACGCCGCGTTCGCGGCCGCCCTGGCCCGGCTGGCCCAGGGCGAGTACGCGTGGTTGGTGTTGACCTCGGTCAACGGCGTGGCCGCGGTGCGCCGCCGTATGGCCGAGCAAGGGCTGCAGTTGCCCGCGTCGGTGCGCATTGCGGTTATCGGGCCAGCGACCGCGCGCGCGGTGCGCGCGTGGGGTTACGAGCCCGCGGTGATGCCCGACGCGTTCGTGGCCGAGGCGCTGGCCGAGGCCATGGGGCCGGTGGCGGGCCAACGGGTGCTGCTGGCCCGCGCGGATCGCGCGCGGGCCACGCTGCGTCATTTGCTGCGCGACGCGGGCGCGACCGTGGACGAGGTGGTGGCCTATCACACCCGCACGGTGGTGCCCGACGTTCCGCCACCGCCCGCGGATTGGATCGCGTTCACCAGCCCGTCGACGGTGGAAGGGCTGCGCGCGGCCTATGAGCATTGGCGCCGGCCCTGGCCGCCCACCGCGCGCGTGGCCTGCATTGGCCCCATCACCGCGCGCGCGGCCCAGGATGCAGGGCTGACCGTGCACACCATCGCGGACGCGTACACCCTGCCGGGCCTGGTCGCCGCGCTGCAGGCCGCGGGGACCGCGAAGCCTCGCGAGTAGGCGCGGGGCGGCCACTTTCCCCCGCCCCGAAGCAGGCCCAAGGCGCGCGACGCCGCGCCCTCTCCCCTCCGACCAGGAGGGCGTAAGGGATGAGGGCGTTGAGGAGCGAAAGCAATTTCGGAGGCAAAACCATGCAACGACCACAGTGGACGACGACATTCCCTGTGCCTGAGGGCGGTCAATTTCCCGCGGTGCGCCTGCGCCGCTTGCGCCGCACCGCGACCCTCCGCCGGATGGTCCAAGAAACCCACTTGCAGCCCGCCGACTTCATCTATCCCTTGTTTGTGGTGCACGGCCGTGAGGTGCGCCGCGAAGTGCCCTCCATGCCGGGCGTGTACCAACTCTCGGTGGACCAAGCCGTGCGCGAGGCCGAAGAGGCCTTCCGCTTGGGCGTCCCTGCGGTCATACTCTTCGGCATTCCCGCGCACAAGGATCCCATCGGCCAGGAGAACTTCGCGGCCGAGGGCATTGTGCAACAGGCGGTGCGGGCCATCAAGGCCGCGGTGCCCGAGATGGTGGTCATCACCGATGTGTGCATGTGCGAATACACCGACCACGGGCACTGCGGCATCGTGGACGAGGGGGAGGTGGTCAACGACCCTACGCTGGAGATTTACGGCCGGGTCGCGGTCTCGCACGCGCAGGCCGGGGTGGACATGGTCGCGCCCAGCGGCATGATGGACGGCCAAGTCGGGGCCATCCGCGCCGCCTTGGACGCGGCAGGATTCGGGCACATCCCCATCATGGCCTACGCGGCCAAATACGCGAGCCACTTCTACGGCCCCTTCCGCGATGCAGCCCAAAGCCCGCCCCAGTTTGGCGACCGCCGGGGCTATCAGATGAACCCCGCGAACGCGCGCGAGGCGCTGCGCGAGGTCGCGCTCGACCTGGCCGAAGGCGCGGACATCGTCATGGTCAAGCCCGCGCTGGCCTATTTGGACATCATCCGCCAGGTGCGCGAAGCCTTCCCCGTGCCGGTGGCCGCGTATCAGGTCAGCGGCGAGTACGCGATGATCAAGGCCGCGGCCCAGCGTGGCTGGCTGGACGAGCGCGCGGTTGCGTTGGAGGCCCTGACGGCTATCAAGCGCGCGGGCGCGGACCTCATCTTGACTTATTTTGCCAAAGATGCCGCGCGGTGGCTAAGAGAGGGGAAGGGAAGTTAGAGGTTAGAGATTGGCGGGGAGCGGGGAGCGAAGGGCGCATCTGCTGGCGCTGAGGCATGGGGCCAACGACCCTATTTGTTCGCAGTTCACCCAAGGAGGCGTTTCATGACCCGAGGCAATGGCTTTGGTGCACCGCCGCCGATTCCGGCTCAAAAATATGACTTCAAGCGCGGGCCCATGTTGGTGTATTGGGAAGTGACCACCGCGTGCGACCTGGCCTGTCAACACTGCCGGGCCAGCGCGCAGCCGTGGCGCCATCCCCAAGAACTCACCCGCGACGAGGGCTATCGGCTGTTGGAGCAACTGGCCGAGTTCGACCCTAAGCCCCATATCGTCTTCACCGGCGGCGACCCGCTCAAGCACCCCGATTTGTTCCCGTGGATTCGCCGCGCGGTGGACATGGGCTTTTTGGTCGCGGTCACCCCCGCAGGCACGCCCCTGCTCACGCGGGAGGTCATCCAGCGCTTCAAAGACGAAGGCGTGTGGATGCTCTCGCTCAGCCTCGACGGCTCGACCGCGGAGCGGCATGACGCGGTGCGCATGGTGCCTGGCAGTTTCGAACGCACCGTCCAGGCCATTCGCTGGACCTTGGACACCGGCCTGCCCGTCCAAATCAACAGCCTGGTCGCGGCCATGACCTACGACGACATCCCCAACATCGGCCGCCTGCTGGTCGACCTGGGCGTGCAACGCTGGAGTGTGTTTTTCTTGACCCCTGTGGGCCGCGGCAAGATTTTGGGCGCGGTCACGGCCGAGCAAACCGAGCGCTTGCTGGAATGGCTCTACGAGTTCAGCAAAACCGCGCCCTTCGCCATCAAAACCACCGAGGCCCATCACTACCGACGGGTCGCGCTGCAAAAGGCCACGGCCGAGGGCAACCAGCGCAAACTTCAAGCCTTGCGCCGCGGGTTCGGCATTCGCGACGGCTCGGGCATTCTGTTCATCTCGCACATCGGCCAAATCACCCCCGCGGGCTTTTTGCCCATCGTCACGGGCAACGTGCGCACCGACCACGTCGTGCAGGTTTATCGGGAACATCCCCTGTTCGTGGCCCTGCGGAATCCCGATGGCTACAAAGGCAAGTGCGGCGTGTGCGAATATCGGCAGGTTTGCGGCGGCTCTCGGGCCCAGGCTTACGCGTACACCGGCGATCCCCTGGGCTCGGATCCGACCTGCGTGTACATCCCCGTGAAGGCAGCGACGACTGCGGACTAATCACCCATCGGAGGGCCCAATGTATATCTGGATGTTGGGGCTCAACCATCGGACGGCACCCGTCGCGCTGCGGGAGCGATTGGCCTGGCCAGCGGAAATCTTGCAGCAATGGCTGGGCGAACTGGCCGATTTGCTGCCAGAGCGGGCCATCCTGTCGACCTGCAACCGCTTTGAACTCTACGCGGTCAGCGCCGACCCCCACCTGGCCAGCCAGGCCTTCCGCCGGTTGCTGCGGGCCGCGCCCGAGGTGGACTGGGCAGAAGTTGAACCCGCGCTGTATCGCCGCATCGGCCTGGACGCGGCCCGGCATCTCTTTCGCGTGGCTGCGGGGCTCGACTCCATGATTTTGGGCGAGCCCGAGATTCTGGGCCAGGTAGCCGACGCGTATGATTTGGCGCGGCAAGCGCGTGCGGTGGGGCCTTACCTTTCCCACCTGTTTCAGGAAGCCCTCCGGGTGGGCAAACGAGCGCGGGAAACCACCGACATTGGTCGCGCGCCCGCGTCGGTCGGGTCGGCCGCGGTGCACTTGCTGCAGCAAGAGGTGCCCGATCTGCCCCAACGCCGCGCGCTGGTTGTAGGCGCGGGGGCCATGGCCCGCACCGCGGCCCGTTATTTGCGCGATGTCGGCTTACGCGACCTCGCGGTGGTCAACCGCACCCTCGCGCGCGCACAAGCCCTGGCCCACGAGGTCGGCGCGCGCGTCTTCCCGTGGGATGACCTGGACGCGGCCTTGGCCTGGGCCGACGTCGCGGTGGTCGCGGTGGCCGCGCCGCAGCCTATCCTCACCGAAGCCATGGTGCGCGCGGCCGTAGCCCAACGGCCAGGCCCACGGCATTTGGTCGACATCGGCGTCCCGCGCAACATCGCGCCTCAGGTCGCGCGCGTGCCCGAGGTGCGCGTGTACGACATCGACGCGCTGCAAGGCATCGTCGACGAAGGGCTGGCCCGACGCCAACGCGCGGTCCCCCAGGTGGAGGCTTTAGTGCATCGCGCGGTGCAAGACTTCAACGCCTGGCTGCAAAGCCGCCAAGTCGCGCCCACATTGGCCGCCCTGCGCCAGCAAGCCGAGGACCTGCGCCAGCGGGTACTTCAGCGCACGCTGCGGCGCTACACCCACCGCCCTGTCGACCCCGAAGTCTTGGATGAAGTGACGCGCATTCTGGTGGACAAGTTGTTGCAGATTCCCGCGCGCAATTTGCACCGGCTGGCGCGCGAGGGCCGGGCCGAGCCTTACGACGCGGTGTTGCGCCGACTGTTCGAGTTAGAAGGCCGCTAACCCGCCCCCTGCGGGGCCACGCCATGCCACATGGAGGTTTGCCATGACCTTTGCCATTCCGACTTCGCAAGCGTTGTACGCGCGCGCGCAAAAAGTCATCCCCGGCGGGGTGAACTCGCCCGTGCGCGCGTTTCGAGCCGTGGGAGGCACGCCTTTGTTCATCCGCCGGGGTCAGGGGCCCTATGTTTGGGACGAAGACGGCCACCAATTTATCGACTATGTGCTTTCGTGGGGCCCGCTCATCGCGGGGCACGCGCACCCCAAGGTGGTCGAGGCCCTGACGCGCACGGCCCAAGAAGGCACGTCCTTCGGCGCGCCCACTCGCTTGGAAATTGAACTGGCCGAGATGGTCGTCGACATGATGCCGGGGGTCGAGATGGTGCGCTTCGTCAATTCGGGCACCGAGGCCACCATGAGCGCGCTGCGCCTGGCGCGCGCGGTCACCGGCCGGCCCAAAGTCATCAAGTTCGTGGGCAACTACCACGGCCACGCGGACGCGTTTTTGGTCCGTGCGGGATCGGGGGTGGCCACCTTAGGCTTGCCCGATTCGCCCGGCGTCACGCCCGGCACCGTGCAAGACACCCTCACCGCCACCTATAACGACTTGGACGCGGTGCGCGGCCTGTTCGAGCAGTTCCCCGACGACATCGCTGCGGTCATTGTGGAACCCGTCGCGGGCAACATGGGTTTGGTACCGCCCAAGCCCGACTTTCTGCCCGGACTGCGAGCGCTCACCCGCGAGCACGGTGCGTTGCTCATCTTCGACGAAGTGATGACCGGCTTCCGGGTGCATCCGGGCGGTGCGCAGGCCCTCTATGACATCGACCCCGACATCACCACGTTGGGCAAAGTCATTGGCGGCGGGTTGCCAGTGGGTGCGTACGCGGGCAAGGCGGAAATCATGCGCCATGTCGCGCCTGCGGGCCCCATGTATCAGGCTGGCACCCTGTCGGGCAACCCCCTGGCCATGGCCGCGGGCAAGGCCACGCTGGAAATCCTGCGCGAGCCTGGCGTGTGGGATGCCATCGCCGCGCGCACCCAGCGCTTGGTGCAGGGCTTGCAGGATGCCGCGGCTGCGGCCGGCGTGCCTGTACAAGCCACCGCGGTCGGTACCATGTTTGGCTTGTTCTTCCATCCTGGCCCCGCGCCCACCCATTGGGATGAGGTCAAGCGCAGCGATACCCAGCGCTACGCGCGCTGGTTTTGGGCCATGCTTGAGCGCGGCGTCTACTTCGCGCCCTCCCAGTTCGAAGTGGGCTTTCTTTCCACCGAGCACGACGACGCGGTGCTTCAACGCACCCTCGACGCCGCGTACGAGGCCATGCGCGAACTCGCGCAAAACCCCGCGGCGTGAGGGGCGCCCCAGGGGCCCTGAGCCCCCATCCCTGCCCCTTTGTGTGGGGAAGGGGCGGGGATGGCCCGCCCCGCGCGGCGCGCGGGACATGCCCTCCCCGACAAGGGGGAGGGTCACGAGGGACGGGAAACGGCGAGGAGGGCGCACACGCGAAGATATGGCGAGATTTGGGTGAGGGGCCCGTGCGGGGCCCTCACCCGCACACGCATGGAGGTTGTATGGCCCGCTTTCTTGACGCCTGTTATCGCCGGCCTACGGATGTAACCCCTGTATGGTTTATGCGCCAGGCCGGGCGTTACCAACCGGAATATCGCGCGCTGCGCGAGAAGTATGACCTGCTCACCCTGCTGCGCACACCCGAACTTGCGGTGCAGGTCACCCTCTTGCCCAAGCCCTTGGGCGTCGATGCCCTCATCTTGTTCGCCGACATCTTGCTCCCCCTGGTGCCTTTGGGGCTGGGGCTGCGCTTCGTGCCCGGCAAGGGGCCGGTGCTCGAGCACCCGCTGCGCACCCTCGACGACATCGCCCGGCTACGGCCCTTCCCCATCGAGGAAGGCTTGGGCTTCGTGCTCGACACCGTGCGCGGGGTGCGCGCCGTGGAGCCCGACTTGCCGCTCATCGGCTTCGCGGGTGCGCCCTTTACCCTGGCCTCGTATGCGATCGAGGGCGGCGGTTCCCGGCATTACCAGCGCACCAAAACCCTGCTCTATCGCCACCCCGACGCGTGGACCCGACTCATGGATGTGCTCACCGAGGTGACCAGTGCGTACCTGCGCGCGCAGGTGCAGGCAGGCGCGCAAGCGGTGCAGGTCTTCGACAGTTGGGTCGGCGCGCTCAGCCCTGAAGTCTACCGCCGCGCGGTGCTGCCCCACCTGCAGCGTCTGTTCGCGAGCCTGGCCGATCTGGGCGTGCCGCGCATTTACTTCAGCACCGGCACCGCGGGCTGGCTGGCCGACCTGCGCACCTTGGATGCCGAGGTGATTAGCATCGACTGGCGGATCGACCTGGATCGGGCGTGGGAGCAAGTGGGCGGGCCCGCGCGGGTCGCCATCCAAGGCAATCTTGACCCCCTGGCCTTGTTCGCACCGCCCGAGGTGTTGGCTCAAGAAGTGCGCGCGGTGTTGCGCCGCGCCGGTGGCCGGCCCGGACACATCTTCAATCTGGGTCATGGCATTTTGCCCGAAACCGACCCTGACCAGGTGCGCCGTGTGGTGGATTGGGTGCACCAATTTGATGGCTATACGCAGTAATCCGGCCGTAAAAGCCCTTCCCCACTGGAGGTCAACCCATGGAGCCCTTCGCCGTTTTTCTCCTCTCCTTCGGCACGCCCGACGATTTGAACGACATGGCCGCGTTTTTGCGCAACATCCGTGGCGGACGCCCCACCCCGCCCGAATTGGTCGAAGAGGTGCGCGAACGCTATCGCCGCATCGGCGGCTCGCCGCTGAACCGCCGCGTGGCTGAAATCGCCCAGGCCCTGGAACGCCGCCTGCAAGCCCGCACGCCCGCGGCGCGGGTCTTCGTGGGCAACCTCTATTGGAAGCCTTACATCCACGAAGTCGCGCGGCAAATGCACGCCGCGGGCTACCGGCGTTGGGTCGCGCTGCCCCTCGCGCCGCAATATTCTGAGGTCAGCGTGGCCAACTATCTCAAGGCCGTGACGCGCGCCCAAGAACAACTGGAACCCCGGCCCCAAGTGTACCCCGTGCGGGGCTGGGGCCGCCACCCCGATTTCATCGCCGCGTGGGTGGAGCGCACGCGGCAGGCCTTGGACCGCTTTCCCCAGGGCGCGGAAGTGGTCACCATTTTCACCGCGCACAGCATTCCAACGCGTTTTGTCGAGCAAGGCGACCCGTATCCGCAAGAAGTGGCCGCGGGCGCGCGACAAGTGGCCCAAACTCTGGGGTTGACACGCTGGCAAGTGGCCTACCAAAGCGCGGGGGCCAGCGCGGTGCCTTGGTTGGGGCCCGACGTGCTGGATGTGTTCACCGAGTTGGCCCGCGCGGGCGTGCAGCACGCGCTGGTCGTGCCCATCGGCTTTCTCACCGACCACGAAGAAGTGCTGTATGACCTGGACATCGAATTGCGCGAGCACGCCCAGCGCTTGGGCATCCACATGGAGCGGGCGGCCATGCTCAACGACCACCCGCGCCTCATCGCCGCGCTGGAAGATCTGACCTGGCGAGCGTTGGAGCAGCGCCCATGAGCAAGCGCGTCGTCGTCATTGGGGGCGGCATCTCGGGGCTGAGCCTGGCCTATGCGCTGCGCCAGGCCGGCCCCGACCCGGAGGTCGTCCTGCTGGAAGCCCGCGACACGTGGGGCGGCGTTATCCGCACTGTGGTCGACGATGGCTTCGTGGTCGAAGGCGGGCCCGACAGCGTGCTGGCGTTCAAGCCCGCGGCCGTGCGCTTGTGGCGGCAGTTGGGCCTGGGGGACGCGATCTTGGGCACAGACCCGCGGTATAAGGGCGCGTTCGTGTACGCCAAGGGCGCGTTGCATCCCCTGCCCGAGGGGCTGACCTTGATGATCCCCAGCCGTTTGGGGCCTTTGTTTCGCACCCGCTTGCTCTCGTGGAAGGGCAAGTTGCGGGCCGGCCTGGATTTGATCCCTCGGCGGTTGGCGCCCCCCAACGGCGACATTTCGGTGGCTGACTTCATCGCCGGGCACTTGGGCTGGGAGGTGTTGGCGTATATCGTCGAGCCGCTGTTCGCGGGCATTTACGCGGGCGACGCGCGGCGCCTGAGCGTGGCCGCGACCTACCCGCAACTGTTGGAAGTGGAACGACGCTACGGCAGTCTGCTGTGGGGTTTGTTGGCCATGCGGCGGGCCCGCCAAAAGGCGGCTCGCGGTCAGAAGCCATCGGCCGCGGGCACGCGCGCCGCGTTCGTCACCCTGCGCCAGGGCTTGCGCCAGGGCGTGGACGCGTTGGTCGCGCGGCTGCGACAGCAGGGTGTGAACCTGCACGCCCGCACACCCGCGCAACGGGTCGAACGCACAGCCCAAGGGTGGCGGGTGCACACCCCGGCCGGCCCCCTGGAGGCGGACGCGGTGGTATTGGCCTTGCCCGCGTGGCAAGCCGCGCGGCTGCTGGAGCCGCTCGACGCGGACTTGGCTGCGGCGTTGGCCGCAATCCCCTATGCGTCGACGGCCACAGTGAGTTTGGCCTATCGCGCGGCCGATGTAGACCACCCCATGCCCGGCTATGGCTTTGTTGTGCCCCGGGTCGAAGCGCGGCCGCTGCTGGCCGGCACTTGGACAACGCGCAAGTTCCCCCATCGCTCGCCCGAGGGGTTCGTGCTCATGCGGCTGTTCTTGGGCCGTGCCGGCGACGACGCGATTGCCCGCGCGACCGAAGACGAGATTTTGGCCGTGGCCCGCCAACAACTGGCCGACATCATGGGCCTGCGGGTCGAGCCTGTACGGGCTTGGGTCTTTCGCTGGCGCGGGGTGCTGCCTCAATACGAGGTGGGGCATCGGCAGCGGGTGGCGGCAATCCAACAACGACTTGCGGCGCACGCGGGGCTGCATTTGCTCAGCAACGCGTGGGATGGCGTGGGCATTCCCGACCGCATCGCCGCGGGCGAGCGTCTGGCGCAAACGCTGAGAAGCGCGTGACCGCGGCGCGGCCCGGCCGCAAGATTTTTATCCCCCAAAACAGGCGACAAAAAACCCCCGGGCCCTGGTGGCTCGGGGGTTGCGGCCGCGCAGGCGAGTTCAGTGCAAAATCTGCGCCAAGAACTGCTTGGTACGCTCTTCTTTGGGCGCGGTGAAGATCTCTTCGGGCGTGCCGCTCTCGACCACCTGCCCTTGGTCAAAGAAGAACATGCGATCAGCCACGGCCCGCGCGAAGCCCATCTCGTGGGTGACCACCAGCATGGTCATGCCGCTTTGGGCCAGTTCGATCATCACGTCCAGCACTTCCTTGATCATTTCGGGGTCCAACGCGGAGGTGGGCTCGTCGAAGAGCATGATTTTAGGCTGCATGGCCAGCGCGCGGGCAATGGCCACCCGCTGTTGCTGCCCACCAGAGAGTTGGCCGGGGTATTTGTGGGCTTGGTCAGGGATGCCCACCCGCTCCAGCAACTCCATGGCGATCTTTTCGGCCTTTTCCTTAGGCCATTTGCGCACATGGATGGGCGCGAGGGTGATGTTCTCCAGCACGGTCAGATGCGGGAACAGGTTGAACTGCTGGAAGACCATGCCCACTTCACGGCGAATCTTTTCGATATTGCGCACATCATGGGTCAGTTCGACGCCGTCGACCACGATGCGGCCCTTTTGGTGCTCTTCCAGCCGGTTGATGCAGCGGATGAAGGTCGACTTGCCCGAGCCCGAGGGGCCGAAGATCACGATGACTTCGCCGGGCCACACTTTCATGTTGATGCCCTTGAGCGCGTGGAAATGGCCATACCACTTGTGCACGTCTTCGGCAATGATGATGGGCTCTTGGTCGTAGCGCGCGTGGCTCTGCTTGCGCGCGGTGGGCTGATATTGCTTGTTCAGCGTTGCCTGGGATTGTTCCTGTTCGGCCATCGGGTGTCCTCCGAGGGGGATGATGCGTTTTGGGCCGGGCGGGGGGCGCGCAGGTCAGCGCTGGCCCACGCCCAAAGCCTGTTCCAACCGCCGGCTGGCGTAGGACATGCCATAACTCAAGACCCAGAAGAGCAGCGCGACGAACAAGTATACCTCGCGCTGCGTGCCGATCCACGAGGGGTTGGACAGCACGCTTTGAGCCACGCCCAAAATGTCGAGCAGGCCCACGATGGTCACTAAGGTCGTGTCTTTGAGCAGGCCGATGAACTGCCCCACCAACACGGGGATGACATTGCGCAAAGCCTGGGGCAGGATGATGAGCAGCATGGTCTGGGTGGCGTTCAACCCCACCGCGGCCGCGGCCTCATACTGCCCCTTGGGGATCGCTTGCAAGCCGCCCCGCACATTCTCCGCCATGTACGCGGCCGCGAACATGATCACGCCCATGATGGCCCGCACGACCCGGTCGATGGACATCTCGGGCGGCAGCAAGATGGGGAACATCACTTGGGCCATGAACAGAATGGTAATGAAGGGCACGCCGCGCACGAATTCGATGTAGAGGATGCTGAACAGACGCACCACGGGCAGGCTCGAGCGCCGCCCCAAGGCAAAGGCCACGCCCAAGGGGAAACTGAACATGATGCCGAACACCGCGATGAGGATGTTCAGCAGCAAGCCACCCCAGTGGGCGGACGCGACCTTGCTCATCCAGGTGCGGCTGAGGGGTTCGTAGGCAAAGAAGATGAAAATGAGCAGCGGGATGTACGCGAGGCCGACCTGCATGGCCAAGCGTTTGAGGCCCTGCAAGTGGGCATAGCGACGGGCCACATACCACACGGCAAAGCCGACCACCGCGGCCCAGAGCAACGCGCCGCGCCAGCCTGGGATGAGCAGGCCAGCCACCAGCACCGCGGCGTGACCGACGGCCACCCATGAGACGCGCGGCGCCCACGCCGCGGCGAGCAGCGAGGCCACGATCACAGCCAATTGCACCGCGGTGGTGTATTTCCAAGCCGGCTCTTCGGGCAGCCCCCAACCGCGCACCAAGAGCACAAACGTGGGGAAGTACAACACCCACATCAGAGTGGCCCACAAGCCGCCTTTGCGCTCGCGGAAACGCCGGCCCAACCACCAACTGGCCAAAGCCAACACCAAGGTCAAGGCCCAGGTCAGGCGGGCTGTTCCTGAAGAGATTGCGGCCAAGACCACGGGCACGGCCATGAGCACCCAAGCCACCCGCTCCCGGCTGCGCACCCACACACCCCACGAGAAGCCCACCACCACGGCCAACAACCAAATCACGGCCCATACCCGCCACATGAACTCCGCGGGGTAAGAGCCCACCATCAAAATGCGAATGTTGGCCGGAATGACTTCCCAGCGAGCGCTCAAGGCCCAGACCACGGTGCCTTTGAGCAAAACATACACCAGCCACAGGCTCACCACCGTCAGCAGCAAGTTGTACCACGGTGTGAGCAAATTCTTGTACACCCACCCCAGCAGCGTGAACCGTTCGGTGGGCGGTGGCAACGCGTCAGTGGTGGAAGTTGGCGCTGGCTGAGGCATAATTACCGCTCCACAAGGCGAATCTTGCGGTTATACCAGTTCATGAACGCGGACGTGATCAGGCTGAAACTCAGATAGACGCCCATGATGATGACGATGACCTCGATGGACCGGCCCGTCTGGTTGAAAATGGTGCCGGCCACATTGAACAGGTCCGGATACCCAATGGCCACCGCCAGCGTCGAGTTCTTTGTCAAGTTCAGGTATTGGCTGGTCAGGGGCGGCACAATGACCCGCAGCGCCTGCGGAAAGACCACGAACCGCAGCATCTGGAAGGTGGTCAGCCCCAACGCGCGCGCGGCCTCGATTTGGCCCTTGCTTACGGCTTGCAGACCGGCCCGCACAACTTCGGCAATGTACGCGCCGGTGTAAATCACCAAACCCGAAAGCAACGCCAAAAACTCGGGCGACATCTTCAAGCCACCAGAGACCAAGCGCTTCTTGACCTGGGGGATCACCAACTCCAACGGCGCTTGGCCGGTCGTGGCCCGCACGACCAGCCATCCGATCGCGGCCACGGCCCCAAAGGCTGCCAGCGACCATAGCAGCGTCAGCGGTGCGCGGCCAGTGCGTCGCGCGTACCAATGCAAGCCAATGTAAACCAACACGGCCGCGACCAAAGCGAGCCACAGCCACATCTTATAGGCCGGCCACGCTGCCGTGGGCTGGCCCCACGCCATGGCCAAGCCCCGGTTGCTCAAAATAAGCCAAGCCCGGAACTTGCCATCGGGCAGGTCGTAACGCCCCCACGTGATGGGATTTTCGCTCAAGCGGGGCAAGACAATGAACACACCCCGGTACCAGAAAACCAACAGCACCAGCAAGGGCACGTTGCGCAGGAATTCCACATACGCGGTGGCCAGCCCGCGCGCCAACGGGTTGGGCAGCACACGGGCCGTGCCCACGATAACCCCGACGATGGTCGCGAACACGATGCCGAGCGCGCTGACGCGCAGGGTGTTCAGCAAGCCGACCAAGAAGGCCATCTTGTTGGGCGAGGCCCCCGAATAGTCGATGAAGGAGGGCACCTCACCGATGTCGAAGCCGGCGACCGTGTCCAGAAAACCAAAATCGGGGAGCAGGGAGCGCTGGGCCAGCGCGGAGTACATGTTGACATACAGAAAGCGGCCCACGACGAACACGACGAGCACGAACAGCACTTGGCCAAAGACCCGCAAAAACCGCTCGTCGCGCCAAAAGTTACGCCAAGTCATATCCTGCCACATGGCAGCCTCCGCGATGAGGGCAGTGGGGGCGCGGAAGAGGATGCGCGAGCGGCCCCCCGCCGCCCCTATGGGCAACGGGGGGCCGCGTCATCAGGCGGTTTAGCGGAACGGCGGCGCGTAGAGCAAGCCACCTTCCGTGTACAGGCTGTTCAAGCCGCGCGGGATGTAGGTGGGCGTGTCGGGGCCCAGGTTGCGGTTGTAGATCTCGGCGTAGTTCCCCACATGCTTGATCACATTGTAGGCCCAGTCGTTATCCAGGCCCAACTTCTTGCCCAGGTCGCCCTCCAAGCCCAACAGCGAGCGCACCCGGGGGTTGGTGGTGGTATCGCGCACCTGATCCACATTCTCGGAGGTCACACCGGCCTCTTCCGCGTAGAAGGTGGCGAAGACCACCCATTGGACGATGTCGAACCACTGATCATCACCATGGCGCACCATGGGGCCCAAAGGCTCCTTCGAAACGGTGACATCCATGATCATGTGCTCGTCAGGGTTCTTGAGCATGGTGCGGCGGGCCACCAAGCCCGACTTGTCGGTGGTGTAGGCATCGCAGCGACCCTCTTCGTACGCGGCCCAACCGGCCTCCACATCGTCGAACACCACCACTTCGGCCTCAATACCGTTGGCGTCCAGCACATCGCGCAGGTTGGCCTCGGTGGTCGTGCCCGTCTGCACGCAGATGGCCGTGCCGTCCAGATCTTCCAAGGTCTCGATGCCGCTATCTTTGCGGACGATGAAGCCCTGGCCGTCATAGAACGTGGTGTGCACGAAGTTGCCGCCCACCTCGGTGTCGCGAGTCAGCGTCCAGGTGGTGTTGCGGATGAGCACGTCGATCTCGCCGGTCTGCAGTGCGGTGAAGCGTTCCTTCGCGCTCAACGGCCGGAATTCAACCTTGTTGGGGTCGCCGAAAATGGCCGCCGCCACCGCGCGGCAGAAGTCGATGTCAAAGCCCTCGTACTCGCCAGCCTCGTTCAAAAAGCCAAAGCCGGGGACTTTGGAGTTCACGCCGCAAATCAGGTAGCCGCGCTCCTTGACCGCCGCCAAGGTCGAACCGTAGCCCGTCGCCGGACCAGCGGGTTCCTCGGTCGCGGCCTCCTCGGCCGGGGCTTGGGTTGCCTCAGCCGCTTGACCACCGCCACCGCACGCGGCCAACGCCAGCGCCAACAACGCCAGCAAGGCCACAACCAACCACATCTTGCGAGTCATAGACTCCTCCTTCCTTATTAGGAATAGAATAAGACCAATATGACGGCCCATGAGGGCCCTATCCGAACCGATTGAGATTAGTATACCCGCAAGGCGCCAAAAGGGCAAGGGGAGGACACGGAAATCGTCATTTTATACCCTCTTTGCCGCGCGCGTCCCCAGCCAGAAGCACGCCACCAGCAGAAACAACAACCCCTATCAAGGAAAGAAGTTGCGTCACGGCACGCGACCCGAGGGTGAGCCAACGCGCCGCCCCCGGCCACGCCGCCACGTGCCCATCCCTGCTGCCCGCCGCCCGCGGCCATCCTGACGCTGGGCTGACGCCCGCCCTTGATAATGCGCATACCAAGCGCGAATTTCTGTCCCTCACCCTCAGGAGGCCGTTTATGCGCACCAAGCGTCTCTCCTTCCTTGTCTTTCTTTTCGTCGCGGCAGGCTTGCTTCTGGCCTGCCGCCTCACCGGGGCGGCAACAGGCCCCGACAACGCCTCGGCATCACCCCAGGCGACCGCGCCCGCCCCGGCCGGGGACCAGGATACGGCCGAGGACACCGCGCTGGTCGTGTTCTACCCCTTCGCGGGCAAGCGCTGCGTGCCCGAGCGTCTGGACCTCCATCTCACGGTCAACGACCCCCAGGTGAAGGCTTTGTGGGTCGAGTACCGGTTGGAGTCCCTCGATGGGCAAATTCTGACGATGCGCCATCGAGTCGATATGCAGCCCACGGCCAAAGGCGGCTTCTCCCTGGCCGTGACAGTCAACGACGAAGCCGCGCGCCATCTCCAAGGGCAGGAAGGCCGGCTGAAATACGCCATTTTCACCGAATACCCCGGCGGTGTCTTGAAGCGGCAGCCGCCCGACACCAACGACTGGTTCGTCGTGCACCTCAAGCCATGCACAAAACAGGCCGCGACATCCGGCACCGCGGGCTCGCAAGAGGAGCGCGGCGTTGGAGCAACCCCAGGGCCGGGTGACGCCGGCGCCAGCAGCGGCCAAGCCAACACTGGCAGCAGCGGCGCCACCGGCAGCCAAGCCAACACTGGCAGCAGCGGCGCCACCGGCAGCCAAGCCAACACCGGCAGCAGCGGCACCACCGGCAGCCAAGCCAACGCCGGCAGCAGCGGCACCACCGGCAGCCAAACCAACACCGGCAGCAGCGGCGCCAGCAGCGGCCAAGCCAACACTGGCAGCAGCGGCGCCACCGGCAGCCAAGCCAACACCGGCAGCAGCGGCGCCAGCAGCGGCCAAGCCAACACTGGCAGCAGCGGCGCCACCGGCGGCCAAGCCAACACCGGCAGCAACGGCGCCAGCAGCAGCCAAGCCAACACTGGCAGCAGCGGCGCCACCGGCAGCCAAGCCAACACCGGCAGCAGCGGCGCCAGCAGCGGCCAAGCCAACGCCGGCAGCAGCGGCGCCACCGGCAGCCAAGCCAACACCGGCAGCAGCGGCGCCACCGGCAGCCAAGCCAACACCGGCAGCAGCGGCGCCACCGGCAGCCAAGGAGGCGCGCTCACGCTGCGGTGCATGATGACGGACCAAGGCATCTACTGCCAACGCCCCTCGCGCGTTCCTTCGCTGGATCCTGACAACGGCAAACAATCCTCCAACCCGTCCTGCCTGCTGACCCTCCA
>CAYUOX010000023.1:0-4456 GCA_964446575.1 uncultured Anaerolineaceae bacterium | reverse complement strand
TCGAGGCCAACGTCGACCATAACACGCAGCCGGGCCTCGAGTTCGCGCAAACTGCGGCGGGCGATCATGCGCTGCCGCGGGGCAAGGGGGGGGAACCCCACCCCCTCAGGAGGCGCGTGGCCCGCGGCGTGTGCGTCGCGCGGCTCCTCCCCTTCCCCCTTAGGAAGGGGGGAGGGGCCGGGGGAGGGGGGATGTTCGCCGCGCGCCAGCGCTTGCACCCACGCCAAGGTGCGCTTCACCGGCCAACGGGTGACTTCAACGATGTTGACCCCCGCCACGGTCACCGCGCGTGCCTCGGGGCGCAGCCGCGCCCCGCCGCATACCGGGCACGGCTTGGCCACCATGTACGCGCGCAAACGCTCCCGCAAAGCGTCGGAGTCGGTCTCCTGATAGCGCCGCATCAAATACTCCGCCAGCCCGTGAAAATGCCGCACGATTCGTTCCGCCATGGTGGTCAGCCGACGCCGTGGGGGCCGCCCGCGCGGGCCATACAGCAACAAATTCAAATCTTCGCGGGGCAGGTCCTTTATCGGGGTGTGCAAGTCGATGCCATAGGCTTTGGCCACCGTCTCGATGACCCACCAACCATGCCCGCCCCGATATCTGCCGATCCCATCCCCTACGGCCAACGCACCTTCGGCCAGCGATAGGTTGGGATCCCGAATCAGCAGGTCGGGGTCGACCTCCAATTGATGCCCCAAGCCTTGGCAGTGAGGGCACGCACCGTGGGGGGTGTTGAACGAGAACAGTCGCGGCTCCAACTCGGGAATGCTTACCCCGTGCTCTGGGCAGGCCAAGTGCTCTGAAAAGAAGAAGTCGCGCGCCTCCTCCCTGGCCTCGGCCTCAGCGGAGCCATCCCCCCCTCGCACCACCCGATGCACAATGAGATAGCCATCGCCCAGGCGCAGCGCGGTTTCTACCGAATCGGTCAGTCGAGTGCGAAAGTCCGCGGCCTCTTGGGCATCGTCGTAAGCCCGCAGAATGAGGCGGTCCACCACGGCTTCGATATGGTGCACCTTGTAGCGGTCCAGCACGGGCGGTTCGTCCGTTTCCAAATCGTAGAATGTGCCGTCTACCCGCACGCGGCTGAGCCCAGCCTTGCGTACCTCGTCGAACACGGCCTGATGCGTGCCTTTGCGCCCGCGCACCAGAGGCGCCAAAATGTACAGTCGGCTCCCCTCAGGCCAGCCCAAGATCGTGTCCACCATCTCTTGGGCGGACTGCTTGACCACCTCGCGGCCACACACCGGGCAGTGGGGCGTGCCCACGCGCGCGAAGAGCAGACGCAGATAGTCGTAAATCTCGGTGACGGTGCCCACCGTGGAGCGTGGATTGTGCGACACGCCCTTTTGGTCGATGGCCACCGCGGGCGAGAGCCCTTCGATGGCATCCACATCGGGCTTTTGCATCAGCCCCAAAAACTGCCGCGCGTACGCGGATAGCGATTCCACATAACGCCGCTGCCCCTCCGCGAAAATCGTATCGAACGCCAGCGACGACTTGCCCGAGCCCGACAGTCCCGTAATGACCACCAGCCGATCTCGCGGAATTTCCACGCTCAGATTTTTCAAGTTGTGCACCCGCGCGCCCACCACGCGGATCACATTCGGTCCCATGGCTCACTCCTCAACGGCCAGGCTGAACACTTCATTATACTGCTTGAAGCAAGGGGGAAACCCTCCGTTACGGGCCGGGCGGGCTCGCGGAGGGCGCGCGCGTCTCGTCGCGTCCGCGTTGCCGTGCGTGGCTTAGAATCGCAGCGGGTGGAAGTCCGTTTCCCGGTCGAACGCGTCCCAGCCTTCGGCCCGTTTGAGCGCGTTGGCCACGCCATAAGTCAACGGGGTGACCGCGGTTTCATACGCGACCTTGAACAGCCATTGGGACACAATCGCCTGCCCCAGCGCCTCGGTGGGCAGCACGCCCCAAAAAGCCAACGTGATGAACACCGCGGAGTCCGCGCCCTCGCCCACGATGGTTGAGGTAATGGTTCGCAGCCACAGCCAGCGGCCCTGGGTGCGCACCTTGAGCCGGGCTAAGACATACGCGTTGAGAAACTCGCCCACCAAATACGCGGTGAACGACGCGGCCAATAACCGCGGCGTAAAGCCCAACAGCGCGTCGTAGGCCTGCTGCGCGGCTTCGACCGAGCCCAGGCCCGCGGTCCAAAACGGCGCGGCCGGAAGCGCGCCGGCCAGCATGATCGCGGCCACAGCCACCAAATTGGCAAAAAAGCCCGTCCAAATGGCGCGGCGCGCGTAGGCATAGCCATACACCTCCGTGATCACATCGCCCAAAATATACGCCAACGGAAAGATCACCACCGCCGCGGGCAACACCATGCCGAATACGCTCACCAACTTGACCGCGATGATGTTCGACACGACCAGGGTGCCGCTGAACAAACCGACCAAAAAAGGGTACCAACGCGGCGCGCGAGTCACCAACATGCTTCGTCCTCCTGGCTGGGGTTGTGATGCGAAGGGAAAAGAGGGCGAGCGTACGAGAGGCCCGGTGGCCAGCGTTCGGCTCCGGGCCCAAAGAGAGGCCTTTCCCGCAGAGGCGTTCAGGCCGCTTGAGACTGCACCCGGAACACGCAAGGCGGCTCGTGCATGGGCCGCCCGTCGGGCACCACCTCCGCGCCCAGCATCAGGCTGAGCAGTCGCGCGTCCAGTTGGCACAGTTCAGGATAATCCCGCGCCAGGGAGCCAAAAGGACACTGGGAGAGTAAGATGCGTGGGCCCTCGTGGTGGGCCTCCCAACGGGGCACATAATGCCAGCCTTGCAGAATGGTTAGGGCCTGCTGCACCCGCTCACGCATGTTGCCCCGCAGCGGCGTTGGGAACTTGGCGCACATGCGCCGAGCGATCTCGTCGATGACTTGGGGCCCTTCTTCGTGGATGTAGTCCAGCAAGGCCCGTGTTAGGGGCTCCAAGTGCATGGGTTGGGCGGCATCGGTCAAGCGATAATGCTTGGGTGGGCGCCCATGGCCATAGCGAAAATGCGGCTGCATGGCTTCAACCAAGCCCTGGGCTTTGAGAATTGCCAAGTGATGCCGCACGTTGGCCGGGGTCATGTTCAGCGCCCGAGCCAGATCGTTGACCGTAGCCCCCGGGTGTTGGCGCAAGTAATCCAGAATCGCGCGTCGAGTAGCGTGCATAGTGTGCCCATTATACCGCAATTGTGCCGAAAGTTACAATGTCCCTTTGCTGGAAGGAATTTGACCGCCGCGGCGCGGGTCGAGGCGGGTGGCCATATCCAGAGCGCGGCCCAACGCCTTGAACGCGGCTTCGACTTGATGGTGGTCGTCGGCCCCTCGCAGCACGTCCACATGCACCGCGGCCCGTGCCTGTGTGGCAAACGACCTCACGAAGTGCCCCACCAGTGTCACCGGAATCGCCTCACGCCCCAAATAGGGCGTGTGCCATTGCGCGTGGAAATGACCGTACGGCCGGCCCGAAAGATCCACCACCGCGCGCGCCAGGGCTTCGTCCAAGGGCGCGAACGCGTGGCCCATGCGCACGATGCCTTGGCGCGCGCCCAGCGCGCGGTCGAACGCCTGACCTAAGGCCAGGGCGACATCTTCCCACGTATGGTGGGGGTCGATGTGCAAATCCCCCTGGGCCTCGATATCAATGTCAAACAAGCCATGCACCGCCAATTGGGCGAGCATGTGGTCATAAAAGCCCAAACCCGTTGCGATGTGATAGCGCCCCGAGCCGTCCAAATGGACGCGTACCGTGACTTGGGTTTCACGGGTGTGGCGATGAACCTCGGCCGAGCGCATGATGGCCTCCTGGGGGAAAGAATCCGCCGCCCTTTTGCCCGCAACACCGCACTCGCGGCCACTGGCCCGAGCGACCTGGGGGCAAAATCCCTTGTCGTGCTTGACGAACCCGCGCAGCCATGCTATATTAAGGGCCGCAAGGTGGTCCCGTGGTGTAGCCTGGCCTAACACGCCGCCCTGTCAAGGCGGAGATCGCGGGTTCAAATCCCGTCGGGACCGCAGCCAACCCCGGCTTTGAGGCCGGGGTTGTTGCATTATACCAAGCCCTGCGGTCGCATCCTCGCCGTGTTCTCCGTGTTTCCGTGTGAGAGCAGCAGGCAGCAGGTAGGGTCGACGCGGCGGTCGCCCGAGGGCGGGCGCAGGTAGAGGCACGCGGCCGCTATCCTCAACCTCCGCACGAACGCGCACTTGGCACGCGTTGGGCCCGTCCAACGGCGGGAAGGCTTGGCCCGTAACCGCACCTTGGGGCGTCAGTTGGGCTGTGGTGCCGCTGTAGGAGGTTTGCAAACAAGCCGGCTTGTCCGCACTCAGGGAGGTTACAGTGACCGAATCGCCGTCAGGGTCGCTTACTTGGATAGCCGCCGTATGGGTCGTTGGCGCTTGGGTGGTGACAAGGCCCGTGGTGAGGTCATAGAAGGCTTTGCCGTCGTAGGTGATGGTGGAAGGGAAATC
>CAYUOX010000022.1:0-16429 GCA_964446575.1 uncultured Anaerolineaceae bacterium | reverse complement strand
ACGCCCACACCCACCATTACGCCAACGCCGACCAAAACGTTTACACCGACGCCCACACCGACCTTCTCGTGCGACGACTTGCAACCCGAATCATTGACCCAGCGGAACGGTACGGTGCGGCTGGTGGTTTCTAACAGCCATCCCACAATTAGCGTGCGATTGCGCGATGCGCGCATCGTGTGGCCAATCCAGCCGAACCTGGAGGTTGACAACTTCCGTTGGAACGGCGGTATATATGAGTTCATCCACGACTCGGACGGTGACGCCTTCGACAACGCCTTGGACGACAGTATTTGGTTGGGTGCGGGCAACACCGAGCGCTGGGAAGCCGACTTTGAGCAAGGCAGCAATTCCAGCCCTTATATCTCTGGCACGGTGCGCGTATGGCTGAACTTCGACACGCCAGTGGGAGTGTGTCAAGTCTATGACTCCATCGGCTTCCCGCCGCCGACGCCGACGCGCACACCCACGTTCACGCCCTCACCCACGCCAATTCCGCCGGCCACTTCGACGCCCACACCGACGTCGGCACCTGACACGCCGACACCTACGCCTACGCTGAACTGGGGCGGCGGCGGCGGATAAACCAGATCGTCTCGCATTCCATCGGGCCGCCTCGCACCGCGCGGGCCGGGGCGGCCCGATACGCGTTTTGCATCCCGCTCGTTGAGCGCTGAGGAGATTGCCATGAAGCCTTCCCGGCGTTTTGCTTTGCTGGCCGTCTTGTTCGTCTTGCTGCTGCTCATGTTCGGTGGGCTGTGGATGCTGCGCAGCACACCCCCGGCCATCACCCCCACACCCAAGGCGGCGCTCACGTTGCCCCCGCCAACTCCAGAGCGTTTTCATTATCAAGCGGCCAACCAGGCCTTTGAGGTGGATCTGCCCCCACAGTGGCGTTTGGCACAGCAGGGCGATGGCTGGTGGTGGTTCGTTGAAGTTGGTCTGCCCGCGGATGCCGAAGGACAGCCCATTCCTCCGACCCCGCGGCCGCGGCCGCTGCGCCCCACCCCGCCACCGCAGGCGACCGACGCGCCGCGTGACGATCCCTTCGCCCCTGCCGAAAACCTGGACGTCGCCGCCATCGGCATTTCCTACGCGCCCTTGGGCGATCCTCAGCGTGATCCTGAAGATGCGGTTTACCGCTGGTTTGTAGAAGTCGAACCCTGGTTGCCTTGGGCCTTGCCCGAAGACCAAGGCGAGGACGACCCCGAGGCTGAGTATGCCCTGTGGCAGCAATTGCGCACGCGTAGCGTAGGCGACAGCGCTTACCCGGCCGCGGAGGCAGACTTCCAATGGGAAACTGCCCAGGGCCCAGTGCAAGCCCGTCTGGTGCTGGTAAAAGTCTATGGTCAGGTCTGGGCCTTTTTTGCCTACGCCTTTCCGGACGAATGGCCGCGCGTCGAAGAAGCCCTGGAGACCGCGCTGGCGACTTTCCGCCCCGCTCCAGATCCACCTCCTGCCGAAGGGGAGACCCACGAGTCATAACCGCGTCCCGCAGCCCCCGCCAACGGCGAACGATGAGGCCATTTTATGGTATAATACATCTACACCCATCCCCAAGCGCTCCCCTGGCCCGTCGCTATAAGTGCGGAGAGTTGCGCTATGGCTGCTCAAGACATGCGCGGTACGGTGCGAGAGTTCTTGCTGCAGGAATTGCCCCGGCTGCTGCAGGAGGATGCAAGTTTGCGGCTCCTGCTGTGGCAAATTCTGCAGCCTTATGTCGCGGGGCGCGCGGAAACCGAGAGCCGGTTTGAACAACTTTTGGCCATGCTCCAGAAGCAGTGGGAGGAGGACCGGCGCAAGTGGGAAGAGCATTTGCGCCGATGGGACGAAGAACGCGCCAAATGGGAAGAGCGCTGGGAGGAGAACCAACGCCGCTGGGAAGAACATCTGCGCCAGTGGGAGGAAGAGCGCCGTACATGGGAAGAACGATGGGAGGAAAACCAGCGCCGCTGGGAAGAGAATCAGCGAAAGTGGGAAGAGAATCAGCGCCGGTGGGAAGAGAACCAGCGAAAGTGGGAAGAAAACCAGCGCCGGTGGGAAGAGAATCAGCGCCGGTGGGAAGAGAACCAGCGAAAGTGGGAAGAGAACCAGCGCCGGTGGGAAGAGAATCAGCGAAAGTGGGAAGAGAACCAGCGCCGGTGGGAGGAGAATCAGCGAAAGTGGGAAGAAAACCAGCGCCGGTGGGAAGAGAATCAAAAGATTATCCGTCACTTGCTGGAGGAAATCAAGCGTCTGGATCGTCGTATTGACACCTCGCTGGGCGCGTTGGGTGCGCGATGGGGGTTGCACGCCGAATCCGCGTTCCGCAACGCGCTGGCAGGCATCTTAGAAGAAGTCGCGCCAGGGGTACAAGTCATTCGCACGGTCGAAAAAGACCCACAAGGCGAGGTGTTTGGCCGGCCGGATCAGATCGAACTGGATCTGATCATCAAAGACGGGGATCTAATTCTGGGCGAAATCAAATCATCGATGAGCAAAGCCGACGTCTATATCTTCGAACGCAAGGCGCGTTTTTATGAGAAGAAGCACAACCGCAAAGCGAAACGTCTGGTCATCATCTCGCCCATGGTGGAGCCCAAGGCGCGCGAGGTGGCCGATGAATTAGGCATCAAAGTGTACACCCACGCGGAAGAAGCCGCAGCCGAGATATAACAGCCGCCTGACCGCGGGGGCGATGGTTGCTGGGCACGCATCGCCCCCGCGCGACTTTCCTCTCCCCTCAGAACCCCCACCCGTGATACAATTCGCGATGCCCATCTCGCGCGGGAGCGTTGAACATGGACTCTGCCCTGCTTCTGTCCGCGCTGTCTATCTTTGGCCTGCGCTTAATCGATGTTTCGTTGGGCACCTTGCGCATGCTGGTGCTTTTTCGGGGCTATCGCCTTTTGACTTGGGTCTTGAGTTTCTTTCAGTCGCTGGTCTTCGTCATCGCGGTGGGCGCGGTGCTCAAGGGAGCCAGTCATCCGATCCAGTTCGCGGCTTATGCCGCGGGCTACGCCACAGGCACCCTGCTGGGCATGTACTTGGAAGGGCGCTTGGCCTTGGGCTACAGTTATATTCGTATCATCAGCCCCACCAAGGGCGCGCGCGTGGCCCAAGCCCTGCGCGACAAGGGCTTCGCGGTGACCGAAGTGCCCGCGCGTGGACGCACGGGCACAGTGGGCATGTTGGAGACCGCGGTTGCGCGCAAAGACGTGGCCGAGGTCGAACACCTGGTGCAAGAGATGGACCCCGAAGCCTTCATCACAGTGGAGGAGATTCGCTCACCGCGGCGGGGCTATTTTCGCACCAACTCGCGGCCGTCGTGAGACGCGCCCCCGCGCACACACGACGGCTCGGCCGTTCACGGAGTGAGTCCCCATGCGCAATTGGCTGCACAAATGGCGAGAGGGCTTGGCCCGCACCCGCAAAACCACGTTTGGCCGCCTGGCTCAATGGCTTGGCGCGACCGAGATCACCGACGAAACCTGGGACGATTTGGAGGCCCTCCTCATCCAGGCCGACCTGGGCGTCAACTTGACGTTGGATTTGATCCAGCGGCTGCAAGAGCAAGTGCGCCGCGAGGGCGTGACCCGCACCGACGAACTGCGGCAGATGCTGTTCGAGGCGCTGCGGTCCACCCTGCAGCCCCCGCCGTCCATCGCGTATCCGGCGCGGCCGACGGTGGTGCTAATCGTGGGCGTCAACGGCAGCGGCAAGACCACCACCATTGCCAAACTGGCCCGGCGCCTGCAGCAGGAGGGCAAACGCGTGTTGCTCGCGGCGGCCGACACGTTCCGCGCCGCGGCCATCGACCAACTCAAGGTGTGGGGCCAGCGTTTGGGGGTGCCCGTCATCGCGGGACAGCCCGGCAGCGACCCCGGCGCGGTCACATACGACGCAATCCAAGCCGCGCGCGCCCGCGGCCTGGATGTGGTGCTGGTCGACACCGCGGGCCGGTTGCACACCCGCTACAACCTCATGGAAGAGATCAAAAAGGTGCGCCGTGTGGCCAGCAAGGCGCAGCCCGGCGCGCCACACCATGTTTGGTTGGTCATGGACGCCACCACCGGCCAGAACGCGCTGGCTCAAGCCAAGGCGTTCAAAGACGCAGTAGGGGTCACGGGTGTCATTCTGGCCAAGTTGGACTCGTCGGCCAAAGGGGGCATGGCCTTTGCCATTCAGCGGGAACTGGGGCTGCCCATCCTATTTGTGGGTTTGGGCGAGGGCCCCGATGATTTGGCGCCCTTTGACCCCGATGCCTTTGTGCAAGGCCTAATGGCCGCCGACCAAACCGAGGATGACCATCATGTCAACGCTGCGGCTGCCTCAGGGCTATGACGTCCCACCCACCGCGGTGCCAGGGGTGCGGGTAGGGCACGCGCACGACGCGGAGGCCCGAACCGGCTGCACCGTGATTTTGGCCCCACGGCAGGGCGCGGTCGCGGGGGTTGACCAGCGCGGGGGCGCGCCCGGCACTCGTGAGACCGACGCCTTGCGGCCCGTGCATCTGGTCGACCGCGCGCACGCGGTGCTGCTCACGGGCGGGTCGGCCTTTGGCTTGGCCGCGGCCGACGGCGTCATGCGGGCCCTGGCCGAACAAGGGGTGGGATTCGATACCGGTGTGGCCCGGGTGCCCATTGTGCCGGCCGCGGTTTTGTTCGACCTGCATGTAGGGCGCGCGACTTGGCCAGACGCAGACATGGGCTATCGCGCGGTGCAAGCCGCGCATGCGGGCCCGGTGGCCCAAGGCCGGGTCGGCGCGGGCATCGGCGCCACCGTGGGCAAATTGCTGGGCCCCGAGCGGGCCATGCCCGGCGGCGTGGGCGTTGCCGGAGTGCGGCTGCCTCGTGGTTTGATCGTCAGCGCGCTGGCCGTAGTGAACGCGTTGGGGCAAGTGGTGCACCCCGACACAGGTCAGCCCATTGCCGGCGCGCGCGACCCTGAGGGCCGTGTTGTCGAGCCGCGCGCCCTGCTAACGGCCTGGGCCGAACGCCCCACTGCGTTGGACTTCCGCGCGGCCGAGCACACCACCCTGGTCGTGGTGGTCACCAACGCCCGCTTGGACAAAGCCGCCGCGACCAAGGTCGCGCAAATGGCCCAAAATGGGTTGGCGCGCGCCTTACGCCCGGCGCATACCATGCTGGACGGCGATACAGTGTTCGCGTTAGCCACGGGCGAGGTCCCGGCCGATGCATCGCTGGTGGGCGCGTGGGCGGCCGAAGTCACGGCCTGGGCGATTGTGCAGGCCGTGCGCTGAGCGTGCCGCGCGCTCGCGCGCGGGCACTTCCAACGCAACAGGGCCGGTCCTAAAAGCCGGCCCTGGCTTGATTTGGTGCGTGGCCGCGTGACGCTGCTCTGGGGGGAACAGCGATGGGCTTCACGCGGGCGTGCGGCCGCCGCCAGTGAGTACGGGCCGAATGCCCCGATACACCCGTGGCCCTGACAACAAACGCACCAGGGTGGACGGCGATTTGTTCAACCAAGCGGCCATCTCGCGCGGCGTCATGGGCGCGTTGCCGTGGGCTAACAGCAAACGAAAGATCGAATCCACCACTGAGGTCCGCTCACGCAAAAACTCGGGCTGCTGCGCGCAGTGCGTCATCAGCACGTGCAACAGACCGTCGACCCGCCGCACTTCCGCGGTCTCGGGATCGACCCAATCGAACTGCTCTGTGGCGACCAGATTGGCAAATTGAGCCCGATGTTCTTCGCACAACAAGTTTTGCAAATAAATGCGCCAATCACGATCGCGCTTTTGCCACCATTCAAAGTCGATGTGAAAAGGGGTGTCGACCGTTGGACGAATGAGGCTGCCGGGTTTGGGCGTCATGCCGCCTTCTCCTTCGGGGGATCGAACCAGTCGCGCGTCAGCGGCTGCCGGTGTTCAGGTGGTAGTATTCTCCACCCACATGCTGGAACCATGGCCGCGAAGCCAGCAGGGCGAAAATGGGCCCTGGCGGGCAGCGGCGGACCAGATTCACCGCGGCGTATAGTTCCTTGGCCGAGACGTGCCCCTGGGGCGTCAGTTTCGACAGTTCGCGCATGACCAGCACCAGCAGGTCTTCCAACGGTATTTTCTGCTTTTGGATACGTTGCCAGACCGGATCCAGCGCCGCGGGGTCAGGCACATAGAACGCCATCAGGTCCTCATACGCGCTGCCGACCGCGACATTTTGGGGCCGAATGTGCAAGCGTCCATCTTCGTCCACGACCACCGTGCGCAGCCACGTGCGAATGGGACGCTGCACCTGGGCCCGCACGATCACTTCCCCCGGATGGCGGCCGCGGCGGACCCAAATGCGGCTGCCCGGAAAGAGCCCCTTCTCGCGATACCACTCGCCTAAGCCGAAGATATAGCGATGCGGTCGCACCACCCAAGCCGGAAAGCCGTGCCCAGTCGCGGCATCCACCAACTGGAAGCGGATGCGCGGGGCTTCGTACGCGGTGGGGAACAAATGCCGCACCCGTTCCGACAAGGGCAACGTGCCCGCGCGCCAGTGAGGATAAATCAGCACCAATTCGACTTCTTCGTCCTCTTGGGGCGGCAAGTATTTGGCTTCGGGCCGCGGCGAGAGTTCGTCGCCCAGCCAGGCTTCCAGCGCGCGCAACTCTTCGGGCAGCACTTCGGGGTCGTAGGCCAGCGGCGTGTAGCGCAACCACATGGGCACTTCTCGCACGCCTTCGGGCTCCATGCTGCGCAGATACCACAGCACTTGACCCGCGGGGCCAACCTCGTCAAAACGCCCGTCTTGCTGCAACGCCCAATCTAACGAAAACGCGGCCAATTTGGGGTTCACATCCGCGGGCAAGTCCAAATGCTTGAGGATCTCTTCCGTGGGTAAAGGGCCGCCTTCGGCCATGAACAGTACGGCTTCGGCCAGGTTCAAATTGCCGGGGTGCAGTTCTACCAACAAGGCCTTGGGGAACCAGCGGCCCGCGATGTACACGAAATCCTCGCTGGCCCGCAAGGCCTCTTCAATGCGTCGCGCCACGGCATCGCGATAGCGCGGCAAAATCGATTCCACATCCAGCATGGGGTCTTCTTCGGGCCGCGGCGGGTTGTTCAGCCGGTGCTCGGGGAAGTCAGCCGCAAACTCCCGCTCGGTGCCGTCCTCCAGGCGGACGCGAATGACCGAAAAGTCGCCGTAGTCAGGATGATGGCCTTCGCGCACGGCCACCACTTCGCCTTGCTTCCAGCCCAAGGCCGGGAACAGCAGCACTTGCCCCACTTCATAGTGTTCCTTGGGCAAGTACATGCCATGACTTTGCCGCCAGCGTTCTTCGATGCGCCGCTGCTCACGCGCGATGCGCTCTCGAATCAAGGCCTCGGCCAATTCCACTGGCGTCTTGGGCTCTTCGGCTTCCAGCAGATATTGGTAGAGGAATTCCAGGTCGTCGTCGGTGACGGTGAGGTCTTCCCAATACGTCTCGCTAATTGGGCTGGGTGCTTGCACGATTCCGTCCCTCTCTCGTGAGATTCGACTTTGCAAGAAGGCCGAACGCGGCTATCATTATAACCGAAAAAAAGCGCCCTCGATTCGCGGCCGCAAGGAGTTTTCCCATGCCCTGGGTTGAAATCTACCGTTTTCACCATCCCGTGGAGGCCGAATTGGTCAAGAGTTATCTCGAGGCCAACGGCATCGAAGCCCGGTTGTTGCAAGAAGGCGCGGCGCGGGCCATCGGCGTTTACTTGGGGCCTTTTGGCGAGATCCGCCTGTTGGTGCCCGGCCATGTGCAAACCGAGGCGCGAATCTTGCTGCAGGAGTTCCTGCAACGGGCCCGGGGCGAGGCGCCTCCGCCGGATGACTGGCCAGACGCAGGGCCGACGCCCTCATAATGGCGGCCGCAGGGGGCATCCTAAGGCGTCCAGCACTTGGGCTTGCACCGCCCACATGTGGCGCCGGGCCTCAGGGGCTTCGTCGTCATAGCCCAGCAAGTGCAGCACACCGTGCACAGTGAGCAGCACCAATTCGTCGTGCAGCGCGTGCCCCCCCTGGCGGGCTTGGGCCGCGGCCACTGGGTAAGCAATAATGACATCACCCAAATACAGCGCGCCCGTCTCAGGGTCGGGCTCGTGCACCGCAAAAGCCAGCACATCCGTCGGCTTGTCGTACCCGCGGTAGCGCTGATTGAGGCGCTGCACTGTGTCCGCATCGGTGACGCGCACCGTCAGGTGGACCGGCTCCGCGCGGGCCGGGTCACGGGCATATTGCAGCGCGGTCTCCGCGGCCTGGGCCAGCGCGGCCGCATCCACCTCGGCTGACCAAGGCGCATCAACCTGCACTTGCACCGGCATGGGGCACCTCCGCGGGGGCCGTGTCGTCGGCCGCAGCCTCCTGGGGGGCTGACAACGGCGCGGTCTCCGGATACTTGATGCGCTGGTGATAAATGCCCTGCAGCACATCCACGAACGCGTTTTCGATGGCAGCCAAGTCACGCAAGGTCAAGGGCGCGTCGTCCAACTGCCCTTCATTGAGGCGCTGCATAATTTGGTCGTGCACCAACGCGCGCAAAGCCTCAGGCGACTCAGGGCGCTGGCTGCGTGCGCGGGCCTCGCACCCGTCCGCCAGCATGAGAATGCCGGTTTCTTTGGAACGCGGCTTTGGCCCGGGGTAGCGAAAGTCCTCCACGTTGACCTGGCTGGGATCTTCAGCCTGGCGCAGGGCTTGCATGTATTGGTAGCGCGTGATGGTCGTGCCGTGGTGCTCCGCGATGAAATCGTGCAGGCGGGCCGGCAAGTGATATTCCCGTGCCAGGCGCAAGCCGTCGGTCACATGGGCCCGAATGATGGCCGAACTCTGCTGGGGCGTCAGGCCCGCGTGCGGGTCAGGCCCGCCGGGCGGGATGTTTTCGATGAAGTAATGGGGGTTCTCCGCCTTGCCTACATCGTGATACAAGGCGCCAACCCGAGCCAACAAAGGATCCGCCCCCACCCGTTCGGCCGCCTGCTCAGCCATGTTGGCCACCAACAAACTGTGCTGATAGGTGCCCGGCGCGCGATGCAACAAGTGCTGCAGCAAGGGGTGGTCTGGACGGGCCAAGTCTAACAAGTGCTGGGGCGTGATATGGCCTAACAGCGGGGCCAAGGTATATTGGAACAGCAACGCGGCGCTGGCCGACAGGCCCGCGTTGACCACCCCCGCAACCATCAGCGTGCTCAGGCCGAGCCAGTCGGTGCGAGGGTCGGGCAATCGAAAGGCCAACACGGTCAGCACCTGGCCCACGGCCAATAAGATACCCGCCTGAACGAACGACGACAGCCGTCCCCCGCGCTGGTGCAACCACAAGGCCGCGGCCCATGGCACCAGGCCGTAAAACACGGCCAGTTCCAGCGCGCGCGGCAGGTCATAGACGACCAAAACCGTCAAGACGGCCGACAAGAGCATGGCCGTGGCCGGCTGCCAAAACAGGGCCAACACCAGCGCGTACAGCCCCATGGGGAACAAATACGGCAGCACCACATGCCCAGGGAGCAAACCGCGGGCGATGGCCAGCAGCAGCACCATCCCGCCTAAGGCCAACGCTTTGTCGCGGCCGCCGGGCAAGGCTTGCGGATGCCCACGCCAATACATCGCGGTGATCAAGGCCAGCAGCGTGACCAGCAGACCATACGCGGCCGTGACCTGCCCGCGGCGTTGCGGTGCGAGCATACCGAAGTGGGCCAGGGCTTCCAAGTCGGCTTCATCGAGCACTTTGCCGCGAGGCACCACGATTTCCCCCCGGCGGAACGCGCGCACCACGGGCTGCACACTGCGCCGGGCCTGTTCTTGCGCCTCGGCCGTGCGCTGCGGGTTATATAGCACATTCGGCGCGACAAACGCGGCCGCCAACTTCTCGGCCAACCGCGCTTGGATGGGCGTGAGATCAAAACTGATGCGCGCCACCACGGCCCGCCGCGCGTCGTCCACCCGGTCTTCTCGGATGGGCGCTTGCATGACTTCGATCAAAACCCGCTGGGCCTCGCGCTTGACCTGCGCCCAGGCATCCTCGTCCAGATTGAGAATCTGCCGCGCTTCCGCGGGCGTCAGTTCCACCCCCTCCAGGCGCAGCAGGTCGAGGACCTTTTCGTCGGGCGTCGCGTAGGGGTCGTGACGCACCGCGTCGATATAATGCAAGGCCGCCTGCAGGCGTTCCAGTTGGCGCCGGGCAATGGCCGGGTCGAGCGGGTCGTACACTTTGCCCACGGCCCGCGCGGCTTCCTCTCGGGCCTGCTCTGTGAGCACCTGGCTGGGGTATTGGACAGAATAGGGCGCGAGGATGTCCGTCGCGGCCACATCGCCGACCTGCCACATGGCCGGACGCAACCGGGGGCTGGTGGTCAGCAGCACGCCCAACACGACGAGCCACCACAGCGGAAACCACAACCCCCGGGCCCAAGCGCGCCAACGGGAAGGGGTGGCCATGGCTTATCCGGTCGCGCCTCCTTGGGTGAGCAAACGCCGCACCACCTGGCTGGCCTGCTTGCCCGTGGCGCGGCCTGCCAGGCGTGGCATGAGGGCCTGCATCACTTTGCCCATGTCGCGCGGTCCCTGGGCGCCCACCTCGGCGATGACTTGACGGGCCAGGGCTTCCAGTTCGGCCTCGCTCAGCGGCTGGGGCAAGAACGATTCGAGCACCCGAATGACCTCTTGCGTGCGCGCGACCAGGTCGGCCCGGCCCGCCTTTTGCGCGGCTTCCAGCGTCTCGCGGCGCATCTTGACCTGCTTCTGGAGCACCGCGAGCACCTCGGCTTCGGTCAGAGGCCGCTGTTTCTCGACTTCGGCCATCTTGATTTCCGCCAAGGCCGTGCGCAGCGTTTCTTTGCGCAGCCCATCCTTGGCCCGCAACGCCTCTTTCAAGGCCTGCTCTAAACGCGCCTTCGTGTCCATAACATCACCTCTTGCTCCCAACGACCTGCTCCCCGCTCTTACATTATACTTGTCCCCGCCCCATCCAGCGCGGCCAAAACCGGGTGTTCCACCCGCCCGTCCGCGATGATCACCCGCTGCACGCCGCCTTCCAGCGCTTCTTGGGCGGCCAAGACCTTCTTCTTCATCCGGCCTTGGGCGTAGGTCATGGCCTGGGCCAAGCGCGCACGGGGCAATTGGCGAATCAAACTTCCCTCGTCGGGGAAGCGCTCCAGCAGGCCGGGCGCGGCCGTGAGCAACAGCAGGGTCTCCGCGCGCAGGGCAGCCGCAATCATCGCGGCCGCGCGGTCCGCGTCCACATTCAGCGCTTCGCCACGCTCGCTCACCGCCAGCGGCGCGATCACCGGCAAATAGCCTTGGTCCAAGAGCGCGCGCAACAAAGCCGCGTTCACGGTGTGAATTTTGCCCGTGTAGTCCCCGCGTAAAATCTTGCGCTTGCCGTTTTCGACAATGCGAATAGAGCCCTTGCGTTTGGCCTGCAGCAGGCGGCCGTCCAACCCGCTCAGGCCCAACGCATTGAGCCCCAGGGCCTGAAGTTGCTCGACCAACAGGCCGTTGACCTTGCCCCGCACAGCCATGAGGAAGATCTCCAGCGTACGGCGATCTGTGTAGCGGCTGGTGAAGCCCGAGGGCGAGGTCACAAAGCGGGGCGGATAACCCAGCGCCTTGCCCAGCGCATTGGCCTCGGCCGAACCACCATGAACCAACACCAGTTGCAGGTCCGCGCGGCTTTGGCGCAATTGCGCCACATCGCGCGCGATGGCATCGAACTGCACGCCTTCGGTACCGCCGAGTTTGACCACCACAATTGGCATGATCGGCTCCTGATCGCTCGAGATGCCCGAACCAGGCGCGCGCGGCGCGCCTGTGCCCACCAAGGCGCCTCATTGTACCACGCGGCCCCTGCGATGGGCAGCCTTTGCCGCGCCCCGCGGCCTGGCTGGGTGAAATCGCTTATAATGGGGCACATGGAGCCCGCACAGCCCAAAAAGGAGGCACCATGAGCGAACCTCGTGACCGAGCCTTGGCCTACGTGCAGCAACACGCGGACGCCTTTCGCGCCGCGTTGGGCGAATTCATTGCCATCCCGTCCATTTCCACCGACCCCGAACATCGGGAGGATGTGCGCCGGGCGGCCGAGTGGCTGGCCGACCGATTGCGGGCCTTGGGCGCGCGAGACGTGGCCTTGTTCGACGAAGGGGTGCACCCCTTGGTCTACGGCGAACTGCCGGCCGAGCAGGCCGACGCGCCTACCGTGCTGGTTTATGGCCATTACGATGTGCAGCCCGCGGAGCCCTTAGCGCCCTGGCACTCGCCCCCCTTCACCCTGACCCAAGAGGGGGACATGCTCTACGGCCGGGGCGTGGCTGACATGAAGGGCCAGGTGCTGGCCGCGCTGGCCGCGGTTGAAGCCGTACGCGCGGCCGGGCAGCCGGTGCACTTCAAGTTCTTGTTCGAAGGCGAAGAGGAGATTGGCTCGCCCGGCGTGGCCCGGGTGCTGGCGGCCCATCGCGACGCGTTCACGGCCGATTTTTGCCTCAACCCCGACGCGGGCATGCACGACCGGGATATGCCCAGCATTACCTACGCGTTGCGCGGGCTGGCCTACTTCGAACTGCACATTTACGGCCCCAGCCATGACTTGCATTCGGGCCTGTATGGCGGCGCGATTCACAACCCCGCGCAGGCCTTGGCCGAGATCCTCGCGGGGATGCACGACGAGCACGGCCGGGTGACCCTGCCAGGCTTCTACGACACCGTGCGCCCATTGAGCCCCGAAGAGCGGCGCCGCCTGGCCCAAGTGCCCTTCGACGAGGAGGCCTTTTTGCAACAGGCTGGCGCGCCCGCGCTGTGGGGTGAGCCCGAATACTCCGCCTACGAGCGCACCACCGCCCGCCCCACCTTAGAGATCAACGGCCTGCTCTCCGGCTTCACCGGCGAGGGCTCCAAGACCATCATCCCCGCGCGGGCTATGGCCAAGATTTCGATGCGCCTCGTGGCCGACCAAACGCCCGAAACCGCGGCCGCCGCACTGCGCCGCTACTTGGAACAGCGCGTGCCGCCCACGGTGCGTTGGGAACTCGTGGAGATGGTGGGCGCGCCCCCCGCGTATGTGGACATGGACGCGCCGCAAGTCCGCGCCCTGGCCCAAGCCCTGCAGGCCGTATGGCAGCGCGAGCCCTTGTATGTGCGCAACGGCGGCACCATCCCCATTGTGGCCGAGTTGCAGCGCATTGGCATCCCCTCGGTGCTCACAGGCTTTGCCTTGCCCGACGCCAACGCGCACGGCCCCAACGAGAACCTGCACTTGCCCACCTGGCTCAAGGGCATCCAGGCGTTGGTGCACTTCTTCTACAATTTGCCCGCCCTCGGGGGCTCAAATTGACCAACACCCGCCGCGTGCGGCAGGCCGATCATGCCGGTCGCGCGCTTCGCGGCACCCCCATCTTCAGCATTGCGGAGCGTTCCATGGCCCCCCGCGGAGCATCGTCCCCCACCCCCCAAACCTTGCCCTCCTATGGCGGCCAGGCCGTCATCGAGGGCGTGATGATGCGCGGCCGCCGGGCGTATGCCATTGCCGTGCGCGCGCCCGATGGCCGCATTCGCGTGCGTACTGGCGAATTGGCGGCTATCTACCGCAGCCGATTGGCCCGCGTGCCTTTTTTGCGGGGCATCATCGGCTTGTGGGATGCCCTGGTCTTGGGCATCCAGGCGCTGACTTGGTCGGCCAACGTGCAGGCTGAAGGCGTGGGCGAAGAGCCCTTAGAAGGCCCCGCGCTCTACTTGAGCCTGGGCACTTCGCTGGCCTTGGCCGTGGGGCTGTTCTTTTGGCTGCCCGCGCTGGCGGGCCAAGGCTTGGAGCAGACCTTGGGCTGGTCGCCTTTCATGAGCAACTTAGCCGAAGGGCTGGTGCGGCTGGTTTTGCTGGTGGGCTATATTGGCCTCATTGGCCTCATGCCCGATGTGCAGCGGCTTTACGGCTATCACGGCGCGGAGCACAAGACCATCCACGCGTTCGAGCACGCCGCGCCCCTCACCGTCGAAGGCGTGCGGCCGTTTCCTGAGGAACACCCCCGGTGCGGCACCGCGTTCTTGCTCATCTTGGTGCTGCTCTCGGTAATCGTGTTCGCGCTGCTGGGGCCCATGTCGTTGGGGATGCGCTTGCTCACCCGCTTGGCCCTGCTGCCCGTGCTCACGGGCCTGGCCTACGAATACTTGCGCTTCACCGCCGCGCACCGGCAGCATCCCGTGGTGCGGGTGTTGTTGGCCCCCAATTTGGCGCTGCAAAAACTGACCACCCGCCCGCCCACCGACGACATGCTCGAAGTGGCCATTGCCGCGTTTCAGGCCTTGCGCCAGGCAGAGAGCGAGGCTTAGCGCGCGCGGCGTCGCCAGAGCCAAGCCCCTCCCCCCATCAGCAACCCCGCGGCCACCAAGAGCCCCAGCGCGCGCGGCCAGCGCGCGGGTTCGGCCCGCGGCGCGGTCGTGCGGGGGGACGGGCTCCGCGTGGGCTGCGCGGCTGCCGCGGGCTGCGCAGTGACCTCCGCGGGCTGGTCCGCGGGTTCGCTTGCGGCCTTGCCCGCGGCGGCTGGGGCCAGCGCTTCCATTTCGGCTTCGGCTTCGGCCGCGGCCGGGGCCTCGGCCACCGCGCGCGGCGCGGGCGTGGGTTCGACGGGTGGCTTGGCAGGCCGCGCCTCCGCGGGGGCTTCGGCCAAGGCAGGGGCAGGAGGGGGCTGCGCGGCCAAGCGTGGCAGGCTGCCCACGCGCAGGCCATAGGCCATGAACAAGAGCACCACCGCGCTCGCGGTGGCCAGCGCGGCCCAAGCCCATCGCCAGCGCGGCCAAAAGCGGGGCCTGGGCCGCACCATGTCGGGCGTCAATACAAAACCGCGTGGCCGTGGCGCCGCGGGCAGCGTGCGCAAGGCTTGCTGCATCGCCTGCAATTCAGCCCAGGCCGCCTGCCAGGCCGGGTCGTGGGCCAAGCGCGCCTCGACTTGGGCGCGCTCCGAGGCCGAAAGCGCGCCATCCAGATAGGCAGAGAGGCGCTCCCAATCCGCGTCACTGAGGGAAGAAGGCCGCGTGCTCATGGTCATCTTTCCAACGCCCTCACGGCAGAATCCGTTCCCCACCCCGCGGCGCGTAAGCAATCACGCAAGCGCCGGCGGGCCCGGGCCAAACGACTCTTGACCGTTCCCACGGGCACCCCTAAGGCCTGCGCCGCGGTCGGATAATCCAACCCTTCCACATCGACCAACACGACCACTGCCCGAAAATCAGGGGGCAGGGCGGCCAAACAGGCCTCGATCGCCGCGGCCAGGGCCCGATTTTCTGCATAGCGGGCTGGGTCCTGGCCGTCGCGCGTGTCGCGCAGCCAAGCCGAAGCCTCGCCCGGCCCCCCGTCTGCGAAAGAGGCATCCAACGAAACCGTGGGGCGTCGGCGGCGGCGACGCAAGTAGTCGTAACACGTGTTGGTCACGATGCGCAGCAGCCAAGCCCGAAACGCCCCGCCTTGAAACCTGCCGATATGCCGATAAGCCTTGAGGAAGGCGTCCTGGGTGGCGTCCGCGGCCGCGTCAGGGTCGCCCAGCAAGCGGTACGCGACCCGATAGGCCTGGTCTTGATAGGCCAAAACCAGGCGGTTGAAGGCCTCTAAGTCGCCGCGACGTGCGGCCGCGATCCAGGCCGCTTCGGTGCTCATGGCCGCGTTCGCGAGTTCACGCGCGCGCGGCGCGGCGGCCGGCCAGCCCCCAATGCACCACGCGCCAACCCACCAGCGCAGCCAGCGCGAAGGTGCCCAGCGCGCGCGTGAAAGCCCATGTGATCACCCGCCCACGGGGGAATTCGTACAGGGCCAAGGCCAAGGGCACGGCCAGCAACGCGGCCCACAGCAAACGCCACCATTCGCGCGCGTGGCGCATGCGGTTGGCGTCCAGCGCGGCGGTGGGCCATGCGGCCAAGGTCCACGCGAGGACCACGGTCACGATGCTCCACACCAGGCGTGGGATGTTGGCGCTGGTGAGGGTGTTGTGGAACGCGAAGCCCAAGACCGACACCGCGGTCAGGGCCAGGGCATCGCCAAGCCACAAAGTGCGGGAAACCGGGGGCATGGGCAACCTCCAACGATGAGGATCGCGGGCCCCGGCCGGGCCGGCGCGGGAACACGCGAGGGAAGTCTATTCGTCCGCGGCCTCGTCGGCCAGGGCCCGGGCTTGCGCGGCGAAGTGCTCGAGACCGATCTCGGCATAGATCTCGGCCGCACGGCGCAAATGAGGCCGGGCTTCTGCCGCGCGGCCCAACTGGCGCAGGGCCAGGCCAAAGTTGAAATGGTCGGTGGCTGTGCCATAGCGATCCTGGATGGCTTGACGCAAAGTCGCGGCTTGTGCCATAAGATCCGCGATAAGGGCATTATAGCATGGTTAGAAGTTGGAGGTTGGAGGTTAGCGGGTGGAGGTTGGCAGGGAACGGCGGGGGCGGGGCGGGTGCTTCCCATTATAATGGGGCTCAACGACTCGCAAGCAGGAGGTGCATTATGCGCT